>CP024912.1:631049-1262098 GCA_002813895.1 Cyanobacterium sp. HL-69 | reverse complement strand
CTATGTTTAAAACGTCATAATTACCAAAAATTTTCAACTTTTTAGTATGGTGTGATAAATCAGATAAAGCCTTTTTTACTTCATTTTTAGACTTATGTTTCTGTAAATCAATAAAAAACAGATATTCTCCTAAAGAGCGTTTTGTAGGTCTTGACTCTATTCTAGTTAAATTAATATTATTTTCCGCAAAAATTTGTAACGGTTTTACTAATACCCCTGGCTTATTTTTCTCGAAGGAAAAACCAAGGGATACATAATCGCCATCTTCCTTTTTATCCTTACTTACCACCCAAAAACGAGTACAGTTATCGGGATAATCGTTGATATTGGCTTCTTTTATGGGTAAATCATAGAGTTGGGCAGCCCTCAAAGAGGCGATCGCCCCTGAAGTGGGATCATGATTAACTATTTGTAAGGCTTCCGTGGTAGAATTAGCCGCCACCAATCGAGCTTCAGGGGTATGTTTATCAAGCCACTTTTGGCACTGGGCAAGGGCTTGGGGATGGGAATAAACAGTTTTAATACCCTTGAGACAATTACCCCGAGACAAAAAATTATGCACCACAGGCAAAGTCAAACCCTGCTGAATCTGTAACCCATCCAACTCCCACAAACTATCCAGAGTCATAGAAACAATGCCTTGGATAGAATTTTCCACCGGCACAACTCCCACATCTGCCCTCCCGTCAGCCACCGCCAAAAGAGTTTGAGCAATGTTGGGATAAGGTACTAACTGTGTTTTTATTCCAGTTTCTTCCTCTATATTTTGAGCATAAATTAAGGTAGCAACCTCAGAATAAGTACCGTTAGGGCCTAAATGTGCGATCAATTTTGTCATAGAAAATTAGAATATTTTTGATAAATGCTTAAAGTGGGGAATGGGCGATGGAAAATATTGGAAGTGACAACCCCTCTCCTATGGCAGAGAGAAGTAAACGTTAGTAATTTAGAAAATATAAATAAACACAACGAATTGAAGATAAAGTAATATTCTCCATTATCAATTCTCCATTATCAATTATTTATTCTATTCCTGCATCACGATTTTTAATCGCCTCAGCCATCTTCGAGATTACCTCATCCACAGCCAAAGCCCCTAAATCGCCGTTAGCACGGGTACGAATGCTTAGAGTATTACTTTCCACCTCGTTACCGCCGATAACCGCCATAATAGGAACTTTTTCCTTTTCTGCATTACGGATCATTTTACCCAATCTTTCCCCGCTACTATCAACCTCGGCTCTAATTCCTGCTAAGAGCATTTTTTGACATACTTCTTGGGCAAAGGGTAAAAAGTCATCGTTAACCGCCATTAAACGGGCTTGGGTGGGGGCTAACCACAAGGGGAAATCCCCTGCATATTCTTCGATTAAGATGCCGATCAGACGCTCTAGGGAGCCAAAGGGCGCTCGGTGAATCATAACGGGGCGCTGACGAGAACCATCGGGGGCGATGTATTCGAGGTTAAACCTTTCGGGTAGGTTGTAGTCCACCTGTACTGTTCCCAATTGCCATTCCCGTTCGAGAGCATCTTGGAAAATAAAATCGAGTTTAGGCCCATAAAAAGCCGCTTCTCCGGGGGCTTCAAAGTGTTCCATATCCAATTTTTGAACGGCATTACGGATGGCACTTTGGGCTTTATCCCATACCTCTTGACTACCGATATATTTATCAGATTCTCGATCTCGGAAACTCAGACGGGCTTTAAAGTTTTTCAACTGTAGGCTCTTGAATACGGATAAAATCAGGTCAACTACGCTGAAAAATTCCGATTCTAGTTGATCAGGGGTAACGAATAAATGGGAGTCATCTACGGTAAAGCCCCTTACCCTTGTGAGTCCGCCTAATTCCCCAGATTGTTCGTAACGGTACACGGTACCAAATTCCGCTAGGCGCATGGGTAGTTGACGATAGGAGCGCAGTTCGCTTTTATAGATTTGGATGTGGAAAGGGCAGTTCATGGGTTTCATGACAAAACCGATTTCTTTCTCCATTTCCTCGGCGTTGTCGGCCATCATGGGGAACATATCTTCTTTGTAGTTTTGCCAATGCCCTGAAATTTTGAATAGATCAACCCTACCGATATGGGGTGTAACTACGGGTAAATAACCTCTTTTTACTTGCTCTTTTTTGAGGAAGTCTTCGAGGGTAGAACGAATTAACGTGCCTTTGGGAGTCCAGAGGGGTAAACCAGGCCCCACGGGATCTGAAAAAATGAATAAACCTAGTTCTTTTCCTAGTTTACGGTGATCTCTTTTGAGGGCTTCTTCTTTACGGCGTTTATATTCGGCTAGTTGTTCGGGGGTTTCCCAGGCTGTGCCGTATAATCTTTGGAGTTGTTGGTTGTTAGCATCTCCTCGCCAATAGGCTCCTGCAATGGATTCAAGGGCGATCGCCTTGGGGTTTATATCTCCAGTGGTTTCCACATGGGGCCCGGCGCATAAATCCCACCATTCATCGGCTAAATGGTAGATGGTGATAGGTTCTTCTTTGATACTATCAAGGATTTCTAGTTTGTAAGGCTCGTTAATTTCTTTGATGCGGTTTTGGGCTTCTTCTCTGGTGACTACTTCCCTGACAATGGGTAATTTTTTCTTGATAATCTTAATCATCTCTTTTTTGATGGTTTTAAGATCTTTTTCTGTCAAAGGTTCGGGCAAATCGAAGTCATAATAAAATCCCGTTTCTGTCCAAGGGCCGATAGTTACTTGAGCGTTAGGATATAATTTTTGTACCGCCATGGCCATAATGTGGGAGGTGGTATGGCGTATTTTTTTTAGGTGTTCTGATTCGCTGGTACGGGGTAATTTTATTACTTCTGCTATGGATTGATCTGCCATAAAAATAAAATATATATTAATTCTCTAAAATACTATTATCCCATTATTTTAACGGGATCTCTGTTTATATTCTTTTTTGAGCTATGGGCAATGGTGATAATTATCATTATTTTTCCTTCATTATCCATTCTCAATTATTAATTATCAATTATTTATCATGAGTAAAGAATCTTTATATAAAAGTTATACCCCCCCTACTTGTACTCTCAATATTTATAATCCTCCTTCTTTTGCTCCCCTTAAAGGGCAAAATTTAGCTCCTGACTATACTTTTGAGTTAAATTTTGATGATCCAAGAATGCCCCATGAAAACGAAATATTTATTAGGGGCGATCGCCCTTACCTAGAAAAAATTAGGGCAAAAATCAATCAATACCTCGATAAATTCTTACAAAACCTCGACTTTGAGGAAAAAGAGCTTGATAATGATGATAGTAGTGATTTTTTAGTGGTGGGAAAAGGTCAACTATATCATTTGATTAAAACAGAAGATAACCAATCCATTACCCTGAGTCATACCCAATTTTTAGACCTTACCAACGCCCTCGAAAATTTTTATCTTGACTTCCGAGAGAGCGAAAATAAAATTTATTCCCCCTTCACTCCTTTTAAAAGTATTGTGGGCATAGGTGCGATCGCCCTTATAATAGTTGGAGGATTTTGGTGGTATAACAGTACCATTGTGACCGAAGAAATTGAAGAGGAAACCGAAACCGCTACGGAAAATACCTTCCCAGAATTTCCCGATGTGTTGCCCCCTACCCCCATAGATAGAGACTCTTTACCCCCCTCCTTACCCGATGTACCCGATAACCTTTTGGGCAGACAACCGTTGCCCCTACCTAGTGGCGATATACCCCTACCCCCCGCCAACTTTCCAGCACCCCTAGAAAACGGGGATAATTCCTCATTACCCTCTCCCCCAACCTCCAACGAAGGTTCTATTACTGTGCCACAAACCCCTCCCAGAAACAATACAAACAACCTTCCCCCCTCTCCTCCGCCCCCCGAAGAATTAGCCCCTGCCCCTCAACCTGTTCCCCCACTGGGCTCAGAACGTCCCAACCTACCGACAATTCCTCCTTTACAAGCTAGAAATCCTCAAGGGAATAATGGCAATAATCTTCCTGATAATACCCCTCGTGCCCCAACTCCATCTCCCCAAGAAAAGGTTAAAAATTATTTTGCCTCCCGTTGGCAACCCCCAGAAAACTTAACCCAAAGCATCGAATACCGTTTACTCATTAACTCGGAAGGTGCCATAACTCGTATTACTCCCGTAGGACAAACCGCAGGATTTTTCATTGATAGAACCCCTTTACCCTTGCAAGGAGAAACTATTATTTCTCCCCTCAGTGAATCTGAGTCTGTCACCATCAGGGTTATTTTTGGTCCAGACGGTAATGTTAGTACTTTTAGGGAATAAGATATAGTTTTGCTAACTCAAGACTAAGTATTTGCAACGAACGAATGGAAGCCAATTTTGTTACGGAAATATTTTTACCCATTGCCCTAATTACCATTATGTTAGGTATGGGTTTATCCCTTACGCCCAAAGATTTTCAAAGAATAATTTTTGAACCAAAGGCAATATTTATTGGGTTATTTTGCCAGTTAATTGTATTACCTATTATTGCTTTTTTGTTGATGAGATTTTGGGATTTACAGCCAGAGTTTGCGGTGGGCATTATTTTACTTTCTGCTTGTCCAGGGGGGGCGACTTCTAATTTATACTCTTATTTGGGTAAATGTGATACGGCTTTATCTATTAGTTTAACGGCTTTGTCTAGCGTCATTACTATCATTTCTTTGCCTTTTATAGTCAATTATGGCATGGAAGTGTTTATGGGCGATCGCACTTATGTGGCTTTACCTGTGTTGCAAACTATTGTACAAATTATTGTTGTCACCTTAATTCCTGTCTCTTTAGGGATGCTGATTCGCAGTTATAAACCTAATTTTGCCCGTCGTGCTGATAAACCTGTGAAGATTGCTTCTGGTTTGTTTATGGCTTTGGTGGTGGTAGGGGCTATTTTAGCGGAGCGAGAAAATTTAATCCCTTTTATTCAAGCAACAGGTTTTCCTACCCTTGCCCTGAATGTGATTACTTTGCTTGTTAGTTTTTTGATTGCTAAAAGCATGAATTTAAGTTTTAAGCAGTCTTCTACTATCTCTATTGAAGCTGGTATGCAAAATGGAACTTTAGCCATTGCGATCGCCACTTCTGCTACATTATTAAATAATCCCCAAATTGCTATACCTCCTGCCATATATTCTATTATTATGTTTGTTACAGGGGCAGTGGTAAGTTACTTTTTTAGTCGTATTAATAGTGAAAATAAATAGAGCTAAATTATCATATTATCAACTAAATGTTGTGCTACTTAAATTATTTTATAAAAGTATCATAAATGTTATTATACCAAATCCTACATTAAAAGTAGACTAATAACTATCATCAATCTCAATAATTTCAAGTAAATAAATATACCATCTAAATAGGATTTGGTATTAAATCTGGATTATATGATGATTTCGCAGACCCTAATAAATAAAAATTCTCGCTTTTTTAGGGCGAGGAATATTAAGTTAGCACCATCATAATTTTTGATTCAATAAGTGATTGTTTTTATAATCTTTAACTTAATTTAATTTGTCCTTTGAGGCTCGATGGTAGCCATTATATTCACTGTCTTAACTCCTTCAACGGATTTAAGTATTGGTTGAATTTGTTCCACTTGTGCTTGAGTTTCCAACATCCCTGATATCATTACATCGCCATTATTTACCTCAACATTTAACTGATTATCTCCTAAATTATCCTGAAACTTTTTCACAATCTCATTTTTAAGATCGCCATCGCTTTTAGGTGTGGCTGGATTATTTGCTGTTGATTGAGGCCTCGTGTTAGTGGGAGTGGGGTTAGCTGCGGGGGGTTGATTATTTGTTTCTGCAGGGTTTTGATTAGACTCTGAAGGGGTGACGGTTATATTATTATTCGTTGTTGTCGTTGTAGGAGGATTATTATTTGATTCAGGAGTTACTGGACTTGAAGGTTCAGGAGTTGTTCTCGTAGCGGTTGTTTGGATGGCTTCTTGTTCCTCAACTTCTATCGACTCAGGCTCAGCTGTTTCTGCAGGAATCGGCACTATAGCAACGGGTTCAGGGTTATTAGCATCATTTAAAAAGTAGATTACCCCTGCTACTAAAGCTATTATGGTAGTGACAATTACACCAATAAGTAAACCCTTAGAGGTATTTTTATCGGCCCTATCAATATGTGCAACTGTTTTATCTACTCGTGCATCTTGAATATGGGCATCTACCAATCTATCGTCAATTAACTCTTTTCGATCTGAGTGAAAATTACCGTTAATATCGGTATATTCTGTATAAATGTTGCCATTAATATCCTTGTATTCGGTGCGAACAATTCCGTCAGTGTCTGTATATTCTCGATATATTTTTCTGGAAATTTCTTGATTATCTCTAATACTCATAATTATTTCTATTATTTTTTTTAGTAGTTTTTTGTAGCGGTTTAATTTATTATTTTCTTTCGATGAGGTAAAAAACAGAAAGGATTATTTGCGTTTTTTATTAAATTTAATACCCTTCCGAAAATTGAATTTATTAAATGTGGGGATTACTTGGTTGAGTCAGTTTAACAACCTTGCATAGACCTCCATTATAGATGATTATTTTTTTCTTTGCTTTTTATTGTTAAATGTACCATGGCAATTTTTACAGGAAATTGAGCCTATGTTTCCTTACCTGTATTGCATAAATGAATATTATCTTCGCTCTTATTCTTCTTTATAGAACCCATTTGGTATCTCAGGAAGCAGTGAGTCTTTTTAAAAGTAATCGAATAAAACATAAGTTAACTTTTTGGGTGGAGTTGAATAAGGTTCTTTCAAAGTTTTTGACCAAATTTTTACATCTTTCCATCCAAGCATTAGATCTTTCAATGATCCATCTTGCTTTGACTACCACAAATCCTTTTTTTCCTTCTGATTTTTTTTGTTCAGAAGAGATTTTGCCTGATTTTTCCATACGAATTTTCTTTCCAATTTGTGGATAAACTTTTTCTAATTCCCTCATGATAAAATCAGGATGATAACCCGAATCCACGAGGATCGTAATTTTATGAACATTCATGGGTTTGGCACGAAAATAATCTATGTTCTCACTCAACATCATGATTAATCCTCGATCATCGGAAACACTTGCCTTTGTGCAACAAGTGAAAAAAGGAAATCCCAGACTATCCACTGCTAAATGTCTTTTAATACCATTGGTGAGTTTATACCTACAAAATCCTTTACTCTCTACTCCTGCACTACAAGTATTTTGTACTGCTTGAGAATCAATGATTATTAATCGAGTCCAAGTGGATTTTTTTTTACTTTTTCCCTTAGTTGCTTATGAAGCTCACACATCACCATTTCAAAGATACCCTCTTTTTTCCAGTTTTTATAATGCCAGTAAACTGTAGAATAAGGCGGTAAATCCTTGGGTAAATCAGACCAATTACAGCCATTTTTGAGTTGATAAAAAATACCATCCCAAATTTGTCTTTTAGACCACTTTGGTGGACAAGTTCGTTTCTTTTTTGGTAACAGAGGTTTGATTACTTCCCATTCTTCATCACTTAGACTGCTAGAATATGCCATCCTTCTATTTCTCTATGTTTTCATCTCAATATTCTACTAGATACCAAATGGGTTCTATAAATCTAATGAAATGTTAGCCGTTGCGATCGCCTCTTTTGCTACATTATTAAATAATTCACAAATTGCAATACTTCCCACTATATACTTTATTGTTATGTTCGTTATAAGGGCGATCGCCCGTTATTTTTTTAATCGTAGCTAATGGTGAAAATAAAGAGGGCTAAATTTTAAGCAAAAACAAAAGTTTCAGGTTGAGGTAAATCTTTGCCATCCTCTTGGTACTCTTGTATAATCAACTCTAAAACCTCTTGTCCATTTTTTAAGGCTTCCTCATAGGTTTCCCCATGGGTAATGGGTTGCATTTCATTTTTAAAGTCAGGAAGAAAGACAACAAAACAGTTATCTTCATTACTCCATTGAATAGTGACAGTATAATTAAATTTACTCATAACTATTTACCCTCTCTTATTTTTTTTAATATTGTATTTCTAACCCATTAATAAGTTTTCTGAGCATCTTCTAAAGAATATTCAATATCATTATCTTCTGAAAAAAACTGACTTAACGAAAATTCCTGCCATTCTTTTTTCTGCCAATCAGTGTATTCAGCGATATTTATATCATAATCATTAGTAATTGATAATGTGAATTGTGCTATTTTCTCAACAATTTCATCAGGTAAATTATCAATTTGTTGGTGTAATTGTTCACGAATTGTTATTTCCATAGTTGAATCAGTAGAGATGCTAATTTAGTAATTTAAGCTAGTCTTTATTTTCTTCATTCAAGATAGATAGGATAGTTATATTTTTACTGAATAGATTAGTTTAATTAATTGTATTTTGTCATGAATATTTGCAAGTTTAAAGAAAAAGAATATGATATATTTAAAAGATAAATTAATCATTAAAAAAATAATCCTTATCAATTTTCTTAATCTCATAAGTGACTGATATGGAAACACCTAAATTATAATCTATCATATAATTTACTAAACTTTTGCCATCTATTAAAATAATTTTTGACTCAATATTTTCTACATAATCGAAAGCAGTTTTAGTGAAATCACCCGTAGTGATGAAAACTCCCTTTTTTGCTCTTTTTCCATGCAATGCACCCACAAATTTTTGAATTTCTGGTCTTCCAATTGTACCTTCCCATTTTTTGGCTTGTAAATAAATCAGATCTAACCCTAATCTATCTTCTTTAATTATTCCATCAATTCCTTCATCACCTACTTTGCCAATAGATTCTCCCGCATCATCTCTCGAACCACCATAGCCCATACGAACCATCAAATCAATTACTAAATTTTCAAAAAAATCATAAGAATTACTTTTTATTGTGTTTAAAAGTTCATCGGCTAATTCATTTCTAATTTCTTGATAACCATTTTCAAGCATTTCTTCTGGAGTCTCTTTTTCTGTGAAAGGAACGTCAGATATTTCATTGTTTTTATTCTTTTTAGGAGTAACAAAATCTAAAAATTCAGAATATTGCTGAAGTTCTTTTACAGTTATTTCTTGATATTTTTTTGCTAATAAATCTTTCCCTCTTTCTGTAATTTTAAAAATTCCACGCTTAGGATAATGAAAGACTTTTGCTTTAACAAAATAACTTTTTGCCCACCAAATTCGGTTATCAACCTTTGTCATTGCTCCACTTCTTACTTTTTCATGTAAATCTTCAGCGGTTAATCCCATTTTATTGATCAAGATTTCTTTTGCTTCTTTTGTAGAATGTTCTTTGTCATCAGAAGCAATTTCTAAAAGGGGTTTAAAAAATTTTTGAAAGTTAGGTGTACTCATAATTTCATAATCATTAACAAAGTTTAATACTTACTAACAGGTGATTTTAAGGGATAATAGCATATAGACGAATATATGATAACTTTCTATGACTAATATCCCTCCTTCCTTAACAGGAAACGAAATCAGAACAAAATTTTTAAACTTTTTTGAGCAAAAACAACATAAAATATTACCTAGTGCATCTTTAGTACCTGAAGATCCTACGGTGCTTTTAACTATCGCAGGTATGCTACCATTTAAGCCCATATTCCTAGGGCAACAAACCCCTGAAGTACCGAGGGCAACTACTTCCCAGAAATGTATCCGCACCAATGATATTGAGAATGTGGGGCGCACAGCCAGACATCATACTTTCTTTGAGATGTTGGGCAATTTCAGTTTTGGGGATTACTTTAAATCTCAGGCCATTGCATGGGGTTGGGAATTATCGACTCAAGTATTTAAACTACCCCCAGAAAGAATTGTGGTTAGTGTGTTTCGTGAAGATGACGAAGCCTTTGCCATCTGGCGTGATGAAATAGGTGTATCTGAAAAAAGGATTATCCGCATGGGAGAAGAAGATAATTTCTGGAAATCTGGGGTGACTGGCCCTTGTGGTCCTTGTTCGGAGTTATACTATGATTTTAAGCCCGAATTGGGTGATGATAATATCGATTTGGAAGATGATAGTCGATTTATTGAGTTTTATAACTTGGTGTTTATGCAATATAACCGAGACACCGAAGGAAATTTAACGCCCCTAGAAAAGAAAAATATTGATACGGGTATGGGGTTGGAAAGAATGGCGCAGATTCTGCAACAAGTGCCGAATAATTATGAAACTGATTTGATTTTCCCTATCATCAAGACTGCTGCTGAGTTGGCTGATATTGACTATCAAAAAGCGAATGAGAATACTAAGGTATCTTTAAAGGTAATAGGGGATCATGTGCGATCGGTGGTACAAATGATCGCTGATGGCATTTCTGCTTCTAATATGGGGCGTGGTTATATTTTGCGTCGCCTTATTCGTCGGGTGGTGCGTCATGGGCGTTTGATTGGCATTGATGGTAATTTTATCAATCAGGTGGCGGAAACTGCCATTCAATTGTTAGAGGGGATTTACACCAATACCAGAGAAAGGGAAAAGGTTATCAAAACTGAGTTGCAACGGGAGGAGTCAGCTTTCTTAGCTACCCTTGAAAGGGGTGAGAAACTCTTGGCGGAGGTTATTGATAAGCTAAAACAGGTGCAAAAAACGGAAATTTCTGGGGTGGATGCTTTTACTCTTTATGATACTTTCGGTTTTCCTTTGGAATTAACTCAGGAAATAGCGGAGGAGCAGGGTATAACCATTGATGTGGATGGCTTTGAGGCGGAGATGGAGGCTCAGAGAGTGCGATCGCAATCAGCCCATGAGACGATAGATTTAACGGTACAAGGAAGCATTGACAAATTAGCGGAACATATCCATCCTACAGAATTTTTGGGCTACCAAGAATATCAATTGATTAGCCATATTGAGGGTTTGTTGGTAGAAGGTAAATCCGTGAAAAAAGCGGAATCGGGTACTAAGGTACAGTTAATTTTAAATAAAACTCCTTTCTATGCCGAGTCTGGGGGGCAAATTGGCGATAAAGGCTACCTCGCAGGGGAAGATGTGTTAATCTCCATCAATGATGTACAGAAGGAGTCGGGCTTTTTTGTTCATTATGGCACGGTGGAAAGGGGTAGTATCACCGTAGGGCAAAAGCTACGGGCAACCGTTGACAAAGCCTGTCGTAACCGTGTCAGGGCAAATCATACCGCTACTCACCTATTACAGTCGGCGTTAAAAAAGGTGGTGGATAATTCCATCTCTCAGGCTGGTTCTTTGGTATCCTTTGATAAGTTACGCTTTGATTTTAATTCCCCTCAACCCATTACCAAATCTCAATTACAACAAATTGAGGATTTGATTAATACTTGGATTGCCGAAGCCCATCCCGCTGATATTTCTGTTATGGGTATAGAAGAAGCTAAGGCTAAAGGGGCGATCGCCATGTTCGGTGAAAAATACGGCTCCCAGGTGCGTGTTATCGATATACCAGAGGTTTCCATGGAATTATGTGGGGGGACTCATGTAAATAATACCGCTGAAATAGGGCTATTTAAAATCATATCAGAAACGGGTATTTCTTCTGGGGTAAGACGCATCGAAGCTGTGGCGGGTGCCTCAGTGTTGGAATATCTCAAGGTAAGAGATGAAGTTGTCAAAGAATTGGCTGATAAACTCAAAGCCAAACCCGAGGAAATTCCCGAACGTTTTGCCAATCTTCAAAGTGAGTTAAAAACTACCCAAAAAGAGTTGGAAAGCCTTAAGCAAGAGTTAGCTTTATTAAAATCCGATAGTTTAGTTAACGAAGCCCAAACAGTAGGAGAGTTTAAAATTCTCGTTGCCCACATGAGAGATTTAGATGCTAAATCCTTACAAACCGCAGGGGAAAAATTACAACAAAAATTAGGGAATAGTGCAGTAGTATTGGCTTCCATCCCCGAGGAAGGAAAGGTAAGTTTAGTGGCTGCCTTTGGGGAAAAAGTTTATAAAGAAAAACAACTTCAGGCAGGTAAATTTATCGGACAAATCGCCAAAATCTGTGGTGGTGGAGGCGGAGGACGCCCTAACCTTGCCCAAGCGGGAGGAAGGGATGCCACCAAGGTTGATGAGGCTTTGGCTACTGCTAAAACTCAGCTGATGGACGCTTTATCTTAAGCTGTTGCGGTGGGGTGGGTATTATCGCCCACCAAAATCAATAATTCTAGTAAATTAGCTTTTTCCTACGGGGGGTATTCATAAACCCTAGTCTATAATTCTCAAATCTCCTCGGCGGTTGACCACACTTAAGGGTTCGTGTCAACCGAACGCAAGGAATTGTAATATTTTGTTACATTGTGAATGTAGAACGAAAAAGCAATTATATATATTATGAATAACGATTTAACAGCTACCAACAACAGAGACTTATTCGCACCTGTCGTATTTCGCTCAGAATTCAACGACTTTAAGGATATTAGTGCAAACCAAGCATGGTCACTATTTTTCACTGCAGGTAAAGAAGACAAAAGCCTCGGATTTAACCCCGAAGCTGGTAGATTTTTTACAAATACCTTAATTGGAATTATCGTTGCAGGGGCATTGATTGGCGGTGTATTAACCGATGTCATCCCCCACTAATAACGATGCAATTAACTTTCCAAAGAACGGGTTTTTTCTGCCCAAACTCTGGTGGATAAACCCCAAACATAGATAAATCCTTCAGCGGCTTTGTGATCAAATTGATCTTGTTCTCCGTAAGTAGATAATTCGGAGTCATACAAAGAATACTGGGATGTTCTACCTACGATGGTAGCATTACCTTTAAAGAATTTGATGCGTACTGTACCGCTGACTCTTTTTTGAGTTTCTTCGATGAAGGCGTCGAGGGCATTTTTGAGGGGGCTATACCATAACCCTTCATAAATCATGCGACTATAGGTTTCATCAATGTGGGCTCTTTTATAATGGGTTACATCACTGGTGAGGGTTAAACTTTCTAAGTCCTCATGGGCTTTGATAAGCACTAAAAGAGCAGGGGCTTCATAGATTTCCCGAGATTTGATACCTACTACTCGGTTTTCAATCATATCGATACGTCCTACCCCATGATTACCAGCCACTTCATTAATTTTGGTAACTAGGGCAACAGGAGGAAGAGCAACACCATTAACCGCTACGGCTGTTCCTTGTTCAAAGGTAATTTCTAAATATTCAGGCTCATTAGGGGCATCCATAACCGATTTTGTCATGGCGTAAATTTCTTCGGGAGGCTCTGTCATAGGGTTTTCTAAGGGGCCAGCCTCCACACTACGCCCTAATAGGTTACGATCAATGCTGTAAGGAGAGGATTTTTTGACCGGGGCTTCGATACCAAATTGTTCCCCGTAGGCGATCGCATCTTCACGACTCATACCCCATTCCCTAGCAGGAGCTAAAATTTTAATATTGGGATTGAGGGCAGTAATACCTAAATCAAAACGAACTTGGTCATTTCCTTTTCCTGTGCAACCATGGGCAACCGCATCAGCACCATACTTTTCGGCAGCTTCCACTAACAACTTAGCAATGAGGGGACGAGCTAAGGCAGTGGAAAGAGGATAACGGTTTTCATATAAAGCATTAGCTTTTATGGCAGGGAAAGCATAGTTAGTCACAAACTCTTCCGTAGCATCGGCCACCAAAGACTCTACTGCACCACATTTAAGAGCCTTGGCTTGTATAGGTCCTAATTCTTCTCCCTGTCCTAAATCTGCCGCAAGGGTAATGACTTCTTTTACACCCCATTCTTTTTTTAGGTAAGGAATACATACGGAAGTGTCAACTCCCCCGGAATAGGCTAAAATGACTTTCTCGGCACGACTCATAAATTTTACTCTGTTTCAGATAAGACTAAAGGGTTATTGTAACAATAACTGTATTTTTAACCAATTGTAAGTCAAGATTTCTGTATTTTATCCACAAGGGATAAAGAGACGAAGGGATAAGAATATTTTTTGTAAATTTCTTGACAAAATTTTAACCGTTCGTTAACATAGATAATGTTGAACGCAACGAGGGACTGTAGCTCAGCTGGTTAGAGTGCCTGCCTGTCACGCAGGATGTCGCGGGTTCGAGTCCCGTCAGTCCCGTAAGAAAAAAAACTAGCACTCCTTGGGGTGCTTTTTTTGTCTGTACATTATCAATAAATTATTTATCATCAGTAATCGGTTCGTATCGCCTTGATAAATTAAATAAACTGATAACAAGTTAGTGTTTAGAAAGAGCCTCTTTTGAGTTGTAATCAGGATAAAATGAATTAAAGTTCAATTTTTCATTGAGCCTTAGCCCCGCAAACACAATAGTTAATTATCTATGCGCACTGTTGCCCAAATTAATGAAAAAATAGCCGATCGCACCGTAAAAGTTTGCACCATTGAAGAATTAAAAAGTAAAGTAAAAAAACAAGGTATAAGCAAAACTTATCAAGAAATAGATGTAGTTTGTACGGGTACCTTTGAACCCATGGAGTCATCGGGGGCAATCATTAACCTCGGTCATACAGACCCCCCCATCAAAATTCGTCAGTGTTGGCTCGATGGAGTACCTACCTATGCAGGATTTGGGGCAGTGGATCTGTGTTTGGGTGCAACGGTACCTTCTGAATATGGCAGTAATAAAGAGTTAGGGGATAACGTACCTTCTAATTTACCTGAAAGGGGAGGGGCCCATGTGATAGAAGATTTAATTGCGGGGAAGGCTGTACCGATAAAAGCAGTGGGACAGGTAACGGACTGTTACCCTAGAGCTTCCTTTGAGTCCACCATCACCATGGATTCTATTAATCAGTTTTACTTATACAACCCTCGAAATTTGTATCAAAACTTTATTGTAGGGGTGAATGGGGGCGATCGCACTTTATACACCTACTTAGGCCCATTATTGCCCCGTCTTGGCAACGCCGTATATTCGAGCGTGGGCGCTATGTCTCCCCTGTTAAATGACCCCGATTTGGAAGTGGTGGGCATTGGTACCAAAATATTTTTAGGGGGAGCAGAAGGTTACATCGCATGGGAAGGCACCCAAAATTTCCCCCTACAAAAGAGACGAGAAAATCGCACCCCCATTGGTCCTGCCTCTACGGTGGCTTTGGTGGGAGATGCCAAACAGATGAGTCATGAATGGGTTAGGGGTTGTTATTTCAAAAATTATGGTTCATCCTTGATGTTGGGGGTAGGTATTCCCATTCCCCTGCTAAGTGAAAAAATTGTTGCTAACTGTGCTGTGGATGATAAAGATATTGTGGCACCAGTGATGGATTTTTCTATTCCCCGTCGGGTGCGTCCTAGTTTTGGGTTAGCTAGTTATGCCCACCTCAAGAGTGGGAAAATTAAGATAGAAGGGCAAGTGGTGCGAGTAGCTTCCGTGGCTAGTTTATATCTCTCCCGTCAGGTTGCCCAAACTCTCAAACAACGTATTTTAGACGCTGAATTCACCCTCACCCAAGCCGTTGCATCCCTACCGTGCGATCGCACCTTTATCGCCCAAGATGGTGCCATATAGAGAATTAAATATATTCATTGACAGGACAAAATGTATCCGCTACATCAGGATTTGATTAATGTGGGGATACTTTGCCATTTAGTTAAAAATAAGAATCTAAATCAATAGCTTCAGAACCGCCCTCTAAAAGTTGTACAATTAGCTTTCTAAGTTGTACCCATATCAATACACCAATAAAAATAGTCAGAGGTAAAGAAACTCCGTAGGACAAAACACGATTGTAGGTAAAAATTTCTAGTCCTGCGGCTAAAAACATACAAATACCTAAACAAATGCCAAGAAAAGGTATTTGTAAAACAGAAATCTCCGACATATCCGTTTTTATTCCTTTTTTGCCTTGATTACTCCAGTAATTGACTTTTATTTTCAAAGAAGATTCAAAAGCTAAACCACAGGTAATTCCAATAAAAAAACCCATAGCTAATAAAACTAAAGGGGGGTGGGGTAATGTGTACATGGTTTTATAAAAATTTTGTTATTTTGATGATAGTTGTTTGTTAAAAAATATTAACATCTTTATGGTTCACCAAGAAAAAGCAATGTATCAAAAAATTTATTGTGTCAATCATGTGGGTAAAAATCTTTTAATTGTGGGTTATCATCCTGATAAATTATGGGAATTTAGGGCGGTAACTTCTGAAGGCATAGTTGTACAGGAAGTTAATTTTTTTGAGACGGCAGAGTTGGCAGAAAATCAAGGCAAAAAATGGATTGAAGATGATCTTTTGTGAAAAAATCAAAGATATATGCTACTCCGACATTATTGATTAGTATAGGTTGAAAAACCGCTGTAAGATAGAAGATTGATTAAATTAAATAATTATAGTTAAAGTTCAATATAAATTATGCAATCTCCTTATCAAGCCAGTGATGTAGAAAATAAATGGCAACAGCAATGGACAGAAAACGAACTATATAAAACCGAAGAAAATAGCGATAAACCCAAATTTTATGCCCTTTCCATGTTTCCTTACCCTTCAGGAAAGCTACATATGGGCCATGTGCGCAACTATGTGATTACTGATGTTATTGCCCGTTTTCAACGCATGAATGGGCGTCGGGTGTTACATCCTATGGGCTGGGATGCCTTTGGTTTACCCGCAGAAAATGCTGCCATTGATAGGGGAATTCCTCCTGCTACTTGGACTTTTCAAAATATAGACCAAATGCGATCGCAATTACAACAACTAGGACTATCCATCGATTGGGATAGGGAAGTTGCTACCTGTTCTCCAGAATATTATAAATGGACACAGTGGTTATTTTTACAATTTTATCAAGCAGGTTTAGCATATCAAAAAGAAGCCGCCGTAAACTGGGATCCCGTTGATCAAACGGTTTTAGCCAATGAGCAGGTAGATGGAGATGGTTATTCTTGGCGTAGTGGGGCGAAGGTAGAAAGGAAGCTATTGAGACAATGGTTTTTGAAAATTACCGACTATGCAGAGCAACTTTTAGAGGATTTATCTCAACTAGAAGGATGGCCCGAAAGGGTGAAAACCATGCAGGAAAATTGGATAGGTAAATCGGTGGGGGCTTACCTCGAATTTCCTGTTATGGATAAAGAGGAAACAATTGCTGTTTTCACTACCCGCCCCGACACCGTCTATGGTGTAACCTATGTGGTATTGGCACCCGAACATCCTTTAACCCCCCTAGTCACTACCCCCGATAGAAAAGAAGCCGTAGAAGCCTTTATAAAAGAAGTTAGCGCCGAAAGCGAAATCGATCGCACCGCTGATGATAAACCCAAAAAAGGAGTCTTGACAGGGGGTAAAGTCATCAATCCCTTTACAGGGGAAGAAATTCCCATCCTGATCGCCAACTATGTACTATATGAATATGGTACAGGAGCAGTAATGGGGGTACCAGCCCACGATGTCAGGGACTTCAAATTTGCCAAAGAGAATGACTTGCCCATCAAAGTCGTTATTTTGCCTGATGATGCTGATAACGGGGATGTGTGTCTATTGAAAGCCTACACCGAAGCAGGTACTATGATTAATTCTGGTTGCTTTACGGGAATGCAGTCGGTGAAAGGTAAAAATGCAGTGATTCAATTTGCTGAAAATCAAGGCTACGGAAAAAAACGCATCCAGTATCGTCTCCGTGATTGGTTAATCTCCCGTCAAAGATATTGGGGTTGTCCTATTCCTGTCATCCATTGCCCCAATTGTGGTACGGTACCTGTACCTGATAAAGATTTACCCGTAAAATTACCTGAGCAAGTAGAATTTTCTGGTCGTGGCCCCTCTCCCCTCGCTAAAATGGAAGACTGGGTTAATGTGCCTTGTCCTAGTTGTGGTACTCCTGCGAAACGGGAAACAGACACCATGGACACCTTTATTGATTCTTCTTGGTATTTTCTTCGTTATACCGACGCAAACAACGAACATGAGCCTTTTAGCCTTGATAGGGTGAACAATTGGATGGGGGTGGATCAGTATGTAGGTGGTATTGAACACGCCATATTACACCTTCTTTATTCCCGTTTCTTTACCAAGGTAGTCAGGGATAGGGGTTTGGTGAATGTGGATGAGCCTTTTAAGCGTCTTTTAACCCAAGGGATGGTACAAGCGATTACCTATAAAAATCCTGTCACTGGTAAGTATATTCTCCCTGAAAATATTGAGGAAAAAGAAGAAACCAACGAGCAAGGTAAAACCGAAACCGTTTACTATGATAGGGCTACGGGCGATCGCCTTTCGGTGTTTTACGAAAAAATGTCCAAATCAAAATATAATGGGGTAGATCCTCAAATAGTTTTATCCAAATACGGTGCCGATACCGCCAGAATGTTTATCCTTTTCAAAGCACCCCCCGAAAAAGACTTAGAATGGGATGATGCCGACGTAGAAGGGCAATTCCGTTTTCTCAACCGAGTTTGGACATTGGTTAACGAATTTATCGAGAATCCTCAATCTGCCCAAAATAAAACCATTGATAAATCTAAGCTAAGCAAAACAGAAAAAGACTTGAGAAGGGCAATCCATACCGCTATTAAGGAAATCTCCGAAGACTTAAACGGTGATTATCAACTTAATACCGCTGTCTCCGAGTTGATGAAACTCAATAACGCCCTGCGAGATAGTAAAGATAAAAACTCTCCTGTGTATAGAGAAGGTATCGAAACCCTTATCCTCCTTCTTGCCCCTTTTGCCCCCCATATCGGCGAAGAATTGTGGCAACAGTTGGGGAATACACAATCGGTGCATTTGCAATCTTGGTTAGCGATAGATGAAGAAGCCTTAACTGTAGATGAAATTACCCTCGTTATCCAAATTATGGGTAAAACTAGAGGTACTATTTCTGTACCTGCCGGCGCCACTAAAGATGAGTTACAACAGTTTGCCCAAGATTCAGAAGTTGCGCAAAAATATATCACAGGCAAAGAGATTAAAAAAGTGATTGTGGTACCAAATAAGTTAGTTAACTTTGTAGTGGTTTAATTTAGCATAACCCCATTAGATAAAAATTTTTCTTGCCATAAGAGCTTAAATTTTTGAGCCCAATCATCGACATGACAGAATAATTCATCTAAATTAGACATAGGACAATATAGTAATTTAAATTTGTTGTTACTTTTAGCTTACTATTTGTCCTTCCCCTTATCCCGAACTCAGGTTAACTATGATTCGTTTAAAATCTTGGCAATGGTTAATTTTAGCTACTCCCGCGGTGATATTGATTTTATTTTTTGTGGTGGCAACGGGGTTACAAATTAATCAATGGGGAATTAGTTGGATATGGGCAATTTTTGTGGTTTTATTTGTGGCGTGGCGTTGGTTGTTAGTTCGGTGGACTAAGCCTTTGATGCCTGACGTGGAAGGTGCGATCGCCTCTGCCCAAGAAAAATTAGATAATAGTCCTTCTTTTAGTAATAGTGATCCCGAAATTTACTCTCAGCTAGAGTCAGCTTTAGAAAATATTATCCTAAAAAGCAAGGATGATCCCCCCATGTGGGAAGATTTGCAACTATTTTTCCAACGTTGTCAAGATTTAGTACAGGCGATCGCCCTTATTTACTACCCAGAGGAAAAATACCCCCTCCTCAATATCTACATACCCCAAGCCTATACCTTAATTCGGGGTACAGTGGATGATATGGATAAATGGATGAATCAACTATCCCCTGCCCTCAACCAAGTCACCATAGCCCAAGGTTATCAGGGTTATCAAATATACCGCAAACTAGAACCCTCTGCCCGAAAATTGATGAAAGTATGGAGTTGGGCACAATGGGTACTTAATCCAGCGGTAGCCCTTACCAAAGTCGCTAGTAATAGCACCACCCAACAAGCCAACCAAGAATTATTAATTAATCTCAGTCAGATAATAAGGGAAGTTGCCCTCGGAAATCTTGCCCATCAAACGGCGTTATTATATGGTGGTGATAATCTCTCTCTTGATAAATTTCAACCCCAAGAAAGAAGCCTTCCTGAGAAAAAAACCAAAGCCCTCAAAGAAATTTTAGAAGAGGCTCAAAAACCCGAAGACATTAAACAAAAACCCGTTAATATTCTATTGGTAGGTAGAACAGGAGCAGGAAAAAGTAGTTTAATCAATACCCTATTCAATGCCCAAACCGCAGAAGTTGACCTTTTGCCCAGCACCACGGAAATCAAAAGTTATCAATGGAAAACGAACACAGGGGAAAGGCTAAATCTCCTCGATACCCCAGGCTATGAGCAAATAAATCGTCCTGAATACCTCGAAAAAGTGTTGGATTATTCTCGCCGTGCAGATATTGTTTTGCTTTTAAATCCAGCCCTTGATCCTGCTTTGCAAATGGATCAAGATTTTTTGCTTAAATTACAAGAAGATGGGCAGGATATTCCTATTTTTACCGTGATAACCCAAGTTGATCGACTGCGTCCAGTGCGGGAATGGCAACCTCCCTATGATTGGCAAGGGGGCAATAAACCAAAGGAGATTTCTATTCGGGCGGCGGTGAGTTATCGTCAGGAAAATTTAGGCTCATTTTGTGAGGAGGTTTTACCCATCGTTACCGCTAATTATGGGGAAATTTCCCGAGCGCCCTGGCATGATGATATTTTAGCTATTCATATTCTAAAGGCGATCGCCCCTGCCAAACAAATCAGATTAGCTCGTTTTTTCCGTAACCTAGAAGCCAGAAGCCTAGCCGCAGCCAAAATTATCGATAAATATACCCTCCAAATGGCTACTAGCCAAGGTTTAACTGCCCTGCTCAAAAGCCCAGTATTACAGTTTGTCTCTACCCTCACCACAGGCTCCCCTCAACTCGCCTACATCCTAGCCGAAAGAATCCCCGTAGAGCAATTACCCGTGGTGATAGGTAAACTACAACTGGCCTATGACTTATTCAATCTACTCAGTGATGATAATGAAAAAATATCCTTTGATTTACTCTCTCTTTGGACAATTTTAGTGGAAAATAACGGCACCCCTGATCAAGAAGCCTGGGCATTAGGACATGGTTTAGTAGAATTTTGGAGCAAAGATTTGACTTTTAATCAATTTAAACAGCGGTATCAATATTATTTACAAGCATGGGATAACCAAAGTAAAAATTAATAGATTTGTCTAACCAAAACTTAATTACAATTTAAACTCTATTCGTATTAAGGCTATTTTATCCTTCTTTCTACGAAATTACCAGGTTTACAGACTAGGAGAAAATAATACTTTCAGCTTATTCCGAATGTAGGTTTATTACTCTCTTATTTATTTGTCGTTGCTAAATTTAGTGATAATTTTTTGTTTAGGTAAAGATAAGGTGCGATCGCACTTTAACAAAAAAACTGCAAGGTAACAAATATCCTCACAGCAATATTTTTTTATTCATAAATACTGAAATAAGGTTTAACAGTAAAACTCACTTTTATCCAAAACAACTTCACCATAACCCGGAACCCAACTTACCCAAATACCAGCTTTTTCTTCACATAATAACAACGCTTCCTCTTGACTATAATCACTGGGGGCTTCATTCAGTTTTACCCATGAATCACGATTATAGGTGATATGACATACTGGACTCCAACAAGGAGTATCCGATTTTACCTTGTCCGTTGTGGTAGCTAATTTAACTAACATCTCTGCACTCCATAAATATAAAGTCTTGTGATTACGAAGTTTGTAGTCTACACTCACCATGCAAAATTAAATAAACTTCTGTATATCAGAATACAAAATATAAAGTAAATTAGAATGAAATGTTATCAAAAATTAATAAATGACATTTGACATTGCTGATTTTAGATATGATTTCTCATTTAAGCCGAGAACAGGGAATAGTGATAATATTTTAATGTTTTAATTTCTAGCATCATTCAATTATGTTTCATACCATGATTAAGCAATGCCTGATGTTTAAATTTTTGGTACTGGTACACACCCCCATGGCAAAGATTTGGACGGGAGAGAGTTTGATTTTAGCAATAATGGTATAACCTAAAGTCGGTGACAACAAAAAACCCAACAGTAAATGCTGTTGGGCAAAGAAAAGCCGAAAAACTACTCGATAATAGGCTTACTAACTTGCCCACGTCTCTTAATGGGAGGGCGAGGAGTACCATTAGAATGAGACTTAGGAGTAAAATTAGTGTTATTATTAGACTTGCGGCGGGGATTGGATCTAAATCTACCACGTTCTTGATCTTCGTGGACTTCAAGATACAGGGTATCCCCAACCATCTGGGCTGCGGTTTGTAACACAGTACGAATAGCCTGAATGTTACGTCCCCCTTTACCATAAACCCTACCTTTTTCCTTTTCTTCTAAGGCTAGACGAATCCAAATTCGTTTGGTACTAGGGATGTATTCACAGTTAAAACTGAGTAATTCGGGAGATTCTAATAATGGCTCAACGAGAAAACGAATTAGCCCATCATAATCAGGGCTAGTAGCATTATCTAAATCAAGATAAGGTTGTTTATTAAGCATTTACCTGTTCAAAAACTTTTGCTTTGTCTAAAATACGACGCACGGTTTCGGTGGGTTGGGCGCCATCTTTTAAACGGGTAACAATAGCAGGGACATCTAATCTGGTTTCATCGGTACGAGGGTTGTAGAATCCTAATTCTTCTAATGCTCTACCGTCACGGCGACTGCGGCTATTGATAGCAACGATACGATAACTAACTTCTCTTTTTTTACCTAATCTTTTTAAGCGTATTTTAATCATAGTAATAATTTTAGTGTACTGTTAATCCTAGTTGATGGGTTAAGATTTAATTGACCTATACCATGATACTAAAATTTGTACTCAATTGCTAATATTGCTTATCAAAAAAACAATAAAATTGAGCATCAAAAATTGGTGATTGTTGAGCCTTACTCCTAGAATGATAAAGAAAAAAGCTCCATAATAGTGATTATGGTATTGATGAATTAAAGTTTCTTCCCAAGACTGTCTGAATTATTATCCTCCATAATGTGTGATTTGACCATTTATGAACAATCTTTCTAACATCCATCAAGCGGTAAGACAGCAAAATTTGCCTATGGTTGAAATAATTCTAGCTCAGGATAATAATATTGTTAACAATATTGATGTCAATCATAATACTCCTTTGATTTATGCGGTACAAGGGGGCAATGGTGCGATCGCACATTTACTGATTGATAAAGGGGCTAATGTCAATTATCAAAACCATCCCCATAAAATGACAGCACTGATGTTTGCCTGTGCCAAAAACTATTTACCTATTTGTGAATTATTAATCACATCGGGTGCTGATGTAAACCTAAGTAACGACGATCGCACCCCACCATTAATGATAGCCTGTTACTTAGGCCATAGAGATATAGCCGAACTATTATTAAAAAATGGAGCAAGGGTAAACTCCCAAGACATAGATGGAGAAACCCCCTTACAAGTAGCCATCAAAAAAAATCATAGCCCCATCATCGAGCTATTAGTCAGCCATGGCGCCGACTTATACCAAGACGAAGGAGCATTAAATCTCGCCATCGACTACCATAAACTAGACGTAGTTAAAACCCTCTTAAAACAGTCCGTGGATGTAAACAGAGGAAATAAAGACGGCTTTACCCCCCTCATGAATGCCTGCGCCCAAGGAAACATAGAAATTGTTAGAGTATTACTCAATGCTGAAGCCCAAGTAAACCTAAAAGACAGTTATCAAGAAACAGCGCTCCATTTAGCCTGTTTAGAAGGACACTTTCAAATTGTCGAAGCCCTCATCAAAAAAGGGGCAGACGTTAACGCCATCAACGCTGAAAAAGATAGTCCTTTACTCATCGCCTGTTTACAGGGGCATAGTGAAATTGTTGCCGAATTACTTAAAAATGGAGCAAATCCCAACTATGTCAATGGCCATGATTATCCCCTAACCCTCGCCATCATCAACAATTGGCAAGAAATAGCCTATTATTTACTCCAAGCAGGGGCAAATCCTGATGTGCGTTTAGCCGATGGAAAAACCGTTTTAATGAAAGTATGTGACCAAAATAATCTCGATATGATTCGCTGTTTATTGCACTTTGGTGCTGATGTAAACCTTGAGGATAAAGGGGGAGGCACGGCTTTGATGTGGTCAGCGCACCGAGGACATTTAGAAGGGGTTAAACTGTTATTAGAGGTAGAGGGAATTAATACCAATCATCGCAACCATAACGGTTATACTGCCGCTAGTTTAGCAGAATATAATCAATTTGATTATGTGACAGAATTTCTGAATAAGAGAGGAATGGATAATGGGGAATAGTTTTTTACCCTTAAAATTGAACAATGATTATTACAATCAATAAAATTCTATGACAGAAATTTGGGGAGCAATTATTGTTTTTGTGGTATCCCCCATTATCGGGGCTATTCCTCTGGTGGATTGGTTTACCTATGCCGTATCAGGAAAAGAGTTAAAAAAATTAGGGAATGGTAATATTTCCGTGTCGGCGGCTTTTTATCACGGTGGTAGGGCGGCAGGAATTTTGGCGTTTTTATCGGAGGCAGGAAAAGGTGTTGCGGTGGTTTTAATGACTAGGGCATTTTTTCCCCTTGGCTCATCATGGGAGATAATGGCTTTAATTGCCCTTGTCATGGGGCGTTATTGGGTAGGTAAGGGCGCTGGTTTAACTAATGTTACTTGGGGTATCATCGCCCATAATCCCCTAGCAGGATTGTTGATTTTGTTGTTAGGGGGTATTAGTTTTACGATTTTTCGTACCCGTAAAGGGGGGCAAGTTGGTTTTTTGGGTTTAATGGTGGTGGTGTTATCGGCTCAAAATATTAATTCCCCAGAATATATTTTTGTCACCATTGGCTTAGCTGCGTTATTATTGTGGGTTTTTGATCAGATTTCTGATGAGGGGGAGTTTAAATCTAGTCAAGTATTTTCTTTTTTTCGGGGCGATAGTGGGGTAACTTCTCTTTCTCAGAAGCTAAATCCTGAAAAGGTGGGGTATAAGGCGGCAAATCTTTCTTTGCTGAAGCAATGGGGTTATAGTGTGCCTGATGGTTGGGTAATTAGGGCGGGGGATGATTTGGATACTTTTTGTGATTTTGCTAACCCTTCTATACAAAATCCTTTGGTGGTGCGTCCTTCGGTTTTGGATAAGGATTCTTTGACGGTGTCGGCGGCAGGAATCTATAAGAGTTATCTCAATATTACTGATGTGGCTACCCTCAAGCATAGAATCATCGATTGTTTATCATCTTATCACAGCGCGATCGCCCTTAATTATCGCCAAAATAAAGGTACCAAAGAAAAATCTTTGATGGTAATTGTGCAAAAGCAAATCAAGGGAGAGTTTTCGGGGGTTGCTTTTAGTCGCAATCCTATCAATCAACTTGATGATTGTATCTGCATTGAAGGGGTAGCAGGAGATACGAAGAAAGTGGTATCAGGGCAAGTTTCTCCTGAAAAATATCAAGTTTATCTTGCTGATGATGTGCTAAAAGGGCGCGGGAATATACCGCCATCGGTATTGTTTTCCGTGGCAAAAATTGCTAGAGAAATTGAAAGAACCCATAAGAATATCCCTCAAGATATAGAATGGAGTTACGATGGGCAAACCCTATGGATTTTACAAAATCGTCCCATAAGTACTCTCTATCCCCTTTGGACAAGGAAAATTGCTCAGGAGATTTTCCCCAAACCTCTACCTCATTTGTCTTGGGGAGTCCATAATATTTTAATCTCTGCTGTTGCTAGGGATATTGTTTCTATTATTTTACAAGATAAAAGGAAGGATTTAGAGTTTAGTAAAATAGCAATTTTACACTATAGTTATGGTTATTTTAATGCAACTTTATTAGGGGAAATTTTCCTTTTAATAGGATTACCTCCCGAAAGTTTACAGTATTTAACCGATGGCGAAAAATTTGCTAAACCTTCTCTTTCTTCTATCCTCAAAAACATCCCTACATTATGGCGATTGTTAGTCAAAGAGTGGACTTTATTTAAAGATTTTCAAGTTAAGAGCGATCGCACTTTTAATCCCCTATTAGACGAACTAGAAGAAATAAACCCTCAAGAATTAAGTAATCAAGAATTATTACAAAGAATAGACGATATTTTAGAGGGTTTAAAAACTACTACTTATTTTAAAACGTTAGCTTATTTAAGCTACATTATTCGTCAAACACTTTTCAAGGTCAATGCGCAAGATTTAGACAATCAAAACATAACAGAAATAAGAGCCATTGAAGAACTAAAACAAATTGCGATCGATACCCGCAATCTTTTCTCTGGTATTCAATTACAAGAATTAGAACCCCAAAATTACCCCTCCTTTTTTGCTACCCTTTCCGAATCAAGCGACGGCGAATCAGTCATAAAAAGACTTAATGAATGGTTAGAAAAATATGGTTATTTGAGCGAAATTACAACAGATATATCTGTACCTCGATGGTCAGAAAATCATCGTATTATGAAGATAATGTTTACTAAATTTGTCGCTGATAACTCCATAAAAACTATAACTAATAATAAGTTAAAAATACAAAATATACAACAAAAAATAGTACAAAAAAGATATGAATTAAAAGGAGAAATAGTAGATATAAATAATAAGCTATTTTCTCATCTTAGATTTACCTTTACCGCTTTAGGAGAAAAACTATACCAAGATCAATTTTTATTAGATGAAAAAGATATTTTCTTCCTTAAAATCTCCGAAATCAAGCAATTAGTAAACCAAAAAACTGATCACCAACAAACTATCAGTATCATCGATAAACGTCAACAAAAATGCCAAGAATACAAAGAAATTAAAAAAATTCCTTACCTGATATATGGCAAAAGTCCCAAAATTAATATTGATAGTAAAATATCTCCCAAAACCTCCCAAAATAAACTCCAAGGCATTCCAGGCAGTATGGGCATCATAGAAGGAAAAATCAAAATTGTTCGTACCTTAACCCAAAATATCAACATTGACAAAGAAACTATCATCATAGTCCCTTATATCGATGCCAGTTGGTCATTAATTCTTGCCCAAGCAGGAGGCATCATCATCGAAATTGGAGGACAACTATCCCACGGGGCAATTATAGCTAGAGAATATGGTATTCCTGCAGTGATGAACATTCCCCAAGCCTCCAGAATTTTACGCAACAATCAACGAGTGCGCCTTGACGGACAAAAAGGTATTGTGGAAATCTTGTAAATTGGGATACCCTTTAATATAGCGTTTATTAGAAAAGTAATGATGAGTAATTTGTTCCATATATTGGATTAATTAATACTAATTTAGTTTGAGGATGTTCGATAATAATAACATTGGTTTTTAATTAAAATTTATGAATGTTTTAGACAGTTTAGAAAATAAATTAAATAGGACTTTATCTTTTAAAAAGATCGTTGCCTCTTTGGAGATGAATAATAATAAATTACATATTCATCTCGATTTTAGTAAATCTGCTAATGAAGAAAAAAGAAAAGATTACTATATACTCCTTTGTAAAACGTCAATTGGTCAAGAAAAACCTCAAAAATTTCAAGAATTATAGTCAATCAAAATAAGACTGAGACATTTAGCTAGTACAATAATTATAAATTATTTCATATAAAGTTATTGTACTATCGCTATACATTTTTGCTCTTTTTAAAGCACTAAAATCGTGTTCAATATCATTTAAATCTGGTGAATAAGTTGGTAAAAACATTACTAGATGACCTGCTTCTTCTACTAATTCTTTTATCATATTTTTTCGGTGGATTGGTGCATTATCCATTATTAGTATTGAAAATTGTTTTAGTGATGGTAATAAATACATTTTTAGCCATGATTCAAAACTTTCTGCATTTAAACTTCCTGTAAAGATCATTGGAGCAATAAAATCTTTTTCTTTCTTTCTTCTTCCTGCTACTAAATTTTCTCTTTTTCCTCGTTTTCCTTGTTTCTCATCATAAATTTTTTTTCCTTTTTTTGACCACCCATAAATGCAAGTACTTATTTCCTCAAATCCTGACTCATCAATAAATACCATACTCTTACTTCCGTATTTTTTGACTAATTCTCTTAATTTTTGTAAGTATTCTATTCTTTGTTTTCTATTTCTTTCTCTATAACGTAACTGTTTTTTTTTCTTGTTATGTTCATTTTTTTGAATGCATGAGATATTGCTGACATTGTTACTCCAAATTTTTTCGCTCTATCTATTAATTTATCATCTGGATTTTTCACTACATCTTCATATAGTGCTGATTTATCTAATTTTCTTTGACGAGTTTTGACCACTGTTGGTCTTAAATCTTTTCTATTCAACCATCTATATATTGATGCTCTTGATATTCCAAATATTCTCGATGCTTTTGTTACGTTACCTCTATTTTCTACATAGTCAATTACTTTTTGTCTTAATTCTATATCATGGGGCATTATACTTAAATATAAAAATAATTACTTCATCCATTATTTTACCCTTGATTGGTTCATACTTAAGTAAAGTGACTATAATTATTTCTGCAACAAAAAATCGCTCAATGCTATGGAAAGAAAAATTTCATCCGGAAGAAGAAATTGAAAAGATTATCGATAGAAGCAGAGAAAAAAATGATTTAATAGATGATGTATTATTAGAAGGGTTCGCTTTTCAAAAAAGAAAAAGTATTAAGCCTGCAGGAAAAGTGGCAAGGCAATTAACAGAAGAATTGTTATGTTTACTGGACAATGATGCAAACAAAGCCGAGGCTATATTAAAAACTTTGGTTAATTTTAATGTTGATCACTCCATCGAGTGGTATTTAGAAAAGGCTGTGGAAAAAGTGTTAAAAGAAAAAAATGCTCATCTCAATAACAGTAAATAACATTCTCGGTTGTGACTAACTTTAGAGTTTAAACATTTTATATTAACAATTGATATGTGCCTCTCATATCTCCCCACAATGGGGAGATATATTTTTATAGCAAAATTTAGGCTACAGGTTGTTTTTTAGCTTCCTCTTCTTGGGCGAGAAATTTTTCTAACTCAGTGAGAGCATCCGCATCAACCTTGGTTTGCATAGGACAGAATTTAGGACCACACATAGAGCAGAATTCCGCAGTTTTGTAAATATCTGCCGGTAAAGTCTCATCGTGATATTCTTTTGCTCTTTCAGGATCTAAAGATAACTCAAACTGACGATTCCAGTCAAAGTTATAACGAGCCTTAGAAAGTTCATCATCTCTGTCTCTTGCGCCAGGGCGATTACGGGCAATATCCGCCGCATGGGCTGCAATCTTATAAGCAATAAGGCCATTACGTACATCTTCCGCATCAGGTAAGCCTAAATGCTCTTTGGGGGTAACATAACATAGCATAGCAGTACCATACCATCCTGCCATGGCAGCACCGATCGCACTGGTGATATGATCATAACCGGGGGCAATGTCAGTAACTAAAGGTCCTAAAACATAGAAAGGAGCTTCAGAACACTCTTCCATCTGTTTTTTAACATTAAACTCAATTTGGTCCATGGGTACGTGTCCAGGGCCTTCTACCATCACCTGTAAATCATGTTCCCATGCACGGCGGGTAAGTTGTCCGAGGGTTTTTAACTCAGCCAATTGAGCCTCATCGGAAGCATCATGGGTGCAACCAGGGCGCAAAGAATCCCCTAAACTGAAAGATACATCATACTTTTTGAAGATTTCGATAATATCGTCAAAATGAGTATAAAGAGGGTTTTGTTTATGGTGATGCAACATCCAACGGGCGATAATACCGCCACCACGGGAAACAATACCAGTAATACGATTACGTACTAAGGGTAAATGTTCGATTAAAATACCAGCGTGGATAGTCATATAATCAACACCCTGTTGGGCGTGTTTTTCGATGATATGTAAGAAATCCTGTGCTGTTAAATCCTCGATATTACCATGGACACTTTCTAGCGCTTGGTAAATAGGCACAGTACCGATGGGAATAGGAGAAGCATTGATAATAGCAGTACGAATTTCGTCTAAATTACCGCCCCCAGTGGACAAGTCCATGAGAGTATCTGCTCCATATTTCACCGCTAAATGAAGTTTATCTACTTCCTCATCAATATTAGAACTATTAGGAGAAGCCCCAATATTGGCGTTTACCTTACACCTAGAAGCAATCCCAATGGCCATAGGCTCAAGGTTAGGGTGATTGATGTTGGCGGGAATAATCATTCTACCCCTTGCTACTTCATCTCGTATTAACTCAGGGGGTAAATTTTCCCGCTTTGCTACATAGTGCATTTCTTCTGTTATCATACCTTGACGGGCATAGTGCATCTGAGACACGTTAGCCTGTCCCCGTCTTTTCGCAATCCATTCTGTTCGCATATTTTGATCCTCTATAAACAGCTTTCCTACGCTGGTATTACCCAGTCTCAGGTTCTAAGGGTTTTTCTCAGCCTAATTATTTAGACACCCCTAGCTATGGTTAGATCTTACCATTTATTTTTGTTGAAGGAAACGGAAAAGCTATGGAGAACTGATAACAAAAAAAATCCCCTCCGTTAAAAGAGGGGTTAAAATTATTTACAGATAAATTATTAATCAATGGTTGGAGCCCGGAGGGTTACAAATTGATTTTCGGTTTTATCAGCAATTTTAGTCTCTACCAAGCTAGGTACGGAGTTTCTGAGTAATGCCGTAAGTTGGTTGGTGGTGCTGTCATAAATTTGGGTGACAATCTTGGGATATAAACCAATACCGATGATAGGAATGAGTAAACAAGTGATAATAAATACCTCTCTGGGTTCGGCATCAATTAATTTGCTGTGGGATACTAATTCTTTATTCTCTGGGCCATACATCAATTCTCTGAGCATAGAAAGGAGGTAAATGGGGGTTAAAATGACTCCGACGGCGGCTAGGGATACCATAATAACTTTGAAAATTGTGCCATAGGCATCGCTAGTGGCAAGTCCGATAAAGATCATTAATTCTGCCACAAAACCGCTCATTCCTGGCAGGGCAAGGGATGCCATCGAACAGGTTGTCCACATGGCAAAGATTTTTTTCATGCTTTTACCAACTCCCCCCATTTCATCTAACATGAGGGTATGGGTGCGATCATAAGTAGCTCCAACCATGAAGAATAAACTCGCCCCGATTAAACCATGGGAAATCATCTGTAACATGGCGCCACTCATACCAATTTCGGTAAAGGAGGCGATACCAATTAAGACAAACCCCATGTGAGAAATAGAGGAGTAGGCAATTTTTCGTTTCAGGTTACGTTGGGCAAAGGAGGTAAAGGCAGCGTAAATTATGTTTACTACCCCCAAAATGATCAGGATAGGGGCAAAAACTGCATGGGCATCGGGTAACATTCCCGCATTCATACGGATGAGGGCGTAACCACCCATCTTGAGCAAAATTCCAGCCAAGAGCATATGGGCAGGGGCAGTGGCTTCTCCGTGGGCATCGGGTAGCCATGTGTGGAGGGGGAAAATGGGTAGTTTGACACCGTAGGCAATCAAGAAACCACCGTATAGTAATAGTTGGAGGTTTAAGCCGTAGTCCTTGTGGGCGATCGCACTCATGTCGAAAGTGACGGTATCCCCGTAAAAAGCCATAGTTAAAGCCCCTACAAGAATGAATAACGAGCCTCCAGCAGTATAAAGGATAAATTTGGTAGCCGCATAAAGTCGTCTCTTACCGCCCCATATAGACAGGATGAGGTAAACAGGTACTAATTCCAATTCCCACACAAGGAAGAAAAGTAACATATCCTGCACAGCAAAAACGGCGATTTGTCCCCCATACATTGCCAACATCAGGAAGTAAAACAACCTAGGTTTGAGGGTTACAGGCCATGCCGCCATAATGGCGAGGGTAGTGATAAAGCCCGTTAACAAAATAAGGGGCATGGATAAACCATCTACACCCACCGACCATTTTAGGTCAATGTCTGGTATCCATGTATAGCTTTCCACCATCTGTAGATTGGGGTTATTTAAGTCATAACCTTGATAGAAGGCATAAACGATTAAAACGAAGTCTATTAAGCCCACAGTGAGGGCAAACCATCTTATGGTTTTACCGTCTTTGTCTGGTATGACAAAAACGAGAAGAGAGGCAACAATCGGTAAAAGAATGATTGTCGTTAGCCAAGGAAAGTTTGTTAAATCCATTTGTAACTTGAGAAATATTTATACTTGTTATCTAAACTGGTTATATACATAAGTTCTAACAACAATCTAACAACTATTTTCGGAGATCTAACATTTCGTAATGTAAATTTTTGTTTTTCATCAACATGGCAATGGAGAATTGGCAATGATGATAATATTTAAAATATTGGGCGTTGCTTAATCATGGTATGAAATATTATCAAATTACAGTAAATATCCTATCTTATTACCATTGCCCATTCCCTGTTCCCTGTTCCCCACCCAAACCAAGAATCATATCTAAATTCAGCAATACCAAATATTGAATGTTTATCGTAATGTAACAGTATTTCAAACCATCATTAAGCAAAACCTAAACCCTACCACCTAAGCCCTATGATTAATCAATGGAACATTGCCCCCATCTACGATATTCCTAAATGGTTTCAAGATATTGTTCAGGAATACACCAAGAATATTCCCACAAAGGGAGATTTTGTGTCTCAACTCCTATGGCATCGGGGCATAAGGGAAGAAAAGGAATTACACACTTTTTTAGATAGTCGTAACTATAAACCTACATCACCTTTTGATTTTGGACAGGAGATGAAAAGGGCGGTAATTCGCCTTAATCAAGCATGGGAGAAGGGGGAAAAAGTCTGTATTTGGGGTGATTTTGATGCGGATGGCATTACTTCTACTTCGGTTTTGTGGGAAGGGTTAGGACAGTTTTTTGCTCAGGAGTTACAGTTAAGTTACTATATCCCCAATCGTCTCAAGGAATCTCATGGGTTAAATTGTGAGGGTATTGATAGATTAGCCCAAGAGGGTATAAGTTTGATTGTCACCTGCGATACGGGTAGCACTAATTTAAAAGAAATCGACTACGCCAATGAATTGGGCATAGATATAATCGTTACTGATCATCATACCTTACCAGACGATCGCCCTCAGGTGGTATCCATTATCAATCCTCGTTATTTTAAAAATACTCATCCCCTTTATCATCTGTCGGGGGTAGCGGTGGCTTATAAGCTAGTAGAGGCTTTGTATGAGGCTTTTCCTGATATTCCTACCCAACCCGTAGAAGATTTACTAGATTTGGTTGCCATTGGCTTAATTGCTGACTTGGTGGAGTTGAAGGGAGATTGTCGTTATCTTGCCCAAGAAGGGATCAAGAAATTACAAAATACTAACCGTTGTGGGGTTAAACAATTACTACAATTATGTAAAGGTAATGGCGATCGCCCCATGGACATTTCTTTCGGTATTGCACCCCGTATCAACGCTGTGAGTCGCATCCACGGAGACGCTAGTTTTTGCGTCAAATTACTAACAACCAAAAATCTCAAAGAAGCCATCACCTTCGCCAACCAAACAGAAGAAGCCAACCTTAACCGCAAAGAATTACAACAAACCGTATTAAAACAAGCCCATAAAAAAGTAGCTGATTTAGACTTATCCACCACCGCCGTTATCGTCTTGGAAGATAATCAGTGGGAAACAGGAGTTTTAGGATTAGTTGCCAGCGCCATTAGTCAGGAATATGGGCGCCCCTGCATTCTCCTTAGCACCATGAAAACCAGTGACTCTAACAATTTAGCACGGGGTTCGGCTCGTTCGGTCAGTGGCATCAATTTATATGACTTAGTTTTCTCTCAAAAGCATCTTTTATCAGGTTTTGGGGGACATCCCTTCGCCGCTGGTATGGCTTTACCCATAGAAAATGTACCTCTATTTCGAGATGGTATCAATCAAAAATTAAAGCAAAAGTTAGATATAACCAAATTACAGCCCATTATTGATATAGATTTGACCGTTACAGTTTCTCAATTAACCCAAGAGTTATTTAAGGAATTAAAATTAATTGAGCCTTGTGGCATGGGTAATTCTGCCCCTAAATATTTAGTTAAAAATTGTTGGTTTACTGATGTACGTAATAAAAATATTTCTTCTAAAAAGAAAAATAAAACTATTAAATATTTAGTGACTTCTTTTAAACTTTGTGATAGCAGTAAACCTGATGGAATTTTTGGCAGTTGGTGGGGACACAGTAGCAGTGAAATTCTTTCAAATCAGAACTATGATGTGGTAATTGAGTTTGATTATAATAAATTTAATAAGCAATACGAACCCAGAATAGTTGACATAAAAACCAGTCACTCTGAATTAAATTTAAATGTTAGTGAGTCTCCTACTGTTAAAAATAATATTGTTTTAAAAACTAATAATAATTCAGAAACATTATTTAATAAAGATTTTCATAAACAGAAGTGGATAAACTTTTTAGGAATAGTAAAATATTTAATTAACCATCAACAATCTATTGACATAACAATATTTCAAGAAAAAGTTGCTATGGGCGATCGCACCTTAGAATATAGCTTAAGAACCATTGAACACTTAGGCTTTATTCACACCATAGAAAATAATAATATTTATTTTTCAAGCATAAAAACAACCATAAACGAAAAAGAATACTTAAAAAATCTTCAAAAAACCATCGCCATAATAAAAGAAGAATACCTACAAACCCTACTACTAAACAAATAAAAAAATCCCCCTTAAAAAAAAGAGGGATTTTTCGTAACTACAGTGAAATATTTATTATGCCTTAGTGGGCAATGTCGTAGGAGCTAACTTGATATTTTTAGCTAGTCCAAACAAAGATAAAAGTTTAATGGTCATCCAAGTTAAATCCACTTCCCACCACTGTAAACCATGACGAGCAGAGTATTGATAAGCATGGTGATTATTGTGCCAACCTTCTCCAAAAGTTAAGACAGCAACCCACCAACAATTGCGAGAATGATCATTAGAATCATGGCTCACATAGCCAAACTTATGGGTAGCACTGTTTACAAACCAAGTTACGTGGAATACCACCACTAGGCGTAAAAAGATACCCCAAACCACGAAAGACCATCCACCCCACCAGAATAGTAATAATCCTAGGGCAACCTGAACAGGAATAAAATATTTATCGCACCACTTATAAAAAGGATCATTTTGAATATCCTTAGTATATTTAGGTACAAGTTTATTAGCAGGGTTTTTAATAAACATCCAACCCATGTGACTCCACCAGAAACCCTTATTAGAATCATGGGGATCGCCTTCATGGTCAGAAAATTTGTGGTGGACTCGGTGTAAACCAACCCATTGAATAGGTCCACCTTGACAAGCTAAACAGCCGCACAATACGATAATGTATTCTAGCCATTTAGGAGTTTCAAAGCTACGGTGAGATACCAAACGATGAAATCCGAGGGTAATACCAATACAGGCAGTTAACCAATAAAGTACGAAAAAAATGCCCACTGCGCCCCAGCTAAAATTGCTAGGTAAAAAGGCAAAAAGGGCTGCTAAATGAATAGTAGCCATGTATATAATTATATTCCACGCTAGTGGCGCTTTTTCTGAAGTTGAAACTGTCATTTTTATGTTAGAACTCGACTATTCTTTACTTATTTTATTTTCATATCTTGTCAATGGAAGAAGTTTTCAAAATTTTAATCTTAAACTTTCGTTCAAACTCATCGGACAAGTACAAAACAGGTATTTGTATTGGTATATAACTACCAATTTTCCCAGTTTGTTATTTTGACATGGATGTCAGTGTTAATAAATTATATATCATCCACTGATAGTATCAAATTATAATTTACAATGGCATATTAGTATTATCCTTCTATTTCTATGGAGTAAGTTCGACTTAGTATAAGTTATGAATTACTCGTTTAAAAATTTATTTAATATCTTTTCAAAATGAACCAAATTTTTCAGGCTTCTTCTCCAAGACAAATCAAAGAAATATTAGACTTTTGTAATGTTAATTCTATAAAAATAATAGAATGGGATAAAAATCCAAAATGGCAAAATAAAATTAAAATGGCTGGGTTGGCGGATTGTATTCCTCGTTACTTAGTTTTTCCAAATACCACCGCCATGCTATCACAATTAGTAAGTTTTGCCTATAGAAATCATTGGCGAGTTATCCCCACTGGTGAAGCCACGAAGTTGTCTTGGGGGGGAGTGCGGCAACCAGTTAATCTCTTAATTAGCATGGCTAACCTTAATCAAGTGGTAGAACATGGAGAGGAAGATTTGGTTATTACCGTTCAAGCAGGGATGAAAATTAAAGATTTAAATAACTTTTTAGCCTCTAAAGGTCAGTTTTTGCCCATTGACCCATTTTTTGAGGAGGAGGCCACTGTGGGAGGAGTGGTGGCAACGGCGAATAATCTTTCTTGGCGTCAACGGTATGGTGGCGTGAGGGATTTAATTTTGGGTTTATCTTTTGTCCGTGCTGATGGCGAAGTGGTTAAGGCTGGGGGCAAGGTAGTAAAAAATGTGGCGGGGTATGATTTGATGAAACTGTTTACAGGATCCTATGGTAGTTTAGGAATTATTACTCAGGTTACTTTTCGTCTTTATCCCCTTGTTGCCCATTCTAGTTCTATTTTTGTAGGGGGGGAAAAGGAAGGGTTAAAAATATTAAGGGATACGGTGACTAAATCAGGATTAACTCCCACCATGGCAGATTTTGTCTCTCATTCCTGCTCGAAGGTTTTGGGTAGTGATGATGGTTTTGGTTTGGCAATGCGCTTTGAGAGCATTAAGCCTAGTGTAGAGCAACAAATTGAGCAGGTACAAAGTTGGACAAAGAATTTGGGCTTATCTTCTCTGGTTTTTTCTGACTCCCAAGAGCTTGATTTTTGGAAGGATATTAAAATAACTGATGCTCCTATTCTTTGTAAGGTAGGAATTTTGGGTAATAGGATTGTAGATTTTTTGGCAACTTTCGAGAGTCAGGGATTTATTAATATTAGTAGCGGAGTTGGCTTTGTTTTCCTTGAACAAAATATCCGAAGCCATCAGGTTAGGGCGATGCGTCAATTTTGTGAAGACAATGGCGGTTATTTATCCATAATACAAGCGCCCCTAGAACTAAAAAAACAAATCGAACCTTGGGGATATGTGGGCAATGGTTTAACTATGATGAAAAAAATTAAGGAAAAATTTGACCCCCAAGAAGTTTTTAGTAATCCTCTTTTTTAGGGTTTTTGTGCGATCGCAGAGTGGTAAATTTCACCTAATCGCCCTTTTTTTCTTGACAATCGCCCTTAAATTCTCCTCTTATTGAGGGGGGTTAGGGTTGAGGGAAAATCAACGCTTTATTCCCCCCTTATCACAAGGGGGATGAGGGAAAATCAAACCCTATTTACTACAATTCTCAGTTATCTGTGCCTTCTGTTTTGGTTCAATGTAAAGATTTTCCAAAACTACTCCAGCCGCCGCAATCCAAGGAGGTACAATCAACGCCCCGATAATGCCCAACACCTGCACCCCTCCCAACACCGCAAGGAGTTGATATAAAGGCTCAACCTTAACACTAGAACCAACCAAGAGAGGATCTAGTACATAGGTTTCTAAGTTTTGGATAACAAGGAATAGAAGTAACACCCACAAAAATACCCATCCCCCCTGAGCAACAGCTACAATAAGGGCGGGAATAGAACCTAAAACGGGTCCAAAAAATGGTATCAGGTTAGTAAACCCTGCAATTACCCCTAAACCGAGGGCAAATTCATTAATACCTAAAACCTTTAAACCGATGGTAATGGTTACACCCAACACAAGGGAGACTAAGATTCTACCTTGAATATATTTACCCATTCTTTCGGTGACAGGATCAAATTGAGCTTTAATTTTCTTATCCCATGGCTCAGGAAATATTCTCACAAATCCTTTTATTAGTTTATCAGAACCCGCAAGGAGATATGCTGATAATAAAATAGAAAGGATCAGGTTAAGTGTTCCCCCTACGATACCTCTAGTGACCCCTAATGAGCTTAGAAGCAACTTTTGGCTCGATCTGACCCCCCAAGAGATGAGGGCCTGTAAATCAAGAAGTTGGTCAATTAATTCCAATGCTCTAGGTTCAGTAATACCAAAGCGCATGACTAAACTTTCAGCAGTGTTACTAAGAATATCTAGGTACAAAGGAAACTTTTGTATTAGTCTTTGTAGTTGAGTAAATACCGTGGGGCCAATTACCAATCCCCCTCCTACAAGGATACCAATAATGATGAGGTAGGCAAGGACAACCCCTAACCAACGGGGGACAAATTTTTCAGCGGAGTCAACAATGGGGGCAAGGGTGGCGGCTAATACTGCCGCTATCATCAGGGTGACAAGAAGCCCTCGCAGATGCCAAAGTAGAATTAAGCATAAAATTAATGAGATTAATATTGCAAGACTACTGAGGGATATTTTTAGTCTTGATTCGTTCATAAACTTATGGATGTGATTATTTTATGGCTAGTATTATCTGTTTAATTCTACGTTGTTTTTTTGTTTTAATCACCCTTCTGGACTTTCTTCTTTGATGGCATTTTTGGCAGAAAATCCCCAAGTAAAAATACTAATAATAGTTATTATCATGACCCATTCTGGGGGTACTAAACTAGGCTCAATTACTTTGACGATTAATCTCAATCCCACTAAACCTACGGTAATAAATCCTGCATCTTCTAGGTGGGTATATTCTTCTATCCAACGGATAAATAGTTGCGCTAAAAACCGTAGGGCAATAACTCCAATGGTCCCCCCTGCGATAATTAACCATATCTCATCGGCGACGGCAATGGCGGTGGTTACACTATCGAGGGAAAAGGCTAAGTCAGTAACCGCTATCATGGGAATGGCTTGCCAAAGTCCTTGAAAGTTTAGATTCGATACTCCTTCCGAGTCGTCACTTTTGTTGGTGTAGTAACGAAAAACGAGCCATAATAAATATAGTCCCCCCGCTACGGAAAATTGCCAATATTTAATTACCCATGTGGCGGTGATAATGAGAGTGATACGCAATATATAGGCTAAAACTAAGCCCACGTTAAGGGCGTACTGTTGTTCTTTTTCGGTTTCTAACCCTTGGGCTATGGAGGCAAGGGCGATGGCGTTATCGGCGGATAAAACCGCTTCTAGGGCTACTAATATCACTAAAATAAATACGGTTTCAATACCAAAATCAATGGACGGATGTAAAACTTGGTCTAACATTAAGTATTTTGCCTATGGTTAACAGATTAATGACTAATATATCTTGAGTTTAAGGGATGATTTCAACTTTCCCCATAATTATTAATAATTAACTTGATTTCGGAATAACATTTATAGTCTTGTGAAGGTGTCAGGTATCGGGTATCAGGGAGGCAAGGGGTTTAAACCTCTTGTTGAATAGTTTGAATACGTTATTCATCGGTAGTTGTGACAACGACTTTGGGTTGAATGATGAATCCTTCTTGCCCTTGTTTAATTTCGCTAATACCCATAAATTGTTGTTGGTTATTATAAGTACGATAAAAGTTATTATTATCTTCTCCTTGATAGCTTAATTTTTGTCCTTGTTGCCATCTCCAACTTTCTTGATCATTTAGGTTTATGATAGGTAAATTTTGTAGGAGTAAATCGGGGGTAATTAAGGTTAGTTGATTGTTATTTTTTTGCTGTTCTAATAATTCTAAATTAATACTATTTTTTATCTCTAAATTACAGCTTAATGTCCTTTCTAATTTAGCTAAAGTTGCCCCTGTCCTTACTTTTTGCCCAAGGTCACGGGCGATCGCCCTTATATAAGTACCAGCCCCACAGATGATGTCTAAATCTAATTCTGGATAATCCCCTGACTGCCAACTAATAATTTTTATATCAAATATTTCTACCTTTCTACTAGGAATATTAACCTCTTTCCCTTGCCTTGCCAATTCATATAACTTCTTACCATTTTGCTTAATGGCACTATAAATGGGCGGTATTTGTTCTATATTGCCGATAAAATCAGGAATAAAATTGGAAATTATTTCTACACTTAAATCAGGACATTTTTCTTGGGTAATTATCTCTCCTTCTAAATCATCGGTGGTAGTAGTTAACCCAAATCTAACCTTTGCCCGATATGCCTTTTTGGTAGGTAAAAACTGTAATAAACGAGTTGCCCTACCTACGGCAATGGGTAGAACCCCCGTAGCGAGGGGATCTAATGTACCACCATGACCTACTTTCTTTGTGTTTAATATCCTTCTCACCCTAGCAACACAATCATGGGACGAAAACCCCTTGGGCTTGTGGAGGTTAATAAATCCCATTATTGTCATCACTAATTATCCCTACAATTTTTTAAACCACCTTATAGGTTAACAGGTTTATATTAAATATTTCAAACTTGTTGAGATTTTTTGATAGCTAACTCAAAACAGTTTTGGGTTTGTCTAATATTATTAAAACCATTTACACCAGGGAGACTAGAGTTTACAAAAGAGTTAGGAACAATATTTCCGTCCATATTACTGCCATCTGGTGAATTGACAACATCATTGAGAGTATAGGAGTTACAATCACTTAAGTCAACTTTTTCATGAACTTTAGCATAGAAATAGTCACAGAAAACTCTGTCTATGTGGGTTGTCTCATCAATAATCCAATCTTCGATGTTTGCCCCAGTTAGGTTTGCCCCTGTAAATTGGGCAGAAGTGGCGTTAACACCACTCAAATCAACTTGACTCAAATTCGCATCAATTAATTTGGTACTAACTAAAATTGCTTCGGTAAGATAAGAATTACTTAAATCCGCTTCATTTAACCTAGAATCGGTGAAGTCAGTTTTAATGAAGTAACATCCCACCATTTTTGCTTCCACTAGGTTACAATTGCGGATACTTACCTGACTCAAATCACTGCCATTTAATACTGCTTGATAAAAGTTAGTGTCATTAAATGATGCTTTGTGCGCTTCCGCATCTTTCATGGTTATTTTACTTAGGTTGGCACGATGAAAGTTAGCCCCTGTACAATCGGCATTATTAAGACTTGCACCTGTGAGGTTGGCTTCTCTTAGATTTACTCCTTTAAAGTTAATACCATCTAAATTACGGTGACTCAAATCAACTGCCCTTAATTCTGGAACGATGTCAGGATTTGCTTTACGCCACAAATTCCACTTCTGAACAGATGTTAACATTTTTAGGTGTTGAATTTGAGTAGTCATGGTTGTTTTTAAAACTTTTGTTTTGAGTATGTTTTGCTTCCTTAATCTAAGGTTAACATAACTTAACAAAGATTGTGTAGTTTTGTAACAGAAATAACTTTTGTTTAACCAAACGATGGACCAACTTTCTGGGGGGAATGGAGTTTGATGGGGTAATACGGGCTCTGCAAATAAAAGTAAGGGAATGAAACTAACAATGGGCTTAAGCCCATTGCCCATAAACAGTAAATAAAAGTAAGGTTTATAAATCAGATTGAGTATGAGGATTTTTAACCCCTTGTTATATTATGGCTTATCCCATGATGATTAGTTGACGGTTAATGAGCGATCGCACCTGATCTAAAGTACCATTAACTTGAGATAGAATATGTTCTACTGTCAAATTTTCATTAGGATTTTGGGAAGCTAATTTCATGAACTCAAACTCCCCATCCGTGAGAGTAACGGGTTGATAGTTATAATCGAGTAAACTTTTGCTCTCCCAACCCAACATACAAGGATTTAACTCTGGTTTAGCACCTAATAGTAATTGATCATCTTGCCATGTTTCCCGATGATGGGGGGATTTTGCAAGGAAAAACTCATAATGGGTTACATTGGAAGGATCTAATAATTCTACTAAACGATAACGTTCTTGGGTGGTTAATTGTTGTACCCGTTGTAGTAAATCTTCACTTTTGATTAACCTTTCTACTTGCCAAAAATCACGGTTAGAAAAATCTACAAATTCCAACCCAGAAGTATGGATAAACTCGAATAGACTATCAATATTGTAATCAAACTCATTGGGGTGAACATACATATCAGCAAAACATTCATCCCGTTGATTTTCCAATGCCCATCGTTCCTTTTCCCGTTGTAGAATACGGCTATATTCGGGTAATCCTGCAAATAATTTCCTACCTACCGCCACACCATCTCGATAATCTCCTATTTTATCTCCTTGGATAAGGGCGATCGCCCTTTGCATCAACAAAATCTCCCATCTACCCAACTCCCCATATACAAAAATGTGGAATAAACCATCATCTCCCAACTTATCCGCCAAGGCTTGAATCCCAATGACTGGATTAGGTAAATGATGCAAAACCCCCACCGAATTAATAAAATCAAACGAGCCTTCCAGCTCCCTTGCATTTTCCAAATTAAACTGGCGAAACTCAATACTACCCTGAAAATCTTTTAAAACTCCAGACTTCTCCAATCGTCTTTGGGCAGTCGCCAAAGCATTCTCACTAATATCCACCGCCAAAATACTAGCAGTAGGATTGTGCAAAACTAAATACTCCGTACTAGAACCAGTACCACAACCAGCATCCAATATTCTAACCTGTTTTTTATGAGGCTTTCTACCCTTACAAAAACTATAGGCTGATTGATAATGCCATCGCCAATTATACCCTGGAGGTGGCTCATCCAAAAGAGGATCAGGAGGAAAAGGATAAGTATTATATAATTTTTGAACTGCGTTTCTAACTTCAGACATAATCGCCCATCATAAATAAGTAAACCAATAACAATTTACCATTGAGCTACGCGCAACCAAGTAATATTATTTTGTCATCGTCAATAATTAATTTTCCCCTCAGCCCACAATTCAATGATTCTCAAAACTAAAATAATTCAACCTATCCTCGTCATTTCCATCTCCATTTTTAGCTCTTGCCTACTACTAATGTGGCGAATCCCTGGAATGGAATTAGTAGGAGTTACCCCCAATTGGCTACTAATTTGGTTAGTAGTGTGGAGTGTCAAAAGAAACTTATGGCAGAGTATGGTGGCAGGGATTTCCTTGGGTTTAATTTGGGATGGCATGAGTGGAGATTTTCCTACCCACGTTTTAGGATTAGCGGTAGTTACCCTTCTTACCAGTAATGTTTATGAAGACGAATACATCAAAGAAGATGTTATTTCTATCGTTATCATTGTCTTTGGTATGGCCATTATCAGTGACACCATTACCGCCCTTCAATATAGCCTACAAACATCTATTCCTTTGAGCGATATTTGGTTAAAATATCAACAAAATTCCCTCGCTTCAGCCATAATTACCAGTTTATGGACACCACTACTTTATTATCCTTTCAATCATTTTATGAATACTTCTAATAAAAAACCTCGTCGCTGGAAATAAATATTTGCTAAAACAAAGTTTAAACTAACTTTCACTCATTTTTTCTCGTCTTGACAAAATAAACAAACTGCCGTCTCCTCCCCTGCCAATTCTTAAATCTTTGTCAATATAGGTAATTGCTAAACTGGGGACTCTTCCTTGAGGGTTACGGGCATCAAATTCTTTGATAGGATCTAGCATGGGAGTTTTTATTGGTCCAATTTTTTTGATAGATAAATATCTTTTTTCAAAGTTGACATTGATGGTGTTGGTGGGTAGGCTTTTGTCGGGAGCAATTTTAGGAGCAAAACTAGCGGTAACTTTTACATAACCGTTAACCATTTTAGAGCTATGTTCCACAAAGGCGATGTTAAAAAAAGATACGTCTTGGATGTTAATTATTTGATATACCTGTCTGAGTTGAAAACCGAGGGGAAGTTTATTTAGTGAGCGTATTTCCCGTGCCGAGGAATATTGTAGTTGCCAGATGCCATCGAGTAAGTTGGTGGCGAATTGTAGGGGATTGGGAAAAGGGTTGAGGGCTTCGAGATTTGTGGTTAGATTTTCGATGGTTTGGGCTTCCTCATCCTTAATCATGGTGTCGGTGATGGGATAGTCGGGATTAATGTCAATGTTTAAGGCTGTATTTTTGATGGTTGAAAGTAGTTTCTCTTTGAGAATTGGGCGACTATTAATCATAGGAATTTAAGAATGAAAGTCAGATTGGATACTGATTGTGGGTATTATTAGGAATAACTAGGACGGCTATCATATTAATGTTTTAGCCTTTCTCCCTTTTATACTACAACCAATGTAAGATGTTTTAGCTTTTCAAGATGAGTGATAATCTAGTTATTGTTAATTCTCGTTATCAGCTTCTCCATAAGTTGGGAGAGGGTGGTTTTGGGGTAGTTTATTTGGCGAAAGATAAAAAAACGAATCAGCATTGTGTCATTAAACAACTTCATTCTGACCTTGAAAATACGGATATTGTCAAGCGCTTGTTTTACGAAGAAATCAAGATTTTAGAAAAGTTGGATCATCCTCAAATTCCTAGACTGATTGATTTTTGTAATGGGGATCAAGATTTTTATTTGGTACAGGAGTATGTTGCGGGGGAAACTCTTAGTTTGGAACTTAGGGGGCATAAGCCTTGGACTGAAACAAAGGTATTGGATTTTTTGGAGCAAGGATTAGAAATTCTTGATTATATCCACCGTCAGGGGGTAATTCACCGAGATATAAAGCCTGATAATTTTATTCGTCGTCAAGATGACCAAAAAATTGTTTTAATTGATTTTGGGGCGGTAAAACATTTTAATGTGGAACAAAGTCATATTATAAATCCCACGGTTGCTATTGGTACCCATGGTTATATGCCCAGTGAACAAGCGAGGGGAAAACCCCGTAAAAATAGCGATATTTATAGTTTAGGGATGATTGCCATTCAAGCCCTCACGGGTAAAAATCCCATTAGTTTGAAGGAAGATGAACAAAGTACGGAGATTATTTGGAGGCAGTTTGCTGATGTTCATTCCTATTTGGGAGATATTCTAGCTCAGATGGTTCGCACTGATTATACGAAGCGTTATCATTCTGCACACTTAGTTTTACAAGATTTACGACAGTATATTCGTTGGTATGAAACCTTGAAAGACCACAAGGGTAATTTAATGTTAGAGGATGGTGTTGAGATTGATCAGCATCAATCAACAACAAATTTTTTCCTTACCAAAAATCCGACAATTCTTAAAACTGTGACTCAGGGGTATTCTTTGAGTCTTGGGTTTTTGTTGTTTCTTGTGTTTGGCATTATTGGGGTAGGATTTTTTTATTATGGCAGTCGTCGAGTGGAGGCGACTATAGATAAACTACAATTTTCTCTGGTTAATCAAAATTTTCAAGAGTGTATTGAGCTTACAGAGTCAAATATAGCCGATAAAATTTCTCCTTCTGTTTTAGATGAATATATTGGTCAGTGTCGCCTCGGATATGCTAGACAACAAGCTCAACAGGAAGATTATCAAAGGGCGATCGCCATTATCCAAGCAATTCCCCCTCAGAATCCCCATTACCAAGAAGCAAATACTCTCATAGAAGATTGGACTCAAACCTATGAAAGACAAAGTGTAGATTGTCCCCCCAATGTATTATGTATTTGCCCAGGCCCCCTATGTCCCAATTAATAACACACCTCCCCCCAGAAACAAAAACTACGGTAAAATAATAGGGATGTCAGGACATATTAAGAAACAACCTGTCCACCAAAACAAAAAGTGTCGTTTATTGTCAAGAGTTATAAACATCAATAATGAAGCATACCATTTCTGTCTTAGTAGAAGATGAAGCCGGAGTATTGACCAGAATTGCAGGATTATTTGCCAGACGTGGTTTTAACATAGAAAGTCTAGCCGTAGGCCCCACCGAACAAGTAGGGGTATCAAGAATTGTCATGGTAGTACCGGGGGATGACGACACCATCGAACAACTAACCAAACAACTCCACAAATTAATTAACGTCATCAAAGTTACCGATATTACCAAAATTCCCTGTGTAGAAAGAGAATTGATGTTAGTAAAAGTTAGCACCAACAGCAACAACAGGGGCGAACTATTACAAGTGGCTCAAGTATTTAGAGCTAGAGTTGTAGATATAGCAGAAGATAGCTTAACCTTAGAAGTAGTAGGAGATCCGGGAAAAATGGTTGCCATCATTTCCATGGTCAGTAAATTTGGGATTAAAGAAATTTCTCGCACTGGAAAAATTGCCCTGACAAGGGAGTCGGGAGTTAATACCGAGTATCTAAAATCCTTAGAGACTAAAGTTTAAGGAATGCTCACTCTTATATTTGTCGTTTTAATCGTCTTACTAGGTTCGGCCATTTGTTCATTATCTGAAACGGTGCTACTATCAGTATCCGAACTCAAAGTAAAACAATGGGCCCAATCTAAAAAGCCTCCAGCATTAGCCCTGCTAAGAATCAAGCAAAAAATAAATCGTCCCATTGCCACCATCGTTATCTTAAATAACGTATTTAATATTGTCGGTAGTATCGTCATTGGTGGTACGGTTACTCAACAATTAGGAGATCAATGGTTAGGGGTTTTTTCTGGTGTCTTAACCTTCTTAATTATTATCTTTGGAGAAATAGTACCCAAAACCCTAGGACAAAGATACGCAGAGCCATTGTCTTTATTCCTTGCCATACCGATTAGGTATCTAACCCTTATCCTTAGCCCCATAGTTTGGTTACTGGAAAAAGCGACTCAACCCCTCACCAAAGGGCAGGTTTTACCCACCACCAATGAAACAGAAATTAGGTTTTTAACCCGCATTGGTAGAACTGAAGGAGTTATCGAAGCAGATGAAGCGGAGATGATACACCGAGTTTTTCATCTCAATGACTTATCGGCATCGGATTTAATGACTCCTCGCATTTTGCTTACTTATCTGAAAGGGGATTTAACACTGGGAGAATGTCAAGATTTTATTATTAATTCTGAACATACCCGTATTTTGATCATTCAAGAAAACATTGACAATGTAATTGGTACAGCCCTTAAACAAGAACTTCTTACAGCTATTATTGAGGGAAAAAAAGATCAAACCATTGCTCAGTTGGCACGTCCTGCCAATTTTGTCCCAGAAACCATCAAAGCTGACTATTTACTGAAAAAATTTCAAGATATTAGACAGCATTTAGTGGTAGTAATTGATGAATATGGGGGAGTAGCAGGGGTGGTTTCCCTTGAGGATGTTTTAGAAGTCTTAACGGGGGATATTGTGGATGAGACTGATAAAACGATTAATTTACAAGAAATTGCTCGGAAAAAAAGAGAGCGTTTATTAATTTCTAAGGGTTTGATTGATAGTTAGGTGGAGAATGGTGATAAAGCCTTGTTTAACAAGGGATTTAACCCCCTTGTCTAATTTGTTTAAGTCAAAATCAAACCACTACGGGCATAGAGAGCAACGGTAAGATAGTTTTGATCATTTTCTTGCTCATGGGAAAATGTGCCATCTCCGAATATGGTGTTACCAATTTTATGGTCTATGGGGATGGTAATGGTTTGGGATTGAGTACCATTGTTAATGGCTATGACTATTTTTTGTTCATCCAAAGTACGGGTAAATATATAAATATCTTCTTTGGCAAATAAAACTTGATATTTACCCCGTCTCAGGGCTGGATATTGATGACGTAGTTTAATTAATTCTTGGTGATAGTGTAAAAGATTTTTGTCCCATAAGTCTTCATCAGGGAAGCCTCTACGGGAATCGGGATCAAATCCTCCTGGTAAACCTACTTCATCACCATAATAAATACTGGGGGCGCCGGGAAATGTGAGTAGTAATAGGGTGCATAGTTCAACGGTTTTTTTGTCGTCTCCTGCAATGGTTAGTAGTCGGGCGGTGTCATGACTAGCAAGGAGATTTAGTTGGGTTAAGTTTATTTCCCAGTTATACATCTCCAATAATTTTTCCATTTTGTTCTGATATTCTTCGGCTTTGATGGCAGGATAAGGCTCATAACAGGGTATTTCTACATATTTTCGTAAAATGCGATCGCCCCCACAAAAAGCCATTGTCGGTGCGGTAAACAAATAATTCATCACCCCATCAAATTGACTACCATCGAGCCACTGACGAGCATCCGTCCAAATTTCCCCAACAATATAAGCATCGGATTTCACAGCTTTTACCCTAGTCCTAAACTCTTCCCAAAAACCCTCCTCCTCAATCTCATTAGGCACATCCAAACGCCATCCATCAATGCCCTGATGAAGCCAATATTCTGCCACCTGCATGATATATTCCTTCACTTCAGGATTACTGTGGTTAAACTGGGGCAAAGCTCGATTATTTACCCAAGAAGCATAATTAGCAGGAAATCCACCATTGTAAGCAGAAATAGGCCATTTTTCTACCTTAAACCAATCTAACCAAGGGGAATGAGGCCCATTTTCTAAAATATCATTAAAGAAGAAAAAACCCCTTCCTACATGGTTAAAAACACCATCTAAAACCACTTTTATATTACGTTTATGGGCTTGAGTTAAAAACTCTTGAAAAGCATAATTTCCCCCCAAAAGAGGATCTATTTGATAATAGTCATGGGTATGATAACGATGATTACAAGTAGATTGAAATACCGGGGTAAAATAGATGGCATTTATGCCCAAATTTTGTAAATAATCTAACTTATCAATCACCCCCCAAAAGTTTCCCCCTTTATATTTTTGTAGCGTGGGAGGGGTTTTCCATGGTTGAAGATTCGATGATTGCCAATAATTGGGGTATGGTTTTTCTGGTTTACCGACGGCAAATCTGTCGGGAAATATTTGATAAAAAACTGCATCTTTTACCCAATCTGGGGTTTGAATATTCATGGTAATTTTTTGTAATAATTTGTTTACTTTTGCCCTCAACTAATTTATTGATACTTAATTTCAGGTTATTCCTTGAGCTTTTTTCGTCATTATATTTCTAGTAATATAACTGAGGTTAATTTTAGTTATTTTCGTTCTAGGGATTATGAATCAAAAGTGATAGGGGAATAGATCTTACATTTAATGACATTGTACCCCGAATCGCTGAACTTGATAAGGCAGGATAATTCTTTGATTTTGAGGAAAATTTATTTTTTATGGTTAAATTTGAGTGAGTTTACTAATTTATGGTCAAGTATGTGCCAAAATTTACTATTATTATCTATTGAGAGACAAATTCTTTTCTTTTATTTATCATCTACTAATCGGTAAAATTTATTATTATCGAAATATGAATATAACTAGAATAATTGCGATCGCCCATAACGGTTTTAGAGAAGTAATTAGAGATCGTATATTATATGTTATCGGTTTTTTTGCCTTACTATTACTACTCGCCTCCCGCATCCTACCATCCATCGCCGTCAGTGCCGATGAAAAAATATTATTAGACTTAGGCATTGGGGCTATAAACTTACTCGGAGTTATCGTCGCCATATTTGTCGGCACAGGATTAATTAACAAAGAAATAGAGAAAAAAACTGTCCTCATCCTAGTACCAAAACCCATCAACACCGCCGAATTTATCATCGGCAAACATATAGGTTTAGTGGCAGTCTTAACTATTCTTGTCGCCATCATGACTATATTATATCTAGGCATCATGACAATTTCTGGGGTAGAATATCCTCTTGGTAGTTTATTAATTGCCCTAGTTTATATCGTCTTAGAATTATCCCTATTAACCGCCTTCGCCATAACTTTTGGGGTTTTCACTAGCTCAATCTTAGCGACTCTCCTTAGTTTTGGGGTGTACATCATGGGGCATTTGAGCCGAGACTTACTAGAATTGGGTAAAATTACAGAAAATGAGAGTATTGAAAATTTAACTCGCACCTTATTTCTAATTTTGCCAGATTTAGAAAGACTTAACCTAAAAAATGAAGCCGTTTATAACATCCTACCGCCCACAGGAGAATTAATAAACAGTTTAATTTATGCGTTGTTATATATAGTATTGCTACTCACCATCAGCATTACAATTTTTTCCCGCCGACAATTTTGAGAAATTAGAGAAATTTAATTGCAACCTCCATACAGCGACTTCAGCGAAATTCAAGAAAAATTATTTTTAGCCTTAGAAGGGGATAAACCAGAGATATTTTATAAATATATTCATGGTTTAATAGCCCAACAATACTCCTTAAAAACTTTTATAATTACCTACTGTAGTCAAGGATTTAAACACCTTGATGATGAATTAGTTTATGGCGACAATGTTGTTCATAACCAAGAAATTATCACAAATATTCATCAATGTCCTACTGTAAAACAATATCTTTATAGCCTAAGTATAGAGAAAACATATCAAGAAATTTCTCTTAATAAACTATCATCATTTTATCAAGAAAAAACTAATAAACTTTACCTATTCCCTATTTTTTATCGAAGTCAAATAATTTCGATCATTTATGTAGAAATACCTAAAAAAGAATTATCTTTATTTAATAAAAGTAAGTTAATAAAAGTAATTTTTCAAAATTTAGCCCTATTATTTATCAATCTTGATATTCAGAAAAAACAAGAAAACTTAATCAAAGAAAAAGAGACTCAAAATAACTATTTATCAAAAATAAATCATGAAATTAGAACTCCTATTGCTTCGGTTATAGGATTCTCGAAAATGCTTAAACAACAAATATACGGAGAATTAAACCCCAAACAGCTACAATATGCCAATGCCATTTATGAATCAGCTAATTATCTTTTAGAATTAGTTATTGACTTATTAGACATAGCAAAACTAGAGGCCAATAAAGAAAAATTGTACCTGGAAAAATTACTTGTCAAAAATTTATGTCAATCTTGTTTATCCTTTATCCATGTCAAAATACTACATAAAAACTTAGACTTTCAATTAATTATAGAAGACAATATTAATTATATTTATGCTGATGAAAGAAAGATTAAGCAGATATTAATTAACTTACTTTCCAATGCGGTTAAATTTACCACACAAGGTTCCGTTACTCTAAAAGTATCCTCAGAAAATAAAAATATTAAATTCTCTGTAATTGATACAGGCATAGGAATAAAACCAGAAGACCATGATAAATTATTTCAGCCCTTTGCTCAAATAAAAACCTGTATCCATGATCAAGAAAAAGGCACAGGGTTAGGTTTAGTTATTTCTCAGGAATTGGCTAAACTGCACGGAGGAGATATAACCTTCACTTCTGACATAGGCAAAGGAAGTTGCTTTACTCTTGTATTACCTATGGATTAAACGGGTGCGACAGGATTCGAACCTGTGGCCGACTGCTTAGAAGGCAGTTGCTCTATCCAACTGAGCTACGCACCCTTGATGATTGAACATCAGTTGACTATGGTAACACATAGAATAAAAAAAAGCAATAATTAATTCATTTTTGTGGGGTGGGCATGAACTACCCACCTTGTTGCATTACTCAGCTTTGACAAAGTCTAAGGAGGCTGAATTCATACAGTATCTCTTCCCTGTGGGCGCTGGGCCATCATTAAAAACATGACCTAAATGAGCGTCACAATTGGCACATAATACCTCCGTGCGTCTCATGAAAAAACTAACATCACTTTTGTAGGCGATATTTTCTTCGGTAGAAGGTTGCCAGAAACTAGGCCAACCTGTGCCAGAATCGTATTTAGTGTCGGAGGAAAATAACTCTGTGCCACAACAGACACATTTATAGATTCCTTTTTCTTTATTGTCGTGGTATTTACCCGTAAAAGCTCTTTCTGTACCGTGTTTTCTGGTTACTTCAAATTGTTCGGGAGTAAGAATTTCTTTCCACTCAGCATCGGTTTTTTTTACTTTAGCAGTCATAATTGTTGAAAATTGATTGTGTTAACTTTTGTTAAAATTTCTTCTTCTATGCTATCAAATTAAAGCGTTACTGAATTTAGAAATGACTTTTAACCCCCTAAAACCACCAATTTTGGAAAGGGATGATGCAAGGTAGCCATGCAATATTGCCTATTTTTAGAACTAAAGAGAGAATTTGAGAACAAATTATCCTTGCCACTGAGTAAAGAAGGGTAAAAATAAGGTAATGAAATAATAAACTACTGGGGCGGTGAAGATATAACTGTCAGTACGATCTAGAATACCACCATGACCGGGGATTAATTCTCCTGAATCTTTTACTCCTGCGTCTCTTTTCATCATAGATTCCATCAAGTCACCCAAGAGACTTACGACACCGATGAGAAGCCCTAGGATAATGCCTGTTAAAATCCAATGACTCCAATGTAAAAACCATGCTCCTGACATTCCTACGAGGATACTACCTGTGACTCCGAATAAACTGCCTTCTACGGTTTTTTTGGGGCTAATGGGGGATAGTTTTGTTTTACCGAAGTTTTTACCGATAAGATAAGCGCCGATGTCTGCTGCCCAAATACAAGCCATGGCGATAAAGGTAATTTTAAGGGCATCAGGAAAACTATTTAAGTCGAGGGGGTTGAGAGGAAAATAACCATCGAGGGGAAGGTTATGAATGTTGGGGATGGTGTGGGCGTAGGTGGAGTTTTCTCCTAGACTAACTCGAAGACGAATCCAGTAGCTAGGAAGGTATCCTGCATAGAATAAGCCTAGTATAGAGGTGGAAATGTCGGCAATGGTGGCGAGTTTGGGTTGAAAGAGGAGATAAAAACAAATTAATCCCCCTGCCAAGGCGAATACGGCATCTGTTAAACTGGGTACAACTGTGGCGGTAATGATAAGTAGTTGGGAAACTACGAGGGTTGTTTTTACTGCAGGTTCGATGCCTTTTGCTTTTACTAGCTTAAAATATTCTAGTTGTGCTAAAAATACCAGTACGCCAAAGGCTACGGTAAAGTACCATCCGCCTACAATAATCATGACAAGGGCAAGGACGATCGCAATTATTGTACTAATAGTTCTAGCGTAGGGCATTTTTAAAGACTGTTTATAAAAATTAATGTTTTAGAATCAATCTTTTATTCTAGCCTAAAAAAAATATAACAGGTCACATCTTAAAGTATTATGACAATTAATCTGTCTTTAGATTGGGTTAATGATTTTGTCAAAATAACTCAATTAGCTCGTCAAAGTGCGATCGGTAAACACTTGCCGAATCATCTTTATGTCCATATTTCGGCTCTACAATTACTCGATATTAATTTACAAGAATACGAAAAAAAGGCAAGAGAAATTATTAATAATATAGATGATTTTACCTTGGTTAAATTTAATCTTCAAGAACCAAAAATATCTTATCTTTTTTATCCTGATTTCGATATAAATCCTCATCCTCCTATTAAGAAAAGTATTTTAATCAATTTACAAGAAAAAACTAGCAAAATATATAACTATAACTCTTCACAAAATCCTGCTATTTTACACAGAAAAGAAACTTTTGTTACAACAAAATATCCTTATTATCAAACCTTCGCTCATTTAACAAATATAGAGGAAAGACTAGGACTCCTAGACAACTCAAAATATATAGGTACTCAGAAAGAATGGCAAAATCTATTAAGAGATCATAATCTTTCATTTATTGAACACAATTTAGTTTGTTTTTTAAATAAAACAGAAGAAGATTTATACAAAGTTGACCGTCATCGAGCCGCTATGGTAAGAAATCGACTTTCTCGCCCTGTTAGATTAGCCCTTGAAGCTGGTTTATTTTTGTCTGAATATACTTTTTTTGATTATGGTTGTGGTCATGGAAAAGATGTAGAAGAAATGGCGAGAAATGGTTTTCAAAGTGCAGGATGGGATCCCTATTATCAACCAACAAATGAGGTAAAAACTGCTGATATTGTCAACCTTGGTTATATTATTAATGTCATTGAAAATTTACAAGAAAGACGAGAATCTTTAGTAAAAGCATGGCAGTTAACTAAGGAAATCTTGATTGTTTCTGCCCAAGTGTTAGTAGATGACCGTCAACGGGGTTTTATGGCCTATGCTGATGGTATTATCACCGAGCGCAACACCTTTCAGAAATATTATGAGCAGGAAGAATTAAAAATATATATCGAACAAATCTTGAAAACAGAGGCAATTCCTGCTGGTTTGGGGGTTTATTTTGTGTTTCGGGATGGCACTAAAGCCAACAGTTTTCGAGCTTCCCGTTTTCATTCTAGGGTAAGAGCTCCTCGAATTTGGTCTCCCCTCAAAAAATTTGCTGATTACCAAGAGTTATTACAACCCCTCATGGAATTTTACGCTCTAAGGGGGCGATCGCCCGTTAAAGGAGAAATTTCTCAAGAAGGAGCGATTAAAGAGGAGTTTGGCTCATTTAAACGGGCTTTTAAGGTGATTTTACAAGTAACTCAAGAGGAAGAATGGGAGGCGATCGCCGATCAACGCCGACAAGACATATTACTATATTTAGCCCTAAGTAGATTTGAAAAAAGACCAACCATCAGACAACTATCAGCCCCCCTAAAAGAAGATATAAAAGCTCTATTTGGCAACTATCAAGCTGCTTGTTTTTTAGCAGATGAAATGTTAATTAGTCTTAGAAATTTAGAGATAATTAAACAAATTTGTCAAAAAAATTGCCCTGTAGGAAAAGTATTTGAAAAAAGTTTTTTAGTACACATTAACGAACTAGATAACTTACCTACCCTACTAAGGTTATATGAAGGTTGTGCCAGTCGTACCATCGGCAGAATGGAAGGAGCAACCCTAATTCGATTTTACTTTAATATTCCCCAGATAGGTTACTTAAACGTAGCCCAATTCGACACAGAAAAAGAACCATTAGTACAAGCAAATATGACCATTAACCTAAGTGACTTGAGAGTTCGTTATCAAAAATTTAACCCAAACCAAGCACCCAGAATCAAGGACAAAGAAAAACTAATTAACAAAGCACAATAGCTCTTTGTTTTTTGTCAAATTTTTAACAATAGTAAAAACAAATACACCTATCATTTAACAAGAGATTTAAACCCCCTACCTTGGAAATGTTCATAAAATCACATTTAGGGATAAAATTTTAACTAAATCTTAACCACTATAAAAAACAAATATGAAAAACAGTAAAATAAAACTATTTTTAACCCTTGCCATTAGCTTAAATTGGTTCACCGTGGGTTGCGGAATTTTTGGCACCACCGAAGCCCCCGTGGACAACGGAGAAACTTCCCCTCAAACTCCCGTATCCCAAGAAGGTGGCTTAAGATTAGGTTCTCTTTTTCCCACCACAGGAGATTTGGCCTCCATTGGTCAAAATATGCCCGTAGCCGCTCGACTAGCCGTAGATACTATCAACGCCTGTGGAGGGGTAAACGGTGAGCCTGTAACCCTTGTCAACGAAGACGATCAAACCGATCCTGCGGCTGGTAGTGCCGCCATGACAAAACTAGCCGAAGTAGATCGAGTCCATGCCGTAGTAGGTTCTTTTGCCAGTAGTGTTTCCACCGCCGCTCTTGATGTTGCCGTCAGAAATCAGGTGATGATGATTTCCCCAGGAAGTACTAGCCCCGTATTTACCGAAAGAGCCGCTAATGGTGAATTTAATGGGTTTTGGGCGCGTACCGCTCCCCCCGACACCTATCAAGCTCAAGCCCTTGCCGCCCTTGCTAGACAAAGAGGATTTAACAATGTTTCTACGGTGGTGATTAACAATGATTATGGAGTAGGATTTGAAAGACAGTTTAACGAATCCTTCACCGATTTGGGAGGTACTGTGCTAAATCAAGAACAAGGGGTAAGATATGATCCCAGAGCCACAACCCTTGATAGTGAAGCGGCGGCGGCTTTTGGTAATAGTCCAGACGCTGTGGCAGCCATTTTATATGCTGAAACAGGTAGTTTATTACTGCAGTCGGCTTTCCAACAAGGTTTAACCGATGGTGTTACCATTCTTTTAACCGATGGGGTTTATTCTGAAGACTTTACGAAACAGGTCGGCACCACCACTGATGGTAGCTCTATCATTGCAGGGGCTTTGGGTACTGTGCCGGGGGCTGATGGTCTGGCTTTGGATAGTTTAAGAACCCTGTGGCAAGAGGAAGTAGGCTCTGAATTAACTGCTTTTGTGCCTCATACTTGGGATGCTACGGTGTTATTAATGTTGGCGGCGGAAGTTGGGGGAAGTAATAGCGGTGAAGTCATCAAAGATAACCTTTTAGCGGTTGCTGGGGGTGATGGTGTAGAGGTAACAGATCCCTGTGAGGCCATGGAATTAATTCGCAATGGGGAGGCTATTAATTATCAGGGTGCTAGTGGTAATGTTGATATTGATGAAAATGGTGATGTTGTCGGAGTCTATGATGTTTGGCAGGTGAACTCTGATGGTACTCTGGAAGTGGTTGATAAAATTGAACCTATTATTAATTAGATAGAATATCTATCTTTTTTGTTATTCGGCAGGGAATTATATCATACGGCAAGGGGTTTTAACTCCTTGTTAGGGAAAACCAATAATAAACAACTATTATCTTTTATCTGTTCCCCATTCCCCACCCTAATTAGTATATTATTGAAACACGATTTAGTATAAATATATATTAGGCTTGTATTTCTGATTGTTTTGTCGATAGACCTCGAAAGTAATATAATTACAACGTTATGGGAATTTAAAAACTGATTTTTGAAATGTTTATAGCAATTATTTCTTTGAAGGGTGGAGTGGGTAAGACGACTACCGCCATACATTTATCAACTTATTTACAGGAACACGATCGCACTTTACTCATTGACGCTGATCGCAACCGTTCGGCGCTAGTATGGGCAAGGGATGAGAAATTACCTTTTACAGTAGCTTCTCAGGCTGGTTCTGCCCCTTTGGTGGGTAAGTTTAAGCACGTTATCACAGACATGAAAGCCCGTCCTGAAGTTGACGATTTGAAGGAATTAGCTCAGGGTAGCGATTTGATAATTTTGCCCACTACGCCCAATCACCTTGATTTGGATGCCACGGTTAAGGCGGTGGATATATTGAAGGATTTAGGAACAAATTATAAAATTCTTTTAACTAAGGTTGATTCTCGTACGGTTAATGGCAGAAATGCTAAGAAGTTTTTGGAAGAGCATCAGTTACCTAGTTTCAAGACGGAAATTCCTCTCCTTGTAGCGTTTGAAAAGGCTTCTCAACAGGGTTTAACGGTGAGGGATTATGGCGATTTTCGTGCTAAACAGGCATGGAAAAATTATGCGGCAGTGGGCAAGGAAGTTTTAGGAAAGTAATGGATAATTGAGAATTGATAATGAATAATTAAAGTTCATTCAAATTTGTTTTGCTGATTCTTCGTTGTTCGAGAAAATTGCTTGATTCTGAAATATCAAAAATCATTGCCTATGGTTCACAATTTTAATATTAATGGCTAATTGTTAATTATTTCTATGGCTTTTATTGTCACCTATAGCTACACCGATTCAATTATTGATGATGTTCCTGAGTCTTTTATTTGGGGTTTAGAAGTCGATAAAAGTTACCAAGATATTGATAGTAGAAATCAACTAAATCAGTTATTTAACGATTGTCAAAATGATAGTCCTAGTTATGTTTTAATTCGTAGTTTACATGAATTGGGAGATAGTTTTGCTGAAATATTAAGGGCGATCGCCCTTATAGAATCCTTGAATATTGAAATAATTGCCATAGATCAGCCATATAATTCTAGTAAATTTAAAGTTATTGACAATCCTGTTTATGCCGAGAAATTACACCACATTTGGCAACAAATAGAAAAAGTAATTTATCAAAGAAAATTACAAAAAGGTCATGGTAAAAACCGCCTAAAAAATCTTCCGCCTCCTGGTAGAAGCCCCTACGGCTATCAGAAAGGAAAAGAAGGATATATCATTAACCGTAGCACCGCCCCCATTGTCAAAGATTTTTTTGAATACTATCTTAGATATGCTTCTTTGCGAGATAGTGTGAGATATTTAAAAGAAAAATATAATAAAAAAATTTCCCATTCCACCGCCCTACAATGGTTAAAAAATCCTGTGTATCGAGGAGATTTAGCCTACAAAAATAACTATATTATTTCTAATACCCATACTCCCATTATTTCCAGAGAAGAAGCCTCCCAAATTGATCGTTTATTAAAAAGCCATCGTCGCATTCCTTCCCGTAGTGCCAGTTCTTCCCATTGTCTTTCAGGCTTAGTAAAGTGTAAAATGTGCCATTCTTCATCCAAAATAACCTCCGTTACCCAAAGAAGAAAAAAAACAAAATATTTATACATTACCCCTGTGAATTGCCCTCAAAAAAAATCCTGCTCTTCTTGGAATTACCAACAAATCTTAAAAGAAACCATTGAAAAAATTTGTTTTGATTTACCCACAATTGTTAATAATATTAATAGCCCTAATATAGATATTATCATTGAGCAAACAGAAAATTTAATTAAAGAGAAACAAAAAATAATTAACAGCTTAGAGGGTCTAATCTCAAGCAATATTTTAGACGAAGAAACAGCCAAAATTAGAAAATTAAAAATAGAAAATGAGATTTCTCAACTAAATAATCAAATAAATAGTTTACCCCCAAATAACTTAAAAGAAATGATTGATAATTTATCTTTAAAACAGTTTTGGTATGACCTTTCAGAACAGGAAACAAGATTTTATCTGAGAGAATTTATTGAGCGAATTTATATTATCCCTAACCTCGAAAATTCTAAAGAATATCAAATAGAATTAGATTTTATTTTTACATAATTTCTAATAAAAAATAAAGTCTAAAAAAGGGCGCACCGTAGTACACCCAAAAATTATATAGATTCTGCTTAAAAATTTAAAAGCCTTACGAAATCAAATAAATAATTGATAATTTAGCCTTAAATTACGAGCACTGTAACTTAATAGCTTGGATTACATCATGCCGGGCATTCCCATGCCACCCATTCCAGGCATTCCCATGCCGCCCATGCCACCCATACCGCCCATATCGGGAGCAGGGGCTTCAGGGGCTGGTCTTTCTACCACTAATGCTTCGGTGGTTAATACCATTCCAGCAATGGAAGCGGCGTTTTGTAAGGAAGAGCGAACCACTTTGGCAGGATCAACAATTCCTGCAGCAATTAAGTCTTCATAAACTCCCGTAAGGGCGTTGTAACCGATATTGGCGGCTGATTCTCTTACTTTTTCCACTACCACAGAGCCTTCAACCCCTGCGTTGGTAGCAATTTGGCGTAAGGGTGCTTTGAGGGCTTTGATAACAATTTCTGCCCCTACTTTTTCTTCTACATCGCTCAAAGTCTCTTTGAAGGTAGAGATTTTACTTGCCATGTGAATGAGGGTTGAACCTCCCCCAGGCACGATTCCTTCTTCTACGGCTGCTTTAGTAGCGTTAAGAGCATCTTCGATGCGTAATTTGCGTTCTTTTAAGTCGGTTTCGGTGGCAGCACCTACTTTGATTACGGCTACACCACCAGCTAATTTGGCGATACGCTCTTGTAATTTTTCTGCGTCATACTCGGAGTCAGTTTCTTCGAGTTGTTTACGAATTTGAGCAACTCTTTTTTGGACATCGCCAGTGTTACCAGAGTCTGTAACGATGGTGGTGTTGTCTTTTTCGATGGTGATTTTATGAGCTTTTCCTAGTTCGTCAAGTTTGACGGTGTCTAAACTTAAACCGATGTCTTCGGAGATTACTCTTCCTCCTGTGAGGATGGCAATGTCTTCTAACATGGCTTTGCGGCGATCGCCAAAACTAGGAGCTTTGATAGCAGCTACATTTAACACACCCCTGGCTTTGTTAACTACTAGGGTGGCAAGGGCTTCCCCTTCGATGTCTTCGGCGATGATTAATAAGGGAGCGCCGGCACGAGCCACTTCTTCTAAAACAGGGACGAGATCTGCGATCGCATTTATTTTTTTATCAGTAACTAAGACTAAAGCATTTTCTAACTCAACAATTTGCTTTTCTTGGTCAGTGATAAAGTAAGGAGACATATAACCCCTGTCTAGTTGCATCCCTTCTACCACTTCCAATTCAGTGGCTAAGGACTTGGATTCTTCGACGGTGATAACTCCATCTTTGGTTACTTTATCCATGGCATGGGCAATCATATCACCAATTTCTTGGTCATTACCCGCAGAAACAGCAGCTACTTGGGCGATTACATCTCCCTGTACAGGTTGGGCCATGTCAGAGATTTCTTTAACGGCAATGGCGATCGCCTTATCCATTCCACGACGTAAAGCCACAGGATTAGCTCCAGCGGTAACGTTTTTCAAACCTTCATGGATCATAGCCTGAGCGATAACCGTAGCGGTGGTAGTACCATCTCCAGCCACATCGTTAGTTTTGGAAGCCACTTCTCTAACTAACCTTGCCCCTGCATTTTGTAAAGGATTTTCTAACTCTACTTCTTTGGCTACAGAGATACCATCTTTAACAATCTCAGGAGCTCCAAACTTTCTTTCTAATAATACATTTCTACCCTTGGGGCCTAAGGTTACTTTAACGGCATTGGCTAAAGCGTTAACCCCTTCCTCCAAGGCTCTTCTGGATTCTTCTCTAAAAGATACAATTTTAGACATAAATAATAATTCTCATGAGCATATATTTTTTCTCCATAAATAAATTTAGCACTCTTCGAGCTTGAGTGCTAATACGGTTATCTGCACCTTTTATCAAATTTTGAAATCTAAGGTTCAAGGATTTAATTTTTTGATAATTCCATTTCCATTTCCTTCTCTATGGCTAACTGTCCCATCAACCAATCAATCTCACGGTTAATATCCGATTTGTAACGCTCTAAAGCCATGGCTTGGAAACGATCATCATAAACTATCTGTAAATCTTGATCATCCAATTGTAATTGACACACCCTCAAACGATGCTCTAATAAATGTAGTCGATCTATAGATTCAAGGTAGCTAAAAAAGAAAAACTTAATCATAAAACGAGAACGAGCATTAACCCAACTTTCGTGGGGATGTTCTAGCATTTTCTCTAACCATATGGCTCTTCCTGCCGAGGTGATACTGTACATTTTGCGATTATTATTGCCATCTTCTTCCTCCATAATCAATCCCTTATCCAACAGTCGCCTCAATAAAGGATAAATAGCTCCATAATTGACACTAATACAACCACTCATAAACAATTCCATCTGTTTTTTGAGCAAATAACCATGTAAAGGCTCTTTTTGTAATAAACCAAGGGTGGCTAACTCTAACATATTTCTTTTTTTTTCAATTTTTTATATCAGATTGATATATTTTATTGATATAATGTGAACTTAATAAAACTTTACCATCAACATTAATTAATCTCTAGCCGATATGATTAATCCTAACTCTGCCCCCAGTGAAACCTCAAATGTTGACGAAGAGGAAATAAGTGCGATCGCCCCTAAGCCACAATCCAAGAAAAAATCATTTTCCCCCTGGTGGATTTTCGGTGCAGTAGCCTTTTTAGCCATCCTTGGGGGTGGGGGGATGCTGTTATTCAATAATAATGAAAGTGGTAACGATCCATCAGGGGCCATGGCAGGGCAAGGTCAACCCTCCACCGTAAAATTGAGTACATTAGAACTAGGAATAGTACAAGATACTACCACCATTGTCGGTAGATTAGATGCTCCTAGGGCTGTTACCGTCAGGTCAGAAATTGACGGCAGAATTAGAAGTATTTTAAGAACAGAAGGAGAAAGAGTTACCGTAGGACAGATAATTGCTAGGGTGGACAGTGACCAACTAGAAGCGGAATTAAACCAAGCTCAAGCCCAATTAGATAGCGCCCGCTCCCGTTTAGCCTTACTCAGGGCAGGGAATCGTCCCGAAGAAATAGCCCAAGCCCAAGCTCAGTTAACAGGGGCGATCGCACGGTTAAATAACGCCAGACAAGGCGCCCGTCCCGAAGAAATAGCCCAAACAAGAGCCGAACTAGAATCCGCCAGGGCAGAGCTAGAACTAGCCCAAGAAAGAACCAGAAGGTATCGAGTATTATCTGAAGAAGGAGCCATTTCCCAAGACGAATTTGATGAATTTGTAACCATCGAACGTCAAGCCTCCTCCGCCGTTACCCAAGCCCAAAGACGTTTAGACGCTCAAACTAAAGGCAGAACCTCCGATCTAAACGAATTAGAAGCCGCCGTAGAACAAGCCCGACAAAATCTGCAACTACTCAGAAACGGCACAAGGAGAGAAGAAATAGACCAAGCCGAAGCCGAAGTATCCCAAGCCACCGCTAGGGTGAACACCATAGAAGTACAAATTGACAAAGCCCAAATAGTTGCCCCCTTCACAGGAATCATTGGGGATATTCCCATCAAAGTAGGAGACTTTATCAACTCTGGGGATGAACTAACCACCATCACCGAAAATGATGTCCTAGAAGCAAATTTTTCCTTACCCTTAGAACAAAGTGAAAGACTAAGGCTAGGTTTACCCGTGGAAATTCTCGACAGTCAAGGAGAAATACTGACCACCGGAGAAATAAGTTTTATCTCTCCCCAAGTTAGTCCCGACAGTCAATTAGTGTTAACCAAAGCAACCCTCAACTCCTCGGGAGCTAGTCTTTTTAATCAAACTTCCATTCGAGCTAGAATTATTTGGCAAGAAAGCCCCGGTATTGTTGTTCCTTCTTCCGCAGTATCAAGGATGGGGGGTAATAACTTTGTTTTTGTGGCTCAACCAGCAGAAAATGGCGAAGGAGATGAACCATCCTTAATAGCCGAACAACGCTCCATAGAATTAGGAAGCCTACAGGGTAACAACTACGAAGTTTTAGGCGGTTTAGAAGAAGGGGAACAAATCGTCAGTGCAGGAATTTTGAACCTCCGTGATGGTGCTCCCATTGCCCCTTTACCCCCCGAAGAAAATGGAGAGATGCCCCAATAACCTCTAGGTTAATTTGTTTATTTATTATTAATTACCCATTATCAATTATCCATTAATAAAAGATGTTCGTTGATTTTTTTATCCGAAGACCAGTATTTTCTAGCGTTTGCGCCCTGATCATCCTTTTGGTGGGTACCGTCAGTATTGTTACCTTACCCATTGCTCGTTTTCCCGATATTGCGCCGACTCAAATCCAAATTACCGCTAACTATACGGGGGCAGATGCCGAGGTAGTGGAAAACACCGTTACCAACATCCTCGAAAGACAAATTAATGGAGTAGAAGGATTAAGATACATTTCTTCGAGTAGTACCAACTCAGGAACCAGTAGTATTACTGCCACTTTTGATGCTTCAAGGAATAAAGACTTGGCGGCCGTTGATATTCAAAATCAAATTTCTGTGGTGGAAGGGCAATTGCCCGATGTTGTGCAGAGGACAGGGGTTACGGTGACTCAACAGTCCAACAACATTTTAATGGGTTTTGGGATGTTTAGTGAAGATGGACAATATGATAATGACTTTCTTAGTAATTATGCAGAAAGGTTTTTGGTTGATGCCCTAAAAAGAATTGAGGGGGTGGCTGATGTTACGGTATTTGGAGAAAGACGTTATGCTATGCGCCTATGGGTTGATCCTAATCGTCTAAGTAGCCGTGGCTTAACCCCGATGGATGTGGAAAATGCTCTGCGAGAACAAAATGTTCAGGTGGGGGTTGGTGCGGTGGGTGCTGAACCTGCCATTGAGGGACAGGAATTTCAAATTTCTTTACGGGTGGTAAGCCAGTTGACGGAGCCAGAGGAGTTTGAGGATATAATTTTGCGAAGTGATGAGCAGACGGGTTCTTTAATTCGTTTTCGGGATGTGGGTAGGGTTGAATTGGGGGCGCAGAATTATGATTCTTTTGTGCGTTTTCGAGGAGTCGAGGCTGTGGGAGTGGGGATTTATCAGTTGCCTGGTTCCAATGCCCTAGAGGTTGCACAAAATGTAAAAACCCAGATGGCTGAGTTGGCAGAGCAGTTTCCAGATGGAATTAATATTCAACTGGCTTTTGACACTACGGGTTTTATTGAGGAGTCTTTGGATGAGGTCATCATAACTTTATTTATGTCGGTGGCGTTGGTAGTCCTAATCATTTTGGTATTTTTGCAGGATTGGCGTACTACTCTGATTCCTTCGTTAACTATTCCTTTGTCTTTGGTAGGAACTTTTGCTTTTGTGAGGGCTTTTGATTTTTCGATCAATACTCTTACTCTTTTTGGTTTGACTCTGGCGACGGGGTTGGTGGTGGACGATGCGATCGTGGTGGTAGAACAAATTTACCGTTATATTCAAGATCGTAATATGGAATCCCATCGAGCGGCTAGTGAGTCGATGAAGCAGTTGACGGGGGCTGTTATTGCTACTTCGTTGGTGTTGATGGCGGTGTTTATTCCTGTAACTTTTTTCCCAGGCACCACGGGGGCTTTATATAGGGAGTTTGCTTTAACTATCGCTTTTTCCATTGTAATTTCTACTTTCTTGGCTTTAACCTTGACACCTTCTCTGTGTGCTTTATTGTTAAAATCGGGGCAACATCCTCCTAATTGGATACAGCCTTTTTTTAATCGATTTAATTCTATTTTGGATTGGTTAACTCTAAAGTATGAGGGGTTTTTAACATTTCTTGCCCGTTTTAAGTTATTTGTGGTGGGAATATTTGTAGTTTTGATTGCTTTGACGGGATGGTTATATACGGTGGTGCCAACGGCTTTTGTACCCGAAGAGGATCAGGGTTATTTTATTACCATTATTCAAGCTCCTGAAGGGGTTTCGCTACAATATACCAGCGATGTGATGCGTCAGGTGGAGGAAGAAATTTTAGAGATTCCTGATGTGTTAGGGACTTTTGCCATCGGTGGTTTTTCTTTTGGGGGTAGTACCCCTAATCAGGGGATCATTTTTACCCCCTTGAAACCCTGGGGCGATCGCCCTAACGCCAGTCAGTCTGTGCAAGGCATTATCGGACAACTATTTCCCAAGTTCGCCATGATTCCTGAAGCGAGAATTATTCCCATCAATCCCCCTGCGATTCAAGGTTTAGGGGCTTTTGGGGGTTTTACCTTCAATTTACAGGATCGGCGCATTAATCCCGATTTACAATCGATGGTGGAAGTCATGGGACAATTTTTAGGAGCAGCAAATCAGGATGAAGCCCTAAGTGCTGTTTTTACTCAATTTGCGGCTAACAGTCCTCAATTAATTGTGGAGGTGAATAGAGAAAGGGCAAAGGTGCTGGATGTGAATTTGGATGATGTTTTTAGTACTATGGCAACCATGATGGGTGGTTCTTATGTCAATGATTTTACTATGCAACAACGGTCTTACCGAGTGTATGTGCAAGGAGACAAAGAGTTTAGAGCGAATCCTGAAAGTATGGACAACTTTTTCGTGCGCTCTGGGGGCGGTGAGATGATTCCTTTATCAAACCTTGTTACCATTACCCCTACGGTGGGGGCGCAAACCATTAATCACTATAATTTATTCCGTTCCATTGAAATCAATGGTTCCCCTGCCCCTGGTTATAGTTCGGGAAATGCCATTGAAGCAGTAGGGGCGATCGCCTCTCAAGTCTTACCTGTGGGCTTCGGCTATGAATGGACGGGCATTTCCTTGGAGGAAATTAGTGCGGGAAATTTGGCGATCATTATTTTTAGCTTAGGTATCGTTTTAGTTTTCCTTGTTTTATCCGCTCAGTATGAAAACTATGTGGATCCTTTCATCATCATTTTGGCTGTACCCTTAGCTATATTAGGGGCTTTATTGGCTCAAAGTTTGAGGGGTTTTAGCAACGATATTTATTGTCAAATTGGTTTAGTTATGTTAATTGGTTTAGCTAGTAAAAACTCCATCCTGATTGTGGAATTTGCTAATCAGCTACGGGATGAAGAGATGTCCACCGTTAAAGCCGCCATTGAAGCATCTAAACAAAGATTACGCCCTATCCTCATGACAGCTATTTCTACCCTCACAGGTATTTTTCCCCTTGTCATTGCCTCAGGGGCAGGGGCAGGTAGTCGTCAATCCCTTGGTACGGCAGTGTTTGGGGGAATGTTGGTAGCTACTTTCCTTAGTTTGTTTGTGGTTCCCATTCTTTATATAGTTATCAAAATGGCGGTAGAAAAAGTTTTGCCCAGAAAGCAACCCAAACAATTAGTACCAGAAAATTAAAATACCACCGCCCTATGGCAAAATATTAACCTAAACTATCATTACCAATAAAAAAAACTAATGTATAGCATTAGCAACTAAAAAAGCAATTCATAGGGATAACCGAACCTGTAAATCCCTATATACCGTACTTTATTAGAAAAACAAATATATTTATTGTTCCTATGGAGACTCAAATTATAATATAAAAAAAACTTATATTTTTTGAGGATAAGAATTTCATTGCTAATGTGTGAAGCATAATTTACATTTATCCTTTACTATTCATAATAGGCTTACTTTTATAGTAAGAAATAGCATTTGCAAACTATTTATTAAAGGAAACAAAATATGGCAACTTATAACGTTACCCTAGTAACTGAAGACGGCGAACAAACTATTGAAGTACCCGATGATGAGTATATCCTTGATGTAGCTGAAGAACAAGGTATTGACTTACCTTACTCTTGTCGTGCTGGTGCTTGTTCTACTTGTGCTGGTAAACTCGTTTCTGGTACCATCGATCAATCTGATCAATCTTTCTTAGATGATGATCAAATTGAAGCTGGATATGTTTTAACCTGTGTTGCTTATCCTACTTCTGATTGTAAAATCGAAACCCACAAAGAAGAAGACTTGTACTAAGTAATTTTTTTGGTAGGGGAAGCAATTGATTGTCGTTTTGAGGGCAATTAATTGTTTCTTATTTATCCCTAAGCCCCCCAGTAATATGGTAGGGGTGTTTTTTTGTTTGACTAAAAGTGTAGAAAATAATAATTGTTTTCCATTTTACGAAAAAAAGTCGTTAGAATCATTATATACAGCATAGTCAAGCAATCATAATGCCTCCCTTGAATTTAGATTTTAAAACCGTTTTTCCTTACCAATTGGATGATTTTCAGATAGATGCGATCGCACTTTTGGACGCAGGAAAATCCGTCTTAGTAACTGCACCAACGGGTTCAGGAAAAACACTCATCGGGGAGTATGCCATCTATCGTGCCTTAAACAGTGGGCAAAGGGTATTTTATACTACCCCATTAAAAGCCCTTTCCAACCAAAAATTTAGAGACTTTCAAGAAAAATTTGGTCAAACCCTTGTTCCTGAATCAGGATTATACGCAGAAATCGGCTTAATAACAGGGGATGTATCTATCAACCCCGAAGCCCCCATTGTGGTAATGACCACAGAAATTTTCCGTAATATGCTCTACAGTACCCCCATTGGGGAAGTGGGTACATCTGTTCGTAACGTCCAAAGTGTTGTTCTTGATGAATGTCATTATATCAATGATCCGGGGAGGGGAACAGTGTGGGAAGAATCAATTATCTATTGCCCCCCCCATATCCAATTAGTTGCCCTTTCCGCCACCGTGGGCAACCCTCAACAACTATGCGACTGGGTAAACCATGTGCGCCGTTGTCATTTTCAACAGGGAAATTTTAGCCGTTGTGAGTTAGTTAACTCTGATTTTCGCCCTGTACCCCTTAAATTTTATTTTAGTCATAGTAAAGGATTACAAAATTTATTTAAAGATAAAAGCGATAAAATCAACCCACAATTAAAAAGCCTTTTAAGACCCAATAAAAGAGGAAGATTTGATCGCAAAACTTGCCCTACTGTTAAAGGTTTAACCCAACAGTTAAACAATCAAAATATGCTTCCTGCGATATACATAATATTTAGTCGTAAAGGTTGTGATCAAGCGGTAGAATCATTAAACTATGTCAATTTAGTCTCCGTAGATGAGAGCAAAAAGATATTATCTTATTTATTACGTTTTTTACTTTTAGAAAGTATTGAATTACAAGATAAAATAGTTGAATTTGCTAGAAAAGAACATGAAATTACCTATGATAAAATCATTAGTTTTATCACTAAAAAAGAAGGCGGAGAAGTAGAATTAATTGAATTTTTGACCGAAAAGCCCTTATTAAAAGAGCGAATTTTACGCTTTTTAGGAGATAACAGCGAATTAGTCAGAAGTAGTCAAATCGAGCCTCTCACCAGGGGTATTGCTGCCCACCATGCGGGGATTTTACCAGCTTGGAAAGAATTAGTAGAGCGTTTATTTGAAAAAGGTTTAATTAAAATTGTTTTTGCCACCGCAACCCTTGCCGCAGGGATAAATATGCCCGCCCGTACCACCGTTATTTCTGCCTTACGCAAAAGAGGGGATGATGGTATTCGCACCCTTACCCCCTCAGAATTTTTACAAATTGCCGGAAGGGCAGGGCGCCGAGGTATGGATGAAGTGGGTTATGTTGTCACCGTGCAAACTCCCTATGAAGGAGTATTGATTGCTTCTAAATTGGCAAAAGCAGAGCCAGAAGCCTTGCGCAGTTGGTTTACCCCAAGTTATGGCATGGTATTAAATCTTTTACAAAAACATAGTATCGAAGAAGCTAAACAATTACTGGAATTGAGTTTTGCGGAATATTTAGCCCAAGTACAATTAAATCCCCAAGAAGAGGCGATCGCATCTTATACTAGAGAAATAACTAGATTAGATGTGGGTTTAGCAGGATACAACAGCAAAGATTTAAGCGCCTACGAAAAACTAAAAGAAAGACTAAAACAAGAGAAAAAAATTCTCAAACTATTCCAAAAAAACTGGCGCCAACAAAGAGTTGAAGCCCTAAAACCATCCATAGCCAATCTCATTCCTGGAAATATCCTCAGTCTCAACCGTCAGGGCAAGAAAAACGCCTACGTCGCAGAAGGGGTAATGATAGCCAAAATATCCAACAACAACCAAGAATTCTTCCTCTGTCTTGGCAAAGATAATCATTGGTATATCGCCTCTATCAGTGACATCATCGATATTAACTCAGGAAAAATGCCCCTAAACCTAGTGGAAAACCTCTATTTACCAGAAATAGAAAATATCTGTGCCGGGCAACTGTGCGCAGGGGATGCCACCAGCCAAGCAATTACCGATTTAATTAGCGAACATGAAAAAGAATATACCCCCGTCAACGAAGAAATACTTGCCCAAGAAAAACGCATTGAAGCAGTAGAAAACCTAGTTAAACAACATCCCCTCGACAAAGTAGAAAAAATTGGGCAGTTGATGCGCAACAACAGCAAACGACAAACCCTCAAACAAGAATTAACCACAATCCAAAATCAATACCAAAAAGTAAAATCCCATAGTTCCTATTATTGGCAAGAATTCCTTGCCCTCGTGGAAATTTTAAGAGAATTTGGTGCCTTAAAAGAGTTTGAACCAACTATTCTAGGGGAAGCCGCCGCCGTGATTCGAGGAGAAAACGAGCTATGGTTAGCCCTTGCCCTAACCTCTGGACATTTAGACTTTTTACCCCCCCACTACCTTGCCCCTGCCATTACAGCCCTAATTACTGACCCTCCAAGGTTTGATACTTGGGTGGCTTATCAACCCTCTGTGCAGGTTTTAGATGCTTTGGGCTTAGTAAAAATAGATGATGAATATAATCCAGAAGAGCAGTTGACAGAAACACGCCGTAAACTATATCAAGCCCAAACAAAAAAAGATATTACCATGCCCGTTTACCTAGAAAGGGATGTCATTGGTTTATCAGAGGCTTGGTGTATGGGAGTGACATGGGATGAACTTTGTTCTAATACTACCCTTGACGAAGGAGATATTGTCCGTATTTTACGGCGCACCGTAGATGTTTTATGGCAAATTCCTCAAGTGCCGGGGGTTAATGCTCGACTTGCCGACACCGCAAGGGATGCTTTTGCTAAGATGAAGCGTTTTCCTATCTAATTATTTTCTGTAAGGGCAATTTCCATTACTTTTATAGGCACGGCGTTATACACCTGTTGTAAATACTGCATCACCGCTTGAGAATCATTATAGGGTAGAGGAATTGCCCCCAATACATCCAAAATATTTTTATTATCTGTGGGAGGAGTAATCACAACTAAGGAGGAGTCTAATGGTTCGTTATATTCCCAAAAGCTATCGATACTAAGAGGTACAGAAGTTTTATTAGCTTTAGCTTTTCTTTTTGGTAAGGATTTAATTTTGCCCAACATCTCAGGCTTTGGCTCTTTTCCTGACAATTTGAGACCACGACAAATCCTCAACGCTTCTAAAATTTGTTCTTTACTTCTACCCCGAAGCTGAAATATAATGAAAGGGTCTTCACTAAAACGATCAGCTAGTTGATAATACACTGCCCCAATATGTTTACAGGGGTTAGCTTTGTCTGGGCAAGTACAACGAGATTTAACATCGGTTAGGTTAAAAGGGAATAGACTTAAGCCATTTTTGATAAATACTTGTTCGATTTCTGAAGGCATTTCCCCCACTAGCAACTGAGCGGCTAAAAGTGCTTTTTCTGACATGGTTTCAATGACATATCCCCAGTCTTCGTCGGAAAATGCTTCTAGGGAAAGGGTTACTCGATAAGGTTGAGATTCGCTTCCTTGTACTTCGGATATAAGATGATTTTGTTTAAATTCAATGTTTAAAACGTTTCCTTCTCTGGCATAGTTGCGCGCTCTTTCTAGTCTTTTTTTGAAGCGGTAGGAGTCTAATAATTCTAACCATTTTTCTACCCACCACTGTCTATTAATCATTTGATTCATCACTTTTTATCCAGAAACAATATATTTTGAGGGGTTGTTCTATATTATCAGTTTTGAGACCATGGGAATAATGGATAGTTAGGTTGTCGTGAATGAATCGGAAAGTGTCATTAACTTTTGGCTAGGGGTAAGGAAAAGCGAAAAGTAGTACCTTGGTGGAGTTGGCTTGTAACCTCGATCGCCCCTACCTGTAATTCTACTAATTTTTTGGTAATAGCTAACCCAATACCACTACCCCCAGAATAACTGTTCCGAGAGCGATCGCCCCGCCAAAATCGCTCAAATACATGGGGTAAATCTTCGGGGGCAATACCCACCCCCGTATCCTGTACCGTTATCCATAAATATTTATTGACTACCTTTGTGGATATTTCGATAGAGCCTATCTCCGTATAACGAATAGCATTACCCAATAGATTAACTAAAATTTGCTCAGTGCGATCGCCATCCGCCATCACCAAAGGTAAACTATAAGGACACGATAACTTTAACACAGGGCCATCATCCAAAAGCTGATCTCGAAACCTCGTCACCAACCCCCTCAAAAGAGGCAAAAGATTAATGGGTTTAACATCAATGGATAAATAACCAGCCTCCGCCTTCGACAACTCCTGTAAATCACGGGTCAAATTTTCCAACCGCCTTGTTTCCCTGATTAAATTGACATACAACTGAGGAGAAGCCTCAATATCCCCCGAAGCCAACTCCTCCAAATAACCCCTTACCACCGTCAAAGGAGTACGCAACTCATGGGTTAAATCTCCCACCAAATCCCTCCGCCTTCTTTCCACATCCTCCAAACTACTTGCCATGCGATTAAAACTAACACTCAACTGATTCAACTCAGGAATCTCGCTCTCTGGTATTCTTTGCTCCCAATGGCCTGCCGTAAAATTATGAGTGATATTTTCTATTTGCTTAAGGGGTTTCATAATTCGCCGACTCAGATAGTAACTCAACCCCCCCGCTGTTAACCCACCCAAAATTAAAGACCAAGTAGCGCTACGATTCCAAGCCGTTTGAAAACCATCAATTAGATACGTTTTAGCCGATCTCACTGTCAAAAATCCCTTCCTTTCCAACTGCTCCAACCTCACCACAAAAAACTGAGGAGAAGACACCTTCGCTATGACAATAAAAGTGCTTAAACCCACAACCATTACTGCCAAGTGAGATAAAAAAAGCCTTGTACCCAAACTCATTTTTTGTTTCATAAAAAACTCATAATTACTCTCCTTTTATTATGAATCACGGTAAATTATATGGTTTGCATCCAAAACCACTTAAAAGCTCCTGTGATATAGACTTTTTTTATGTAACTCAGACTATCACAGAGGCTCTAATACCAAATCCGATTAGTAAAGTTTACTTATTATTATTCACCGTGTAACAATTGATAATAAACAATTACTATCTGTTGCCTATTCCCTGTTCCCTGCCCTAATTAGTATATTATTGAAACAAGATTTAGTATAAAAGTATTATCAGCGAGTGAGTTCCACCCATTCTCACTCTACTGTCCCTGTAAAGCTCTCCAAGGTGGAAAAAATTTAATGATTAGGCTTTAAACAGGGATTTTTGAATCATGTTGATTTAAAATATATGTGCGTGTAATACTTCCGCATCACAAAGATAAATGATGCCCGAATAATCCTCAAAAAATTGTTCTGCAACCTCATCGGAAATTTTGAGAGCCATTTCCCTACTAGGGGTAAGTATCTCAAACTTGATATTGGAGTAGGTATCGGAAACAGTGGGTTGTCCAGAAGAGCGCACATTACGACTACCTTTACCACCCGCAGCCACCACCGTATAACCAGTGGCTCCTACTTTATCGATAACTTTAGCGATTTGCTTAAGTAATAATTTTTCTGTGACAATGACGAGCTTACTAGCTTTTTGGGTCATATGGATTACCTCTTGATATATTTTTTTGTAATAGCTAAAGACAATAATCTATACTTTTGTCTTTAATTATACTTTTTAGTATATGTTAGTCTTCTCTAAATCCACTACTATCTATAGGAAAACATTGATCAAATTTCAAGAAGCATTTTATAAAAAATACTTATGATTTTATGTTTCTAAACACTACTCACAATTGGATTGTCAGGAAGGCGAAAACTAAAGCTCTTGTCTTGTATGGTTTTGTCCATGGTCACAATAATTAATCTTAAATTTGTAGAAACGAAGCATAAGTAAAACTTATATCCTAAATTTAATATTACTTAGCTGATTTATGCCCCAAAGTCTTACATTTAAAGTTTTTTTCGATATACTTTGATGTATGGTCTTTTACTTAACAATAGAGTTAAGTCTATATACAATATTTAAGAAAAAAAGACATTATTTATATTTTGAGGGGATTCCCTTATTTACGGTTTTACTTTCTAGTAGTTCATATCAAATCTAAGGAGGAATTACAAAGTGGATTTTTTATCAAGTTTTTTTTCAGGCTTTCTATCGCAGTTACAGTCTCCAACCCTCGGTTTTCTCATTGGTGGTATGGTGGTAGCGGCGCTCAATAGCCAACTTCAAATTCCAGATGCAGTATATAAATTTATTGTTTTTATGCTGCTCATCAAAGTGGGGCTTAGTGGTGGCATTGCTATCCGTAACGCCAATCTAGGGGAGATGATATTACCCGCAATATTTGCGGTGGTCATAGGATTGATTATCGTCTTTATTGGGCGTTATACCCTTGCTAAGTTACCCAATGTTAAAGTAGTAGATGCGATCGCCACTGCCGGTTTATTTGGTGCGGTCAGTGGCTCTACCTTAGCGGCTGCATTAACTCTATTAGAAGAGCAAGGCATAGAATATGAAGCATGGGCAGCAGCACTCTATCCGTTTATGGACATCCCCGCTTTGGTGGGCGCCATCGTATTAGCAAGTATTTATACCAAAAAGCAACGTGCCATCCTCGCAGATGAGTATCCTCAAAAACAGCCCGTGGCGGCTGGTGATTATTCTAGTGGTAATGCCGATTATCCCAGTACCAGACAAGAGTATCTCAATAAACAACGTAGTAGCTCAAATAAACGGGTAGAAATATGGCCCATCGTCAAAGAAAGCCTCCAAGGCTCTGCTCTATCTGCTTTGTTATTGGGCTTGGCTCTAGGCTTGTTAACTCGACCTGAAAGCGTTTATGAGACTTTCTTTAATCCCCTTTTCCGTGGTCTGCTTTCAATTTTAATGTTGGTAATGGGTATGGAAGCCACCGCAAGACTTGGGGAATTGCGCAAAGTTGCTCAATGGTACGCTGTATATGGTTTAGTTGCCCCTTTACTCCATGGACTCATCGCATTTGGTTTTGGTATGATTGCCCATGAACTTACGGGATTCAGTCTTGGTGGTGTGGTTATTTTAGCGGTTATTGCTTCTTCTAGCTCAGATATTTCTGGCCCTCCCACTTTACGGGCAGGTATTCCTTCCGCTAACCCTTCCGCCTACATCGGATCTTCTACTGCGGTGGGTACTCCCGTTGCGATCGCCATAGGCATTCCCCTATATATCGGACTTGCCCAGGCCTTTATGGGAGGATGAGTTAAAACGGTTTACGGTCTGCTGTTGCTTCCTTAATCTGCAGACCAATACCGTATATCAAAGTGAGATTTTGTTTCCAGAACGAAGGCTCTGATTGCTTTCAATATTATAATAAAAAGCTATTATTCTCTAACACAAAAAAATAACTATTCCACTTCTTCGACATCGCTAAAACTTCTTTGTTTATCCTGTACTAAGAGATAAGTCAAACTTATTTGTTATTGTGCCTAAACTCTATTATCATAGCAGTGATAATATATTTACGCTTAATATCATAGATATAACTCTATAGCACACTAAGGATAAAAAGGAAACAAGTGGATGCAAATTACTAATCAAATACATTTTCGCAATGTAAGGGGAGACTTATTAGGAGGTTTAACCGCTGCCGTTATTGCTTTACCCATGGCTCTTGCTTTTGGTATCGCTTCGGGGGCTGGAGCAAGTGCTGGATTATGGGGAGCAGTCTTGGTAGGTTTTTTTGCCGCCCTTTTTGGTGGTACACCTACCCTCATTTCCGAGCCTACGGGTCCAATGACAGTTATCATGACCGCCGTTATTGCTAGTTTAACCGCTAGTGACCCTGAAAACGGCATGGCCATGGCTTTTACCGTGGTAATGCTGGCAGGGGTTTTTCAAATTATATTTGGTTTATTAAAGCTCGGAAAATACGTCACCATGATGCCCTACACGGTGATTTCTGGGTTTATGACAGGTATCGGACTGATTCTGGTCATTTTGCAAATCGCTCCTTTTTTAGGGCAGGGAACACCCTCTGGAGGGGTCATTGGTACTCTTCAAAATATTCCAGATCTCATCGGTGGTATCAATCCTTTAGAGACTGTTTTGGCAGTAATGACAGTCATTCTTTTGTATGTAGTGCCTCGTCGTTATCGTCAATATTGTCCTCCTCAACTTTTGGCTCTTGTGGCAGGGACGGTAGTTTCTTTGGTATTTTTTGGTGATGTGGATATTCGTCGTATCGGTGAAATTCCCACGGGTTTACCGACTTTACAAGTACCAACCTTTGGAGCTAGTCAATTAAGAACAATGGTGATCGATGCTATGGTATTGGGGATGTTGGGTTGTATTGATGCGCTTCTTACTTCCGTGGTAGCAGATAGTTTGACTCGTACCGAGCATAATTCTAATAAGGAGTTGATTGGGCAGGGTTTAGGTAACTTATTTTCTGGTTTATTTGGTGGTATCGCTGGGGCTGGGGCAACCATGGGAACTGTGGTAAATATCCAAACTGGGGGTAGAACTGCTTTATCGGGTATTGCGAGGGCCTCTATTTTATTTATTGTGGTGGTGTGGGCTGCTCCTTTGACGGCGAATATTCCTTTGGCGGTATTGGCAGGGATTGCTTTTAAGGTAGGTCTTAATATTATGGACTGGGGATTCTTGAAAAGGGTTCACAAAATTTCTTGGAAGGCCGCAGGGATTGTCTATGGAGTAATTCTTTTAACGGTATTGGTTGATTTGATGGTAGCCGTGGGTGTGGGAATATTTATTGCCAATGTGATGACCATTGAGAAGTTATCTGAGTTTCGTTCTAAGTCTGTGAAAATGGTCAGTGATGCGGATGACCAAATTGTTTTGAATGCTGAAGAGAAGCAAGTATTGGATTTGGCTGGAGGTAGAATGTTGCTTTTCCATCTCAGTGGGCCAATGATTTTTGGGGTGGCAAAGGCCATTGAGCGAGAACACAATGCAGTTAACAATTATGATGTGTTGATTGTTGATTTATCAGAAGTTCCTATTTTGGGGGTGACATCTTCCCTTGCCTTGGAAAATGCCATCAAAGAAGCTATTGATCAAAATAATGAGGTGATTATTGTGGGGGCGACAGGTAAGGTTAAAAATCGTCTTGAAAAATTGGGTTTGGCTGGATTAATTCCTGCTCACAATTGGATGGGCGATCGCCTTTATGCCTTACAACAAGGACTAGCAACAGTCAGAAACAGACAAAGCGAAGTGTACGAAACCTCTGGAGCTAACCTTGACGTAGAAGAAAAAATCTAAATATTAACTAATAAATTTTAGATAACATAACCAAAAAGTTGGGTTTAATTAATAAAAAAACCCAACTTTTTTTATACCCATATTTTTAAAGACAGATTCAAACTAAATTTGGGGTTCTAAACGAGCATAGAAAGAACCACGAATTTTAACATCTTCAGGCTCCTCAGCACCTAAATCAGTGGAAGAAGGCTGTTCACTTTCAAAAATACCAGCAATCTCTCCAGTTTCAGCATCAACCTTGGTAATTTGTAAAGACATTTCACCATTCATGATGTCTGCTTGTTTGAGGTTACTACGGGTATATTCAGAATTATCTGCACCAGCAGGAAGAGCAACCGCATTATCATAACCGCTAGTTAAACCACGTCCTTTAGGATCTAAGAAAGAAGCCCCACGATAAGAAGGAACTTTAAAATCACCTTTAAAATCCGTAGAACTATTAACAGAAGTGAAACCAGGTTCAGTTTGAGCAATTAACTTTTTAATGGTAAAGAAGAAAGGAACTTGATCTCCACCAGGTAATAAAACAGTAATAATTTGGAAATCAATACCATCAAATTCTTTGAAGGTTAAAACTCCTTCCTCATCAGCAACAATACTACCTCTGATTTGTTCTAAGCTGGTGGTATCTCTAGTCAATACCTTTGCTTGAATATATTCAGCCTCTTTTCTTTTGTTAACAGGCTCTTCTTTGACAAAATATTCTTCAGGCTCTAAACACATATCAACCACCGCTAGGGGCTGATCGGGGCTAATATCAATGGAACCACGGGTAAACTCATTAATTTGGGGACATTTATTTGCCAATCCAGTATTAACAATTTCATCATAGGTGATTGTTTTGGGATCATATGCTTTGGCTTGTCCATCACTACAAGCTCCTAAAAACCCTAAGCATACAATCAAGAAAGCTACTAATAGGTTACGAAACCTCATGATTTGACCTCTCTTTTGATTTTTTTCTAAATTTTTAATTTTAAATCTTGTGTTTTACTTATGATTGCTAATTTTTTTCTGGTTGCCATACTAAAAAAACTAGCTCGTCTAAGTATAGTTAGATTTGTCGTAATCTACTTTACCAAATTAAGAGTCGTTATAGGAAACTTAAAGTTTTGTAATAATAAGGAATAGGGAACGGGGAACGGGGAACAGGCAATAGTGATAATATTTTAGTGTCTCGATATCAGTGTCATTCAATTATATTTTATACAATGATTAAGCAACGCCAATTTTATTTTAATGGGAATAAAAGACTGATTCCCTTATGTTCCCCATGATTTTAATATTTAAAAGTTTCCCTAACACCTATCACCCCATAATTATCTGCCCATACCAACATAGCGGAAGCCGAGTTCCTCGATCGCCCTTTTATCAAGGAAGTTACGCCCGTCGATGATTAAAGGCTGTTTCATAGCCTTAGCCATCTTCTCAAAATCAAGTTCTAAAAACTCTTGCCAATCGGTAACTAACACCAAAGCATCGCAACCATCAGCCAACATAGAAGCATCACTTTCGATGATTACCCCCGATAAACCATGACTAATACCCGTTTGAGAAACAATGGGATCATAGGCTTTTACCTTAGCCCCGAGGCGATTTAACTCCTCAATAATATTTAAAGCAGGAGCATCTCTCATGTCATCGGTATCAGGCTTAAAAGTTAAACCCAGCAAACCCACAACCTTCCCCTTAAGGATTTTTAACTCCTGTTGTAATTTCTCGATGGCCATTACCCGTTGTCGTTTATTCACATTAACGGCGGCGTTAAGTAATTCCGTGTTATAACCATAGTCCTCCGCCGTGTGGATAAGGGCTGATACATCCTTCGGAAAACAAGAGCCACCCCAACCAATGCCAGCCTGGAGAAATTTGCTACCAATGCGAGAATCTAAACCTATACCCTTGGCAACCTGAGTAACATCAGCTCCTACACGATCGCACACATTCGCCACTTCATTAATAAAACTAATCTTAGTAGCCAAGAAAGCATTGGCGGCATATTTAATCATCTCAGCAGAATTTAAATCCGTTACCACCACTGGCACAGGGGGTAAAGACTTATTCCGCGAAAATTCATGATTAATTAAAGGTTGATATAATTGCGTCATCAGGGAGATCGCCTGATCACTAGAGCCACCAAGTACAATGCGATCGGGATTAAAAGTATCATATACCGCACTACCCTCGCGCAAAAATTCAGGATTACTCACCACATCAAAAGGAGCCTCCGCTTCTTCCCTCATGGTAAAGCCTTCTCCCTGAGAAACCCCAGACCTTTCCTTTAGCCCATCTAAAACAATCATGCGAACCCAATCCCCCGAACCGATAGGCACAGTAGATTTATTAACAATAACCTTATAACCACCATTCAAATTCGCCCCAATGCCCTTGGCTACCGCTTCTACATAACGAGTATCACTTTCCCCCGTGGGTAAAGGAGGAGTACCCACCGCAATAAATAGAATCTCACCATGGTTTACCCCAGCCCCTAAATCCGTCGAAAAAGACAACCGCCCCGAATCCATAGAAGAGCGCATCAATTCTGATAAACCAGGTTCATAAATGGGGGACTGCCCCTGTTTCATCAAATTAACCTTATTCTCATTATTGTCGATACAGATAACATCATGACCAATATGGGCCAAACAAACTCCTGTTACCAATCCAACATAACCAGTACCGATAACACAAACTTTCATAGCAAATAAATATTTTAAAAGGCTTTCATATTATGGAAGTGTATAACAAAAAACAGTATCGTGCGCTCTTTATAAGTTTGAAGTCGAAGAAACAAGGACAAAATAAAGACAAAGAATTATAAAATTCCTTGTCCGTTGCTCTATTTATATTTTATATTTTGATTCGTTGTTGAAAATCTTCAATGGTTAACTTTAAGCCATGCTTTAAGGGAATAGTAGGTTCCCAATTAAGATAGTGTTTAGCCTTACTAATGTTGGGCTGACGTTGCATCGGATCATCTTCTGGTAGGGGTTTATAAACCAATTCGCTATCAGGTTTGACCATTTCTTGTACAGTTTTAGCTAATTCAAGGATAGTATATTCTCCAGGATTACCTAAATTGACAGGGCCGATATAATCACCATTCATCAAAGCCATTAATCCAGCCACAAGATCGGATACATAGCAGAAACTACGGGTTTGACTGCCATCGCCATAAACTGTCAGCGGAATTCCCCTAATGGCTTGAGCAATAAAATTACTAACTACCCGACCATCTTTTTCTAACATTCTTGGCCCATAGGTGTTGAAGATACGAGCCACCCTAATATCAACTTTATGCTCTCGGTAATAATCAAAAGCTAGGGTTTCAGCAACTCTTTTTCCTTCGTCATAACAGGAACGAGGTCCGATGCAATTTACATTACCCCGATATTCTTCGGTTTGAGGATGAACAGTAGGGTCTCCATATACTTCGGAGGTGGAAGCGAGTAAAAATCTGGCTTTTACTCTTTTTGCTAAACCTAACATATTCAATGTTCCCATCACATTGGTTTTGATGGTTTTGACGGGGTTAAATTGATAATGAACTGGGGAGGCTGGACAGGCAAGATGATAAATTTGATCTACTTCTAAACGGATGGGTTCAGTGATGTCATGGCGAATCAATTCAAAGTTATGATGGTCTAGCCAATGATCTACATTGGTTTTTTCCCCTGTATAGAAGTTGTCGAGGCATAATATTTCATGACCTTGATTCATGAGGGAGTCGATGAGGTGAGAGCCAATGAATCCGGCACCCCCTGTAACTAAAATTTTCATTTAATTATTTATAATCATTTCAATTTGTTATATAATTTTAGCTGTTATCTTGATTTTTGCCAATTTTTATTTTTTATTTATATTTTTTTGAATTGGGTTTTTTTTCGTTTATTTTTTATTAACTAAATAGTTATCATATTATATGAATTGGGATATTTTAAGTTTGACTTTTATTACGGTTTTTGTTGCCGAGATAGGTGATAAAAGTCAGTTAGCGGCGATCGCCCTTAGCGGTAGTTCTAAATCACCTCAAGCAGTATTCCTTGGCTCTGTGGTCGCCCTTATTCTTGCTAGTTTCTTGGGGGTAATTGTCGGGGTTGGTATGGGAGAATTTTTACCAGTTAAATTATTAAAAAGTATAGCGGCAATCGGTTTTATTTTCCTTGCTCTAAGTAATCTTTGGCAAGACTAAAGCATCAATAGTTAAAGGATCTTCAGTTATAATGACCATATATTTTAACTATTAAATATTTTTATAATCATGTCCAAGCTAGAATTAAAACGCAGTGAGTTAATTGACCGTTTAATTATCAATTATTCCACTACCGAAAATGTAGGCAAATTAGACAATATCGTCTTAGAATTAGAAAGCCACCAAGTAAAAGGAATCATCTCAAAAGCTGGACTACTAGGTAGAGATAAACATGGTTTTTCATGGCAACAAATAGAAAGTATCGGCAAAGATAGTATCATCGTCCACTACGATCAAGAAATAGAAATTCAACTAGATGAATGGGACACTTTTTTGATAGGGGCTCAATTATGGTCAAACTCAGGAGATAAAGCAGGTAAAATCGTTGACTATATCATATCCCAAGAAACAGGAAAAGTAATTAACTATTTATTTAGCTCTAGTGGTTGGAAAGGTATTAAAGAAGGTATTTATTCCCTTGCCCCAGAAGATATACTTACCATTACCGATAAGCGTGTTATTGCCGATAATCAAGCCATAGAAAATGCCCCTCAATATAGCAGAGGACTAGGACAAAGCATTGGTATCGTTAAAGATTTCATCAAGGATGATTACGAGCAAACTTTAGAGGATTTAAAACTCAAAGGAAAAGAAGACAATACTGACACCACAGAAGAATCTGCTCCCATCACCATGGAAAAAGAAACAGATTAACAATATCATTGAGAAGTATTTTACTTATCCCTCTTTTGTCACTTTCCGAAATAACTAATCGGAAAAAATGAATTTATCCACTGAGAAAATGAATCATACAATTATTGCTGTGGTTCAGTAAATGATTAAACCCTATCCATAATAAATCGCTCTCCATTATTCTTAACCAAGGTAACATTGTGCAAAAGATGAGCATTGGTTTAACCATAATTCGATAGTTAATCAATGTATTTTTCCAACTACTAAAATCACGCCAATCTTCTGTGATGAAGATTTTCTTATCTTGAGTCTCTACTATTTTTTTTTGATTAATTAAGTCTGTAATAGGTTTAGTTTTTAAGCTAGTCATCCAGTAAACACTATTAATAATTTCCCACCATTTTTCTATATCTTCTCCCTTGGTTAAACGATAATCTGTCCAGCCTAATTCTTGTTTACACTGCCGAAATCCATACTCTACCCATGTACGTTGACCATATAAATTTCCCATGGTTTTTTTCTGTTGAGTTCTCGTTTTTTGGATGTTAGTCATTACAAAACTAGTGCTGTTTTCTGGCATAGTTTCTGTGTTAGTAGTAATTTGCCAATAAGTTATTTCTCTTCTGAGACCATAAATAATTTCTCTAATGTATCTATCTTCTTTTTTACCATCACTAAAGGGAAAGTAATATTTCTATAAAGACCATAAACATTTACTGATACTATACCTTGATCTATTTTCCCTAAGCTTCCCAAATATTGTCGAGAAGTATAATCTGTGTTATTTCCTTATCTTGGTGCGCGTTCCCTTGCGTCTTTCGCCGACGCGGGATCGCACCGCTTTTTACGATCTCCTGTTTCATCAATGATTACTGTAATCGGTGTATCAATCAGTATACTTAAAATATATTTTAAACGTACTTTTTCCAAGTCTGATGAATTCCAATTAGATTTTGTCAAAAAATGATGTAAACCTTGAGAGGAAACATTAACAATTTTACTTATTTCTGGCAAAGATTTTCTTTTGAGTGTTGAAATTAATCCTAAGTGTAAATATTTAAAATATTCATAATTACGCACATCGGAAAATAAAGAACGATAAAACGAACAATAGTTATCAATCAGAGGAACTGTTTCTGTGGGATTTCGAGGTAAGTGTTGCCTGATTTGTTCAGCTATATCCATTGCCATAATTGCGTTTCATTTTTACTATCTTTTTATTTTGCCACTTTTTCTCTCGGAAAGTGACAAAAGAGGGATAATTCATACAATTATTACTATACTCGAGCAAATTATTAAAACCTATCCAAATGACATCATTTTTCATCATTCTTAACCATGGCAATACTGCTCCAAATATTAATATTGGTTGAACCATGATTCTGTAATTTACTAATGTATTTTTCCAACTATTAAAATTACGCCAGTCTTGATTATTTATTCTTTTTTCTTCCTTGTTCCCCTCTCTGTTTTTCTGATTTATTAATTGTTTAACTGGCTTAGTTTTTACGCTAATCATCCAATAAACACTATTAATTATTTCCCACCATTTTAAAATGTCTTTTCCTTTCGTTAAACGATAATCTGTCCAACCTAGTTCTTGTTTACACTGGCGAAATCCATACTCCACCCATGTACGCTCACCATATAAATTTCCTATAGTTTTTTTTTGTTCATTTCTACTTCCTTTAATATTTGTCATCACAAAACTTGTACTATTTTTTGGCATCGTTTCTGGGTCTGTCGTCAGTTCCCAATAAGTTATTTCTTTTCTTTGACCATGATATTGTCGAGATATATAATCCGTAGTATTTCCTTATCTTGGTGCGCGTTCCCTTGCGTCTTTCGCCGACGCGGGGTCGCACCGCTTTTTACGGTCTCCTGTTTCATCAATAATAATTGTAATAGGAATATTAATAAAAACATTTAAGATTGAGTGCAAACGAGTTTTTTCTAATTCCCATAAATTCCAATCAGCACAAGTGAGAAAATGATGTAAACTTTGAGAAGAAACATTAACGATGCGAGAAATTTCAGGAAGAGATTTTCTTTTAATATCAGAAATTAATCCTAAGTGTAAATATTTAAAATATTCGTAGTTACGCACATCAAAAAACAAGGTAGAGTAGGCAGAACAATAATCATCAATGACCGGCACCGTGTCCATGGGATTTCTAGGTAAATGTTTTCTAATTTGCTGAGCTACATCCATTGCTGTGAGTACCTTTAATTTTTATTATTATTCTACATTTTTATTCCTCTTTTCGGAAAGTGACAAAAAAGGGATAACTGGGGAGTTTAGGAAAAGCTAGTCTCCAATATTGTTGAACATGATTGAGATACAAATGTTTAAAATTACGATAACTATTTTGATGAAAAGCAATCAAAATGGTCATTATTTCGCTCAAGCAAAGACTTTTTGATCTCAAACGTCTGGCAACACCATTGGATAAGAGTTTTTCTTGCCATAAGAGCTCAAATTTTCGAGTCCAATCATCGACATGACAGAATAATTTATCTAAATTAGACATAGGACAATGTAGTGGCTTAAATTTGTGGTTATTTTTAGCTTACTATTTGTCCTTCTTCTTATCCCGAACTCAGGTCAATTACTAATTTAGACTATTCATTTTTCGGTAAGATAGAAAAATTAGAAAAGATAAAGATAAAAAAAGCAACGTACATCATAATGGATATTAAAGAAGGCTTCGTCGGCACTATTGGTAATACTCCCCTAATTCGTTTAAATAGCTTCAGTGAAGAAACAGGATGCGAAATATTAGGAAAAGCCGAATTTCTTAATCCAGGTGGTTCGGTAAAAGATAGAGCTGCCTTGTATATCATCAAAGAAGCGGAGGAAAAAGGCTTATTAAAACCGGGAGGCACCGTGGTAGAAGGTACGGCGGGGAATACGGGCATCGGACTTGCCCATATTTGTAATGCAAAAGGTTACAAATGTATTATAGTTATTCCTGAAACCCAATCCCAAGAAAAGATGGATACCCTTAGAACCCTTGGGGCAGAGGTGAGAGCAGTTCCTGCGGTGCCTTACAGAGATCCGAACAATTACGTTAAACTATCGGGGCGCATTGCAGAGGAAATGGATAACGCCATCTGGGCTAATCAATTTGATAACCTTGCTAATCGCCGAGCGCACTATGAAACCACAGGAAAAGAAATTTGGGAACAAACTGACCATAAAATTGATGCTTGGGTAGCCGCTACGGGTACAGGGGGAACTTTTGCTGGGGTATCTTTATTTTTGAAGGATCAAAATCCCTATGTAAAATGTATTCTAGCAGACCCCATGGGAAGTGGTTTATATAGTTACGTGAAAACAGGAGAAATGAAAGCTGAGGGCAACTCCATCACCGAGGGTATTGGTAACAGTCGCATTACAGCCAATATGGAGGGAGTACCCATGGATGATGCGGTGAGAATAGATGATCAAGAGGCCATTAGGGTTATCTATCAGTTACTGTACAAGGAAGGTTTATTTATGGGTGGCTCTGTGGGTATTAATGTAGCGGCAGCGGTGGCTGTAGCCAAAAAACTAGGTCCCGGTCATCGGATTGTAACGGTGTTGTGTGACGGGGGCGGACGCTATCAGTCTCGGCTTTATAACCCTGAATGGTTAGCATCTAAAGGTTTAAAGGTTGATTCTTCGCGCCCATAGCCATCACTCTAAGGTTGAGATAAAATAGACAAGAAATTGAAGTTAGTATTGAAAAGAAATTATGCCTCCACGTTGGCCCCGGGAACCAGATCGAGAAAATGACCTCAAATATAGAAAATTAGACGATCGCATGAATTTTGCTGTTCATGTTGCTTTGTTTACTGCTGTCAATTCGGGAGCGTGGTTTTTCCATAACCTGCAACACGCCCAATGGTCTTGGATTACTTGGTTAACAGGTATTTGGGCTGTTATTCTCTTTGCACATTTTATCTATATAAGTGCGATCGCCAATTACACCAAAGCCAAAAATTAAATTATCTCCAACATCCACCGGGGTTGAACATTGTCCAACCCTTTAAAATTTATAACCGAGAAGGGAGATAAGGAGCCGTATTGCCTTCTACGGCTTGACGATAGGTTTCTACCTCATCAGTGTAATCAATGGGTAATACCGCACATACATTTTGGTGAGGACGGGGAATAATTACCCAAGATTCGAGGGTAGCACCTTCGGCTTTTTTCACCGCTTCGATTCCTGCTGCCATGGCGGTTTTAACTTCGGAAACATCCCCACGAATATTCACGGTAAAACGAGCGCTACCCACCCTGATATAACCCACAAGGGTAACTCTACCAGCTTTTACCATGGCATCAGCTGCCGCTAAAATACCGGGAAATCCTTTGGTTTCAATAGAACCAATGGCTGATTGTGAAGGCATAATCTATATATACTCCTATAATTTTATTTAGATATAAAAACTTATTTTAATGGTTTAATAATGGTCAAAAGGCTTACATCCGATAAGGATTAGAAACCTCATTATGGGCAATGGGTAACACATCCACCACATTAGGGGGAGGATTAGGGACAATGTAATGGGTCATCACTTCACCGCCAAAAACTTCCTCCGCCTTCATTAATCCCTCCTCCATGGCTCGATTAACCTCTGATACAGCACCCCTAATGGCGATCGCAAATTGACCACTTTCCGCCTTATCAAAATAAACAAGGGTAACTCGGGCGCTTTTAACCATCGCATCAGCCGCTGCCAAGATAGAGGGAAAACCCAAAGTTTGAATAACTCCTACTGCTTCAGGCATGGATAACTATACTTTTTTTAATTAAACCTCACAATTATCCCACAAATTTCCCTTAATAGATAGATTTCTATGGTTAATTAGAATTTAGAAATCATAATCCAAGAATAAGTATTAATTATCAGAAACTAAGAAGCAAAACATAGACTTACTTAAGGAGGATACACCACAAAAAAGTACCTAACCTCAAACCTCTCACCCCAATCTAATATTTTTCCACCTTAAACCCATTAGATTGATTAGAGTCTCGATGCCAAATTTCCCTTTGAGGAATACCCAAAGAAATTCCACTCCTATCAAAAGCCTCCTTAACTCTTAATCGTAACTCCCTACCCACAGCCCATTGTTCCGCAGGTAAAGTTTTAATTAAAAGTCGGATCATAATACCATCATGGGAGACCTTTTCAATACCCAAAATATCAGCAGGTTCAAGGATTTTTTCATGCCATTCTATCTCCTCGTAGAGTTGTTCAGCTACCTCTTGAATTAAATTGGTAGCGGTTTTTATGTCCTGATCCCAAGCAATTTCAATGGTAAAATTAACCCTAGACCAATTTTTAGTCATATTAACCACCGTGGAGATATGACCATTCGGGATTACGATTAACTGTCCATCCAAATTACGCAAAGAAGTAGCATAAAGATTCATACTCTCTACACAACCCGCAAAACCATTAATTTCTACCACATCTCCCACAGCAAAACGGTCAGTATATAAAATTAAAATACCATTAAGCATATCTTCCAAAAGATTACGAGAAAGGAAAGCAAACACCACCGCTGCTGCTCCTGCCCCCGCTATTACCGTCGGATTTAACCCCGTAAAAGCAAAAGTTAGTGAAATACCGATAACTGTGAAAATAAAAGTTGTTGCCCCTTGCAAAGCAGGAGAATAAGTATTAACCCTAAGGGTAGGACGATTAGAATTAGGGAATAATTCTTGTTTTTCCCTAGCCCATCTATTGAGTATTGAATCAATCCAAAAGTCTCCGATTTTGTCAACCAACACAATACAAATCCAGATTATTGGAACCAAAATTGCTTGAGAGAAAAACAGATTGAATAAATAACGGGTCTCTCTATAAGTGATAACGATAGTTCCTATACTTATTAAGATTGCCGTAATTTGCCCTAAGAGGAAAATCCGAAGAAGTAATTGAATTAAATTTAACTGTTGTTTAATTACATTTTGGGTTTGCTGGTAAACCGTTGGTAAAATTTGAGTAGGTATTTGTAAACCATCGGAGATAACTTGAATACCATTACTAATACTTTGATTAAAGACTCGTCCTAATAACCTTCTAAAGGTTTGTATTTTTTTTGATATGGGTTGAGTTTTACTTGATATTCTTCCTGACAAAGGCTGAGTATAGTTCCGAGTTTTTGTTTCTGTATCAGTTTGAGTTTGTTCGTCATCTTTTTTATGAGCTTCAGGATCAACTGTTAAAGTATCTTTTATATCCTGTAACTCTTGTCTTAGTATCTTGGCTATTTTTTTGATAAATCTTTTGAACTTATTAACTAAAATTATAAAAATAAGAGCAATTATTCCAACTATTACCGATATTTGCAATCTTATTAGGGGTTGTTGATGATTCATTTCCGCTCCCCAGAGTGCATCACTAATAGAGTTAGCCACTTTTAATCTCCATTCTTCCCCCAACTCTTCGATGGTAGAAGCGTTCGCACTAGCATCTATACCCGTTACAGTGACAAGGGCTTGGGATGATAAACCTAAATCAGGTTGTCTGGGTACAAATACAACGGTTTGATTATTTTCTGTTCCTACTTCTACTATGGGAGTAAATGGATGTCGAGGTTTTTCTCTATTATTTAAAAACCAAAAACTGAGGGATTGTCTTTCGTCTGAAAATTCAAAGGAGTTAGATTGAATAATATTTCGAAAAATTCCTTCAAAAATATTTTGTACAAATTTGGCTCTTTGTTCAACATCGATCGCAATTTCGGCGGATGTTTTTTCGGATTCCCTAGGCAAAGCAAGGGTTAATTGTTCTTCCATGATTTCGGAATTACCAAAGAGATAAACATCACTACACCAATATTTTCCGCAAGGACGAGCTTTATTTAAATCCCATTCGGGAGTTTCGGGAAAATCTACCACGCTACTGGTGGGCAAATTAAAAAAAGGAAACTGAGCTAAGGCTTGGGGAGTAAAGTTAACAATAAAAATCAGACTGAGAACAAAGATACTCAGATATTTGGTAATTAGTTTACGCATGGGTTAATTGTGTCTTTTTGTAAAGGACAGTTATTATATTAGTACAAGGTTTGTTGAATTGGGGAAAGCATAGCAATTAACAATAAACCATAGATAATAGAAGTTTTTTTAAGGGGTTGTGCATGAATTATGATGTGATTGTGGTGGGTGCGGGGTTAACTGGTTCGGCTTTAGCCTATGAGTTGGCGAAAAAAGGTCAGAAGGTTTTGTTGGTAGAAAAAAATCTCAATTTTTTTAATGGTACTGTTTATAGTTATGGGGGAATTGCTTATTGGTGTGGTACGGACGATCGCACCATATCCCTATGTCAGGAGGGGATAAAAATTCAGCGAGGGTTGAGTGATGAGCTTGACTATGATACCCAATATCGAGATTTAGATCTACTTTTTACCATTCCCCACGACAAAAACCCTGAGCAGGTAAGGACTAATTATCAGAATTTTTGGATTCAGCCTGAATTGTTAAGTGTTGAGGATAGTTGTGGTTTAGAGCCTTTGCTGAATCGGGAGGCGATTTCGGGTTGTTTACGCTTCCCCCATGGTCATGTTAACCCTCATAAATTAATTATGGGTTATCAAATTGCTTTTAAGAGGTTGGGGGGTGAAATTCGAGAGGAGTTGGTGATTGATTTGGAGAAAAAAGGAAGTCAAACTGTAGGTATAAAAACAAGTAAAAATAGTTATTTTGCACCAGAGGTTATATTGTGTGCAGGGGCTTTTTGTAGAGGTTTATTAAGGGATGTGGGGGTTAGTTTACCTATCTATTTTACCCATGCTCAACTGATAAAAACTAAACCCACGGATATTAAACTACGTTGTTTGATAATGCCTAGTACCACGGCAAGATTTTTGATGGAGGAGGATGTGACGGCGTTGGCAAAAGATACCCTTTGGGAAAATCCTAATGATGAGCTACAGGGGGAAGTACTGGAGCCAGGGGCTATTCAATTTTTGGATGGGAGTGTGTGTTTAGGTCAAATTAGTCAAATTCGTACAAATACTTCTGCTCCTGTGGATGCTAGGGTTAGCGAGGAGAAGATTCGAGGGGCGATCGCCCATTACCTTCCTGCTTTGGGAACCTTAGAAGGACAATGGCATAATTGCCAAGTGGCTTTTAGTAAAGATGTACCTTTTCAGGTGGGTAGGGTTGAGCAAATAGATGGCTTATCCGTATTTTCTGGATTTACTAGCCCCTTTGTGTTTGTGCCTACCCTAGCTCGAAAATTTGCCCATTTCTTGGCTACAGATGAGGGTAATTTTCCCCTCAAAACATCCTAAACTTCAGGCTCTACCATGGCTCTGTATTCTTCGGCACTCAGAGCGTCTTCTAATTCTTCGCTAGAATTATCAAGGCGCACTTTTACGAGCCAACCCTCTCCATAGGGATCATCGGCGATCGCCTCTGGCTGTTCGATTAACATTTCATTACGGTCAATTACTGTGCCTGATACGGGAGCATAAATTTCCGACACTGCCTTAACCGATTCTACCGTACCAATATTGTCCCCAGAGGCGATCGCATCTCCTAATTCTGGCAACTCCAAAAAGACCACATCCCCCAATTCCTCAAGGGCAAAAGCACTCAAGCCGATAGTGGCAATGTCTTCGTCATCTTCTATGCGTACATACTCATGGGAATCAAGATATTTTAAATCTTCGGGATATTCTAAGGTCATCGCCTATTTCTCTATATCAAAGGTTCTCTAATATTATTATTTATCAGCGAAGAATTAACAAGGATATTCATAAATAATTGAGAATTGAGAATTAATAATGGATAATGAAATTTATCGAAAATCTTTAGTTTAAAATCCCATTATTTGTAAATTTTAATCTGCCCTTAATTCTCCCCTTTAAATAATCCCATACCCATAAAACTTAGGTAAATATTTGTGAAAACGTTAACCAAAATCAAACTCCTGTGTGAGCCTACATCCCCAGAGTGGTTAGAACAAGCCCTCCATAACCTAGACACTATCCTTTTAGATCATTCTCATTGTGAGCGTAAAGCCGCAGGAGTGGCAGTAAATTTACTTTTTCGTTATCCTTCCCATACCGAGCTTATCCATCAGCTTACAGCCATTGCCAAGGAAGAATTAGAACACTTTGAACAGGTAAATCAGTGGCTACAAAAAAGAGGAGTTGCCCTTGCACCCCTACAACCATCGCCCTACGGTGCTACCCTCAAAGGTGCCATTCGCAGACATGAACCTGATCGCCTTTTAGACTCCTTACTAGTCTCTGCCTTGATTGAAGCGCGATCGCACGAGCGCCTCGGATTACTCGCCGAAAACTGCCCCGATGTCGAACTAGCCAAATTTTATCGAGGTTTGATGGCATCAGAAGCCAGACACTATGGTATTTACTGGGTACTTGCTCATAAATATTGTGACAAACACCAAATCGAACCTAGATTACAAGAATTAGCTCACCTAGAAAGCGACATTCTCAGGAATCTACACCCCGAACCAAGAATACACAGCTAATCAATAATCTAATCGAACTGAGTTAGAATTATTTTAAACGATAACCTTAAGAAAACAAACCCATGCAATTTATCCGTCAACAAGTAGTACCCATCGTTACCATCCTCATTGCTATTTTTGCCCTAGTTGCTACTAGCGCCCGTGGCTTCATGAAAACAGACTTGGCACAACCTGCCCCCATCGAAAATATTTACAGCGATAATACCACCACCCCAAACCAACCGTAAAAAAGTCAGAGTGGGCGATGCCCACCATAAAAAATTTCCCCTTTCCTGAAAAGCTTAGGGAACAACTAATAAAACACCAACCAATAAAAGTAACAGAACTATTGCCTATTCCCGACCTTAACGAATAGACTTTTTCATCAAGTCCCAAGCGACTTTATATGATTAACCAAAGCCTGTAAACCCAACAAATAACTATCTACCCCAAAACCACTAATTTGCCCCACAGAGATGGGTGCAATATAAGAATGGTGGCGAAATTCCTCACGACGATATATATTACTAAGGTGAACCTCCACAGTAGGAAGATTCACCCCCGCCAAAGCATCTCTAACAGCTACGCTAGTGTGAGTGTAAGCACCAGCATTAATCACAATCCCTTGATAATTTCCTAAAGCCTGATGAATTTTATCTACAAGGTTGCCTTCATGATTAGACTGAAAACAAACTACTTCCACCCCCATGATTTTTCCTTTCTCCACAAGAAGTTTATCTACGTCACTGAGGGTTAAACTCCCATAGATTTCAGGCTCTCGTTGTCCCAAAAGATTAAGATTAGGACCATGTAATACTAAAAGTTTTAAATCAGACACACCTTTATATCACTATGATTAACGATAACCACCATTGCGACGATCTCTCACAGGAATAGGAATCAATTCAGGTTCAGGCTCAGCCTGTGGCCCTGCTAATGCCTCAACTAACTTTTGAGTCCACTCTTTGATTTTTTCGATGATTTTCTCTATTTGATCCATTAATAAAGAAGACTCCCATAATGCTTTTTGTCATTAAAACCATCATAACGTTTACTTTTTGTAAATGCAACTGAAGAAAGCCTCTGGGTAATTTTTGCTACCAAATTAACTACATGGAAAATATTAAATGGTTACGGTAAGGATTGAACAATGTCCTAACCAGGGTGCAAAACCGTAAAGGTTTATTGCTGATAAATACTTTCTTTAGGGCGTGTCATCAATTAAGCCATATAACGACTGCGGCTAGATAAATAGCACCAAGAAAATTTATTTTTCGTTTATCATACCTAGTGGCTATGGCTCTATATTGTTTTAATCGGGCAAAAAAGTTCTCAATCAAATGTCTTGCTTGATATAAATACTTATCATATTCTCGTTGTTCTTTTCTATTTCTTTTTGGTGGAATAACCGCTATTTTATCCTGCTTCTTTAGCTTTTCCAGAACTCTTTCATCCGCATCATAACCTTTGTCCCCTAACAAAATATCTGCCTTTATTTCTTTTAGTAAAACATCTGCACCGTCCAAATCACATTTTTGTCCTCCGGTGAGGAAAAAACCTGTAGGATTACCTAATGCGTCAACCGTAGTATGAATTTTTGTACTTAAACCTCCTTTACTTCGACCTATTGCTTCCTCGTTTTTATCCCCCCTTTTGCACCAGCACTATGCTGGTGTGCTCTTACTATGGTTGAATCAATCATGGCATATTCATCGTCACTATCTCCTGCCAAAATTTGAAAAACCTTTTCCCAGACACCTTTTTTATTCCAACGACTAAAACGAGTATGAACCACTCGAAAATCACCAAATCGACTAGGTAAATCTCGCCAAGGAATACCAGCTCGATACCTGTACAATACCGCTTCGACAAAAAGTCGATTATCTTTGGCGGTGACTCCCACTGTACCAAATCGACCCGGTAATAAATCTTTAATTTTTTCCCATTGATCGTCTCTCAAACCATACCTGCGCATCTCTACCATATCCTCACTTTTGTCACAATTACTATCATCCTTATTTTATCTGTTATTCTCTTCTATTTGATGACACGCCCTAGACTATTATCTATTAATTTTTTGTAATAATTTATACCGTTTAACTTTAATAAAGTTAGAATGGAATGACATAAGTAATAAAGTATTGAAAAGAAAAGAAGTAGAACTATGATGAATATAACTCGCAAAAATAAAATGAGAGCAGAAGCTGGAAAAGCTTATAGAGATAGCTTAAGAAAAAATTTAGAACACCGTTTAGAAGTTGCTAGAAGTCAAGGAAATCAAAAATTAATTCAACAATTAGAACAAGAAGCGGCTTATTTACATCTTATATAATCTGAAATCACTATTTTTCTTTACCTATAAATGTTTGAACCTATCTGAGACTAGATAGGTTTTTGTTTTTTAGGTGATTTTTTTTCTAATCATATTTGGTGTCTAAAAGTTTTCTAATCATTAGGTTATATTATTCGGGAAAACTAATTATTAAATTCTTAGATGTTATTTGGGCAAAATGATAATATTAGTTATGCAATAAAAGAGTAATTATTGATAATGGGTTTATATAACCTTTGACAGTAAAAGGTTTGGTAGTAATAATAACAACACAAAAATATTAATACAACTTTTTTTTATAGTTATGAGAATAGCAGCATTTTAGAAGTTATTTGATTTATTTGGGATATATAGATATATTGAGAAAGTATATGTATAAATAACAAACAATAAGAACATGAAACTAATGATGGATTCTCCACCAGGCTTAAATGCTCTTAGTTTATTTGCTCAATTATCTGAAGTAGAAGAGGCTCTGCCCATACCAGATGATTTAGTAAGTGCGCTTTTAAGTTTAGGAAAAGCGATATTAATTTTAATTATTGGTTTGATTTTTGCCAATATTTTTAAGGGATTTGTTAGAAAATCCTTGCACAAAACTGATCTGGATAATCGCTTGGCGGCTTTTATCATGGGTGAAAATGCCGAGGATGCCAAAAAAATTGAGACGGAAAAATGGATCTCAGAAATAGTTGGTTGGCTTATCATTCTCTTTGTGGTAGTTGCCTTTCTCAATGCCCTTGAGTTAGATTTGGTATCTGAGCCTTTAAATGCTCTCTTGAATGAGGTAATGAGCTTTTTGCCTAGTTTAGGGGGTGCTGGAATTATTCTTTTGGTGGCATGGTTATTCGCAACGGTGGTTAAATTCATCGTTATTAAGACGCTCTCACAATTTCATTTTGATGAAAGATTAAATCAGCAAGTGCAAGATGATGATGAGGAAATGGTTGCAGACTCAGCGGGTGGCGAAATTGCCATCGGTGATACCATCGGGAATGCTCTTTTTTGGTTTATCATTCTATTATTTCTTCCTTCTATTTTAGGAATTTTGGGGCTAGATGGAACTTTACGTCCTTTAGAGGAGTTAGTTAATGATATTTTAGGGGTTGTACCTAATGTTTTCGCCGCAGCTATTATTGCTTTTATCGGTTGGATTATTGCCCAAGTTGTTAAGAAGGTTGTTACCAATTTATTAAGGGCTAGTGGGGCTGATGCCATTGGTGCAAAATTTGGTATGTCAGCTACTAATAAAAAGCAATCTTTGTCTTATGTGATTGGCTCTGTGGTGTATGTATTAATCTTAATTCCTATTGCGATTACTGCCCTAGATGCTTTAGAGATTCAGGCTATTTCTGTACCTGCGATCGCAATGTTGGATCAAGTTTTGGACATACTACCGAAACTATTTGCAGCTATCATTGTCTTGGGGTTTGGTTATTTTGGAGCCCAATATTTAGCGGAATTATTAGTAAATCTTCTAACCAATGTGGGCTTTAATAATGTCTTTGTCTGGTTAGGTATCACAGAAACCTCCCCTATGTCAACGCCAGAAAGTTCTGAAGTAGAAAATAATTCTAGTATCAAAACTCCTGCCCAAATTGTGGGTATTATCCTTGTGATTGCCATTATGTTGGTGGCAACCATTACAGCGGTGGATATTTTGCAAATTGAAGCCCTAAAAGAAGTAGTTGCTTTTATTTCCTTGTTGGCAGGGCAAGTATTAATCGGCGTAATTATCTTTGCTGTGGGTTTATATTTTGCTAATTTGGTGTATCGATTAGTAGTGAATTCTGGTACCCAACAAGCACAGTTTTTAGCTCAAGTTGCCCGTGTTTCAATCATTGTATTAGTGGCTGCCATGGCTTTAGAAAGAATTGGTATTGCACCTAATATTGTCAATTTAGCTTTTGGTTTGCTCACTGGGGGTATTGCCGTGGCGATCGCCCTTGCCTTTGGTTTAGGGGGCAGAGAAGCCGCAGGAAACGCCTTACAGCGGTGGTTAGATTCCTTTACCAACGGAGGAAGCGACTCTTAATTATTTAGGTGGGGATGTACCATGATACATCCCTATGAGTATCAATTACCTTCAACTGTCGGGCGAGGTTGATACCACTTAAAATGTTGGTAAGCCTCCCTCGATATTTCCTGAATCATAGTACGGGCCGTATAATCATTGTGAGGACGTTGTACCAAAACCGCCCCTACATAACGTTTTCCAGTAGGTATATCAATAATCCCCCCATCCCCTAATACTTTCCCAATATCCCCAGTTTTATGATAAATCATGGCATCAGGTTCAATGCCTTGGGGTAACAAAGTCCTAGTAATAGTTCTCTGCATGATACCTAAAAGACGATCCCTTGATCTAGTTTCTACTAAATCACCATTACTAACCTTTACCAAAGTCATAGCCAAATCCCTTGCACTAATAGTGTTCATGCCTTCTAAATCAGGAAGATAATTATTAATTACTGTGGATTCTAAACCCCATTCTTTAAAACGCTGATTAAGTGCCTCTACACCCCCTAACCTTTCAATTAACATATTAGTGGCAGTGTTATCACTACGAATAATCATTTCCTCTGCCACTTTCAAAGCCGTGTATTGAGTGCCGATGGGTTGATATTGCATCGTACCAGCTTCCGTGGCTTTGGTTTCTTCCGTCATGGTTAATTTTTCATCAAGCAAAATTTTTCCTTCATCCACATCCTGAAAAAAAGCAACCAAAATCGGCGTTTTAATGGTGCTAGCGGCAGGGAAAGCCTCCATACCATTCATATTGACAAAAGCCCCATTATCCAAATCTACAAAAAATAAACTAGGTTGAAGATTGGCATATTTCTCAAATAACACAGTCATTTTTTTCCTCAAGGGCATTAATTCTTGGGTAAATGTAAAAGAATTACTAGCTATATTTTCGGTGGTTGTAGAGGAGATAGTTTCGAGGTTATCAGTTTCTACTTCTGCACTTTCTGAAGTAGTTATAGATGATTCATCTTGCTCCCCTGATGTATTGAGAAAGGGTAAATTTAAGTCAGGAAATAAAGGCTGTGTTAAATCGATATTTGCTAATATACTACCAAAAATAGTTCCTAAGCCAATGCCTACTATACTTAGGCGAAAAATAGAGTTAATAATCGTATTTAGGCGATTTTTTTCTGGTGGGTTCGATTTTTGGGGAGAATATGTCATATTTCTTTGGCTAAGAGATGGGGGTTGAAAAGTCACTTGCAATACTTATTTACTTTAATAGGCGATCGCACTTTAACGACTTTTGAGACTTATTTTTATGTGTTATTTTAGCGATGATTTAAAAAAAAAGCACTATGTTTTTTATGAACAAAAGATAATCAAAATTAAGAGATAACTGATATTGTTGCTTGTTATTTTAAAGTTTCCAACAATTATCTATATAATTTCTAATTCTCCTACGGCATCACTATCAAGAAACCAGATTAATTCTCCTTGGGGTTGAATCATTTTACTCGGATATTCCCTAGGATTACAATCTTGGCTAAATACTTGTTGTAGGGCTTTCTGTTTATTACTTCCTGACACCAGAAATAAAACACAGTGGGCTGCGTTGATGAGGGGGGCAGTAAAAGTTAATCTGAGGCTATCTTCTTTGTTGCCTACGGTAATGAGATTCTCAGTATTTTCAAGGGCTTTGGTGTGGGGAAAAAGGGAGGCGGTATGCCCATCATCTCCCATGCCTAGGAGAATAATATCAAAGGGGGGAAATCCTTGGGGGCATGAGAAAAAGTCTCTAATTTCTTGATCGTGTTTTAGGGCATCGTCTTGGGGATTGTTACCCATGGTAGGCATAGGATGGATATTGTCAGAGGGGATTTCTACTTTATTTAACCATGCTTCTCTTGCCATTTTTTGGTTACTGTCGGGATGGGTAGGGGCTACATAACGCTCATCTCCCCAGAATACATGGATTTTATCCCATGATAACTGTTTAAGAGCGATCGCCTCATAGACGGGTTTTGGAGTGCTACCCCCTGCAAGGGCAATGGTGCAAATTCCTTTTTCAGTGATAGTATCTTCTATTCTGTTGATGATAAATTCTTGGGCGCTAGCAATTAAGGTGCTTTTGCTCGGGAAAACTTTTACTTCACTCATAATAATATTTTTAACTTCAAGTCCTAGGTTAGTTCATTTTTAGAATTTATTTCATCAAAAAACATAAGGCTTTTTGTAAGTAACGAGGTTCAATAAAATAATCATTCTTGGAACTTTTGCCCCTAGGTTTTGTAGGTGGTATAGTTTCACCGATAATGTAATGATGTTCAAGGTTAGCCACATGGGCAAGACTGAAAAAATATTCCCTTAAATGCCCTGTAGAAATAAACTCTAATACTTTTGTGTGGGGTTGGCAAAAAACAAGATTACCCAAAGCTGCCCCATGGGGAGTTACGATAATTGATGCTTCATGGAATGTTTGCGGTTGGTTAGTATCATTTTCAGGCAAATAGTATTCAAAGCCAAATTTCTCTAAAATTCCATAAATTTGGTCATCATTAATAATTTTACGAGTTCCTGTTTTGCGGGGAATATACAATAAACGATGAGGTTTACAAGGAGATAAATTAATCCTTGTTTGCATAAAATTGACCATCCAATGGGGGTGATGGCGATCTAAACTAGGATGAGTAGTAGCTATTAACATTTTTGCCTGAATACCTTTTCCTTTTTGAGCCCAAACACATTTAGACTCATCAATACCCATTTGCTCAAAAATATCCCAAGCATTGGGGGACATAGGTTGATTCATGAGAATATAATCTACATCATTTAAACTAAATCCTGCTTTCTCGAATAGATGTAATCGAGGTATGGCATCTAGCAAAAAATGGTAATAATTATTTGAAGCGTTACTCATTAATGATAAACAAGTTCCGTCTAAAAACTCAACGGGATATTTTTCTTTGGGTAAATTAGCATGAACTAATCTTTGACGATGGTAGGAGGTATCAACCATAAAATAATCATCTTGGGTGAGAACATATCCTTGATTGTGTAATACTTGTCCGTGGGGTATTTTAAATACTCCTGTGGGGGGAATTGTGGACTTTAGATTTCGAGAAAAATTAAATTTATCTTTTCCCCAATTATGGGTTCTTGCTCTTTTGTGGGGATATTTTTGCTCTGAATAAACTTCTATCCAAGTACCGCCTTTTTGCTGATAAGTTTGATAGTCAATCCATTTTTTCGCAAGTCCTGATGGGCCACCATATTTGAGGGAGGGATTTAACGTATATTTGATTTCGCGGGAAATTTTTCTTTTAAGGTGTCTTGCCCTATCTATATACTTCTTCACTACCCTAATTCCAAAGTTAAATATTTTTTTTCCACAATAATCGTCTAATTTAACACCCAACACTTAAAACGTAACACACGATTAAATAATTTTTTCTAGTCCATAAACTAAGGATTTTAATTCGGTAATTTTACGAATAGATAACAAAACCCCTGGCATATAACAGGAACGATCGCTGGTATCATGTCTAAGGGTGTAAATCTGTCCAGCAGCACCGAAGATAATTTCTTGGTGGGCGATTAATCCGGGGAGACGCACACTATGGAGGCGAATATTATCACCGCAAAGGCTACCCCTAGCGCCTTCTATATGCTCGGTTTCTTCTACTTGTGGGGGGTTATAGGTTTTGCCCATTCCTGAGAGCATTTCGGCGGTTTTGATGGCTGTACCACTGGGGGCATCTGCTTTTTGGTTGTGGTGAAGTTCGATAATTTCCACATGGTCAAAATATTGGGCTGCTTGGATGGCTGCTTGTTGCATTAAGACGATACCAATGGAGAAGTTGGGAATGATTAATACTCCTGTACTTGCTTTATCGGCAAAGTCGGTTAGGTCATTAATTTGTTTGGGGCTTAATCCCGTTGTGCCAACCACAGGGCGCACTCCATAGGCGATCGCACTGCGCACGTTTTCATATACACTATCAGGGTGGGTAAAATCTACCATTACCCCTTGAGTTTTGTGTTGGGTGGCGAGGACTAATACTCCTTCTAAATCATTCATGATAGGTACTTCTAAAGCACCGCATCCTGCCACTTCACCCACGTCTTGCCCTAATACCGCAGGATTTTGATCCACTGCACCTACAAGCATCATATCATCACTAGAGGCGATCGCCTTGATCACTTCTTTTCCCATTTTTCCCGCCGCACCGTTAACGACAACAGGAATTAAATTATCTTGACTCATAAAAACAATAAAAATTAGTAACTAAATATCATATTTGACCATACCACCCACTTTAAACCCTCAGAAAAATAATTATCGGAGGGGAAATTAAGGTTTACCAAGCAACGTAGGGAATTTTGGTGGCAGTTTCTTGGATTTGAGGAATATTTTTGGTGAGTAAACCACAGGTATCCCATTTACCAGAAACTAACATACTTCTTGCCCCTGAATCCATTTTTACCGCACTGCTATAACGTCCACACTTAACGTGCATATCTTCTAAATCAAGAACCATATTAGCATCGGGGTTTTCTTTGAGTAGGTTTTGGATGCTTTTGATATTAGCTGAGGAGGTGGTAACACAAGGTACTCCCATGGTAAGACAGTTACCGAAAAAGATCTCTGCAAAACTTTCTCCCACAATAGCATCAATACCCCAACGGGCGATCGCCTGGGGTGCGTGTTCACGACTCGAACCACATCCGAAGTTGGCGTTAACTACTAAAATTTTAGCATTTTGGTATTGAGGTTGATTAAAAGGATGATCTGGATTTGATGCCCTATCATCGGCAAAGGCTTCTTTTCCTAAACCGTCGAAGGTGACACACCGCAAAAAACGAGCGGGGATAATTCTATCGGTATCAATATCATTTCCCACAAGGGGGATTCCTTTACCAGTTACGATTTTTCTTTCACTCATACTCTTAGGCAATTGACAATTGACAATTGACAGTTAAAAATTAATATAATGTTTATTTTTAGTTGTAATTGTACACTGTTCCCTGTACATCTTAAACTGTTACTATTGATTTTATGAAGGAAATTGCCCAAAAAACTCGCACGGCGGCACAACAATTAGGGATACTCTCCACCTCGGCTCGTAATCAAGCCCTAGAAGCGATCGCAACAACCCTCGAAAAACATCAAAAAGAGATTATTGATGCCAACAATGCCGATTGTAGTGCCTCTGAGGGGATAATTTCTAAGGCACTCTCTGCCCGTTTACTATTAGGGGAAAATAAGTTAAAAGGTGCCATCGCAGGGGTGCGTGATGTGGCAAAATTAGTTGATCCCCTCGGCACTCTCACTCTCCACAGAGAATTAGATCAAGGATTAATTTTACGCCGTGTTAGTTGCCCTTTAGGGGTATTAGGAGTTATTTTTGAGGCGCGCCCCGATGCTCTTATTCAAATCACCAGTTTGGCGATAAAATCGGGCAATGGGGTAATTTTAAAGGGGGGTAAGGAGGCGATTAATACCTGCACCACTTTAGTGAAAATAATTCATGAAGCCCTCAGCCATACTGAAGTTAACCCCGATGCCGTGCAACTTTTAACCACCCGAGAAGAAATTAAAACCCTTCTCTCCCTCGATGAATATGTGGATTTAATTATTCCCCGTGGCTCTAACGAATTTGTCCGTTACGTGCAAGAAAACACCAAAATTCCCGTTTTAGGTCATGCTGACGGTATCTGTCATCTTTTTATTGATGAATCCGCTGATTTTGACAAGGCTATTCCTGTGACGGTGGATGCTAAAACCCAATATCCTGCGGCTTGTAATGCCATTGAAACTTTGCTCGTACACAGTGCGATCGCCCCTAAAGTTTTACCTTTAGTAGCCGAAGCCCTTACAGATAAAGGAGTTACCCTGAAAGGGGATAAAGCCACCCAAACCATTATTAACTGTGAAAGTGCCACCGAAGAAGACTGGCGCACCGAATACAGCGATTTGATTCTATCTATCAAAATTGTAGATGATTTACCAGAGGCGATCGCCCATATCAACCATTATGGCTCAAAACATACCGATGGCATCATCACCGAAAACCAAAATAATGCAGAAACCTTCCTTAACCAAGTCGATGCCGCTGGGGTATATCATAATTGTTCAACCCGTTTTGCCGACGGCTTCCGCTATGGCTTTGGGGCAGAAGTAGGCATCAGCACCCAAAAAATGCCCCCCAGAGGGCCCGTGGGTTTAGAAGGATTAGTTACCTATAAATACAAACTCACAGGGAATGGAGACATTGCAGACACCTACAGCGGAAATGATGCCAAACCTTTTACCCACAAAGATTTATAGGTATAGTATTTATAAAATTTAAACTTAACTTTCACCCTTCTCAAAGGGGGTTAGGGGGATAAAATTCCCATGACTCCCAAAGGGGTTATATTTTGATTAACTGATTTTGGCTAGAATTGAGGAAAGAAATTTTTAAATTAATAAATATGAATGTTAACGAGACTCCATCGAAAATATCTGAAACCATAGAATTAGCCCCTAACTTTAGAATCCCTATCATTATAATTATCAGTGCCTTTCCCCTAATTCTGATTCAACCAATTTTAGGTGGAATTGTTGGCTTATTTGGTATCTTTTTAACTATTCAAACCACCCAAATTAAACTAAAATTTACTCCAGACACTTTAGAAGTATATAGGGGAGAAAAAATATTGAGGACATTTCCCTATGTAGAATGGGAAAACTGGGAAATTTATTGGCAACCAGTACCTATTTTGTTTTACTTTAAAGAAATTAAAAGCATTCACTTTTTGCCGATTATCTTTGATGCAAAAACCCTAAAGGATTGTCTCGAAAAATGTTTTCCTAAAACGAATTAATAGAATTAATAACAATAGATTTCAGTACATTATATAAATAATCAATTTACTATGTCAGAAATAGATAAAAATAACCTTAAAAAAAATATAGAAGATACCTTTGGTAGTGATGATGATTTATGGGATAGTCAATCCACAGAAGCAGGAAATTTGCCCAACTATGACTTTGAAGAGGAAGAATATTTGAGGAATAATGATACTTCCGAAGAGGTAGAGAAAGAAATTATTAACTCCTCTACCGTAGAAAAAGAATCTTCTCCACAGGTTATCGAAACTCAGGAAATAAACCCATTATCAGAGGAAGATAATCAGTCGTTAGAAATAGCCACGGAAAAAGCAAATCAAAACATAACAACAGAAGATAGTGAATTAGTAGAAGAAGATAACCAAGAAACTGTAGAGGAAATCTTAGCGGAAAATATATATCCAGAAACAGTGGAAGAAAATACTGCGATGATAAGTATAGAAGAGAGTAAAAATGACAATTTAGAAACTGATGAGTTAGAGGAAGACTTATCAAGTTTAACAAAATCATCCGATAGTCAAGATGATACCCTTCCTGATAAAGAAACAGGTGATTTACACAGTCAAAAAGAAGCTCTTATTCACGAAATCCAAAATCTTTTACAACAAAAAGATGAGCTTATTAATGAACAAAAAGAAGTTACTAAAAATGTAAGTATCCTAGTTCAAGAAAGTTTGAAAGCCCTTGAACAAAGAAAAGAAAGTTTAGAAATTTCTGTACAAAAGTTAGAGCGTAGAAAAGAAAGAATTGAAAAAGAAATGAAGACTACTTTTTCTGGAGTTTCCCAAGATTTAGCTATTAAGGTGCAGGGATTCAAAGACTATCTAGTGGGAAGTTTACAGGATTTATCCATGGCAGCCGAACAACTTGATCTCAATACTAATAGTAATATGGATTCATGGGAAACTAATAACAATCCCCAACCCATGATTAGTAATGTTAATGTCGAACCAAGTAGTCCTCAATTTGTTGAAAAAAGTTTTAAGGATGAAACTCGCATTATTCGTAGTTTAATCGATCAATATCGTACTCGTCCAGACTATTATGGCCCTTCTTGGCAGTTACGGCGCACTTTTGAGCCAATTCATGCTGAAAGGGTATCTAATTGGTTTTTTACCCAAGGGGGTAGGGGTGCATTGAAGAGTATGACATCTAGATTACAAAATATTCTGGTTACCTCGGCTATCATTTCGATATTATCACAGCTATATGGCGATCGCACTAGGGTGTTAATTTTATCCGACACTCCAGAAAAACTAGGTGAATGGCGTAGGGGTTTACAAGATTGTCTAGGAATATCTAGGGCAGATTTTGGACCAAATCGAGGGGTAGTTTTGTTTGAAACATCAGAAGCCCTATGTCAAAAAGCAGACAGAATTATGGATGATAAAGACTTACCTTTTATTATCATGGATCAAAATGAAGATAAGGTAAACCTTTCCTTACTACAATTCCCTCTTTGGTTAGCATTTGCCCCCGAAAAACCAACCTCTGGTTACGATTATTTTTAATTAATGGGGAGTGTATATCGTGACATAATCATAAATGTTGTAGGTAATATTATCAACTAATAATCCTAAATTAAATGAACGAAAAAGTCAATCTAAATATCTTTAAAAAATTCTGGAATATCGCCCAACTATATTGGTTAGGAAAAGAAAAAAAAGGAGCTTTTACTCTCTTAATATTATTAGGATTATTATTAATTGGTTATACTCAATTAAGTGTATTATTAAACCGAAATCAAGGGGAATTAATCTCTACTTTAGCCGCTAAAGATGAAGCACTTTTTTGGAGTGCCGTTAGGTCATTTTTAACGGTATTAGTAATTTATGTTCCTCTTTTTGCCAGTTTTTCCTATGTACAAAGTAAATTAGGTTTATATTGGCGAAAATGGTTAACTGAAAATTTTTTGGGACGATATTTTGCTAATCGTTCATTTTATCAGTTGACGGCAAAATATAAAGAAATTGATAACCCAGATCAACGTATTTCCGAAGATATAAGAGGTTTTACCCAAGATTCTCTCTTATTTTTGCTTGTGGTTGTGCAATCAGTTTTACAGGTAATTGCCTTTAGTGCCGTTTTGTGGTCTATTTCTCAGCAGTTAGTTATCTTTTTGCTAGTATATGCGATCGCAGGTACCATTATCACAACGGGGGTATTCGGACAAAAATTAATTAACCTCAACTTTGCCCAACTCAAAAAAGAAGCAAACTTCCGTTTTGGATTAGTAAGAGTAAGGGAAAATAGTGAATCTATTGCCTTTTATCAAGGGGAAAAACAAGAAGAAAATCACCTTAAAAACTTATTTAATGATGTTTATCAAAACTTTAACTCATTAATTGTTTGGCAAGAATTATATTTAGGACTATTCGTTAATACCTTTGAATTTTTACCCTACGTCATTCCAGCTATAGTAGTAGCCCCTAGCGTTTTATCAGGGGAGTTAGAAGTAGGAAAAGTAAGCGAAGCCACAGGGGCATTTGCTAGAGTCTTTTTCTCTCTCAATATTATCGTTAGTCGCTTCCAATCTTTGACCAGTTTTGCAGCAGGAGTTAATCGTTTATCAACTTTTTCAGAATTCTTAAAAGCTGAAAATGAGATTAATATTAATAGTAAAAATAAACCCACCATTGACACTGTCACTAACGGCAAACTAGCCACCAAAGAATTAACCCTACAGACTCCCAACTATCAAAATACCCTATTCAATAATCTCTCTCTCGAGTTACCACCCCAACAAGGATTATTAATCATGGGTAGTAGTGGATGCGGTAAAAGCTCATTTTTAAGGGCTATTGCGGGACTATGGAATTCTGGCACAGGGGTAATTTATCGCCCAGAATTAGAAGAAATGCTTTTCTTGCCCCAGCGCCCTTATATGATAATTGGTACCCTGAGACAACAACTAACTTATCCTAGCCTAGACAAATCCATTGATGATCAAGAATTGCAGGATATTTTAGACATAGTAAACTTAGGTGATTTAGCCACCAGATTTGGCGGTTTTGATGTGGAAAAAGACTGGGGGGAATTGTTATCATTAGGGGAACAACAAAGGGTTGCCTTTGCTCGTATCTTCATTAACAAGCCCAAATATGTCATCTTAGACGAAGCCACCAGTGCTTTAGATATTGATAATGAAGCTCGTTTATATCACCATTTAACTTTACAAAAGATTACTTATATTAGTGTAGGACATCGTGAAAGTTTAAAAAATTATCATCAATCAATGATTAAGTTTAAAGACGATAAATCCATCGCCGTAGAGAATTAATTAACTATTACCAAATATCTGCTTTCATTTCTTCTTCATCCCTGATGGATAATTCCGAGGGTTGAGATAAAGTTTTTTGGTGAAATGCGTATTCCTCAACAATTTCGTCATTGATAAGATGTTTTTGAATAATTTCTTCGATAACCTCTGGGGTAGCGTTACGATACCATACCCCTTCAGGATAAACCAACATAATTGGGCCATCACAACATACCCGAAGACAATCAGCTTTGGTACGAAAAACACAGGTTTCCCTCTCAGAAGTAGGACTATCCAAGCCCAACTCCTTTAGTCTAGTTTTAAGATATTGCCATGATTTTAGACTATCTTCTTTATTACAACATTTAGGTTTTGCTTGATCACAACATAAGAAAATATGACGATTAATAGAGTTTAAATGTAGCTTTTTGACCATGGGAATAAGTTTATTAGCCATCCTTAGAAACAACCCCTAAAATTTATTAGCAATGAAGAATCTGTACCATTGAGAAATTAATTACCTGTTATCAATTATCAATGATTAATCGTCCATTATCAATTATTTTACCTCTTATCTTGTCCTGACAATTACACAAGTAATATGATAAATTATAATTAGTGTTAATTTGAGGTTCGTTTCGGTAACAGTGTTTGATTCCAGTATAATAGTAAGGTTATTCCTTCCACAGCATGGAAAGACTCACGTCCGTCGTCTCAGTTGCCCTAGTGTAAATTAAGATTATTGGAGCAAGTCTATGTCCATATATGTTGGGAATTTATCCTATGATGTTACAGAAGAAGATTTACAAACTGTCTTCTCTGATTATGGTCAGGTAAAACGTGTTTATTTACCTGTTGATCGTGAAACTAAAAGAATGCGCGGTTTCGGCTTTGTAGAAATGTCTAGTGATAATGAAGAAGAAACTGCAATTGAAACCTTGGATGGTGCTCAGTGGATGGGCAGACAAATGAAGGTTAATAAAGCTAAGCCTCGTGAAGAAGGCGGAAACCGTCGTGATAGATTCTAAGATATATTTCTTTAGTTTTAATCAAATTTAGTTTCAAACCCCTAACGTTTTTGTTGGGGGTTATTTTTGTATTAATATTTTCTATTGGTTAATTACTTATCACTAGGGTTAAAAAATATTAATTTTTGGGATAAAACATAAGTCATTATGGCTCCTAAAATACAACATATACTCAAAATAAATAAAACATTACTTACTCCTATTTCTTCTTGAATAGAAGGTAATAAATAAGCTCCTAAAATAGCTCCAGCCTTGGCGATCGCCCCTGCAAACCCCGCTCCACTAGCCCGAATGGAGGAAGGAAATACCTCCCCTGATAACAAAAAAGTAGTCGAATTTGGACCGCCATTCATAAATAAATTAAAGAGGAAGAAACCCCCTAAAATTAATCCAATATTACTAACACTTTGAGCGGGAAAAAAAGATGATATTCCTAATAAAGATAAACCAACCGCCATACCGACAAAACCCGTAACCTGCAAGAAAATTCTACCCAGTTTATTAATTAACAAAATAGCCAAAATAAACCCCAATACCAAAAAAGAATCCACCACAATAGCTCCCTGTGCAGACTTGATTTGTTGTACCAAAAAATCTGACTCATTATTAAGTGCTAAAAAAGTAATAATAGCAGGGGTAAAAATCCCTATGCCATAGGTAGCAATATCTTGTAAAAACCAAGGTAAAGAAGCGAATAAAGTATTAATACGATATTTAGAAGAAAATAAAGCACCGTAATTTAAAACCTCTTGATCCTTTATGGGTTCAGTTTCTGCCGTGAGAATAACCTCTTTTTCTAATAGAATAGAAGCTGATTGAGATGCCTTTTTATACTCCCCCCTATTGATATGATAAAAAGGACTTTCCAATAAAAATTTAAGTCTTAAAATACCTACTAAAATGCCAAATAATGCCCCCATTGCTAACATTATCCGCCAAGCATAATGAACAGCAAAAATAGGCGTTTTAGGATAAGCAGATTGAAAATAATTAATAACAATGATACCGATTAGCGCCCCCACAACTGTCCCTATAGCCTGAAAAGCAAAAGCACCTATCACCATCCTACCTCGATGACGAGAGGGTACATTTTCGGTGATGTAGGCTACGCTGATGGGATAATCTGCCCCAATGCCAACTCCCACCAAAAAACGAGAAATAATCAAAAATGTAGTATTCGGAGATAAAGCACAGGCAACACTAGCACTTATCAACAAAAATACATCGATTAAGAGCATCTTTTGGCGCCCGATTTTGTCTGTAATTGCTCCCAAAGTTAAAGAGCCTACCAAAGCCCCTGCGATCGCACTTACTGCTATCATAGCGGTATCAGTGGCTGTCAATGCGAAATCTAGCTTTAGGAAAGGCAAAGCAATGCCAATGATAAAAAAATCAAACCCATCAAGGGCAATCAAAGAAGCGGATAAAAACCATAACAACCACATCGGGCGAGTTATGGGCGAATCGTCTAATTGTTGAGCAAAGTTAGTCAAAGATTGAGACATACCCTTTTTTAATTGATAATGGAGAATGAATAATTAATAATGGTATTTTTTGATTTTTTTCGTATGCTTAAATCTTTGTAAATTAACCTTGATCATTTCTGATAACACACCATAACTAACTAAATTATTTATGACATTGTTAAATTAAATTCCCCCCTTATTAAGGGGGGCTAGGGGGGATCCTACTTTTTTAATAAATTATTTTGCATTTCCAAATAAATCAATAAAGCATTAACATCCGCAGGATTTACACCACCGATGCGGGTAGCCTGTCCAATGGTTAAAGGTCTTACTTTCGTTAGTTTTTCCCTTGCTTCCATGGACAAAGTTTCAATTTTCATATAATCTAAATCTTCATGTAATTTACGATTACTATGACGGGCTACTTGATCAATTTGTTTTTGTTGTCTTTGAATATATCCCGAATATTTTATTTCAATTTCTGCCCCTTCTTTTTCCGCCTTATTTAACTCAGCATTATGTAAATTGTATCTTTCTAAATCTTCATAATGAAACTTCGGACGGTGCAACAAATCCGCAAGGGTAATTGAGCCTTTTATTTTTTGTTCCGTATCCTCTACAATCTTGAGGGCAACCTCATCTCTTTCCTTAATTCTAGTTTCGTATAACCTTTCTTGTTCAGCGATAATATTTTTTTGTTTTTCTTGATATAAATTCCAACGGCGATCGCAAATTAGCCCTATTTCACGACCTAAAGGAGTCATACGTTGATCAGCATTATCAGACCTTAAAATTAAACGATATTCTGAGCGAGAAGTCAACATCCGATAAGGCTCACGCAAGTCCTTCGTACACAAATCATCAATCAAAGTACCAAGATAACTCTCCTCACGAGGAAAAACAATCATCTCCTCACCCCGAGAAAAACGAGCCGCATTAATTCCCGCCACGATGCCCTGCGCCGCCGCTTCCTCATAACCTGTTGTACCGTTAATCTGCCCTGCCGAAAATAACCCCTCAACCTTCTTCGTCATCAAAGTAGGATAACACTGAGTCGCAGGTAAAAAATCATACTCCACCGCATAGGCAGGACGCAACATCACACAGTTTTCCAACCCCGGCAAAGTGTGCAACATTTGCAACTGTATATTTTCAGGTAAACCCGTAGAAAACCCCTGAATATATAACTCAGGAATATCTCTGCCTTCAGGCTCAATAAAAATTTGATGGCTGTCTTTATCCGCAAAACGAACAATCTTATCTTCAATACTAGGACAATAACGAGGCCCCTTTGAGTCAATAAAACCGCCATAAATAGGCGACAAATGGAGATTATCCTTAATCAATTGATGGGTTTTGGTAGTAGTACGAGTAAGATAACAGTTCATTTGTTCTCTTTCTACCCACACTTCAGGATCAAAACTAAACCAGCGAATCTCCTCATCAGGGGGTTGCACCTCCATTTTTGTATAGTCCGCCGTGCGCTTATCTACCCGTGCAGGAGTACCCGTTTTTAATCTTCCCGTCTCAAACCCCAAATCATTAAGGGTTTCCGTCAAACCAATAGCTGCAAACTCTCCAGCCCTTCCTGCCGCCATGGATTTACCACCAATCCAGATTTTACCATCCAAAAAAGTACCTGTAGTTAATACCACCGCCTTAGTCTTAAAACAGGTGCCGAAATAGGTTTGTACCCCTATCACCTCATCATTTTTTCCTAATACCAAATCCGTTACCATCCCTTCACGGATAGACAAATTTGGCTCATTTTCCACAATATTTTTCATCACCGTCGCATACTCGCGCTTGTCAGTCTGCGCCCTCAATGCCCATACCGCAGGGCCACGGGAATTATTCAATACCCTTTTTTGTAAATATGTCCTATCCGCCATTTTGCCAATCTCGCCCCCCAATGCGTCGATTTCGTGGGTAAGTTGAGATTTTGCAGGGCCACCCACCGCAGGATTACAAGGTTGCCACCCAATTTTGTCAAGGTTAAGGGTTAGCATCAGGGTGCGACATCCTAACCTCGCACTGGCAAGGGCTGATTCACAGCCAGAATGTCCACCACCAATGATTATTACGTCAAATTCATCTTGAAATTCTACGGGGGTTTTAATGGTCATTTTTCCTTTATCTATCTGCAAAACTGAGGTGCTTAATCTAATTCTACCTCAGTTCGGAGTAATAGTTATCGGGTGTGGGGAGGTTACAGATTTCACCGAATCCTATTTAAGTTCCCCCCTTATCAAGGGGGACTTTTTCTTCTTTTATCTTACTCCCTTCGCCCTTGGGGAGAGGGGCTAGGGGTGAGGGAAAAGGGAATGTTTCAAAACAGGTAGTATTCGTATATTTTGTTCTATCTTCTAAAGTTGAGCTTTGAGCCTTTACCCATAAACGATGTATTTTTGAAGTTAAAATGCCTAAAACATAAAAGTCATCAGAAGCAACAACCATATTTGCTTCACAGGGCAATATGGATATATCTACAGGGGAAAAAATGACATATTTAACAACTTTAGGAATAGCAAAATAACAACTTAAATCTTTTAATTGGTTTCGCATAATAGAGCGACTTCTTCCAAATTGCCACCATCTTTGACGTCTTATTTTTTCTCGGCTTTTATCTCTTTCTGGTTTAACTTTTTCCTTAACTCTTTCAAAAGGTAATTTATAATTTGACGCTTCTTCAATGGACATATCATTAAAATCAATTACCCAATCTAACTTTTCCCAAGGATGAATTAAACCTTTTCCATCAATCATAGGTTTTAAAACTTCTTGATTTTTAGAATCTTTTTTTATCCATTCCTTAGCTTCTTCCTCGGTAATAATAAAACCTTTTCCAGATAATTCACACGCTTGAAAAGAGCGATTTTTATTACATTTTAATCTTTTAGCAGAAGTGACAGAAATTTCATTTTTTAAAGATGAATTAATAATTTTAACTAACTTGTCATCTAAAAATAATTGATCGGGCTTTTGTTTACACGAATTAACGATACTAGGGCGTGTCATCAAATAGAAGAGAATAACAGATAAAATAAGGATGATAGTAATTGTGACAAAAGTGAGGATATGGTAGAGATGCGCAGGTATGGTTTGAGAGACGATCAATGGGAAAAAATTAAAGATTTATTACCGGGTCGATTTGGTACAGTGGGAGTCACCGCCAAAGATAATCGACTTTTTGTCGAAGCGGTATTGTACAGGTATCGAGCTGGTATTCCTTGGCGAGATTTACCTAGTCGATTTGGTGATTTTCGAGTGGTTCATACTCGTTTTAGTCGTTGGAATAAAAAAGGTGTCTGGGAAAAGGTTTTTCAAATTTTGGCAGGAGATAGTGACGATGAATATGCCATGATTGATTCAACCATAGTAAGAGCACACCAGCATAGTGCTGGTGCAAAAGGGGGGATAAAAACGAGGAAGCAATAGGTCGAAGTAAAGGAGGTTTAAGTACAAAAATTCATACTACGGTTGACGCATTAGGTAATCCTACAGGTTTTTTCCTCACCGGAGGACAAAAATGTGATTTGGACGGTGCAGATGTTTTACTAAAAGAAATAAAGGCAGATATTTTGTTAGGGGACAAAGGTTATGATGCAGATGAAAGAGTTCTGGAAAAGCTAAAGAAGCAGGATAAAATAGCGGTTATTCCACCAAAAAGAAATAGAAAAGAACAACGAGAATATGATAAGTATTTATATCAAGCAAGACATTTGATTGAGAACTTTTTTGCCCGATTAAAACAATATAGAGCCATAGCCACTAGGTATGATAAACGAAAAATAAATTTTCTTGGTGCTATTTATCTAGCCGCAGTCGTTATATGGCTTAATTGATGACACGCCCTAGGCTTTTAATTGCAATATTCCAAAATTAAGACACATTTAAGCGAATCATTTCGTCAAATTTCAGTATTGCGTTTAAAATCTAATTCTGGAATCATTTAATATTTTTTATCCACTTTTTTTTATGTTAGAACTACTCCCCCTCATACTTCCTATTAATATGCCTTCTTTGGTTAATGAAGCAACCCCCGTATATGTTGCTCAAGCATCGCAGACAGAAGAAAATGAACAAGAAAACATCCCTAATATTATTCGCCCTTTAAATGGAGAATTAAATCAAGTTCCCGTATTTAATAGTAATAGCCCTGAGTTGGTTTTGGGAGAGGGTATATTACTTTCAACTTTCCCTAAAGAAAACAAAACTAACCCTAATGCCCATTTAGATTTTGCTTTTAATGGAGAATTTGATGTATTTGCCCACCATGTTTCTCGCCCCCCCGAAGAAGGTGACATGAGAACTTTATATATTGGGATTTTGGTGCATAATCCTACGGATACCGATGTAAATATAGATGTTTTACAAGGTGCTAGTTATCTCAGTCAACCTGATGCCCCCTTTATTTCCCTTCCTTCTCAAGTCTCAGGGCGTAATGTTTACGCTGGGCCTGGAAGTCGGGTTATGGGGGATATTTTGCAAAATAAAAGACAGGACATCTTCCCAGAAAGTATTACTATTCGGGCGGGGGAAAGTCGTATGTTATTAAATGTACCTATTCCCATCCATAGTTTAACTCCTCCTCTTAATGGACGCTCTACTTACGCTAGGTTAAGGAGTGATGGGGAAGTTTATATGGCTAGTTTGGCGATGTATCGAGATGATGAAGATGATGCCCCTGAAATTTCAGAATGGCAGGAAATGTTAACTAATGCAGATTTATCTACCCCTAGGGATTTAGCCCCCACGGCTCTTAATGCGGAAGGTACTTTCAGATATGGAAGAGTGGCTGGGGTTGCTATGGGAAATATGTGGAAGGCTGATTTGGTGGATGATGATAGCCAAGTATTAAATATTCCTGAGTCTGGGGAGGCTTTTTCCTATGGATTGAGTACCCTTGTGAGGGGAAGATTAGGCTCTGAACAGAACCAGACTGCTCCTTTGGCGGTAAGATATTCGGATACTGCCCTTGAGGCTCATGGTAATTATGGAGTGCAGTATAGTTTAACCTTACCTTTGTATAATCCTAGTGATGAAGAGCAAACTGTGAGGGTAAAAATTTCTACTCCCATTAAAAGAGATGTGGGAGAATTAGAGTTCTTGGATGAGCCAGGGCCGCAGGTATTTTTTAGGGGATTAGTACAGGTAAAATATACTGATGATCAGGGTTTACCCCGATGGCGTTATTTTCACTTAGTACAAAAAAGGGGAGAAGAAGGACAAGATTTGTTAAGGGTTACTTTACCGCCTAACAGTAATCGTTTGGTATCAGTGGATTTTCTCTATCCTCCTGATGCTACACCTCCTCAGATTTTGACGGTGATGACTGATTAGCGTATTACGGGGACGTAATATATTACGTCCCCAAAACATTGTGTTATGTGGGTTTTTTATGGGCAACCTAATGATTGTCTGGTACTGGCATTGGTTACAGGATTGATACCTGATGCGTTTTCGCATAGTAGGTTAACTTGTTGAGAGTCTAGGACGGTAAAGGTGAAGTCAGCACCCTCTACGTTGGCGTTTTTGAAGGTGGTGCGAAGCATGATGGCATCTCTAAAAATGCCGTTGCTTAAGTCTGCGTTGTTAAAGCTGGTGACGTAAACTAAACCATCACTCATATCTACTCCTACAAAACTAGCATTTTCAGCGTTAACTCCGTTGAATACGGCTCCCCGAAGGTCGCTATCATTAAATTTTGCTTCTTGTAAATTTACTTTGGTAAATTCTGCTTGTTGTAGGTTTTGCCCTGTGAAGTCTTCTCCTTTTAGGCTTTTACTTTCAAAGGTGGAGGTGACGAAACTAGAACTAGCAGCGATCATGAAGTCGCGCTGCGCGATCGCACTTTGGGGTAATACAATCAACGATAATAGTAAAATGATTGCACAAAACAAACCAGAAAACTTACGCATAATTAATTTTTAGTTAGGTATTAGGAATTAGCTGAAAAAAACGTCTAATGTAATATTTATTTTTAGTAAACTGCAATAATAATTGCTCTTTTTTATGAAAAAAATCAAAAGATGGGAAATGATTTAACAAGGGGTTTGAACCCCTTGCTGAGAATTGAAAATTAGGTTCCCACAGTCCAAGAGTTCATGTATTCAACCTGTTCGGGGGTTAAAGAATCGATGGTGATACCCATAGCTTGAAGTTTGAGACGAGCGATTTCTTTATCCACTTCCGCAGGAATAGAGTGTAATCCTGGTTCTAAAGAACCTTTGTTTTTGACTAAATGCTCACAGGCGAGGGCTTGGTTAGCAAAACTCATGTCCATAACGGCGCTAGGATGTCCTTCTGCGGCTGCTAAGTTAACTAAACGTCCTTCTCCTAATACCACCACGGATTTACCGTTTTCAAGGATATATTGTTGGGTAAAGTTACGAACTTCTTTTATTTCTTTTGCCATGTCACCGAGGGATTTGAGGTCAATTTCGATGTCGAAATGTCCTGCATTACATACCATAGCTCCATCTTTCATGGAAGCGAAATGCTCTTTACGAATAATATGCTTGTTACCCGTTACGGTTACAAATATATCGCCAACTTTGGCGGCTTCATCCATGGGCATTACTCTGAAACCATCCATAGCCGCTTCGATGGCTTTGATAGGATCGATTTCGGTGACGATTACGTTAGCACCTAAACCACGGGCGCGCATAGCGACTCCTTTTCCACACCAGCCATAACCTGCTACCACAAGGTTTTTACCTGCGAGTAATACGTTAGTAGCACGGAAAATGCCGTCAAGGGTAGATTGTCCTGTACCATAGCGGTTATCGAAGAAGTGTTTGGTGTCTGCATCGTTTACATTCATGGCGGGGAAGGTTAAAACCCCATCTTTGAACATGGCTTCTAAACGCACGATACCTGTGGTGGTTTCTTCGGTGGTACCTAATAAGTCGCTAAGTTGTTCTTGTCTTTCTTTTACCATGGTGGCGACTACGTCGGAGCCGTCATCGATGATAATATTAGGACGATGATCAAGGGCGGTTTGGACGTGACGATGGTAGGTGTCGTTATCTTCCCCTTTGAGGGCGAACACAGGAATTTCGTAATCTCTTACTAAACAGGCAGCTACGTCGTCTTGGGTAGAAAGGGGGTTACTAGCGATAAGGAGAGCGTCTGCTCCCCCTGCTTTAAGGGCGATCGCCAAGTGGGCTGTTTCGGTGGTAACGTGACAACAAGCAACGATGCGAATACCTGCGAAGGGTTTCTCCTTGGCAAAACGGTCTCTAATTTGTTTTAGTACGGGCATTTCTCTTCCGGCCCACTCGATTCTCTGATGACCTAAGTCTGCTAGATTAATATCTTTAATATCGTAATTTAGTTTTGGTGCGGCTACAACCATTAATTTTACTCAATAAAACTTTACATTATCCATCATATAGCCAACTACGAATAATTAACAAACCAATGGAATATTTTAGGGTGAATCTTGACTATCCAAAATATGTGCCCAAAAAATTTTTGATTAGTAGGATTTATTGATTGACCATATACATTTTTGAGAGGATTTTTTAAGGATGTTTAGACATTTTTTCAAAATAATGTAATTCAATATACACTGATTTTAACTTTTGATAAAAAATAACATGAAACAGATAATAAAAAAATTCCAGTACTTTATTCTTGGGATTCTTTGTTGTGGTTTAATCGTTGCTTGTAATAATACTGCGACAGTAGATAATACTACCAACACCACAGAAAGTAATGGACGTATTAGTTTTGGTACTACCCTCAGAGCGAGAACTTTAGACCCTGCAGACAGCTATGATTTAGCAGGAATGAATCTCATTTATAACATTGGGGAAAGTCTTTATACTTACAATGTAGGTACCACCGAATTAGTACCACTTTTAGCCACGGATATGCCTACCATCAGTGATGACGGACTAATTTATACTATACCTTTGCGCGAAGGGGTTAAGTTCCATGATGGAACAGATTTCAATGCCGAAGCGATGAAATTTTCCCTAGATAGATTTATGGAAAATGGGGGTAAACCTTCTTTCTTGTTAACAGATATTATTGAGGAGGTGACACCCACGGCAGAGAATGAGTTGCAAATTACTTTAAAACAACCTTTTTCGGCTTTTCCTGCTTTGTTGGCTTTTCCTGGGGCTTGTGCGGTATCTCCTGATAACTACACCATCGGACAGGGGGAGTTTCAACCCAATGAGTTGGTGGCCACTGGCCCTTATAAGTTAGTTTCTTTTGACAGTGATTCGGCAAAATTAGACGTTTTTGAAGACTATTGGGGAGAGATACCGAGTAATGAGGGTTTAGATATACAAATTTTTGCTGATAATTCGGCGAATCTTTACAACAGCTTTATCACAGGGGCGTTGGATGTAGGTTATCAGTCTTTTGCCCCAGAGCAAACGGTAAGTTTATTGGAAGATGCCGAAGGTGGAAGTTTTCAAGCCTTAGAAGGACAAGGTACCGTAATTTCCTATATGTCTTTGAATCGTAATCAGCCTCCTTTGGATCAATTGGAGGTGCGTCAGGCGATCGCCCTTATAATGAATAGAGGGTTAATGGTGGAAAGAGTGACTCAGGGGTTATCAGAGCCTCTTTACTCCATGATTCCCAGTGCGTTTGATGTTTATCAACCTGTATTTGAGCAAGTGTATCCCGATGATAATGCCGAGTTAGCCAAGGAATTGTTATCAGAGGCTGGTTTTTCGGCGGAGAATCCTGCTCAAATTGAAATATGGTATCCCTCCACCTCGCGTCCCCGTACCGCTGTAGCCAATACCTTAAGGGCGATCGCCGAGCAGCAGTTGGATGGTATGATTGAGTTTCAACCCCAAGGAGTAGAAAGTGCCACAGCTTTTAGTAATCTAAGCCAAGGGACTTATCAAACTTTTTTGGGAGATTGGTACCCCGACTTTTTAGATCCTGATAACTATGTTCATCCTTTCTTGAGTTGCCCCAATGGTAATGACGAAGAAGGTTGTATTGAAGGAGGAGCTCAGAATCAAGGTTCATTTTTCTACAATGAGCGCGTTAATGAGTTGATTAATGATGCGAGAAGAACAAATGATCCTAATCAACGGGAGCAAGATTTTCGAGAAATTCAAGAAATATTAGGGCAAGAAGTTCCCTATATCCCCATCTGGCAAACCAAAGAGTATGCCTTTGCCCAAAATGGTGTTGAAGGAGTGGCGATAAATCCTAGTCAAACTTTTCCTTTTTGGACTATTAGTAAATAAGTATTGTTTATATGGCTTCAGTGTTGGGTTTAATTTTTTAACCCAACCTACAACTATCCCATCAAGATACACATTACACTAAATCTTGTTTCAATAATATATTAATTAGGGCGGGGAACAGGCAACAGATAGTAATTGTTTACTGTCATTTGTTACACGGGGAACAATAGTAAACTTTACTAATCGGATTTGGTATTACTAGATGGAAATAGATAAATGAACTACTTTGATTTAAGTTATTAAGGCGAAAAAACTAGAGGTTAGAATTGTAAGTAAATATGAAAATTTTTACATTAAATTGATGAAAACGATCCTCAAAAGCTCCCAAATTCGTCCAGAAATCCTTGATTTACAACCTCAATTGGTGGAGTGGCGCAGGAGAATGCACCAATATCCAGAGTTAGGTTTTAGGGAAAATTTGACCGCTGATTTTATTGGTTATAAACTCCAGGAATGGGGCATTGAGCATCAAAGGGGTGTTGCGAAAACTGGCATTGTCGCCACCATTAAGAGCAACTTTGAGGGTAAGGTGTTAGCTATTCGGGCGGATATGGATGCTTTACCTGTATTTGAGTTAAACGAAGTTCCTTACAAGTCTCGTCATGAGGGGGTTATGCACGCTTGTGGTCATGATGGGCATAGTGCGATCGCCCTTGGCATAGCCCATTATTTAGCCCATAACAAAGATAAATTTAGGGGTACTGTCAAAATTATCTTTCAACCCGCCGAAGAAGGGCCCGGGGGCGCTAAACCCATGATCGAAGAAGGGGTTTTAAAAAATCCTGATGTAGATGCCATCATCGGCTTACATTTGTGGAATAACCTTCCTCTGGGTACGGTGGGAGTGAGGGAAGGGGCATTAATGGCGGCGGTGGAGTGTTTTAAATGTCAAATTTTTGGCAAAGGTGGTCATGGGGCGATGCCTGATCAAACCGTTGATTCTATTATGGTAGGTGCTCAAATCGTTAATAGCTTACAAACCATCGTTAGTCGAAATATTAAACCCACAGATTCAGCGGTGGTAACTGTGGGAACTTTTGAAGGAGGTACTGCTTTAAATGTCATTGCCGACACGGTAAAAATGAGTGGTACGGTACGCTACTTTAACCCAAAATATGAAAACTTTATCGGTGAAAGAATCGAAGCCATCATAAAAGGTATCTGTGAGAGCCACGGGGCAAAATACGACCTTGATTATTGGCAACTATATCCTCCCGTTATTAACAATGCTCGTATTACTGAATTAGTAAGAAGTGTTGCCCTTGATGTGGTAGAAACTCCTTTAGGAGTAGTGCCAGAGTGTCAAACCATGGGGGGAGAAGATATGTCCTTTTTCTTACAACAAATACCAGGATGTTACTTCTTTTTGGGTTCGGCTAATGCAGACAAGGGTTTAAATTTTCCCCACCATCATCCCCGTTTTGATTTTGATGAAACTGCCCTAAGTCTTGGGGTAGAAGTCTTTGCCCGTTGTGTGCAAAAAATCAATGATTAAATCATTTTTTTAGCGCACCCTAATCATAACTATTCGCCCACAAAAAAATTATTATTAATTAACTCTTGTTTGAGCTTTTTATAATATGGGGGGGCAATGGATAAAGCTCCATTTTCTCTTATGAGAATAGATTCTCTTAAAAGTCTTTGTATTCGGGCTTCTATTTGACTTTCTGGCTCCCCTAAACTAAGGGCTAAATGGGTGCGATTAATATGATTGTGTATTAAAACAGAATGAACTAAATAACGATCATCAATGGTCAGGGATGCTAAATCTGGTAGCCTAGGGGTAATTTGTTGTAAAGTGTACCGGGATTCTTGGTCTAAAATGTCCTCGAAGGTAATTTGAGCTAGTTTATCTTCTTCTACATTTTCTTTGCCTAATCTTAGGCTATTTATCCATAGGTTTAAGGCAATACTGGGGATTCCTGATGATTCTTCGGCTAAATAAGTCCAATAACTTTCGTCACGATTATCTTCTGAGGTATCATTGATTAGTTGCTGATTTTTAGTAAATTTATTACTCACAACGGTTTTTACTACAGGATCTAACCAATTTTTTAACATCTCTCCGTCCAAGGTTGGTAAGGCATGAATGCTATTAAAGTAGGCTTTAATTTGACATACATAATTAAGAAAATCCCATGCTAGATGGTTACAGCCAATAATCCAAAAACAATTAGGGTTATGAATGATTATCTCTCTTAGGAAGATGACACTGTTCCACCCTTCTATATCACGCAAGAAGAGTTGTTCGAGGTTAGGTATGACGATGATAGTTGTTCTTTCTTCGAGGGATTCTTCGTCGGGTATGGTGTCTATATCGTTGAGGTTTTCTATTTCAACTTGGGGGTGAAGTTCAAAACTTTGTTTGATTTGTTCGGTAATGGTTAAGAAGTTGCGGGGGCGATGGGAAAAGGGTAGGGGGGTAATAATTTCGAGGGTGGGTCGATCGCCCTTCCAATTTTCAATACTATTGTCTATTATTTTAGAAAGATTTTCGATGGGATTTCCCAAAATTACAATACTATTTTCAGCTTTTGGATTTTCTAACCATTTTTTTAGTATAGGGGCGATCGCATATTGGACGCTATCTTGATAGGTTGTAGGGCAATCAAGGGATTCAACATATTCTTTGATGTCTGTTTTTAAAAATGGAGGAAGTTCTAATAAATGATCTTTATCTTGATTAATGGTTTGAGTTTTTATGAATAAAGATTTTATTTTATTGTTGATATTCGTTAACCAAGATTTCGCCATCAACCCTTCTCGCAATTTCATTTACAGTCAATCAAAATAACATTAGCAAAGAATAAGCTAAAAAAACATTATTATTTCAAACAAAGTTATGGGAACTTATCCATGGGTTTGTTGAATATTCGGGCAGATATTACCTTCTAATTTTTCGGCAAATTGCCACCCTGATAAAATCGCTTTTAATTCACTTTGCAAAATCTGTAATTGCTCAATTTGTTGCTCAATATTATCTAATTTCTCCAATAAAACTTCTTTGGCGACACCGCAAGGAATTTCACCCTTATCATAAATCTTTAAAATATTATCAATTTCTTTTAAACTTAAACCGAGAGATTGCGATCGCCGAATAAAACTAAGACGATTAAAAATAGATTGATAAAATAAGCGATAACCTACTTTATTACGACTAATATCAGGAGTCAATAAACCGAGATCATCATAGTAGCGGATAGTTTTGATGGGAATACCACTCACAGAAGCAACTTCACCAATTTTTAAAAGATTTGGTTGATTTTTACTATCAGTATTCACGATAATCTTGTTTTCTACGTAATACAGGTAAAGGTTCGGCAAAGGTGTGCTCACTCTCAGGCAAATAACGACGGGGAGTATTGCGAGGAATTTTTTTCTGGGGTTTTTGAGTTTGCAACCAACGCATCATCAACCCCGTTATCACAAATAAAAGTCCAAAAGACATAAGACTCCAATGTTCACTAAATCCTCCCATGGCTAACTCTATCGCTCCGAAGGTGAAAATAAAAGCTGAAATAGGCTCTTGACGATAAACAGATTTTAATGATTTGGGAAATTTAGATTTCATAAAGATACATTAAAGCATATACATCCATTATATGATAATCATTTTCCCCCTGAAGTTATCAAAGAAAAAAGGTAGTACGCCTCCACAAAATCAGTTTTTAAATTCAGTTAATTAAGAAAGGCGAGGTTAAGAGTATCTCGGAGAATTAGGAAGATACCTAAACCTAAGAGTAAGACTAGCCCTGTTTGCATTATGCCTTCTTGTAGTTTGTTGGGGAGTGGTTTACCAGAAATGCCTTCTACGAGCAAAAATGCTAGTTGTCCACCGTCTAGGGCGGGAAGGGGTAAAATGTTGATAACGGCAAGGTTTATGCTGATTAACGCTCCAAACTGGAATAGGTTGCCTAAGTCGCTTTTGGCTAATTGGGCCCCTACTGCAACGATCGCCACAGGGCCGGCTACTTGGTTGGCATTTTCTTGGAAATTGGTAATCAGTTGACCAAATCCTTGGACGGTTAGTGTGGTGTACCGTTGAAATTGTTTAGCACCGAAGGTGAAGGCCTCAATAATATTGTCTGGTTTACGGCGGCTAAATTCTCCGTTGGGGGATAACATAACCCCGATTTTTCCTTTCCCATTGTCCCCTACTTCGGGGGTGATGGGGATGTTGAAAGTTTCTTCATTTCTTTGGATAGTAAATTCTAAACTTTGGTTGGGGGAGTCTTGGATTCTATCTCTCAGGATTGAAATGGCTTCTTCGGAGGTGGGAAGGGTAAGATTTTCGATTTTTAAAATCACATCTCCGCTTTGTAGTCCTGCTCTTTGGGCTGGGGATTCTACTTCTTCAAGGATTTCGGGAATCAATACCCCTGGTTGAAAATTAACGTCTTGAATACCGACACTAAGGGATTGACCCACTAAAAGAAAGTATGCGAAGATAAGATTGGCTATAACACCTGCACTAATGACGATCGCACGGTCTAACACAGGACGATTACGCAACAAATCGGGATCATCTAGGGGTATATCGCTTTCGGGATCATCATCGGGAAAACCCACGTAACCACCAAGGGGAAAAGCTCTGATGGCGTATTCGGTTTCTTTACCGTCATATTTTGCTAATACGGGGCCAAAACCGATGGAAAATTTACTGACTCGAATTCCCTGTAATCTTGCCGCCCCAAAGTGTCCCAGTTCGTGGACTACGATTAAAAGTGCTAAAACTGCGATCGCCGCTAGTACTGACATATTAATTATACGATTATCTATATTGACATTCTTTTCTAGTTTAGCTGTTCAGTTGCTTTTTTGCTTTTTGCCACAGCGCTTCTAGCTCATTAATGGGGTATTCTGATAAGGATTTATCGGCATATTTTTCCATCAACTGCAATCGTTTAATAAATCTCTTATTTGTACCCTGCAATGCCCTAGAAACATCTAGTTTATACCACCGAGCGATATTAACAATGGTAAAAAGTAAATCCCCTAACTCCTCTTGGGCATGATTCATGTCTTCCTCTTCTATGGCTTCTTGAAACTCTGCCAACTCCTCATCAAACTTATCCCATACCCCCTCCACATTTTCCCACTCAAACCCTGCCTTGGCGGCTTTCTTGGATATTTTTTCACTGGCCATGAGAGGAGGTAAGCTACGGTGATAATTGGTCAATTTTTGGCTCAAAAGAGCGGATTCTGGCTTTTCTTGTTCTTTGATTTTTTCCCAATTTTCGTGAACTTCTGCGGTGCTGTTTACTTGTACATCAGCGAATACATGGGGATGACGACGGATTAATTTTTCGGTAATATTTTGGGCTACTTTTTCGAGGTCAAAATCACCGTTATCTTGGGCTACTTGGGCTTGTAATACTACCTGTAATAACAAGTCTCCTAACTCGTCAGCAATGGCTTCTTGGTTGCCTGATTCGATGGCATCTACCGCTTCATAAGCCTCCTCTATGATGTAGGGAATGAGAGATTTTTGGGTTTGGGCTAAATCCCACGGACAACCCCCCTGGGGCGATCGCAATTTAGCCACCACTTGAATTAATTTGTCAAGGGCGATGAGGATTTTTTGATTAGTCTGAAAAGCATCCATAGTTTTTGATTGGGAGTAAAAAAATTATTAATATTTATGGGATTGATTCCCTCGTTACCTAAAATCTCGATTATATTAGTAGTTGGGTCATTGCAAGTCAGCATCAATGGATTTATTAGAATATCAAGCCAAAAAATTATTTCAAAGAGTAGGTATCCCTGTATTACCTTCCCAACCATTATCAAGCGCCAGTGAATTAAAAAGTCTCCAAATTCCTTATCCTGTGGTACTAAAATCTCAGGTGATGGCCAGTGGTAGGGCGAAACTAGGAGGAGTCAAATTTGTTAGTAATACGATAGATGCGATCGCCGCTTGTCAATCTATCTTTAGCCTTGCCATCGAAAAAGAATATCCCAAAGTAGTGTTAGCCGAGAGTCGTTACAACACCCAAAAGGAAGTATTTTTGGCAATTATGCTCGATTATAAACTCAAAAAACCCGTCATTTTTGGCTCCGCCCAAGGAGGAATCAACATCGAAGAATTGCTCACTAGCCTTGTGTGTTGCCCCGTAGAAGATGAATATTCCCCCTTTTATGGTCGTCGTTTAGCCAAAACCATGGGACTCAAAGGCAAAACTATCAATGCGGTGAGTAATATTATCGATAAAATGTATCAGCTATTTATCGAACAAGATTTGGATATGATTGAGATAAACCCCCTCGGCATTAACCAAGATGGGGCGGTGATGGCCCTTGATGGTAAAATCAGGGTTAATGATTATGGTTTACCCCGTCACCCAGAATTATTAGATTTAATTAAACCTATTCAAAGTTCTGAAACTTATCAGGATATTTATTCTTCCCTAGATAAGTCATTTTATTCTCAAATTAATGTTAATAATGATGGTAATACAGCTCTTATTTCTGCAAGTATAGACAAAGCTATTTTTACTATTAACAATACTTCAAAAATTATAAAAAAAGATGACGTAAATTCTTGCTTTATAATTGAAGATGCTTATAATAAAATAACTTCAGAGCAAATTAACAAAATATTTTATCAAATAATTAAGCGTAATAACATAACAAAAGTATTAGTTGATTTACCCCTCGAACATCAATTTAATTATCGTTTAATACAAGTTATTTCAAAACATTATCCCTCAGATTTTTCTCACTGGTCAAACAAAAATGAGGAAAGGGGCGATCGCCCCACAGGAACAAGATTTCAAAATATACAGTCTAACCAAAACAAATCCTCCTTTGCCCTCCGAAAAATAGACTGGATAATAAAAACAAAAGGAGACAAACTAAATAATCAATTTAGTAACTTACCCATAACAATAATTAACATAATAGGAGACAAAATTTCTTAAAATAAAAATACCAAAACCAATTGTATTTCCCCATCCTCCTTAATTCTAAGGCAATAGTTCATGACACCCATTATTTGTCCAAAATGTGGATATAGTAATCAAGATGATAGTAAATTTTGTACTTTTTGTGGTCATCACATGGAATTCCCTGTACAAAATTTTAAAGTCAATTTTGACTCAATAGTTAATGAAGAGCAAATAGTTCAATCTTTAGAAGATGAAAGTATCACAGAAATTAACACGGGCGATAATTTTCTCATACAGGTAAAAAATAATTTATCCCAAACACCTGATGATAGTGAAGATGATATACCCACTATTGCTAACTGGAACATTCCTACAGAATTAGACACTACCATTGATGACGATAACTCCAGTCCTCGGACAGTTATTGATGTTCGGGTTGCTAACTCAGTTAATAAAAAAAGTCTTGCTTTAATTAATCCTGATACTAATAAACAATTTATTTTTTCTGAAGACAAAAAAATATTTTATTGTGGGAGATATAACGAAGATTTTTCTGTAGATATGGACTTTTCTGGACTTCCTCACAGTGATATTGTCTCTAGGGTTCATTTCATCTTTCACATTGACTCAGATAGTTGTTATATAGAGGATGCAGGAAGTTCTAACGGTACCTTTTTAAATGGAAAACAGGTAAAAAGTGGTCATATTCATCGTCAAAAAATTAATATTGGAGATGAAATTCGGTTAGGTAAAACCTCTCAATTAAAACTTCTCTTTCAAGAAATTGAAAATGTCGTTTATTCTCCTTCTGAATAAATAGCTGAGGTATGATGAAAAAAAGATAATTATGTTTAATTTTTAAAATATAAAAAGAGAATAAAAAAATGAAAAACAAATTAGTAGTTTTGACCATATTATCAGGGTTAAGTTTCGGCACTTTAACACAAAATTCCCCTGCGATCGCCCAAAATCGTAATCTTTATCGTTGTGTAATGAAAAACGATGCACCCACCACTGTGGTAGATACCCCCAGAGGACGCATTGATTTGATTGTCTGGAAAACAGAAATTCCCCGTGGATGGTCCCCCGTGAGAAGATGTCAAGAGATTACTAAAAGATTTCAAGCATTTTCTGACCGTGGCGCATTACGTTATGTCACTAGCGGACGCTTGAATAATCAACAGGTTATCTGTGTGGCAGAAAACCGTCCTGGAAGAGGCATTAGTTGCCGTAATGATGGATTATTGCTAACTTTACAACCTAATGATAATCCTCAACAGGTTATGGAACAACTATTTGATATTTCTGCGAGGGTAAGAGGCTCTAATCCTATCACCAGAAGTATTGAGGGGGGAAATATCTTAGCGGTTAATCGTTTTTTAGCGGAGGTTGAGATTACTGAGGATGACGAAGATGTAGAAGTTATTGATATTACCGATAAAGATATTGACGAGATTTCTGATTTAATCGATGAGGAAGAATTGGAAGAAGATAACCAGCCCGTGGTAACTCCCGCACCTTGTTCCCCTGAACAATCAGATTTACAACCTATGGAAAAACATGAAGACCTTGATTAGGTAATGAGATAAAGTAGTTCGGGTGCGCTGAGTAAATCAAAATGAAGGCACAAAACAGGAGTGTAAAAAATTAATTTTGATTACTCCATCTTCTCGCCCTCACGACTTCTCTTTTTCCGCAACGCTTACTCCGTTTACTGATACCATGGAGTCAAAGTTAATTGCTCATAGTCTAATTTGTCATGTCTTTTCTACCAAAATATCGACCCCAAAAACTCTCTCTAGGATTTTTGGAAGAGGAAATTTTAGAGATTTTGTGGGATTTAGGAACAGCGACAGTGAAAGAAATTCACGATCGCATTTTAGCAGATCCAGATCGTGAATTGGCTTATGCTTCTGTCACCACGGTTTTACATCGTTTAACGAAAAAAGGCTGGTTAAAATATCATAAACAAGGACGAGCTTTTTGTTGGACTCCCTTAATTTCTCGCTCTCAAGCCCAAGCTATTCAGTCCTATGAGCAGTTACAGAGCTTTTTGGCCGTCAGTAATCCTGACTTGGTAGCTTCCTTTGCAGATAGTCTTGATACAGCCAGTGTAGAGCAAATAAGTGCGATCGCCTCTCGCCTAGAACAAATTCGCAAACAAAGGAAACAGGAGGATTAAATGCACTTTCTTGTAATTTTTCTTGCCATTATATGTGCTTATATAATCCGTTATATTAGCCAGATTTCCTTTTTTAAAAACAAGAGAAATTGGAGTTATTCATTATTCTTTTTTATTGCCCCTGTATTACTAATTTTAATGAGTAGTATCGCCATTGTCACCATGGGTTATAAAGGACAAATGTGGGGATTTCAGGCAACCATTATTAGTTATATATTAGCGTGGCTATGTTTAGGATTTGCCATTATTAACTTACTAATTTATGCCATAGAAATCAAGTTTGTTTCTCAAAAAATAGATAAATTTAAAGAAAAAGAAGTATTAGGGCAAAAGGTTAAAATTCTAGAAACATCTTTTCCCTATGCTGGATTAATGGGTTTTTCAACCCAGGAAAAAGGCTTTTTACAATCTTTGAATAAATCCTATCTAGTCTTAAGTAAAGGGTTAATCCAATTATTATCAAAAGAGCACCTACAAGCAGTAATGGCTCACGAAAATGCCCATCAACTACACAATGACCCTTTAATATTTTTCTGTTTATCCTATTGTAAAAGAATTACTTTTTGGTTGCCAAATAACGATATTCTTTGGCAAGACTTAGTACTATTGAGAGAGTTGAGAGCAGATAATACCGCTTCAAAATCCGTCGATTTCTTATTATTGGCAGAGTCTTTATTAATAGTTACTCAAACAGCCATGAAAGAAAAAAGTCCCCTTGATAATAGTATGGTATGCCCATTTATTAATTTCCGACTCAATGAGAGAATAGATGCATTAATAAATGATGATGATAGCTTTCGTAATTTCCGCTGGTATCAACTAAGTTGGATGCTACTCGTATTTGCTCCCTTTTTTACTATTCCTTTTCATCATTAAAAATTTGGATTAACCATCAAAAAAATTACTCTACATCTTCAGAAAAACAACTTTTAAAAGTGTGCGTTAGAATACAAACGCAACTTAATATTTTTTTTGGAGGATAATTAATCCTATGGTTAGAGCAAAAACTATCGTAAAATCATTACTAGCAGTTGTCGCTCTTACTGGTTTAGCAGCTTGTCAGACTGAATTAGAAGTTCCCAATGATGCTGTCTCAGGAGATGGCACTGTGGATGAAAATGTGATGCTGGATACTCAGCCTACTATTTCCGTTGCCATGAATGCTGAGGGTAGAGAGTTTTCTCTTGATGGAGATGAAGAAGCAAACCCTACTTTATCTGTACCTCAAGGCTCTATGGTAGAGGTTACTTTCTGTAGCACTGGGGGAACCCATGACTGGGTTGTAGACGAGTTAAATGTTGCCACAGAACAAGTTAGTGACGGTGATGAGTGTAGTACAGTGGAATTTACCGCCGATCAAGTGGGAGAATTTGAGTATTATTGTAGTGTGGGCAACCACAGAGAAGAAGGAATGGTGGGAGTTTTGATCGTAGAATAATTCACTTAACACCTATCACTCAATCTTTAGTCTGTTATGGGTAGGTTTTTATTAGGTTTGTTCAGCCCCAACCTAGTTAACTTCAATTCGGGTTAAAGCTATATTTATTTTTCTGGAAATTTATAGGATTTTCAGACTACGAGAAAATAATACTTTCAGCTTATCCCGAACTCAGGTTAATTAATCTAAATCTCCTTCCATAACTAATTCTGTGGCTTTGCGGGTAGATTCTTTAAATTCCTTAATATTTACTTTATTGAGGAGTACGATCGCCCCAAGCGCCACCAAGGCTTCACAGAAAAAGACGCTACTGTATGCCAGCCAAAGGTTTGAGCCAAATATAAATTTACCAATATCTAAAACCCATCCCCCAAGGGCGATCGCAATGCCCCGTGCCATAGCCTGAGATAAACCCCAAGCCCCCACAAAAGTTCCAGCAGTTTCAGCTATGGTCAAATCCAACATAAGACTTAGAGAGCCAATGGTGGTAATCCCCGCTGCGATACCAAATAATACCATAGTACCTTTGAGGATAGATTCATTCTGAGTTAATCCAGCAAAAATGATTAAGACAAAACAGATAGCCACCAATAAACAACCAATTCTAGTGGCATTTTTCTTACCAATACGAGGTATTACCAAAAATCCAGTGGCACTATAACCCAATAAAATTCCCACTCCCCAAAAAGAGTTGAGCAAAGTAGTTTCCCCGATGCCCATACCAAACACATCTCCCCCATAGGGTTCCAACACAGACTCCTGCATAAATAGACTAGTGGTCACCATCATCAAGAAAAAGAAAAAGATAGCTGTTTGACGGGAAGAAGTTAGTACCCTCAGAGCTTGACGTAAACCTATATTTTGTTCTCTGGCTTCATTACTGGCGCGTAGATGAAAGCGAGAATACTTTTTCTCAATATTCCAAGTACCAACAAAGGCGAGAATCACTACCACCCCAGCAACTAAAAGAAAAAGCATATTAATGGGAGTTTGTAAATCTGCCACAGAAATTAAGGGATTTTCTTCCATTTCTCCCACCGCTAGGCTTCCCAAAAATACATTACCTGTAATACCTCCAATGACAATACCCACCATTAACATTGACCAAATGGTCGCAACAATTTTAGAGCGACTTTCTTCTTCGGAAATATCCACTAATAGGGCAGTAAAAGGGGTTGAACTAGCACCAAGGGCAATGCCATGTAAAATAAACATGATACCCAAACCCACAGAAGTGCCAATGGTAACAGGATTCCATTGCCAACCATTATTAACTTCGATGTTTGTGCCGAGTATCCAAACCAATTGCACCGCTATCAGGATTGTCACCCCAGCCATGACGATTCCTGTGCGAATATATCCCGTGCGATGAAATCCAAACAGTTTTTTGCCGTCAGATAGTTGTCCTAGCCACACTCGAATGGGGGCAACAAGCTGAGATAGGGCAAGAGTTCCAGCGGCTATACTTGCCGGGATAGCGAGTTCTGTAATCATCACCCGATTTAATACTGCTAGGGTTAAGACAGCCATTAAGCCTACCCCCAAATTAAATAAACCTAGTCGTAGGATAGTAAATATGCTTAAATCTGGTGGCACTGATATGGCATCATCGATGTCGGTGGGTTGATAATTATTTGTGGTCATTTTCGAAAAATATATATAAGTATTATTCTTATCTATTATTACTTAGGGTTTGATTAATAAGTGTCAAGCTAATAAACAGCAATGGAGTATGGTTATTTAGCGCACCCTAGCTATTTATGGCCTAACCTATCAATGCCTAAATTATTTGTAATACTTTTGTAGATAATTTTGATAACCTATTTTGTCCAACTCCTCTTGTTTACCGTCAACCATTTCCTTTAACTGCTCACTATATGCTTGGACTTTTTCCAATAATGCGGGTTGTTCTGAGGCTAAAATTCTGATGGCTAGTAAACCAGCATTTTGGGCGTTGCCAATGGCAACGGTGGCCACAGGAATCCCTCTGGGCATTTGCACTATGGAGTAAAGGGAGTCTAAACCTTTAAGTTGTCTAGTTTGTACGGGTACTCCAATGACGGGTAAAGGAGTTAGGGAGGCTACCATACCTGGTAAATGGGCGGCACCTCCTGCCCCTGCAATTATTACTTTGATGCCTCTTTTATGGGCGCTCTGGGCGTATTCTACCATTTTTGTGGGAGTACGATGGGCCGATACTATTTCCACTTCACAGGGTACTTCAAATTGTTCACAAATGGCGATCGCACTTACCATGGTAGGCAAATCAGAATCACTACCCATAATGATTCCTACTTGGGCTGTTTCTTGTTTCATATTTAAATTCAATTAAGACAATTTACGGGTTAAAATTTATTGCACAGAATAAGGGGAAACCTTCAGAAAATCAAGACCAGTTTCTTTCATCCCATCCAAGGTTTATCCATATTAGAGTTTTAAAACATCGGTATTAACATTAACGAGACAGGAAGAAACAAAACGATTCATCCAACCCTCCAAAAATTTGCGATTAGCCAACATTTCTTGCTCATCCTTGGTACCTAAAGGATGGGGTGCTAAACCTTGTAAGGCCGCGGTGGTTACACAATACATAGACTTTTGGAAACTAATACATATTTTAACTAACAAGTCATCTTCCCCTCGCAAGGAATTTTTATATAAACTATGGAGATAATCAGGGATATAGTGACGCATATCCTGCATTAACAAAGTGGGTGGAACCCCTGCACTGCCTACAGGTAAAGGATCAGCATATAAAGCCCCATAGGTAAAATCCTCCTGCCCATGGGGTACTTGATTGGCTTGGGCATTGTAGGAAACTGTACCTAAGAAAGGAAATCCACGAAAGAAAACCGCCTCTACGTAAGGCACAGCTGTTTCCATCAAAAAAGTTAATCCTGCTTCTTCGGGAATGATGGTATATATTTCCCCTTTTATGTCCACCTCAAAGGTAATGGGGCGAGAGGCATCGGCAACCAAGCCATCTAAAATGTGTTGTACCACATCGGGAATAGAGTTGATTTCCCCTGCATCATAACGATCTGATAAACTGAGGAACATATCACTCATTACTCGCCAAAATTGTCCTAGGGCGGCGTAATATGCCGACATCTTAGCTTGTTCTAGTAAAAAATTGGGAAAAATCTTGTTTAATCCGAGGATGAAGGGATTACTTTTTAATTTTGCTTTTATGGCGCGATCGCAATTAACCTTAAACTCTTTACTATCTACATACTCATCTAACTTTCCTCCTCCATGCCAGAGCATTCCTCGCATACAATATTCTGCATATTCGTAATTAATGCGATCGTGCCACCAATGTTTGAGTAACTTGGAGAAAGAAACATCCCCGTTAAAATATTTAAAAAATGGGAATAGCACCAAAAACTGATATTTAGCAATATAGTTGAGATTATTAGAATATTTATCTAATACTACACCATAGGATTTAAGAATCCCCACCACTTCCAGAAGATTATTAGGATTATCTTTTAAAAGGGCATCTCCTTGCTCAAATTTGTAGATATATTCAGCTAAAGGATGTTGTGATGGTTGAATAGGAGTAGTGACCATAGGCTATTATGCGCAACTATAAACGATTTTTATTTTACCACCATCAGGGGTTATCCGTTAGGATTCTCTTTTGTCGTAAGAGCAATCCCGAAGGGATCTACTTTGCCCCATGCATTTACAATAATAGTTAAAGTCAGTGTCACATTCTATATCAACTCGTGGCAAGGGGTTGTAACCCCTTGTTTTGATAAAAAAGAGGATTAATTAGAACCCGTTTGAACTAAATCAAGGGAAAAGTTTTTGACCGCATTTACAGCGACATCAAACAACTTACGGGGCTTCAAATCCCCTTGTACCAGTTGCCACAACCTTCTTACCTCTTCGGTGTGTAACCTATCATCTTCTACCAAAGCAGAAATAATTTGACGGCGTAAATAGTCTCCTTCATCCGATACTAGATACTGAAACCCTAAACCTGCGGTGGGCAAAAGGTCAAATTTATGGTCAGATTTAGCAATTTGAATCATATTCTCTAATCTTTCCCATTGGAATTTATCATCCTTAAATAATACCTCCAAAAGTCGGCGACGCATGGCGGGGGATTCTTCGGTTAATAAACGACGGGAAATATAAGGGAAAGATACCTCAACAATTTTAAAGTCAGGATTGAGGCTGAGGGCTAACCCCTCTTGGGTAACAAGAGAGCGAATAATCAGAGCAAATTTCGCTGGTACACGGAAAGGATACTCATACATCAACTCAGAAAAATCGTCGGTGATGGTTTTAAAGTTGAAGTCAGCCACACTTTGCCCCACGGCGTTGCCCAATACTTTTTCGAGGGCGGGAATAATGGGGGTAATATCAGTATCAGCGGTTAAAAAGCCTAAATCCACAAAGTCTCTAGCAAGGGCTTCATAGTCACCGTTAATCAACTGTACAATGGATGAAGCGATGGTTTCCTTGGTATGTTCATCTAGTTGATCCATCATGCCAAAGTCTATGTACGCCATTCTACCATCTGCCATGGCAAAAAGATTACCTGGATGGGGGTCAGCATGGAAAAATCCATGTTCTAATAATTGCCTTAAACCTGAAGTAACGCCTACTTTGATAATATCACTAGGGTCTAATCCTGCGGCTCGAATGCTATCAAAGTCGTTTAGTTTACAACCGTTTATCCATTCGAGGGTTAATACTTTGTGACTAGTATAACGCCAGTAGATATGGGGAACTTTTACATCATCGTCATCTCTGAAGTTAGCGGCAAATTTTTCGGCGTTTCTGCCTTCGTTGACGTAGTCGATTTCTTCAAATAGTTTGATTCCAAATTCATCCACTATGAGGGTTAAATCGTGACCTAGATTTAAGGGTAAAAAGGGGGCTATCCATTTTGAACCTAGTCTGAGTAAATATAAATCGAGGGTGATAACGGGTAGCAGTTTTGGTCGCTGTACTTTGACTGCGACGGCTTCCCCTGTGTGCAGGGTGGCTCGATATACTTGCCCTAAACTAGCTGCTGCCACTGGATTGGGGGAAATTTCTTTGTAGGCTTGATTCACGGGCATATCAAGCTCTCTTTCCATTATATCAAAGGCGGTTTCGTTATCAAAGGGAGGAAGTTGGTCTTGTAGTTTGATTAATTCTTCGAGAAAGTCTGGTTTGATTAAGTCTGGTCGAGTGGACAGGGCTTGACCAACTTTTATGAAGGCGGCGCCCAAGGAGGTGAGAATTTTCCTGAGTCTTTCGGCTCTTTTTAGTTTATTTTTTTCTTCTTGATTAAAAATTTTGTCTAAATATAATTGAATGACAAAAACGCTAAATAGGGTAACTATTTTTAGGCTACGGAATAACCCTAACCAAGGACGATTATTGTAATAACGTGCGATCGCCCTTGGATCATATTTTAGGATAGAATCAGATTCCTGCCCCCGTTGTGAGGCTATAAATGATGAATATGTCACAGGTGCTGATGTTTTTATTAATTTTTTTATACTTGTTATCTATTATACAGACTAATCAGGCGGTGCTGAAAAAGTGTTGCATTTAGGGTAATGGAAAATATTTATAACTTATTCCCTAAATTATTTTGATTCAGGGGAAAACATAACAATATTAATTGTTTTTTAAATACTATTAATTGAAGCCTAATATAATTTATTAGAACAGTTATAAAAATATATTTTTAGTCGTCTTTTTTGAAAAACTGATCTAAAAATCCACTAACAAAAGATACAATAATTGAACCAAATAAAGCATCAAAAAAACCATCTACGGCAAACCCCGGGGTAAAATAACCGACGAGGGAAAAGCAAATGGCATTAATAATCAATAAAAATAGCCCTAGGGTAAGAATGGTAAAAGGTAGGGTAAAAAGCACTAGGATTGGACGAATAATGGCATTGATAATACCAAAAACAAAAGCACCGATTAAAGCAGCTAGGGTTGTATCAATGGATATTCCTGGTAAAAGTATCTCGGCAACTAGCATGGATACTGCTGTGACGACGAGGGTAATTATAAACTGTGGCATAATATTTAATGTTTATTATGATTTTTCTTTATTTTAATATGAGAATGGAAAAATAATAGAGAATAAATTAAGTATTGTTAAATTTTAGTTCATTTGTTGTGGCATATTTTACATTGTATTAATTAGTTAATGATTAAAAATCTATTCGTTATAATTTTTTTTTGCCTTAGATGTAGAGCTTTTAAATTCAGATATAATTACCCCTATTAAGAGGATCATTGCCCCTAAAAAAACAGCCATAGGGGGAATCTCTTTGAATAGTAAAAAGGCTAAAAAAGTAGAACCCACAGGCTCTAATAAAATAACTAATGATACGGTAGTAGGGCTAAGATGACGCAATGACCAATTAAAACTGGTATGTCCTATGACTTGAGAAACGATCGCCATTAGCACTAGATAAACATATACTTGGGGTGAATAACCTACATATCCCGTGCCAAAAATGATGGGTAAGGGTAGTAAACATAAAGCGGATGTCAAATATGCGATCGCCACATATTCTCCTATTTTTAAACCTCGTTGTTGTGCCTGATTGCCCAAAAGTATATAACCACTGGCAAACCAGCTACCCAAAAGCGCAAGGAATGCCCCCAATAAAGGATTACTACCCACTGTATCCTCACCATTACCACCCAAGGCTATTATGATACTACCCCCAAGGGCGATCGCAATTCCTAACCAATTACGAAACTTTAACTTAACCCCCCACAACCACCAAGACAATAACCCTACCCAAAGAGGATTCGTCGTCACAATGGTTACCGAAGCTGCCACCGAAGTAAAACTAAGGGAAGTTATCCAAGTGGCAAAATGAAAAGCCAGACACACCCCCGCCCCCATAGCCATAAAAATGGTACGAAAATCGGTTTTGATGTGTCTTAAATTGCCGTAGGTAGGAGTAAAAATAATGGCAGTGATGAGTAAACGAGAAGAAGCCATAAACAAACTAAAACCAACATTATTGACTCCTGCTTCCTGCTGACAAAGTCGCACAAAAATTGCCGCCATGGAAACAGCAAAAACTCCGACAGTTAAAATAATTCGGACTTGCCAAAGATTAGGTAACTGTTTGATTTTTGATAGCATTACGCCTCATACCAAATCCGTAAATAAAAATATACCTTAGTTCAATTCATTGAACGATAAACTGTTAGCCTTGTAATTCATTGCAAGGCAGGGGTGATATACTCTACCATTCGGATTTAGTATCATATCCTCCCTTACCTGTAGGTATTTTTCTGCCACAAAAGTAAAAGGAGGACTTTCTATGGATAATTAAACCTTTAATGTATTTCAACCTAAACCTTTACCGACATAGGTTTTTACGTCCTCTAGCACCACCCCATTAAAGATTATTTATACAGGCTTGTACAAACCCAGAAAATAGCGGATGGGGTTGATTGGGGCGAGACTTAAACTCAGGATGAAATTGGGTAGCAATGAAGAAAGGATGGTTAGGCAACTCAACAATTTCTACCAAACGACCATCGGGGGATGTACCACTAATTTTGTAACCAGTTTCCAAGAATTTAGTGCGATAACCATTGTTAAACTCATAACGATGACGATGACGCTCATAAATTACCTCCTCTTTGTACAAAGAATAAGCAAGGGTATCAGAGGCAAGACGGCAAGGATACAACCCTAATCGCATGGTACCACCTAAGTCGATGACGTCCTGTTGTTCGGGTAAAAGATTAATAACGGGATTGGGGCTTTTTTCGTCAAATTCGGCACTGTTTGCCCCTTCTAGGTGGGCGATATTTCTACCCCATTCAATGACGCTACACTGCATTCCCAGACACAAACCGAGGAAGGGAATACGATTTTCTCTCGCATATTCAATGGCTTTGACTTTGCCATCTACCCCCCGATTACCAAATCCCCCCGGGACTAAAATTCCTTGAACATGGCTAAGATATTTATCTGCACCATTGGTTTCGATGTCTTCCGCATCTACCCAACATAACTCAATCTCGCTTTCTTCATGGATTCCTGCATGGATAAGGGCTTCAACTACGGATAAATAAGCGTCACTTAGTTGAATATATTTACCCACGATCGCAACTTTTAACTTATGATTAGGAGACTGCATTTTTTGCACCAAATTCTCCCATTTTTCGAGATCAGGGGTACGATTTTCCAGACGCAATCTTTGTAATACTTGCTCCGCTAAGCCTTCTTTCTCAAGGATTAAAGGCACTTCATAAATGCTACTAGCATCGGAGGAGGTGATCACCGCTTCAGGAAAAACGTCACAAAATTCGGCTATTTTATCCTTTATATTACTGGGGATAGTGCGATCGCACCGACAAACCAACACATCAGGCTGAATCCCCAACGAGCGCAACTCCTTCACAGAATGTTGAGTCGGTTTAGTTTTCAACTCCCCTGCCGCCGTAATCCAAGGAATGAGGGTAACGTGCATATATAAAACATTATCGCGCCCCACATCTTTTCTAAATTGACGAATCGCCTCAAGAAAAGGTAAAGACTCAATATCCCCTACCGTGCCACCAATTTCTGTAATTACCACATCAGGACTATTATTTTTAGCTACTCGATGGATGCGATGCTTAATTTCATTGGTAATATGAGGAATTACCTGCACCGTTGCCCCTTGATAATCACCCCTTCTTTCCTTATTGATTACCGATTGGTAAATAGAACCCGTGGTAACACTATTTAACCTCGAACTAGAAGTATCTGTAAAGCGTTCATAATGTCCCAAATCTAAATCCGTTTCTGCCCCATCATCGGTAACAAAAACCTCCCCATGTTGATAGGGACTCATGGTACCAGGATCTACGTTAATATAGGGATCTAACTTAAGGATAGATACAGAATAGTTACGGGATTTGAGCAAACGCCCCAAACTCGCCCCCACAATACCTTTTCCAATACTAGACACAACCCCACCCGTGACAAATACAAATTTAGTCATTTCTAATAGAAATTTGTTGAGAATTTAAAATAATAGTTAGCGATAAAAATAAAGTTACTGAAAATTAAATCAAGCCCATGGTGAGAATCATCAAAAAAAACCCTTCTCCCCTCAGAATTTTAAACCCTTTTGAGGGCAAGGATATTATATAGCTTGTTATCTTCCTTTCCCATGGCTCAAGTCAAAAGAAGGATTATATTAAGACACTTGTTTTTCAGTAACATCATAAAAGTCACCCATCCATTGTTAACCCTTGATCGTTTCTTGTCAATCGCTAATAGGGCGAGGATTATTCATAATCAATTTTTTTGATAGGGTAGGGAATGGGCAATGGTTTATGGGGGTAAATGGATAATATCAACACATTTTACTCTTCTCTAAGGATACTGTACTCTTATATTTGTAATGGTTTAAGTCCTTTGTATTTATGAGGTTAATCACTTATAAACCAATGGGAAACGATATTTATTAATGAAAATTTCGTGGCACAATAAGCGTAGATAAGTTATTCAGGAGTTATATTTATGCGTCTTTTACATACCATGCTCAGGGTAGGCAATTTGGAAGAGTCTATCAAGTTTTATTGCGATGTGTTGGGTATGAAGTTGTTAAGACAAAAAGACTATCCGGGAGGAGAGTTTACCCTTGCTTTTGTGGGTTATGGGGATGAGTCTGATCATTCTGTCATTGAGTTAACTTACAATTGGGGTAAGGATGGTTATGACATTGGGGACGGTTACGGACATATTGCCCTTGGGGTGGATGATATTTACACTACCTGCGATAAAATTAAATCTCTTGGGGGTAAGGTAATCAGAGAGCCAGGACCTATGAAACATGGTACTACAGTAATTGCTTTTGTGGAAGATCCTACGGGGTATAAGGTGGAATTGATTCAAACCAAAGATAAGTAGGTTATGATTTTTTCTCTGCTATTCTCAGTTTAGCAGAGCGCGATCGCCCATTAACCTTTTGCTCTTCTTCTGTGGGAGTAAGGGGTTTTTTGGTGATTATTTTTAAGATGTCACTATCCCGAAATTGATACTTTACAATCCTATCTTCGAGACTGTGAAAACTAATAATGGCAATTCTGCCTTCTGGTTTGAGCCATAGCGGGGCGTTGCCCAGAAAAGAGGTAAGGGAGTCTAATTCTTGATTTACGGCAATGCGTAGGGCTTGGAAAGTCCTTGTGGCGGGGTGTATCCTACCATAACGGGCTTTGGGGGGGTAACAAAGGGCGATCGCACTGGCTAACTCCGTGGTGGTGGTAAAGGGGCGTTTTTCCACGATTTTCCGAGCAATACGGCGAGACAGTCTTTCCTCCCCATACTGATAAATCAAGTCAGCAATTTCTTTTTCTTGCCAATGGTTCACAATTTTTTGAGCCGTCAGAGATTGATTTTGATCCATTCGCATATCCAACTCCCCTTCATGACGGAAGCTAAAACCACGCGAACCATGGTCAAATTGAGGAGAACTAACCCCCAAATCAGCCATAATGCCATCAAATTGATTCGCTTTACCTTGAAAATCGGCAAAATTGCCATGCCAAAAAGTAATTCTTTCTAAATAAGAAGAGGGTAATCTATCACGGACAGAGGCGATCGCATTTTCATCTCGATCAATCACCGTCATTGTTATACTATCATCATGACCTAACAAAATTTCTGTATGTCCTCCCCCCCCCAAAGTAGCATCAAGATAGTGTCCATTGGGCTTGGGATTAAGGCTATCTACCAATTCTTGAGCAAAAACAGAAACATGGAAAAAATCGGCAGGGGACGAAGTCATAGAATATGATAGTAAATATTAATTATATTGTTAGATTTTTGTTATTATTTGTCAACAGTTAATTGTTAACATGAAAGAGCAGGAAACTTTATAAAGTTATGACTAAAGCCGTTGTTTACTCTATCGTCGTCACAATATTTGTTAGCGGTTGTTTCCCCTTGGAGAATGTTGACCAAAACTCCCTAGCTAGTCAACAACAAACTTTTTATGCTCCACAAAATTCCTCGGGAGATGAGATACCTACCGATATTTTTAGTGTCATTGAAAATGAAAGAAAAGACAAGATAAAACGTCCCACCAATACCGAAGAAAGACGGCAAATGTTTTATGATGAGTTACCCCCTAATTTTCATCAATTGCCAAGGAGTGAACAAATTAAAATTCGAGATCGGCTAATGTATTCTACCATGGTTGAATTTCGGGAACAATCTGACATAAATGCTGTTAATCAAGATATTTATGAATATGATTTACCATCTTCGAACAATGGTAATACAGGTAATTCTTCCTCCCATGTAAATGTTTTTGATTATGGTATTCCTTACAGTGGTACAGGGGAATAGTGAGTTTTTAAGATTACTTAAATATTTCAAAAAAAATAAAATACTTAGTATAAAAAAATAGTAATTATTAGCCTTGTGAAGCTAAATTTAAGCTCTATTCCTCAAGATTTATTTTTTAAGCTAAACTGTTGATAACTATGTAATAAAAAATAATTCTAAGTCGTGGATAATAATAAAGCTGATAAAGAAAATATGCTCTATCCCCGTAGTCCTTATCGTGGAGATTTTACCCCAGAAAATTTAGTATTCAATGCTAATTTACAAGAGTTCGCCCAAAAAGTAAGCTATATTTGTAATTTAGAAACCAACGGAAAAGTAAGCTCAAATCAGGCTTATCAACAGATAAGAGGATTATGGAAAGAGCTTAAAAGCAGTATGAAAAATTTAAATTTAGAAGAATAAATAGTTTTTGGTTATGGCTACTATCAAAAATTATCATCAATGGGAATTTAAAACTCTTCTAAACTTCCTTCCTTTACTCCCACCAGCATTAGGAGAGGTTAGGAAGTATGGTAATAGGTGACAATTGGTTAAAAAAAGTTAATAATTAATACAAGTCACCCATAACTGATAGATAATGCAGCCAACTGATCCGAATAAATTTACTGAGAGTGCTTGGGATGCCATTGTGCGATCGCAAGAAGTATGTCGTAATTTCAAAAATCAAAATTTAGAAGTAGAACATATCATTTTGGCACTGTTGGAAGAAAACACCATCGCCGGGCAAATATTCACCCAAGCCAAGATAGATTTACCTACCCTCGAAAAACAATTACGCACCTTTGCCACTCGTCAGCCAAAAATGTTCAGTGTCAATCAACTGTACTTAGGGCGGGGTTTAGACTTACTGCTGGATAGGGCGGAAGCCTGTCGAGAAAGTTGGCAAGATGACATCGTTGGGGTATCCCACATTTTGACTGCTTTTTCTGAGGATGAGCGCATTGGTAAACGCACCCTAAGAGCTTTTAACCTCGATGCCCAAGATTTTCAGTTACAGATAAAATCTTTTAAAACAAGCATCGAACAAGCAGAGGAAACTACTCAAGAGCAAGAAAATCAGGAAGGAGAAGAAAAAGAAGGAGCTCCCCTGGACAAGTATGGTAGAGATTTGACAGAGCAGGCAAAAGCTGGAAAACTTGACCCTGTAATCGGTAGGGATGATGAGATTAGGCGAGTAATTCAAGTGCTATCCCGTCGTACCAAAAATAATCCCGTGCTGATTGGTGAGCCTGGGGTGGGCAAAACTGCGATCGCCGAGGGTTTAGCCCAAAGAATCGTCAATGGAGATGTACCAGAGTCCCTCAAAGATAGACAACTAATTTCCCTCGACATGGGAAGCCTCATTGCAGGGGCAAAATATAGAGGACAATTTGAAGAAAGATTGCGCTCAGTATTAAAAGAAGTAATCGAATCCGATGGACAAATAATTCTCTTTATCGATGAACTCCATACCGTAGTTGGTGCAGGTTCACGGGAAGGGGGTGCCATGGATGCAGGAAACCTCCTCAAGCCCATGTTAGCAAGGGGAGAATTGCGTTGTATCGGGGCTACCACCCTCGATGAATACCGTAAGCATATTGAAAAAGATCCCGCCCTAGAGCGCCGTTTTCAGCAGGTATATATCAAACAGCCCACCGTGGAAGATACCATTTCCATTTTACGGGGTTTAAAAGAGCGTTACGAAGTCCATCATGGGGTCAAAATTACCGATTCTGCCCTCATCGCCGCTGCTACTCTATCTCACAGATATATTACAGATCGTTTTCTCCCTGATAAGGCCATCGATTTGGTGGACGAAGCCGCTGCAAGGTTAAAAATGGAAATCACCTCCAAACCTTTAGAATTAGAGGCTTTAGATCGTCGTTTGTTACAGTTGCAAATGGAGGAATTATCCCTACAAGGGGAAGGAAAAAATGATAAATCTGCCCAAGAAAATCTCGAGCGCATCAAAGCAGAAATTGATGAGTTGCAGGATAAACAAAAGGGATTGTCTTCTCAATGGCAGATAGAAAAGGAATTTTTAGATGAAATTAAAACCCTAAAAACCGAAGAAGAGCAAGTGCGCCTAGAATTGGATAAGGCGGAAAGAGCCTATGACCATGAAAAAGCGGCTCAAATTAAGTACGGCAAACTAGAAACCCTCCAACATGACATCGAGACTAAGGAGACGGAATTACTCAAAATTCAGTCCCAAGAAAACGCCATGTTACGGGAAAATGTTACCGATGCAGACATTGCCGAAATTGTGGCGGGTTGGACAGGGATTCCCATGAATCGCCTACTAGAAACTGAGCGCCAAAAATTACTCGAACTAGAATCCCATCTTCAAGAAAGAGTGGTGGGGCAAGGGGAAGCCGTGGCGATCGTTTCTGCGGCCATCAGAAGGGCCAGGGCGGGGATGAAAGATCCTAGTCGTCCCATCGGTTCATTCCTTTTCATGGGACCCACAGGGGTCGGAAAAACCGAATTAGCAAGGGCTTTAGCTGCTTTCCTCTTTGATTCGGAAGATGCCATGGTAAGAATTGATATGTCGGAATATATGGAAAAACATTCCGTATCTAGGCTTTTGGGAGCGCCCCCGGGGTATGTAGGATATGAGGAAGGAGGACAACTTTCTGAGGCCATTCGTCGTCGTCCCTATTCTGTGGTGCTATTGGATGAGGTGGAGAAGGCTCACCGAGATGTTTTTAATATTCTTTTACAGGTATTGGATGATGGTAGAATTACCGACAGTCAAGGGCGATTGGTGGATTTTCGTAACACTATCATTGTCATGACTTCTAATATCGGCAGTGAGTATATTTTGAACTTAGGGGAAAATGATACTGATTATGAGCAAATGCGATCGAAAGTTTTGACTTCCTTGCGTAAACATTTCCGCCCTGAATTTTTGAACCGTATTGATGATTTAACTATCTTCCACAGTCTCAAGAAAGAGGAGTTACGCCACATTGTGACTCTACAATTAGCCCGTTTACAAAGTCTTTTGGGTGAGCAACAAATTAAAATTGAGCTAACCCCAGAGGCACAGGACTATATTGTAAATGTGGGTTATGACCCTAATTATGGCGCTCGTCCTCTCAAACGAGCAATTCAAAAGGAATTGGAAAATCCCCTCGCCACCAAAATTCTTGATCTCACTTTCTCCGAAGGGGATACGGTGTTGGTGAAATATGAGGATGAGAAGTTAGTTTTTGCTAAGGCAGAGTAACTAATAACTAATTATGGCAATGTTAACCATTCCCCATTGCCTATCTCAAGCACTTTTTCATAAATTCCTAAATAGGGCGAGAGTGATAAGATAATTGTTTGTTGAGAAAAATATAGTTATTAATTTTTTGATTATTCTGATGTTAAAAAGAGTTATTTTAGTTTTCTTGTCTTGTCTTTGTTTGTGGGCTAGTTATCCCCTCAGTAGTATGGCAGAGATAGATAGCGATCGCTACGATGGTAATATTTTTGTGGTATATGCTGGAAATGGATCCTTAGTCCCCCCTCGTCTTACTCTCAAACAATCTTTTGAAAGAGAATTACCTGCCATCTTAGTTTATTATTTGGATGACAATAGCGATTCTAAGGAGTTTGCTTTTATTGTTTCTCGTTTTCAGGAATTTTATGGACGGGCTGCTAGTATTATCCCTGTCAATGTCGATACTATTCCTATGAAAAAAAATTATACCCCCGATGAGGTGGGTTACTACTATGAAGGAACTATCCCTCAGACAGTAATTTTAGACCAGAATAAAAAAGAGATTTATAACGGCAAAGGTATCATCGAATTTGAAGAAGTGGACGATGTTTTAAGAGATTTATTTAATCTTTTACCTCGCTCGGAATCTGTGCAATTAAAAAGAAAAACTTTCAATGAGTTTAATAGTGAGTTAGTGCCTGAAGATAAGTAATTTTATGAGGGGTTTAACCCCTTACTTACTAAAAAATAAGTTGTTATTACATTAAGGTTAATTTTGTTAAATCAATCTAATATTTTGTGAGAGGTTTTTTATGCTAACTATTAACTTCTACTATCTAGCCAGAGTTGTAGAATTATAGCTGCGGCCCGTTTATCAATTAAACCTTTATTTTGCCGAGAATATTTTTTACTACTCCTGAGTTGCTCTTCTGCTTCTACGGAAGTAAATCTTTCATCTACAAATTCTAAGGCTAATTGGAGGCTATGGGCTAACCTTTGGGCATATTTCATAACTTGTTTAGCCTGAAAGCCAATTTCCCCTTCTTTGTTGTACGGTAAACCGACGACTAAAATAGTTGCTTCTCTTTCTTTGATGATTTCTTGAAACTTGAGAATGTCATCATCAAAAGAACCACGTTCAACGGTAGTTAATTCTGTGGCTATTATACCTAAACCATCACATCCTGCCACACCAATTCTTCTTAGCCCTATATCTAAACCGAGGGCAGATAATTTTTTCATGTTGTCACTTTGTTTAATCACACCATCAAATGGAAGTCACTGTTTTATCAGTAATTTTCAAGGTTAAGTTTATCAAATAACCGAACAGTTACAAATATTGACTGATAATTTGGTTAAATTGTTCTAGTACAATGGGTTTACTTAAATAATCATCCATTCCTGCCTGTAGGCAACGCTCTTTTTCTCCTTTGATTGTTCCTGCAGTGAGAGCGATAATAGGGGTATGGTGAGTTTCTATTTCTCTGATGGCAGTGGTTGCTTCATAGCCACTCATGATGGGCATTTGAATGTCCATTAAGATTAAATCGGGGTTATGCTTTTTAAATTTTTCTACGGCTTCTTGTCCATTTTTAGCGGTGACAATGGTGCTGTGGGCGATCGCCTTTTTTACCAAAATTTTAGTTAAAGTTAAATTAACTCGATTATCTTCAGCGATCAAAATCGTAACATTATCAACAGTCAACTCTTTTTCATTGCCAACACCATCCCTTATGTCTTGTACCAGAGAATCAGACTTTGTGACTCTCAGATGAGCTAAAGTAGAATACAACTTATCAATGCTAATGGGTTTATTATGCTGACTTTGAATACTTAACTCTTCACAAGCTAAATTAATGTCTCGATCATTGGCTACACTATGTAATAAAACAATGGGTAAATGATTAGAGTCAAAGGATTGACGGATAATTCTAATTAAATCTAAACCATTACTATCAGGCAAACTATAATCAATTATCGCCCCCTCATAAATATCTGGATTCTTATTTAAAATATTTTGAGCTGAAGCACAATCATATACAACATCACAAACAATATTTTTACGTAATAGCATCTGCCTGAGAATATCGCAGTTATTAACATTATCATCCACAATCAATAAACGTTTAATACTACCCAAACCCTCATACTCAATCTCCTCTCCCATATTAGTTTTTAGTTGTAAAGTAAAATAGAAACAACTACCTTTATTAAGCTCACTTTCTAAGTGCAATTCACTACCCATCAACGCCAATAACTTATTAGAGATAGTTAAACCTAACCCTGTGCCTCCGTATTTACGAGTTATGGAATTATCCTCTTGCGCAAAGGCTTGAAAGATATTCTCTTGCTTTTGTGGGGTAATTCCTGTGCCAGTATCTCTCACAGAAAACTGTAGATTGAAAACTAAATTATCATTTTCTAAAGGCTGTAATACTTCTGAAAAAGGTATTTCAATACTCTGGGCAATGGTTATTTTTAGTTCTATTTCTCCTTTTTCTGTAAATTTAACCGCATTTCCGAGGAGATTAATCAAAATTTGTTTTACTCTAATTTCATCTAACCAAGCAAAACGGGGTAAATCTGGAGAAATATTTAATAGAATTTCAATATCTTTATTGGCTACCTTGAGGCGAATTATATCAATTACCTCGGAAGCAAGATTCCAAAGATCTGTTTTATGATAGGAAAGTTCTAGTCTTCCTGCTTCTATTTTGGAAAAGTCGAGAATGTCATTAATCAAATCCAGCAGAATATTACCAGATTGATTTACTAGGTTGAGATATTTTTTTTGAGTATTATCGAGATTAGTTTCTAACAGCAATTCAGAAAAACCAATGACACCATTTAGGGGAGTACGAATTTCATGGCTCATATTCGCTAAAAATTCTGACTTTGCCCGATTTGCCAATTCCGCTTGTTGTTTTGCCAGGTTCAAATTTTCTTCAAGACTTTTTCTTTCCATCGCACTGGCAATACTATCGGCAAAACTCTGTAACAAAGCAGTTTCCCCTTCTGTCCATTTTCTTCTTTTCTGACAATCATCAAACCCAATAATACCGACGAGTTGTCCTTGATAGAATATAGGGATATAGATAAAAGATTTTATATTCTGTTCTTCTATTAACGATTTAAAAACTAAATTATCTTCTATGTCATCGGTGAATGTTTGAAAGGGTTTCCCAGCCAATAGTACTTCTCCTGCTAGGGGATACATGGAGATGGGAATATTAATTAATTGGGGATTTTTTATGACCATGGGTCTTCCGTCGGCATAATATTCATATTGATGATTACAGATAGGTTCATGTTCTCCCTTTTCTACGGTAAAGTAATACGCTTGATCTGTGCCAAGGGCATCGCATAGAATTTTAAGGGTAAGGGCGATCGCACTTTGTACATCATCGTTAACCAACAACTCCTTTGTAGCCAAGGAAATAGCCGAGAGCATTTTTTCCTTTAGTTGTAAATTTTTATTAGCTTTTTGAATTTTATTTTTAGTTAATTTTTGACGAGTAATATCAAATATAACCCCCTCTAAATAAAGGAGTTCTTCCCGTTGATTATAAACCCCCCTACCCTTGTCAGAAACCCATACTACGCTATTATCAGTAGTTACCATAGCATATTCTACCTCGTAACTGGTTTTGCTTAAGACAGCTTTATTGACCTTCTCGCAAACTTTTTTTCTATATTTAGGATGGATTATGTCATACAAATTAATGCGGTTATCTATAAAATCTTGAGGTTGATAACCCGTTAATCGTTTAATTTCATCGCTAATAAATAAAGTTGTATAACTATTATCATTGAGACACTGATAAGCCACTCCTGAAAGATTAGCAATGAGATTTTTGATCTGATTCTCACTCTCTGCCAAAGCAATTTTTGTCAATTGATTCTCAGTAATATCCGCAGTAATACCATCTATTCTAACAATTTCCCCTTCATCATCCCGAATATACTTCACCTTGTTAGAAACCCATTTAACTTGCCCTGTGGCGGTAACAACTCGGAATTCGGTATTATGATACCCTTGTGTTTCCAAATTTTCCAGAATAATGGGAATTTGATATTGATCATCTGGATGAATTACCCTTTGCCAAAGGGAACTATCTTTAATCCATTCCTCCATAGAAATGCCATATAATTCCTCTACAGAGGGAGTAACATATAGTGTTTCTTGTTTAGGATAAGTAACTGACCATACCACCTCATTAAGAGAACCCAAAATACTCTGTAGCTGTTGTTTTGTTGTTAATAACTCTTGTTGGGCGATTTGATTTTCAGTAACATCAGTTTGGGTACCAAACCAAAACCAGTTTCCATGCTCATCCTGTTGAGGTTGAGATTTTATCTGCATCCAGCGCACCTCACCATCACCAATAAATCGGACTATTTGGTCAAAAGGAGAGCGACAAATCCCCGCTTCATAGTTCTTAGTCATGAATAAATCTCGATCATCAGGATGAATTTTATCAATGGCTAATTGAGGATTTTTCAACACATCCTCCGCTTTCAAACCATTTAAATTACTCCATACAGAACTAACATAACTAAATCTAAAATCTTGTGTCAATTTGAAAATACCCATAGGTATAAAAGACACTAACTGATCAAATTCCTTTGTTTTTTTTGCCAGAGCAATTTGATTTTTCTTATCTTCATCAATATCCTGAAAAGAACCATAAAGACGACGACATTTTCCATCTTGGAAATCCGATTCAATGATCGCCTTTACCCAAATGTCTTTCCCCGTTGCCGTTACTAGCTGCACCTCAAAGGAAGAAGACGTACCATTCATAATAGCTCCCTCCACCGCCTTTGTGACAGTATTTCGACTTTCCCCTTCTCGATAAAAATTAATAGCATCATCCAAAGTAGGTTGGAAATCTAAAGGCAATTCATGGATAATCTTCGTCATATCAGTCCATTGCACAGTATCTTCTTCTAAATTAACTTCCCAACCACCAACCCTTGCCAAACGGCTAGTTTGTTCTAAAAATTCTTTAGTTAAATTAAGATCAAATTCAGTCTTTTTAAGAAGACTTATATTCTTGATAGTAGCGCACAAAAATATAACATTACCTTCATTATCATTAATAGTATAGTTACTAGCTAAAACAGGAAAATAATGACCATTTTTATGTTTAAAATCTATTTCAATATTTTTATTATTTATGCTAGAAATAGTATTACAAAAAATACTTTCATAAAAATTAACCTCTTCATCCTTCCAATAAACAAAAGGAGGATATTTACCCATCAACTCATCCCGACTAAATCCCGTCATCTCACAAAAAGCACGGTTTACTTCCAAAGTTTTCCCTTCAGGAGATAACACCATAAAACCATCAGGAAGATTGGTAATAACTGAGTTAGAAAATTGTTTTTCTCTTTGTACCTTTTCTTCTCTCTGTTTTCTTTCTGTAACATCCCTTGCCAAACCATAAATTAAGCCCCCATGGATTTGAGCTTTCCATTCCAGATAAATATATGTGCCATTTTTATGACGACATCTATTTTCAAAATAGTTAATAGATTCTTGGCTTTGAAGTTTTCTAAAAACAGCGAGACTACCTTCTAAATCATCGGGGTGAACAAAATCAGCAAAGTTACATCCCTGTAACTCTTCTATAGAGTAGCCGAAGATTTCTTCCCAAGAAGGATTTAGTTGTAAAAAATAACCCTCTAAATCCGTTACACATAATAAATCTAACGCCAAGGAAAAAAACTGATCTAAATTGTGTTGCCCTATATTTTGCAAATTCTTATTGCGGCCTGATTCCTCGACATTCATTAGTTTTTCGATTTTATCTTAATCCTGCTTAAACTATTTTACTTGTACTTTCATTCTATTCGCGTGTTTTTGGGAAGAATGTACCTTGAAATTTTTTTTGACTATTCATTTTATCTTTCGCATTTTGTAATATTTTTCAGATACTTAGCTAAATGAGACTTTTTTGATTTGGCAATATCTTCAGGAGTGCCGATGGCAACTAATTCTCCGCCCTTGTTTCCCCCTTCCAAACCTAAATCAATAATCCAATCAGCGCACCTTATCACATCCAAATTATGCTCAATGACGATGATGGAGTTGCCCTTATCTGCTAATTTTTGCAACACATTTAGAAGATGGTGAACATCATAAAAAGACAATCCCGTGGTAGGTTCATCAATTAAATATACCGTTTTGCCCGTGGCACGGCGAGATAATTCTGTGGCAAGTTTTACCCGTTGGGCTTCTCCCCCCGACAGAGTAGGCGCTGATTGTCCTAGTTTGACATAGGTTAAACCCACATCCACGAGGGTTTGTAAACGATTTACGGCACGGGGGATATTTTCAAATACCTTCAGGGCTTCTTCTACCGTCATATCTAACACATCGGCGATGGAATAACCCTTATATTTCACTTGCAAAGTTTCCCTGTTATACCTTGCCCCTTTGCATATATCACACTGTACATATACATCAGGTAAAAAATTCATGGAGATGACGTTTACCCCCTGCCCTCCACAGGCTTCGCATCTGCCTCCTTTGACATTGAAGGAAAAACGCCCTGCTTTGTAACCCCTTGCCTTGGCTTCGGTGGTTTGGGCAAACATTTCCCTAATTACATCAAATACCCCTGTATAGGTGGCGGGATTGGAGCGGGGAGTGCGTCCGATGGGGGATTGATCGATTACAATGACTTTATCAACGGCTTCTATGCCTTCTAGGCTGTCTAGTTGTTTGGGGAAGGGGGTGTTACGTTGGAGGTGATGTTTGAGGGCTGGATAGAGTAATTCATTGATGAGGGTGGATTTTCCTGAGCCTGAAACCCCTGTGATACTGACGAATTTTCCGAGAGGAATTTGGACATCTATATTTCTGAGGTTGTTACGGTGACAGTTTTTGAGGGTTAAAAAGTTGCCGTTTCCTTCCCTTCTGGTTTCGGGGATGTCAATTTTTTTTCTCCCTGATAGGTAGGCGCTGGTGAGGGATTCTTTTGATTTGAGGAAGTTTTTGTAGTTCCCTTGATAGACAATTTCCCCGCCGTGGACTCCTGCCTTGGGGCCAATGTCAACTATATAGTCCGCACTCTTGATTGTGTCTTCGTCATGCTCTACAATGATTAAAGTATTGTCGAGATCTCGTAATTTTCTGAGGGTTTCTAAGAGGCGATCGTTATCTCGTTGATGTAAACCGATACTTGGCTCGTCTAATACGTATAATACCCCTGTTAATCCTGAGCCGATTTGGGTGGCAAGGCGAATGCGTTGGGCTTCTCCCCCTGAAAGGGTCATGGCGGTACGGTCTAGGGTAAGATAGTCTAAGCCGACATTTAGTAAAAATTCTAGTCTTGCTTTGATTTCTTTGAGGGCTAATTCTCCTATCTGGGCTTGTTTGGGGGTGAGGTTGATGTTATTTACTCGATTTAGGCATTCTCCGATGGAGACGCTGGTTAAGTCGTGGATGTTGTATTGTCCTAGTTTAACAGCGAGCGCCTCGGGCTTTAGTCTTTTACCGTGGCACACTTCACAGGTTTGATGTTCGATGTACTGTTCGAGTTTTTGTTTAATTACTTCGGAGTTACTTTCTTGATAGGTTTTTTCGAGCATGGGAATTACGCCCCGATAGTAACCGTACTGGATTTGTTGAATTTCTTTGTCTCCGTGCAGGATGATATGTTGTTGTTTTTCAGTGAGGGTATGCCATTTATCGCTTAGTTTAAAGCCGTATTCTGTGGCGACATATTCGAGGAGAGATGTGTAATAAGGGTTTTCTTTGTCTGCCCAAGGGGCGATCGCCCTTAGAACCATGGCATCAGGATCTGGTACAATCAAATCAGGGGAAAACTGCTTTAGACTACCCAAACCATGACAATGTCCACAGGCACCATAGGGAGAATTGAAAGAGAATAAACGGGGTGATAACTCCTCCATTACTGCGCCATGGGTTGGACAAGCAAAATTTTCTGAGAAAATGATAGTTTCTTCCTCTTTACCCACAATTTCCACCATGGCTACCCCTTCGGCAATTTTTAAACAGGTGGCTAGGGAGTCGGCTAACCTTTCTTGAATGTTGCCCTTGACCACGAGGCGATCGACCAGTACACTTATATCATGTTTTTTCTGGGATTTTAGCTCAATATTATCCCCTAATTCCCTGATTTCTCCGTTTATTTTTACCCTCACAAATCCTTGAGAGCTTAAACTAGAAAGTAGTTGATGGTGGTTACCCTTTTTCCCTCGTACCACAGGGGCAAGTAAATGTAGTTTACTTTTTTCAGGTAAAGCTAAAATGCGATCGCACATTTCATCGATGGTTTGGGGTGCGATGGATTGACCACAAATAGGACAATGGGGTTCTCCTGCCCTACCATAAAGTAATCGCAAATAGTCGTAAATTTCTGTAACCGTGCCTACCGTTGAGCGAGGATTATGGGAGGTGGATTTTTGATCAATAGAAATAGCAGGGGATAACCCCTCAATGCTATCTACATCGGGTTTATCTAGTTGCCCTAAAAATTGTCGGGCATAGGCACTCAACGACTCCACATAACGCCTTTGCCCCTCCGCAAAGATGGTATCAAAAGCAAGGGAGGATTTTCCGCTACCCGATACCCCCGTAAAGACGATTAACTGATTGCGGGGTAGTTCTAAATCGATATTTTTGAGGTTATGTTGTCTTGCGCCACGAATACGAATCATTAGTTAATAGATGATTGATAATAAAATTTGGATTTGCCTTGTCTTCTGTGTAACTAATTTTTTGAATGGGAAACCAATTACTACTAATTACCTAATTACCTTGAGGAAAATATAGGGTGGGTTTCAGGTAAAATAGTTCTACTGTGGAATAACCATGAGTATAGGGACTTAGGAAAATCCAAGCCCCTAACGGTTGATTGTTGATTTGTATCTATGATACCGTATCTCAAACCTAACTTGTATCCCACATCAAGAGGCACTCCAAGAAAAAAAACTTTGAGTTGAAACCGAAAATAACACTAATAAAATTAATTACTATTCATTACTAAATGAGTTTGCCCGACATAGGATTTAGACTACTCGCCATATTTTCCCTGATTGCCATTAACGCTTTTTTTGTTACGGGGGAATTTGCCATAGTTTCCGTGAGGCGATCGCGCATTAACCATCTAGTATTAGAAGGAGATATACCCTCCCAAACTGTCCAATCTTTACAAAAAAGTTTAGACAGACTTCTTTCTACCACCCAACTAGGGATAACCCTTTCTAGTCTTGCCCTCGGTTGGATTGGGGAAAGTACCATGGCACAAATCTTACAGTCAGTCATCATCGCTTTACCCCTACCCCCCAATGTCAGCGAAATATTAATCCATTCTGTATCTATTCCCCTTTCCTTCGTGCTGTTAGTATATCTACAAATAGTATTAGGAGAATTATGCCCAAAATCATTTTCCCTTCTCTATGCCGAAAATTTAGCCCGACTTCTTGCCCCCCCCATTCGAGTAATCGGCACCATCTTTAAACCCTTTATCGATATTCTCAACCAATCCACCAAATTTATATTGCGTTTATTTGGGGCAGAATATACAGGGCAAGGATGGTATAAACAAGTTACCCCTGAAGAATTACAACTTATCATCCGCACAGAAAGAGAGTCATCAGGGTTAGAAGCCGACGAAAGGGAGTTACTCAGTAATGTGTTTGAATTTGGGGATGTGGAAGCCTTAGAAATCATGACACCCCGAGTAAATATTGATTATTTATCCTTCGATTCTACCTATCAAGATTTAATCGAAGAAGTAGCCAAAACAGGACATTCCCGTTATCCTGTCATTGGAGAATCTTTAGACGACATTCGGGGTATTATCAACCTAAAAGACTGTGTTTCTTTCTTGGGAAAAAATGGAGAAGAGTCAGCAGAAAATCCACATCCCAAGCTATCAGAAAGTAAATTAGGACAATCCATAAAAGACTTAATTCGCCCCGTCAAATTTTTATCAGAATTTACTCCCCTGAGTGAATTACTCAACGTGATGCAAAAATCACGGTTAAAAATGGTCATTATCGTAGATGAATATGGAGGCACCGCTGGATTAGTGTCTATGCAAAATTTAATCAACGAAATTTTGGGCCATGAAGAAAAAAGTACCACCAATGAAGAGTCAGAAGTAACTGTCATAGATGAGCAAAATTTCTTGGTTTCAGCCCAAATCAACCTTGAAGAATTGAATGATTTACTCGATTTTAATTTACCTCTCACGGAAGAATATACAACTTTAGGGGGATTTTTAATTTATCAGTGGCAAAAAATTCCTTCCATCGAGGAAATATATGGTTTTGATAATCTTATTTTTACCATTGCTGATATGGATGGCCCTCGGATTAATAAAATTAAAATTACCATTAAGGAGTAGATAGGGAATGGGCAACGGGCAATGGGCAATAGGCAAGAGGCTTAAGCCCCTTGTTATATCAAGTTCGGAAAATTCGTTATAAATGAATTGTATCTTTGCAGTTGCCCCACCGTGTAATGAATTACACGGCTAATGGTAGTTAGTTCAATTTATTGAACTAAGATATTGATATTCCTGATTTATAAGCGATCAAGCGAACTTGATATTAACAAAAATAAACATAGAGCTGATTCCCAGAGATTTTCAGTAGTATATTAATACAAATAAACTTATTCAAAAGTCTTCTGCTCTTCCATGACAAATAATCATCAAGAAAACCTAGGGCGTGTCATCAATTAAGCCATATAACGACTGCGGCTAGATAAATAGCACCAAGAAAATTTATTTTTCGTTTATCATACCTAGTGGCTATGGCTCTATATTGTTTTAATCGGGCAAAAAAGTTCTCAATCAAATGTCTTGCTTGATATAAATACTTATCATATTCTCGTTGTTCTTTTCTATTTCTTTTTGGTGGAATAACCGCTATTTTATCCTGCTTCTTTAGCTTTTCCAGAACTCTTTCATCCGCATCATAACCTTTGTCCCCTAACAAAATATCTGCCTTTATTTCTTTTAGTAAAACATCTGCACCGTCCAAATCACATTTTTGTCCTCCGGTGAGGAAAAAACCTGTAGGATTACCTAATGCGTCAACCGTAGTATGAATTTTTGTACTTAAACCTCCTTTACTTCGACCTATTGCTTCCTCGTTTTTATCCCCCCTTTTGCACCAGCACTATGCTGGTGTGCTCTTACTATGGTTGAATCAATCATGGCATATTCATCGTCACTATCTCCTGCCAAAATTTGAAAAACCTTTTCCCAGACACCTTTTTTATTCCAACGACTAAAACGAGTATGAACCACTCGAAAATCACCAAATCGACTAGGTAAATCTCGCCAAGGAATACCAGCTCGATACCTGTACAATACCGCTTCGACAAAAAGTCGATTATCTTTGGCGGTGACTCCCACTGTACCAAATCGACCCGGTAATAAATCTTTAATTTTTTCCCATTGATCGTCTCTCAAACCATACCTGCGCATCTCTACCATATCCTCACTTTTGTCACAATTACTATCATCCTTATTTTATCTGTTATTCTCTTCTATTTGATGACACGCCCTAGGTTAATAAATTGTGCTAGGTAATTCAACACTTTGATATTCTGATGGGAAGGCACCATAAGGAGAAGAAAGTGCTAAGATACTTTACAATTTAAGTTCTATTTGTAAAATTATCTAAAACTCAGTTTATAGTTACCTTTATGTCTAAAAAATCCTTAACTACAAAGGCTTGTAAATTCTTTATCTTAGCTTGTTCTGCCTTTTGGTTGACATCTTCTAATGCCGTTTTTGCTCAGAATAATTTAGAGGCAGAAACCGAGGGCGGAGATAACATTATCGCTCCTATCAGTCAGACAAATACTCTTTTGAGTCTTGAGGGGGGAGAAAGGTTGATGAGAGAAGCTGAACAAGCTATTAATCAAGGTAATTATGATCTTGCCGAAACCAATTTACAACAAGCCCGTAGAGTTTTTAATCAGTTATCTAATTTTTATGTACAATTAGCTGATAGCTTTTCTGGTATTGATAATGATATTACCAGTTCCCAAAGATCTGGGGCTTTACGTACTGCAAGTTTGAGAGATGAAGCTACTTATCAGTTGGCTTTAGTTCATCGAGCTCAAAATAAACCTGAATTATCTGTACCTTTATTAATTCAGATTATCCGCTCTCAAAATCCCACCAGTGAGTTAGGACAAAAATCTTATCAACAGTTATACGAAATCGGCTTTGTACAAACTCCTTTTGAAGGTCGTCGTCGTTAATTTTTTTTGTTTAAGGAAATGAGTGTAATGGGTTGAATCAAATTCAACCCTTCTTTATGGCAAATAGATGGAGTTTATAAAACAGAATTTATCTCCTCTTTTTGTATCTAGCAGCAGCTAGGACACACTTTCGGGGAGGAATATTTGATCCCCTTCTAAATCAATAGAATAAAGGCTTTTGCGGTTATTAACGGCTCGGATGAACTTCCGGGCTAATGTTAAAATATACTTAAGAAACTTAACGAAAATTAATATTTCTCAAAAAAATGTATTAGAATATATAAAACATTACATTATTAAGGAATGTTAATACCTATTCTCATTTTTGACGTTGCATTGGTGGCATGGTCACTACATTTGATGCAACAAGCATTCAACGAACGGGAATTTTCTCTTATGTTGGCGGGTAGTCTCGTGGCACTATCGGCTGCTGCTATGTTAGTGGTTTATTTCCTTGCTAATAACTGCATTACTTATCTAAGTCAACCAGTGACTTTAAGCTAAAGAAGAAATTATATAGACGTTTTCTTTTACACTTTTGGTTTGGGTTAAAACCTTTTATATTCTTTTTAAAACTTAAGTTATCGTTATCTCTTCATGTTTTCGGATAACAAATAGTTAACAACAAACAACAAACTAGCCACTGAGACTGCTAGACTAACATCAGATAAAATAATCAATTTTGTTGATAATCAATCAATGAGGAGATGAGTTGATATGTTTGCTCAAGTGTACCCCCGCTTAATCAACCGTGTTGGGGAGTTTAATCCCCAGTTATTTAGGGAAATAAAAGGCAGATTACAGTTACGTAATGTAATGGTTGTGTCTGCTTTGTCTATTGTGGGACAGATATTATTATTTATTTATTTTGAAGGGCTTTTACCTTTCCATGAAGGGGTTTATAACCGCTATTGTACAGGGGAAGGTTATGATACTTATTCTAGGGGATCTCAACTGTGCATTGCAGATATGTTGGGCAATATCCAGACTATTAAGGAAGTATGGTGGCTAGATATGTTTGTCACCATGAGTATTATGGGTATTTTTATTCTTTTGTTGGGTGGCAGTTATATGTTAATTGCTGATTTAACCAAGGAGGAGAGAAAGGGTACTTTTAATTTTATTCGTCTTAGTCCTCAGTCAGCAAGTGATATTTTTCTCGGGAAAATTTTGGGTGTACCTATCCTTTTATATTTATTTGGTATTCTAGCTGTTCCTTTACATATTTGGTCGGGTTTATCTGCTAATGTTAGTTTTCCTTTGATGATAATGTTTTATCTGATTTTGGGAGCTAGTTGTTTATTTTTTTATGGTGCTAGTTTAGTTTTTAGTTTGGTGACGGAAGGATGGGGAAATTTTCAAGCGCCTTTAGGTGCTATTTTCATTTTCTTTTTCTTATTTTCTGTAATGGGAGTTACTTTGGAGTCTAATGCTCCAGCTTATACGGAAACTTCTCTTGATTGGTTTTTGTTGTTTTATCCTGGTACATTTTTGGCTTACCTTGTGGATTCTACTTTTCTATCTCAAACTACTTTGGGATATTTATCGGCGGATGCTCTTACTAATGTAAGTTGGTATGGACAAGGTTGGTGGGAAAATGGTTTTTCTGGGGGATTTTTAATTTTATTGAACTATGGAATATGGACTTTTTGGTTATATCAGGGTTTGAAACGTCGTTTTGCTAATCCTTTGGCAACGGTGATTACGAAGTCTCAGAGTTATGCTCTTTCTTTTTGTTTTATTGTTACTAATTTGGGTTTTGCTTTACAGAGTTTGGATGGATACAGGGATTTTCCGGTAACTATTCAGGTTATACAGGTTTTGAACTTGATTTTATTTTTGTTGTTGATTGCTGGGTTGACTCCTTCTCGTCAGAGTTTGACAGATTGGGCAAGATTTCGTCATGAAAATTCCCGTGAAAATAGGGTTTTATGGAGAGATTTGGCTTTTAGTGAAAAAAGTCCTGCTGTATTGGCGATCGCCCTTAACTTATTATTAGTTAATCTGTATATCATACCCTCTTTGTTTTTCTTATCCAATGGAAATGTAATGGAGTTGATATTTGGGTTAATGTTAGGAGCTTTTTCTATCCTAATCTATGTTTCTGTTGCCCAATTACTAATGACATTAAAAACTGCAAAAAGAGGATTAATAACAAGTCTTACAGTGGTGGTGCTGAATATATCTCCATTATTTGGACTTTTGCTTTTTAATGTATCGAATCAAAATCTCGATAATCCTTTACTTTTGCAAGGAATTTTGGCTAACCTTAGTCCTTTACCTATTACCCTTAATACCGCTCAAAGTTTAAGTGCGATCGCCATTTCTCTAAGCCTTCAAATAGTCACCATTATTGGTTTTAACTTGAAAATGACGAAAATCTTGGCTCTTGCGGGGATGTCCGAAACCAAGCGTTTGATGATGACGGATAACTAATAGTACAAAAAAGATGAGCTTCACTGATAAATTCATGATTGCTCATCTAAAACTTTTCAACTATGGTCAAAAACTAATATCATTGTCAACCAATCAAGAATGCATATTACTCTTTCTTTGTAAATGAGTAAGTTCTACTACATTGTTAATCGTCTATTTTTAAGCAGAATTACAAAAATTAAGACAAAATAAAGAAAAGGACTATTAATCTGAGATAGTAAAGGCAGATAGAAAAAATAGGGGAATCAAAATATAATGCATATAAGCGAACTTACTCACCCAAATCAATTACATGGTTTATCCATACGTCAATTAGAAGATATTGCCCAACAAATACGAGAGAAGCATTTAGAAACCATTGCCGCTACAGGAGGACATTTAGGCCCTGGACTTGGAGTTGTAGAACTTACCATCGCTCTTTACAATAGCCTAGATTTAGAACAAGATAAAGTAATCTGGGATGTAGGACACCAAGCCTACCCCCACAAAATGTTAACAGGACGCTACCATGATTTTCATACCCTCCGTCAAAAAAATGGCATTGCAGGGTATCTAAAACGTTCGGAGAACAAATTTGATCATTTCGGTGCTGGACACGCATCCACGAGTATCTCCGCAGGGTTAGGAATGGCTTTGGCGAGGGATGCTAAAGGGGAAAATTTTAAAGTTGTATCCATCATCGGTGATGGTGCTTTGACAGGGGGGATGGCACTAGAAGCCATTAACCATGCTGGACATTTACCCAACACTAATTTAATGGTGGTGTTGAATGATAATGAGATGTCGATTTCTCCCAATGTGGGGGCTATTTCTCGTTATCTTAACAAGGTACGTTTATCAGATCCCATTCAATTTTTAACTGGTAATATTGAGGAGCAATTTAAACATTTCCCATTCTTTGGCGATGGTGAAAATCTTTCTCCTGAAATGAAAAACCTAAAGGAAGCCATGAAACGCCTTGCTATGCCCAAGGTAGGGGCGGTAATTGAGGAATTAGGGTTTACCTATTTTGGTCCTGTGGATGGTCATAATATTACAGAGTTGCTCAATACTTTCCATAAAGCCCATAAGGTAAAAGGCCCTGTGTTTGTCCACGTTGTCACTGTCAAGGGTAAAGGTTATTCTATGGCAGAAAAAGACCAAGTGGGTTATCATGCCCAAAGTCCTTTTAATCTTACCACAGGTAAGCCTATTCCTTCTAATAAACCCAAGCCTCCTAGTTATTCTAAGGTTTTTGCCCACACCCTCACCACCTTGGCAGAAAATGATCCTAAAATTATTGGTATTACCGCAGCCATGGCTACGGGTACGGGTTTGGATAAGTTACAGCAGAAGTTACCTAAACAGTATATCGATGTGGGTATTGCGGAACAACACGCCGTCACCTTGGCCGCTGGTTTAGCTTGTGAAAACATGACTCCTGTGGCGGTAATTTATTCTACTTTCCTCCAAAGGGCTTATGATCAGATTATCCATGATGTTTGTATCCAAAAAATTCCTGTGTTTTTCTGTTTAGACAGGGCTGGAATTGTGGGGGCTGATGGTCCTACTCACCAAGGAATGTATGATATTGCTTATCTCCGTTGTATTCCTAATTTGGTGATTATGGCACCCAAGGATGAGGCGGAGTTACAGAGAATGACTGTTACTGGTATTAAATACAAGGAAAGTGCGATCGCCATGCGTTACCCCCGTGGTAATGGTTTAGGTGTACCTCTAGCCGAAGAAGGTTGGGAAGAAATTCCCATCGGCAAAGGGGAAATTTTACGTCATGGGGATGATGTTTTGTTGCTCGGTTATGGTTCAATGGTTAATAACGCCATGCAAACTGCTGAAATTTTAAGTGAGCATGGAGTAGAAGCAACGGTAATTAATGCCCGTTTTGTTAAACCCCTTGACACTGAATTAATCATACCTTTAGCCGAAAAGATTGGTAAGGTAGTCACCCTCGAAGAAGGTTGTATAATGGGCGGTTTTGGCTCTGCGGTACTCGAAGCATTAATGGAACATAATATTAATGTACCTGTTAAGCGTATCGGTGTACCTGATATTTTAGTAGATCATGCCACCCCAGCACAGTCTTTTGCGGATTTAGGTTTAACCAGTCCTCAAATTGCTGAAAGAGTTTTAGATACTTTTTTTAGTGATAAACCCGAAATGGCTGTCAATAAATAGTTAGTTTTAGATGGTGGGTGATAATTAATACCCACCACAACATTTAAAGTAAAGCAAACCAGATAAACTTTAATTTACTTTGCTCATTTCCATAAAACAAAAATATTACCCATTATTTATTTTTTGATTCATGGTGTCTGTTAATTTCTCAATAGCTTTAATGAGATTTTCTTGAGCTACAATTTCAGCGTTAATTTCTTCTTCTGCCACTGCCTCTGCTTCCGCTTCTGCAATTTGTTGTTTCCGTTCCAATTTTCTTTTTAGAGATTCAAAAGAGCGAATTAATAGAAATAAACAAAAAGCAATGACTAAGAAGTTAATCACCGCAGAAATAAATAGTCCATATCTCACCGCACCATAACTTAATTCTTCTAGTCTATCTACCCCTGCCGCTTGAATGGCAGGATTGAGAATTAGGGGGGTAATAACATCTTCCACCAAAGAATTAACAATACGTCCAAAGGCTGCACCGATAACCACGGCCACGGCTAAATCAATGACATTTCCTCGTATGATAAATGTACGAAAATCTGCCACAAACTTTCCTAGGGCGCCTTTTTTATTATTTGTTGTCATGGGTATTTTTTCTATTTGTTATCATGTTTTTTATGTCCATAGGATAAAACACTTTTGAGTCAATTTAGCAAAAATTATTGTTAAGATTTTTATTTTTATGATTAAATATACCCATAGCTCTAAAAAACTTTATGTTTGCTTTTGTTTAAAATAATTAGTTTTTACGATATATAAGAATATTTTTCTTGCTTTATTAAAAAACTCCTAAAACATAAAAATATTATCCAGCATAACAGTAAAAAAACTTATAATTACAAATATTTAATAATACAAAAAAATATGAATTGGTGGCGTAAACTTAAAAAGAATCCTTTGGCAAAAATTGGGGCAGTTGTTTTAATAATCTTCTATGTAGCAGTTATTTTTGCAGATTTTATTGCTCCCTATAGTCCCTATACATCGCAAAATGATGGCTCTTTATTACCTCCCACCAAAATTTATTTACGCAATCAGCAAGGGGAATTAGTTGCACCCCACGTTTATCCTACTACCCAAGGCCCTACGGATTTGAATACTGGCGATCGCCTCTTAGAAGTAGATTGGGAAAACCCATCACCCATTCGCTTTTTTATCAAGGGTACACCCTATCAATTTTTACAAATAAAATTGCCCCTTCCTCCTACTTTTGAAGAAAGAGAAATTTTTGGAGGATTTACCTTTACCCGTCGTTTATTTGGGACAATTGGAGAAGGTAAAATTAATATTTTAGGCACCGATGAACAAGGAAGAGATCAATTCAGTCGTATCCTTTTTGGGGGTAGAATAAGCCTCTTTATTGGCTTAATTGGTATTGCTATTTCTTTCCCTTTAGGGATGTTTGTTGGGGGTATTGCGGGTTATTTTGGTGGCTGGATAGACAGTGTTTTGATGCGATTGGTAGAGGTTTTGATGACCATACCAGGTATCTACTTATTAGTTGCTCTCGCGGCGGTATTACCCCCAAGCCTGAGTAGTGCGCAACGGTTTTTATTAATTGTTTTGATTACTTCTTTTATCGGATGGTCTGGTTTAGCAAGGGTAATCAGGGGTCAGGTATTATCTATTAAAGAGCAGGAATTTGTGCAATCAGCAAAGGCGATCGGGGCGGGTCCATTTTATATTATCATTCGTCATATACTGCCCCAAACTGCCACCTACATCGTCATCTCTGCCACCCTATCCATTCCTAGCTTTATCGTTGCGGAGTCGGTATTAAGCCTCATTGGCTTAGGGATTCAACAACCAGATCCCAGCTGGGGTAACTTACTTTCCCTTGCGTCTAATGCCTCTATCATCGTCTTACAACCATGGTTAATTATTCCCCCTGCGGTGTTAATTATTTTGACGGTTTTATCTTTTAATCTCCTTGGGGATGGTTTACGGGATGCCCTTGATCCTCGTAGTATTAATAAATCATAATGAATGTGAGTAACTCTAGGGCGTGTCATCAATTAAGCCATATAACGACTGCGGCTAGATAAATAGCACCAAGAAAATTTATTTTTCGTTTATCATACCTAGTGGCTATGGCTCTATATTGTTTTAATCGGGCAAAAAAGTTCTCAATCAAATGTCTTGCTTGATATAAATACTTATCATATTCTCGTTGTTCTTTTCTATTTCTTTTTGGTGGAATAACCGCTATTTTATCCTGCTTCTTTAGCTTTTCCAGAACTCTTTCATCCGCATCATAACCTTTGTCCCCTAACAAAATATCTGCCTTTATTTCTTTTAGTAAAACATCTGCACCGTCCAAATCACATTTTTGTCCTCCGGTGAGGAAAAAACCTGTAGGATTACCTAATGCGTCAACCGTAGTATGAATTTTTGTACTTAAACCTCCTTTACTTCGACCTATTGCTTCCTCGTTTTTATCCCCCCTTTTGCACCAGCACTATGCTGGTGTGCTCTTACTATGGTTGAATCAATCATGGCATATTCATCGTCACTATCTCCTGCCAAAATTTGAAAAACCTTTTCCCAGACACCTTTTTTATTCCAACGACTAAAACGAGTATGAACCACTCGAAAATCACCAAATCGACTAGGTAAATCTCGCCAAGGAATACCAGCTCGATACCTGTACAATACCGCTTCGACAAAAAGTCGATTATCTTTGGCGGTGACTCCCACTGTACCAAATCGACCCGGTAATAAATCTTTAATTTTTTCCCATTGATCGTCTCTCAAACCATACCTGCGCATCTCTACCATATCCTCACTTTTGTCACAATTACTATCATCCTTATTTTATCTGTTATTCTCTTCTATTTGATGACACGCCCTAGTTCAGGATAAAATTTATAGTCTTGTAAAGGTGACAGGTATCTGGTATTTAGTTCCTTGATAGCCTAATAAAGGCTTGTTGTATTCTAAACCTACAACCAGTCACTTTAAACCTAATAATACTTACAACTATTATCTCGAACTGAGGTTAAGTATTAGTTATCAATCAAAAAATCATTTCTTTTCGTCTGAGTAGTCTTTAACAATTGTTCAATTTCTGACCAGTTATTAGATTCTATATTATTAATAATAGTATCTAATTTGTTTTGATATTCTTTAAGACTATTAAGGACATTTTTTTGATTATTTTTTGCCATCATTAAGCCTAATTCTGGGTTTCCTCCTCCTACTCGGCTGGTATCTCTAAAACCTGAACTAGCTATTTTTTCGGCAAATATTCTTACTTTTTCGTCTTTTTCTCCTAGACAACTGTAAATCAAATTGGCACTGATTATCACAGGTAGATGGGAAATCCAAGCCACCGCTTGATCGTGAATGGTGGGAGTTGTGGTTAATATTTTGCATCCCACCGAGAGCCACATTTTTTCCACAAGGGCGATCGCCCTTACACTGGTATTATCATTAGGAGTAATAACACAGGGCGCATCTTTAAACAAATCCTTTTCCACCGCATCAATGCCACTATTAGCAGTACCCGCCATGGGATGACTACCGACAAAATTTGACCATATTTCTTGAGCAGAAGCCACAATAGACTCCTTTACCGAGCCTACATCCGTTACCACCGTATGGGGCGACAAATAAGGAACTAAATTTTTAAGGGTGGGAAGAATATACTCTATGGGGGTGGCAATGACTACCATATCACAACCTTTGAGCAAACTAAAATCTACTCCCGATGTACTGGCTACCCCCTTTCTCAGAGCCTTGGAGCAGGTTTCAGGGTTTCTTGAGACTCCTATCACCTCGTACCCTTTCGCCGTCAAATCTAGCCCCAAAGAGCCACCAATCAAACCTAAACCGATGATTCCTACCCTCATTTACTCCCTAGGCATAGCCGCAAAAATAGAATCTCCATCCACCGTGACGATAATTTCACCGTTATCCTTAATCCAATATCCCCGTAAAAAAGGAGCTAATTCTGGGGTGATAGCAGAAGCTGGGGGAGAATGTAAGTTATCAGTATGGCACATTTCAATATCTTGAACATCACTTACCACCAAACCCACTAACTCCCCTGTGCTTAAAGTTTTCAGGTTTTGGTTACTAGGGTGAATTACCACCGCTTTATGATTAGAAGCCGTCACCGATTGCTCATACCAAGGGGTAAACCCCAATAATTGCCCTAAGTCAATCATCCAGACGATTTCCCCCCGCCAGTTATATACCCCCATCACCCAACTAGGCATATCAGGCACGGGAACAATTTTTCCAAAGGGAATTTTGAGTACGGCAGCAATTTGTGACAAACTAACCATCAAGTTAGTGTCGGGTAGTAATACAAATCTTAAAAATTGGGACGCTTGAGAGGAGGTAGTGTCTTTATTAATAGAAAAGGATAGGTTTGATTGATTGTCCATGGTTGATTCCATAATTATATAGAGGGTAGCTGAGAATTAATTTCTCACCATATTCCCTCAAAAAAATATTTTATGCCGTCAATTTTTTTACAGTGCTAAATAATTCGTCTTTATTTACAGGTTTGGGTAAATAGGCATCTGCCCCCTGTTTCATACCCCAAAACTTATCCATTTCACTACCTTTCGTGGAACAAATAATAATGGGGATTTTGTTGGTGTTATCGTTAGATTTTATTTCCCTACAAATTTCAAAGCCACTCTTACCTGGTAAAACCACATCAAGTATGATTAAGTCTGGGTTAATTTGAGAGATTTTAGTGAGGGCTTCTTCTCCACTTTCTGCGGTGGTAATAGAAACGCCAATTTCTTGTAAATAACTTACTAATATCTTTCTCTCGGTGGACGAGTCATCAACTATTAATACATTTGCCATATTGCTTATTAACCTCTATAAATTAATCATAATATTTATCTTCAAACCATAACAATGATATAGCAATCTTTTCCTTTTCCATAGTCTAATTACTATCTCTCTCTTAGGATACCCCGATTTTTAGATGTTTTTTAATAGTTTCTAATACTAAGGCTCTATCTACGGGTTTACCGATAAAATCTGATGAGCCGACCATTTTCGCCCTCACTCTATCTACTAAGCCATCATTTCCTGTCAAAATTACGATAGGGGTATGTTTGAAGAAGGTTAATTTTCTTAGTTGACTACAGATTTCGTAGCCGTTAGCGTTGGGCATTATCAAGTCTAAAAATATGAGGTCTGGTTTTTTGGCTAGTAAAATGGCGATCGCCCTTAGGGCATCATTGATACCGATAAAGGAATAACCAGCCCCCGTGATAATTTTTTCCATGGTTTGACAAATCAAAGGACTGTCATCCACACAAGCAATGGTAATGTTGCTGTTGGCGGATAAATCATCATCTCCATCATTTTGGATAGGCAGAGAAGGGGCTGGAATATCTCCAATTTCGATGAGTCTGACCAAACCCCTTTGTACGTAGGGTAACAAAGAGCGAGTCACCGTCAAAACATCCCGTTTCATACGTACGGACAAATCCCGCAAAGTTTGTTGTCCATCTAATAATTGAGTGAGGGTTTGATATACCTGGGGATTGGTTTGTTGCTCCAACTCTTGGGGTTGGGTGATAACAGGGGCCATGTCTGGGGAGCGATCGGCAATTTTGGCGGACTGCCATGCGTGCCACGCCTTCTGAGCCTCTGTGATAACCTGTTCAGCATCTATTAACACCAAACGAGATGAAAAGGGTAAAGTGCGATCGGGTTTTAGCTCACAAGTAACCTGCATCGCTTGGGTGACATCAAATAAAACCTCAATAATATTTTGACGAATCATTTTCGCCGCCTGTTCTAAGGTAATCCTTTGTTGATCTACCCAAAAGCATAAAAGCTCATACTCCCAACAATTATTCTGCTCATCCAACTGTAACTGATTAATGTCATTTTGAATAGCTCCCATGTGAGAAGGAATATGGGGTAGATTTGCCACCAAATTACGGCGCCATCTTCTATTGGGATGATGTCCCCCCGTGGCATAGACAATACGACCTAAATAGAGATAAAATACCCATTTATTACGAGTTCCGGTTAATAATAGTTGGCCGCTGAAACGAGGCTGTTTTAAATTTTCAAAAAATCCCGCTTGTTTTAAAGCCGTAAACTCTCGAAAAGGTATTGGGTTAGACATATTCTCTGGGGCAGTCGTTGCTTTCTAGGTGAATTTGATAATGGTTTTATTATTTCGTCACACCTTCTAGGGTATCACAATGCTGGGACTTCTCCCCTATCTGTTAACCCTTGATTAAAATAAAAAAAGGCACTGGATACCATTTTACCAAGCCTAAATAAAATTTCCCTTTAAAACCAACCATTAAACTCCAAAAAATTGTCGATGAGGACAAGCGGCAATTCTAGTATCAGGATTTAGGGGAGTGCCTTCGGCGGTGGTCGTCATACCTCTCATTTTCCTAACAGCATTGATAGAAGAAACACAATCACAACCAAATAACCTTACCGCTTCATCGCTTTCTTCATCGGTAAAATTCATGATGTAGTCTCCAAATTCGTTTTTCTCTAAATTGGGATATTCTACTGGAGCATTTTCCTGCGTGGTGAATACACTTCTTTCGACACTACTCCTAAATCTGATTTCTTGAGCTTTAACAGAGGAGCTAGACTCCCCAAAACTTACGAAAATAGATGCAATAACAAGGGGAGTTGAGAGAACTAATGTTTTGAAAATTTGATTAGCATTCATCACAGAAAATTTTAATTTTTATAAAAAGTATTTTTCGCCCATGTTATTTAATAATCACCTGATTTGTCAAGAGGAAGAAATGTTAGCAGAATAAATTATTCTAATAAAAAAGCTCCCCATAATGTAGGGAGCTAGTTTTTAAAGTAAAGAATAGAATTTGATTAAGCTAACAACTTTTTATGATCTCCTTAATAAGGATTGCTAGGGTTAGGGTTAATAGGTTCTACAGAGGGAGAAATTCCTGGTTCATCCATAGGACTCTGTTGCTCACTGGCAGGAGGTACAGGAGCAGAGTTAGTGGGGCTTTGAGTGGGTGAAGTGGGACTAAAAATATCTCCTTGAGGTCTTACCTCTGTTTCTGTTTGGTTGTCACAACTACCGCCCACACAATACTCAGCAGATAAGGATTGTCCTTCTTCTTCGCAACCTTCACAACTGGTGACGGTCATATTTTCTACGGTGAACATGATTCCTTCACCTCTATAAGTGCCATCAGCAAGGGGAATTTCTCTGCCATCATCAAAGACACCAACAGCTCTATTATCTTCAATTACAATACTATTCGCTCCAGATTGTTGCAAAAGTAGATCGAGAGGAACAATATCAGGTTGTTCTTGGGGTGTAGGAGATGGGGATGTCTGGGCTTGAGCGGAGGAAATTGCTACATTATCGAAAACTCTGGCTAAATGCTGAGATACAGCATTGTTACTGACGAAGGCTAATCCTGTTAAAGACACAAGGGCGATCGCCATTTTTCCTTTGTTATTGATATTTAGTTTATACATTCTCAATTTTTACTTACAACACTGCTACCAACAATTTCTTTATTATCTTTAGTAGCATCACCCCTACAGACAAAGAAAACATGTTAAAGGTTCATTATGACTAGAAATACTTACGTGTTCGATTCAATCATGAATCAACTATCTAATATTTATTTAAAGATGTTCAGATTTCCTATTGATTTAAAATAAATTCGTTTTCTCTAACACTTTTTCCATCCTAAGCTATATCCTAATTCAGTACCTCTCAAAATCTTTAGAATATGCAAAAAGAGATCTTGTGTTCACGGCTTCAGGTATTATTGAGCTTTTAAGTAATAAATTGTTGTTACTTTGATGGGGTAAAATCTTTTATTAATTTTTAATCATTACTTAATCATTGAGTCGTTAAAATGTTGCCTAGAACTTAAAATATAAATGCCGTAAATAATTTTCAATTAATTTTAATGTTTCGTTTTACTACAATTCCAATTTCTAAGTATGGTCTTTATGGGCGATCTCTCAGTATCTTAATATTAAGTTCTCCTATTATTGCCTCATATTTCCTCAAAGTTACAGAACAACAATCTCCGTTTTCTTGTATTATTTTAGCCTTTACAGGTATTCCTTGCCCCGGATGTGGATTGACAAGATCTTTTTTAGCCATGGCTCACGGTAGGATTGGTGAATCATTCTATTATCATTTATTTGGACCTTTATTATTTATTATTTTTATTATTTCTTCAGTTCACTTACTATTAGAAATTTTAAGAAAAAAACAAATTAAAGCACAGTATATAAAATTAGTACAAAATAAAAAGTTACAATACTTGATTTTGTCTTTAATTTTGGTTTATTATTTGAGTAAACTTATCTTTCTTTACAGTACAGGAGAATTAACAGAAAGTTTTTTTTCATCTCCTCTAGCAAATCTTCTTTACAAATCATACTAGAATCTCATCAGTATTAGGAATCAAAAAAATGACTGAATTTAATGCTTCAGAAGCTCAAAGTAAAAAAATGGCAGCAGGTATTTGTGGTATTCTGCTTGGTTCTTTTGGAATACACAAATTTATCCTTGGCTATAATCAAGAGGGAATAATCCTACTCTTAGTCAGTGTTCTTACCTGTGGTTTTGGTGCTGCCATAACAGGAATTATCGGCATTGTGGAGGGGGTAATTTATTTAATGAAGACTGACAAAGAATTTTATAACATGTACCTCAACGGTAAACAACCTTGGTTTTAATTCATGAAAAGTTTAAAAATTAATAACATTAGCGCAAAACTTTTTCTTTTTATTAGTGGCGGTAGTTATCTAATATTTTTTTCTAGTTTAGATATTTCCTATCCTTTTATTAAGTCTTATATTGTGCTTTTACCCGTCCAAATATGCTTAGTTTTATATTTTCTATTGAAGAATAAAAATAAGTAAAAATCTACCTCAGCTAATTACTGGGGTCTTTTTTTCATGGGAAAATTAATAATAGAATTAATCCATTATTAAGTATTCTAATAATTTGTGTAGGTTTATATGAAAGGAATTTATATTGTAGCTAACGACAAGGTAATTGATAATAGTATAGCTTTACTTAATAGTATTAGATTATATGACGAAGAAACTAATATTTTTTTGATTCCTTTTGATGATAATTACCAAGAAGTAGCTAAATGCTTATCAGAAAAACATGGAGTTAAATTATTTCCAGATTTAGATTTTATCAATAACTTTACTGACAAAATTGCCAATATTTTTGATCGAGATTTTCTGGCATTGCCAAATAAGATGCGTAAACTTGTGCAGTGGTTTGGTCCTTTAGATGAATTTTTATATATTGATACTGATATTATTGTTTTTGAAAAAATTATTGATAATTTAAAGTATTTACAAGAGTATGATTTTTTAAACTGTGACTATCATTTTAAAGGTAGAAAATTAGATGATATATTTTCCTCTACAGTACTCGAAAAGAATATCTTTTCATCTCAACAATTAGAAGATGTATTTAATAGTGGCTTTTGGGCTTCTAAAAAAGGAATTTTTACGGAAGATAAGTTGTATGAACTACTGACAGAATGTTCTAATCACCGAGAATATTTTGATTTTTCTCAAAAAACTACAGACCAACCTATTTTAAATTACTTAATTTTAAAAAGCACTAAAAAAAGGTTGAATTTGGTTAAACTAAGTGATAATGAGCCTGGAAATTGGGCTGGTTCTCCTCATTTTGAGCAGAAAGATAAGATACTCTATGACGGGGAAAAACCCTTGAAATATGTTCACTGGGCGGGGGTTCCTTTAAAGTCTGGAGGCCCATATTATGAGTTATGGAAACACTATCGTTATTTAGGGGAAGAAACACCTGTTTCTGTGGAAACTCGGAAAAAAGATTATTGGCAGGGATTAAAAAATAAAGCAAAAAGTATCCTTAAGGGCGATCGCCCTTGACCATATCATAAGAGTGATTAAAATATTAGCTAAATTTTGTGAATTAATGGAGTTTCTTATAAAGAAAAACATTTATTAAGACTCTTATGAACAAGAGTTTTAAACCCCTTGCCTAAATAGATTTAATTATGCCTACTTACTTAAGCTACAGTTTTAATAATAAAAAATATATTTCATGTATATAGTTTGTGATATACCAGAATTAAGAAAAATATTAGCGGCGGTTAATCAAAAAAAAGTCGGCTTTGTGCCAACCATGGGAGCATTACATAATGGTCATGAAAGTTTGATTAAACGGGCAAGACTATCTACTGATTTTGTGGTGGTAAGTATTTTTGTCAATCCTTTGCAGTTTGGGGTAAATGAAGATTTAGATAAGTATCCTCGACAGTTGGCAAAAGATGAGCAAATATGTCGCTATTTGGGGGTTGATGTTTTATTTATTCCTTCTGAAGTGGATATGAAAACCCTAGAAAGAAATACCACTTTTGTTAATCCTCCTGTGTTCATGATGTCGAGATTGTGTGGGAGATATAGAGAGGGACATTTTCAGGGAGTAGCTACCATTGTCACTAAGTTAATTAATTTGGTGCAGCCTGATGTGGCATTTTTTGGGCGAAAGGATGCGCAACAAGTGGCGATAATTCGGCGTATGGTTAATGATTTATTTATCCCTGTAAAAATAGAATCTTGCCCTATCATTAGGGAGGATTCGGGGTTGGCCATGAGTTCAAGAAATCAATATTTAACTCCTAAAGAAAAGGATAAAGCGAAGGTGTTATATGGCAGTTTAAAGACTGCTAATGTGGCTTTTTTGGCGGGGGAAAGACAAGTTAAGGGGTTAATTAGTAAGGCGATGAGGGAGTTGGAACAAGTTCCGACAATCAAGGTACAATATTTGGAAATTGTTGATCCTGTTAATCTTGAGCCTTTGGAAACTATTGAGGACAAAGGATTAATGGCGATCGCCGCTTATTGTGGTACTACCCGTTTAATTGATAATTTAATGTTAAAAGTAAAAAAACCTATTATTGCCATTGATGGTCCTGCGGGGGCTGGAAAGTCCACCATTAGCCGAAAAATAGCCCAAGAGTTGGGCTTATTGTACCTCGACACGGGGGCCATGTATCGTGCCATTACATGGCTGATAATGGACAAGAAAATAGCCCTGGAGGACACAGAGGCGATCGCCCTTGAGGTGGCAAAAGCAAACATAGAGTTATTTCCCCATGATGATTTAAAACTACCTGTTGTGGTAAAAGTTAATCAGCAGGACGTTACTACCGCCATCCGTACCCCTGCCGTGACGAAAAATGTCTCTCAAATTGCCTCCCAAAAAGCCGTGAGAGATAAATTAGTGAAACTGCAACAAGCCTATGGACAACAGGGGGGCATCGTTGCGGAAGGAAGAGACATCGGAACAAATGTATTTCCCCATGCGGATTTAAAAATATTTCTCACCGCTTCGGTGAGGGCGAGGGCGATCAGGCGATCGCACGATCTCCAACAACAGGGGGAAAAAAATATCGATCTTCCACAACTAGAAAAAGACATCGCCCAAAGGGATTTATTAGATAGTACCCGTGAACTAGCCCCCTTACAACAAGCGCCCGATGCGATCGTCATTAATACCGATAACCTTACCATTCCCGAAGTAACCGAACAAATAAAACAACTCATTTCTCCCTAATTTTCATTATCAATTATCCATTGCCAATTATCAATTGCTAACATCTGTGTCACAATCAGAAATAACAAGAATACACAAAAACAAAAAAGAAAACTCCATGGTACCAACCGTAATAGAAACCTCCGGTAGAGGAGAACGCGCCTTTGATATTTATTCTCGTCTATTGAGAGAAAGAATCGTATTTTTAGGACAACAAGTAACCGACGAACTAGCAAACTCCCTCGTTGCACAACTACTACTATTAGAAGCAGAAGATCCAGAAAAAGACATCTATCTATATATTAATTCCCCTGGTGGCTCAGTATCCGCAGGATTAGGTATTTTTGATACCATGAACCAAGTTAAGCCCGATGTATGTACCATCTGTGTGGGTTTAGCCGCCAGTATGGGGGCTTTTCTCCTCAGTGCAGGGGCAAAAGGAAAAAGAATGAGTTTGCCCAATTCTCGTATCATGATTCACCAACCCCTAGGGGGCGCTCAAGGACAGGCTACGGACATTGAAATTCAAGCCAAAGAGATTTTATATCTAAAAAAACAACTTAACCATTATATGGCTAACCATACAGGACAGCCCCTCGAAAAAATGGAAGAAGATACCGAAAGAGACTTCTTCATGTCCGCCGAGGAAGCAGTAAATTATGGACTCATTGATAGAGTTGTTACCCGTGTACCCAAACAAGCGTAATTTATAAAATTGCTTTTTTTAGTATAAAGTCAGGGACGTAATACGCGTCCCTGTAATAATATTTATTCTTTATTTTCTTAGTCGCTCTGATAGTATAGACATTCTTAAAAATAACCATTACAATCAATCTTTGATGGAATGTATTTTGTCAAATTTTTCTTATTAACCCTTTAAAAACTTAATGAAGCGAATCCTGATAGCCTTGATATGGGGAATTGTTCCCCCTTTGTTTTGTTTTCCTGTTAGGGCATTACATCAATCCTTATCAGAGGTAGGTATTAACGCTACAAGACTTCATCAACCACCCTACGACTTGAGGGGAAGAAAAATCGCTATCGGGCAGGTAGAAATTGGACGCCCCATGCAATTTGGACTTGATAAATTACCCCCTTTTCACCGTAATTTACCCCTTGTTCGTTTGTTTTATCGTAATATGGTTGCGATGCCTAATCAATACATTGATGATCATGCGGCCATGGTGGCATCTATTATGGTGGGTAACGAAAAGGCTTTTTCTGGGGTGGCACCGTCTGCCCATCTTTATTCTGGGGCTATTGGTTTTGTACGAAGAAATGCACAACCAGAGGAATGTTTAACAACTCAACATATTGCTTTGCAAAATAATCATGATGTTAGAGCTATTAATTTAAGCTTTGGAGAGTCGTTATTGAGAGACGATCGCCCATTACCCCAATTAGATGGTAACGCATTATTTACCCAATGTTTGGATTGGTCTGCAAGGGTTCATAATGTTTTATATGTGGTGGCAGGAAATCAGGGCAAAGGGGGCATCCCTATTCCCACAGATCATTACAATGGTATTACTACAGCTTACACCATGAAATTAGATGGGGTTTTTCGTAAAGTTGATTTTGCTAATCTCAGTGTATCTAGTAGTGATGAGATGGGGAGCGAATTGATAAAGAGAGAAGTTAATGTGGGAGGTAGGAGAGGGGTTTCTTTACTGGCGCCGGGGAATAATATTCAAGCCTACAACATTGAAGGTCAATTACAAAACATTCAGGGGACGAGTTTTGCCGCCCCTCATATCACAGGGGCGATCGCACTTTTACAGGAAGGAGGCGATCGCATTTATGGCCGAAATTTTGATAATTGGAGCTTAGATTATCGTCGCCAAGAAGTGATGAAAGCAATTTTGCTCAACTCCGCCGATAAGATAGAGGACTATGGCAACGGTGATTTTTTGGGAATGTCTCGCACCGTTTTAACTCAAAAGAATCAAACATGGTTACAAACCAGTGCCTACCAAAATCCAGCTATTCCCATGAGTATGGAAATGGGTACAGGGCATTTAAACGTTTATCGGGCTTATCAACAATTAATAGCGGGGCAATGGAAGCCTGAAGAATCAGTACCCGCCATGGGTTGGAGCTATAGTTCCATAAAGGTAAACCATCATCATCATTATAATCTCGAAAAACCTTTGAGGGCAGGGAGTTTTGTGGCTATAACCCTCACATGGAATCGCCTTGTACAATTGAGAGATTATAACAATAATCAAATATACGATATGGGAGAAGTGTTTATAGATAAGGGGTTAAATGATTTAAATTTATATTTGGTATCAGAAAATGATCAGGTAATTTGTTCCTCTGTTAGCCAAGTTGACAGTGTAGAACATATCTTCTGCCCCATTCCCAAAACTGATCAATATCAAATTAAAGTACATTTCAAAAATCAGGTTAACCAACCAAGCCAAGATTATGCCCTCGCTTGGCACACTGTCGGAGAATAGTTTTCCGATGTCCTACCCTCTCAATTAATTCCACTTTGTTAGTAGCCCCTAATTACTAATATCTGCGGATAAATAGGCGATCGCACTTCTAATCCATTCCTCAACCATGGGGTTTTTAAGCAAAATGGTATCCTGACTAATGACGGAGATTGCCTGTTGAATTTCATCCTTGGTATAACCCAGGGCAAGGAGAGTCATTTCTAAATCTGCCAAAATGTCAGAAGGAGGAGAAACCCTTTCTTGATTGACGTTAATTCCCGCTTCAATGCGCCACTGAGAAAGTTTTGTTTTCAACTCAAGGGCGATTCTTTCCGCTGTTTTTTGTCCTACCCCCGGAGTTTTGGATAACATACGGACATTTCCCGTAACGATGGCTTGAACCAAATCTTCTAAACCTAAAGTATCAATAAGGGCGATCGCGCTTTGAACCCCAATACCAGAAACCCCAATCAACTGGCGAAATAAATCCCGTTGCGCCGCCGACATAAAACCATACAAAATTTGTTGATCATCCCGAATCTGCAAATGAGTAAAAACCTGTAACCTCTTATTCTCATTCTCCTCAATCTCCCGAGCAAATCGGGAAAAAATTTGAATTTCATAACCAATATTATTAAGCTCCAACACCAACATAATGCGCTTATTATGGGTTCTGAGGATATAAACTACATCACCCCGAAGATAATTAATCATTAACAGACTCTAATAAAACAACCGTATAAGCACATATAGCTTCCTCCCTACCAATGGCGTCCAACTTCTCATTAGTGGTTGCCTTAATACTAATTTGGTCAGGGTTAATGTCCATAGCCCGTGCTAAACTGTCAATCATAGCAGGTAAATGGGGCTTTAACTTAGGACGTTCCGCCACAATAACATTATCCATATTAACCACATACCATCCCCGATCGCCTACTAACTTATAAACTTCCTTCAACAACTTAATACTATCTGCCCCAGCCCACTGAGGATCAGTAGGAGGAAAATAATGACCAATATCACCCAAACTCAAAGCCCCCAACAAAGCATCCATAATAGAATGGGTTAAAACGTCCGCATCACTATGGCCCAAAAGTCCTACAGAATGCTCAATTTTTACTCCCCCAAGAATTAATTTTCTTCCCTCTACTAAACGATGTAAATCATAGCCGTTACCAATTCTAATCATTTATATTTCTATGGTTTCCCTTTATTTTTTTACCCCTCCTATTATAAAAGTAATGTGCAAGGCGTAATGAAAAAGAGCTTTGGTTGCAGGAAAAAACACAATAAATGAGTGTGAAATGGATAGCGGTATAGATTTCAGGTTTATATTATGTTAAAATATGTTAAGAGTTGGGGCTGTAGCTCAGTAGGATAGAGCAAGTGCCTCCTAAGCACTGGGCCGGTGGTTCGATTCCGCCCAGTCCCGTATCATAATAAAACAAAAAAAGGGTGCTGTATTACAGCACCCTTTTTAACTATGTCCTAGACCAGACTAAAGATATTAGTCAAGATCAGGCATGGATAAGGTAGGCTCATTCTTACGATCAATACCTTTCTCGAAACCACCAGCAGCCGCACGAGAACGTCCTGCGTGCCACAAGTGACCGATTAAGAAGAAGAAAGCTAATACAAAGTGAGAAGTTGCTAACCATGCACGGGGAGATACATAGTTGAAAGAGTTAACGTCAGTGATTACACCACCAACGGAGTTTAGAGAACCTAAAGGCGCATGGGTCATGTATTCGGCCGCACGACGGACCTGCCAAGGTTGAATATCATTTCTGATTTTGTCTAAATCTAAACCGTTAGGACCACGAAGAGGCTCTAACCAAGGACCACGGAAGTCCCAGAAACGCATGGTTTCACCACCGAAGATAATTTCACCAGTAGGAGAACGCATCAAGTATTTACCTAGACCAGTAGGACCTTGAGCAGAGCCCACGTTTGCACCTAAGCGTTGGTCACGGATTAAATAAGTTAATGCTTGAGCCTGAGATGCTTCTGCACCAGTAGGACCATAGAATTCGCTAGGATAAGCGGTGTTGTTGTACCATACCATAACGGATGCGATGAATCCCATTAAGGATAAAGCACCTAAGCTGTAAGCCAAATAAGCTTCACCAGACCAAACGAGGGCGCGACGAGCCCAACCAAAAGGCTTGGTTAGGATGTGCCAAATACCACCGCCGATACAGATGAAACCTACCCAGATGTGACCACCGATGATGTCTTCCATGTTGTTCACACTCATGATCCAACCTTCACCACCGAAGGGGGCTTTGAGCAAGTAACCAAAAATGGTTCCAGGATCCAAGGTAGGATTGGTGATAATACGAACATCTCCACCACCAGGGGCCCAAGTGTCATATACACCACCAAAGAACATGGCTTTGAATACGAGTAAGAATGCACCCAAACCTAAAAGGATTAGGTGATAGCCAATGATGTTGGTCATTTGGTTTTTATCTTTCCAGTCGTAGCCAAAGAAGCTAGAGTATTCTTCTAAGGTTTCAGGACCACGTAAAGCGTGGTAGAGTCCACCTAAACCTAATACGGCGGAAGAGATGATGTGTAATACACCAGCTACGAAGAAAGGAAATGTATCGGTGATTTCACCACCAGCACCGACACCCCAACCTAAAGTCGCAATGTGAGGAAGAAGGATTAAACCTTGTTCATACATTGGTTTTTCAGGAATGAAGTGTGCCGTTTCAAATAAAGTCATAGCACCGGCCCAAAATACAATGAGACCAGCGTGGGCTACGTGAGCACCTAACAATTTTCCAGATAGGTTGATAAGTCTAGCATTACCAGACCACCAAGCAAATCCAGTAGATTGTAGGTCACGACCGCCTATGGAGCTATTAGAGAGCGTTACCACGGGGAAGTACCTCCTCAGGAAATTCAAATTTTTGATGGGGTTGATCTTGGGGCGCCATCCATGCGCGCAACCCTTCGTTTAATAGGATGTTTTTGGTATAAAATGTTTCAAATTCTGGATCTTCTGCTGCTCTTAACTCTTGAGATACGAAGTCATAAGCACGAAGGTTAAATGCTAAACCGACGATACCAATAGAACTCATCCACAAGCCTGTTACGGGTACAAACAACATGAAGAAGTGTAACCAACGTTTGTTGGAGAAAGCAATACCGAAGATTTGAGACCAATAACGGTTAGCAGTAACCATGGAGTAGGTTTCTTCTGCCTGGGTAGGTTCAAATGCACGGAAGGTGTTTGCTTGTTCACCGTCTTGGAATAGGGTATTTTCTACGGTTGCACCGTGAATGGCACATAGTAGCGCACCCCCAAGAATACCAGCTACACCCATCATGTGGAATGGGTTAAGAGTCCAGTTATGGAATCCTTGTAGGAACAAGATAAAGCGAAAGATTCCTGCTACTCCGAAGGAAGGGGCAAAGAACCAGCTAGACTGTCCTAGAGGATACATTAAAAATACGCTGACAAATACGGCAATAGGGCCAGAAAAGGCGATCGCATTGTAAGGACGAATACCCACAAGACGAGCAATTTCAAACTGACGTAGCATGAAGCCAATTAAACCAAAGGCTCCGTGTAGTGCTACGAAAGACCATAAACCACCGATTTGACACCAGCGGGTAAAATCGCCCTGAGCTTCAGGCCCCCACAAAAATAATATGGAATGACCAAAAGCATCAGCAGGACTAGATACAGCAACGGTTAGGAAGTTAGCACCTTCTAAATAGGAACTAGCTAAACCGTGAGTGTACCAAGAGGTTACAAAAGTAGTGCCTGTTAACCAACCACCCAATGCCATATAGGCACAAGGAAAAAGAAGGATTCCAGACCAGCCTACGAATACGAATCTGTCTCTTTTGAGCCAGTCGTCGAGGGCCTCGAACCAGCCTCTTTGCGCTGGCGCGCGTCCGACTGCGATAGTCATAATGTTTCTTTTCTTAACTTTTTAAGTTTTACTTTTATGCTTTCTCTGTTTTATGAGAGAAAACTGATTCCGTACTGAGCAATATAGCCAGTACACCATTAACTTTTCTTAATATAGCATGATTCAAGGATATATCTTAATGGTTTTTACAAATAAATCCCTTTTTTTTTGAACTGCTATTTACCATTGTTAACAAAAAATTTACAAAATGTCACAGGTTTCTCAGGAAAATTATTATACGAGCGGTCAAATTGTTGTGAAGGTGGAGTAGTGTTTCTTTATACTGAAATGTTGACAAATTGTAGTTGTACTTTGCTACTTTACGGGTATGGTCAGTTTGTAAACTTGTACTCCAATATATTACACGCAATGAAAGTAAATCAAAACAACGCCGATATTTCTATCCCCCTACAAAAATAAAATTTGTAAGCCTTTTAGTTTATTAGCCAGTGTTGGTATTGCCTCTTTGGGATTGTTAATAGAGTTGTTGTGAAGTAGGAGATAATAGAGAAAACTGACTAAGTAGAAAGAAGTAAAATGTTAAATATTGACAAAATACTTAATCAAGATCGACTCCTCAGAGCTACCACAGGATTGAATCGCAAGGCATTTGATGATTTATTAGTCAGTTTTGAGTCGGTTTATCTTTCACTATCACAAAAAAGTGACTCTCCTCGTCAAAAACGCTTTGGCGGGGGTCGAAAATCTCATCTCAAAACAATTGAACAGAAACTTTTCTATATTCTATTTTATTTAAAATGTTATCCAACATTTGATTTAGCCGCTATTCTCTTTGATTGTGACCGAAGTCAAGCCTATTGATGGAGTCATAAACTACAAGAGGTTTTAGAAAAAACATTAAGTGAAAAAAAGGTATTGCCAAAAAGGAAAATTAGCATAATTCAAGGGTTCAGGGAATATTTTTCAGATGTGGAAAGAGTGATGATTGACGGGGTGGAAAGACCGATTAATCGACTACAAGACAAGGAAAAACAAAGAGAAAATTACTCAGGAAAAAAGAAAAGACACACCCGTAAAAATCTAGCGGTAGTAAGCCCAGAAAAAAAGATATTACAGTTAACACCCACCTGTTAAGAAAGATCCCATTAACTTTATTTAATATTCAACATTAAAGCTATCCCCTACTATTTCGCAACAACTCTAATACCTTTTTGTCCCTTAGCAAGATGTACTTTTAGTCTTTTTCATACCTAAAATCAGCAACGCCCTATTTTGAAACACCTATAAAATCGTTGAGGATTGACTGATAACAATTTGAAAACAAATAACAGTCAATCTATTGATTTATTGTCTTTTAAAGAGAATTAACCAACCCTGAGAATGGGATTAAATGACCCCTTGAGGATGGCTCGAGGCAGATTTGAACTGCCGACCTTGGGCTTATGAGTCCCCTGCTCTAACCTACTGAGCTACCGAGCCTTATCTTATAACGGTTAACTATTATAACGAACTGTCATAGATAGTTCAAGGAAAAATAAAAAATATTTTTCCCATTGAAGGTAAATCTTGAATAAAAATACTACTAAATTAATAACATAGTTAAACTTTTAAATCAAAAAAACCTCAACCTAACACCTAATACCCAACACCCTATATATTAACCATCCATCCATTCTGTGTGGAAAAATTCTCCACGGGGTTTATCGGTGCGCTCGTAGGTATGGGCTCCAAAATAATCCCTTTGGGCTTGGGTCAAATTCTGAGGTAATCTTTCACTGCGATAACTATCAAAATAATCGAGGGAAGCATTAAACGCAGGGGCTGGAATACCCATGGAAGTAGCCATCATCAACACATCTCGCCATGCCTGTTGACGGTCTAACATACTATGTTTAAACTCAGGGGCAAGGAGTAAATTAGGTAAATCAGGGTTATCAGAAAAAGCCTTATTAATTTTACCTAAAAATCCAGCCTTGATGATACAACCACCCTTCCAAATTCGGGCAACTTCGGGCAAATTAATATTAAAACCAAATTCCTCGGAAGCCTTAGCAATCAAAGCCATACCCTGGGCATAGGAACACATTTTGGAACAATACAGAGCATCCCTAACCTTGGGAATAAAACTCTCTACATCCCCTGTAAACTCAGAAGTAACTCCTTTCAATTCTTGAGAGGCTTTGACTCGTTCATCTTTAAAACCTGAAATTACCCTAGCATTGACCGCTGCATAGATGGTGGGAATAGGTACAGCCAACTCCAAAGAGCTTACCACAGTCCAGCGCCCCGTACCCTTTTGCCCCGCTGCATCCATGATTAAATCAATGAGATGTTTGCCAGTTTCGGGATCTTTTTTCGGGAAAATATTGGCGGTAATATCAATCAAGAAAGAATCTAATTCCTCGGTTTTATTCCATTCACTAAATACTTCATGGAGTCTTTCATTCCTCAAACCTAAGCCATTTTTAAGTAAATCATAGGCTTCAGCAATCAACTGCATATCGCCATATTCGATGCCATTATGTACCATTTTCACATAATGCCCAGCGCCTCCAGGCCCAATATAAGTAACACAAGGGCCATCATCCACTTGGGCAGCAATTTTGGTAAGGATAGGCTCTAAATCTTGATAGGCGGATTCGGTACCCCCAGGCATGAGAGAAGGGCCATTAAGGGCGCCTTCTTCACCACCACTTACACCCATACCCATAAAGCCTAACCCTGTGGCTTCTAATTCTTTGGTACGTCTTTCGGTGTCTTCATAGAGGGAGTTACCACCATCAATAATCATATCTCCTTCTTCGAGGAGGGGTTTTAGCTGTTGAATGACGGCATCTACGGGGCCTCCTGCTTTTACCATTACCAAGATTTTGCGAGGACGTTTGAGGGTTTTTACGAATTCTTCTAAGGAATAGGCCGCTTTTACGTCTTTATCTTTTGCCCTAGTGGCCATAAAGTTTTCTGTTTTGTCAGGGCTACGGTTATAAACGGCGATAGGAAAGCCCCTACTTTCTACGTTAAGAGCTAGGTTTTCGCCCATTACAGCTAGTCCAATGACTCCAAAGGTTCTTTTAGTCATAAAAATGTTTATGTTTTGTACTTATTACACTTTTAGGTTAGCTTGATATTTTGGTTTTGTTTCCGAAGATATTGTTAAAATTAGTTTTCACGGAATTAAGAGTGGATAGTTAATAATGGATAATTCCTAAGCCATAGCTCACCGATTCTGGTAAAATTTGAATCTTAGTTAATGTTCGGAGATGTTGATTTTACTGTGATTAAACTGATTAAAACCCCCCAAGAAGACCAATTGGTAATTGAGCATAATAGTGATGGTTTGAGGGGTAATATTTCTATCCCGGGGGATAAGTCCATTTCCCACCGTGCTTTGATGTTAGGGGCGATCGCCTCTGGACAAACTACCATCGAAGGGTTATTGTTAGGGGAAGATCCCCGTAGTACGGCAAAATGTTTTCAGGCCATGGGGGCAACCATATCAGATTTAAACACAGAAAAAGTAATCGTCGAAGGCATTGGCGATAAAGGATTACAAGAACCCATAGACATCTTGGATGCAGGTAATTCAGGCACTACCATGCGCCTAATGTTAGGTTTATTGGCATCTCAACCAGGCAAATTTTTCACCGTCACAGGGGATAACTCTTTACGCTCTCGCCCTATGTCTCGGGTAGTAAAACCTTTACAACAGATGGGAGCATTAATCTACGGTAGAAAAGATAATCAAAACGCCCCCCTAGCGGTAATCGGACAAAATTTAAAACCCATCCATTACCATTCCCCCATTGCCAGCGCACAAGTAAAATCCTGTATTTTGTTGGCAGGGTTGATGAGTGAAGGGAAAACAACCGTTACCGAACCTGCTCTATCACGGGATCATAGCGAAAGGATGTTACGGGCTTTTGGGGCAAAATTGGACATCGATCCAGATACTAACAGCGTTACCATTGAAGGTAAAACCCCCCTTATGGGGCAAAAGGTAATCGTACCGGGGGATATAAGCTCGGCGGCCTTTTGGTTGGTGGCAGGGGCGATCGCACCTAATTCAGATTTATTGATCGAAAATGTGGGGGTAAACCCTACCCGTGTGGGCATCTTGGAGGCTTTACAGATGATGGGGGCGGATATTACCCTAGAAAACCAAAGGGAAGCAGCGGGGGAACCCGTGGCAGATTTACGGGTGAAGTCTAGTCAGTTAAAGGGTTGTACCATCGAGGGAGCTATAATTCCCCGTCTCATTGATGAAGTACCTATTTTAGCCGTGGCGGCCTGTTTTGCAGAAGGAACGACAAAAATTAAAGATGCAGAGGAATTGAGGGTAAAAGAGAGCGATCGCCTTGCGGTAATGGCGTTAGAATTAGGCAAGATGGGGGCAAAAATTACTGAATTTCCTGACGGTTTAGAAATCACAGGGGGAAACCCCCTCAATGGTGCCGACGTAGATAGTTTTACCGATCATCGTATCGCTATGAGCTTGGCGATCGCCGCTTTGATGGCAAAAGGACAAACCACCATCCATCGAGCCGAAGCCGCTTCTATCTCTTACCCTACCTTTGTAGATACCTTATTGGAGTTAACAACAAAATAAATTTTGTTCATCACGATCAAATATATGAATTACATTAAGACTAAGTTAGATAATTTTTACCTAACTGACTATCGTAAAAGTTAGTTTTATTTAATAATAGACAAGGTCATCGAGAAGGTATATAAATAAATGCTAGAACAAGATTCCATGTTGATTGAAGAAATCGAAGCTAGGGAGATATTAGACTCCCGTGGGCGCCCCACCGTTGAAGCGGAAGTACGTTTAGAAAGTGGTGTCGTCGGTATGGCGCAAGTGCCTAGTGGAGCCTCTACTGGTAGCTTTGAAGCCCACGAATTGAGAGATGGAGATCCTAATCGCTACGGTGGTAATGGGGTTTTAAAAGCCGTACGCAACATCAGAGAAAAAATTGCCCCTGAATTACTTGATATTGATGCTTTTGATCAAGTGGGCATCGATACGGCTATGATTAACCGTGATGGTTCCCCCAACAAGAAAAATTTGGGTGCTAATGCCATCCTCGCTGTCTCTCTTGCCAATGCGAAAGCTGCCGCCCTTGAGTTACAAATACCTCTATACCGTTACTTGGGTGGCCCCTTGGCCAATGTTTTGCCTGTACCCATGATGAATGTTTTAAATGGTGGTTCCCATGCCGATAATAATGTGGACTTCCAAGAGTTTATGATTATGCCCGTGGGTGCGGAAACTTTCTCCGAGGCTCTGCGTTGGGGTGCAGAAATTTTTGCTTCCTTGAGCAAGGTCTTAAAGGAAAAAGGGTTGCTCTCTGGGGTAGGTGATGAGGGGGGATACGCTCCCAATTTAGGCTCCAACCAAGAGGCTCTGGACTTGCTTCTACAGGCGATCGAGGTAGCAGGTTATAAACCGGGGCAACAGGTTGCTTTGGCGATGGATGTGGCAGCTAGTGAGTTTTACAAAGACGGTCAATATGTTTATGATGGCTCTGCGCATTCCTCCGAAGAGTTTATCGATTATTTAGAGGATTTGGTAGGTAAATATCCAATTATTTCCATCGAGGATGCCCTACAGGAAGATGACTGGGATACTTGGAAAGTTTTGACTGATAGATTGGGTTCTAAAATTCAGTTGGTAGGGGATGATTTATTTGTAACCAATGCCACCCGTTTACAAAAGGGTATTGATTTGGGTATTGCCAATGCAATTTTGATCAAGTTAAATCAAATTGGTACTCTCAGCGAAACCTTAGAAACCATTCATTTGGCTACTCGTAAGGGTTATCGTTCTGTAATCAGTCACCGCTCTGGGGAAACCGAAGATACTACCATTGCTGATTTGGCGGTAGCTACCCGTGCGGGGCAAATTAAAACTGGTTCTCTTTGTCGTAGTGAAAGGGTTGCGAAGTATAATCGTTTATTACGCATCGAGCATCAGTTAGGAGATAGGGCAGTATATGCTCCTAAAATTGGCTTAGGTCCTTGTTAGGATTTCTTGATCTGTGATCTGATATAGGTCTTTTATATTTCCAGAGTTATCAATAACTACATCTGCCCTTTTGAGTTTTTCTCTTAGGGGCATTTGACTGGTAATACGGGCGATCGCACTTTCTTTTGATAAACCATTACGCCTTTGTAACCGAGCCACTTGGGTATCAAAATCCGCATAGACTACCCAGACTTCATCCACTAAATCAGTCATTTGTGCTTCAAACAAAAGAGGAATAGACAACACCATTATTGGTGCTTGAGACTCTTTAACTTCTCTCTCCATTTCTTGCCTAACGTAAGGATGAATTTGCCCTTCTAGCCACAACTTTTCCGACTCATCATTAAAAATAATCTCCCCTAACCTAGCCCGATTGATACTCACATCAGCCAACAATATTTCACTACCATATCGCTTCACAATCCTTTTATAGATAGGAGAATAAACCTTCACCGCCTCCCTAGCCAAAATATCTGCATCCACTACAGGGATTTGGTACTTATTTTGTAAATAATCTGATACCGTACTTTTGCCCGTGGCAATACCCCCCGTCAAACCAATAATCATCATTAGAATTTGCCAAAAAAGTGCTTTGGTTGAGGTAGGGAATAGGCAATGGGCAATAGGGAATGGTTAAAAGTCCTATATTTCAATAGTTTTCTCCTCATAGTAATTTTTTATGAATTGCAAATAGCTTTATTTCATCTACTTTGAAGTTTTCATTTCCAAAGCACCCTTGGGATAAACAATACGTTTATGGTTAAACTGTTGCCACACATTAATAAACACCTCCGCAATGATGGGTAACTCATCATAACGCAAACCACAATCATCCAATTGATGATCTCGCCAACGAGCTTTAAAAATCTTGTTAACCATTGCCATTGCTTGTTCTGGAGTCGCATCATTGAGCGATCGCAATGCCGCCTCACAACCATCTGCTAACATTACAATACCCGTCTCACGGGATTGAGGAATAGGGCCATCATAACGAAAATTAGTCTCGTCAATAGCGATGTCTGGATTGTCTTCGGCTTGGGTTTTGGCTTGGTAATAGAAATAGGAGATTAATAAAGTGCCTTGATGTTCGGGGATAAAGTTACGAATGGCTTGGGGTAAACCATGTCTTTTTGCCATCAAAATCCCTTCGCTAACGTGTTTTTTGATAATGTCAGCACTTTCCCAAGGATCATTTATTTGATCATGTTTATTTTTGCCACCCATCTGATTCTCAATAAATCCGAGGGGATCGTGCATTTTGCCAATATCATGATATAAAGTACCAGCCCTTACTAACTCCACATTACAATTCAATTTCCGTGCCGCCGCCTCCGCAAGGGATGATACAAACATCGTATGTTGGAAAGTGCCAGGGGCTTCGGTAGCCAATCGTTTTAAAAGGGGGCGATTGGGGTTAGATAATTCCGCAAGACGAATGGGGGTAATAAGATCGAAAAATCTCTCTAGGTAAGGGGAAATACCAAGGGCAATTACTCCATAGGTTAAGCCCACAGCACCATGCCAAAGGGTTCCTGGTATGATGGCATACCAAAGACTACCGATGGCGGCATTGGAGGCGACGGTAACGACAAAATACACAGTCCCTTGGGTGAAACCTACCCCACCCCCCAAAAAGGCTAATTCTTCCCGAGAGCGTAAACGGGAGGCGATGATGGCGGCTAAGATAGAGGAAGCGTAGGAGGAGGCTAGATATTGCCATCCCAAAGTGCCTGTTTGAAATAGGGTTAATCCAGCGGTGAGACTGACATGGGCAACGGCCACCACGGGGCCATAAAAACTGCTCATCAAGAAGCCTACGGCGGGTAAGGAGTTGTACCCCACATCAAATAAACTGATTACGGGGACAGATATGCTTAGTAACCACCATAAAAATTGGTCTCTTCTTCTTAATCTTCTTTGGGTGCGCTTAGTGGCGATCGCCATAAATACCACCAAAGCCCCCCCTGTCAAAGCCCCAGATGTCAACACTCCTCCCCAATTAACACTACGGCGACTCAGCCCGAAATTGTCTAATAAAACAAAATCAGCTTGGGTAATTTGTTGTCCCTCATTAACAATGGTTTCATTGGCTTGAATAGTTACAACAATGGTCTCAATTTCTTCTGCTGCCCTTTCCGCCCTAACCCTTGTGGCTTCCTCATCGGTAATTAAATTAGTACGCAAATTAGAGCTAATCAAACTTACCAATGCCTCTTCTAGGGATGGGGAAAGACTACGATTAGATAAATGAGTTTGTACCGCTTCAATGCGTATAGCCTCGGGCAAACCGATGGGAATTCCTTGGGTAAGAATACGATTAGTAACTCTATTGACTAAATCTCGAACTTCCCTCCATTGTTGCTCACTCAAATCGAGAAATTCACGTTTATTAGTATCTGTTATCTCCGAAAAATCCGTCAGTAAACTTTGGGCAACCTGATAATTACTTCTGTGGATAGCTATTTGGTTAATTAAATTATCAAACTGTCCTTCATCAACCCCTTGTTGATAAGCGATTAACTGCTCTATGGCTTGTCCAAACAAAGAATTTGCCTCTGATAAAGTAGCCAAATTATCTGTGTTTTCAACAATATTGCGCCACTGTGTTTCATTGGTTGCCCTTAAATACTGTTGAATTTCTAAGGAAAGAATACCACTATCAATCTCAGGATTTGCTAATAAAATCTCCCTTGCCTGTTGGATTTTTTCTAGTCTCTCCCTAATGACACCTTTAATGGCATCTGTACTGCTTGAATCTTGTTTGAGGGTGGGTAATAAACCATTTCTTGTATTGCGGCGAAGTTCTTCTGTGGTTTGATAGTCTATAAAAGAGCCATCTTCGGGTGCGATGATGGTATTAGGGGCAATGGTACCTGCGGCTAATTCTGGCTGATTATAATAACGATAACTGATTACTCCTGTAATGGTAGTGACGGAAAGGAGAATCATGACGGGGGGGTGAACTTTACAGATAAATTTGAACCATTTTGGCTTAGTACCCATATTTTGATCGGTATCAGAGTATGATTGTTGGGGGTACTCCTGATGGCTTTGATTATTATAAGTTTGTTGCCATCTTTTCAAAGTCTGGCTAATAGACTGTAAAGTTTTCATATATAAAAGTTTGTGAAAGGCTAAGAAGATGAAGGCAATTATCCTTTGATTCTTTAGTTTTTTTTCTTTATCTATTTTAGTGAATTATTTTTCCTATCTTATCGAAAAGGATTTATGCTTGAATTTACTTTTGAAATGAATATATTTAATCATAATTGATTATTAATAAAAAACCCCATCAACAGAGGTAGGAATATCCCCCATGATAGAGTTTAATTTTCAACTAATTTTAAAAACTTATTAAGGCGGCACCCAGATTCGAACTGGGGGATGAAGGTTTTGCAGACCCTTGCCTTACCACTTGGCTATGCCGCCATTTTTTAGCCATTCATTATATTAACTTAAAATAAGTATAATGTGCAAGGAAAAATTATGTCTATGGAAATTGAACGGAAGTTTTTAGTTAATAAAGAGCTTTGGCAACCCCCTGATGATGGGGTGGTTTATCAACAGGGTTATATTTATACCCAAAATGGTAGCACCGTGAGGGTGCGCATTGCTGGTAATCTTGGTTTTCTTACCCTCAAGGGTAAAACAAAAGGAATGACTCGCCCTGAGTTTGAATACCCTATTCCCTTGGTTGATGCCCAGGAAATGTTACAAATTATGTGCGATCGCCCTTTAATACAAAAAAAACGTTATAAAATCAAAATCGAAGAACTAATCTGGGAAATAGACGAATTTTTTGGTGATAATCAAGGCTTACTATTAGCAGAAGTAGAACTAACCTCAGAAAATCAAACCATCTCCTTACCCCCATGGATAGATAAGGAAGTAACCGAGGATTTACGCTACTATAATTCTAACCTTGTCAAAAATCCTTACAGCAACGGTCAATGGACTACACACCCCGAGCAAAATAATCCGTAAAACTTGTGAAAAGGTGCAACATCTAAGGTAATCTTTTTTAGGGAAATAAAAATAAATTATTGTTAGGAGAATACCATGGAACGCACTTTTTTAATGATTAAACCCGACGGAGTACAACGCAACCTCGTAGGAGAAGTAATCAAACGTTTAGAAAATAAAGGATTTACCCTGGTTGGCTTAAAACTAATGGCCGTATCTCAAGAATTAGCCGAAAAACATTACGATGTCCATAAAGAGCGCCCCTTCTTTGGTAGTTTAGTCGAATTTATCATTTCTTCCCCCGTGGTTGCCATGGTATGGGAAGGAGAAGGAGTAGTGGCTTCTGCCCGTAAAATTATCGGTGCCACTGATCCTTTAAGTGCTGAACCAGGTACCATTAGAGGAGATTATGGCGTTAATATCGGTAGAAACCTCATCCATGGCTCAGATGCCATTGAAACTGCCCAAAGAGAAATCAGCCTTTGGTTTAAAGAAGAAGAACTTTGCTCTTGGCAAAACACCATGAAACCTTGGCTTTCTGAATAATATATCATTTTCCCTCTCTCTTTACTTAAAGGTGAGGGGATTTTTTATTTTTTGGGAAGAATAAATATATATGAAACTATATTGATTAGTAAAGTTTGCTGTCAAAATATCAGCATAGTTTATTAATTTAGTGAAAATTTAGTAAAATATTAAATCAAGTTGATTCACGAGAAAAATGATTAAAAGAGAAGAATTAGAGGCTCAGATTCTTGAAAGACATAATGAACTTCGATTAATTAATTTAAAAAATCTCAAAAAACAAGAGCTTAAAAACTTTTTAGAAAATGATCAATTTATTATTTCTAGGGAAAGTTTACTAAGAATTTTAGCAGAAAGAAATGAGAGAGCAGATATAAATAAAAAACTCAATAATGATAACTTTGGGCTAAGGGCAAAGGTTAAATCTATTACTAAAAATATGACTGATTGGTCAAAAAGTGAGATTGTCTTACAATTTAAAAATATTTTTGGAAAGGTTAAAAAGGAAGATGATACCCTTCTCAAAGAAATTGGTGCAGTATCCACAGAAACAGTAAAAGAAGATTTAGAAAAAGCTGAAAAAGTTGTTGATGATGCTCTCAAAATTGCGGAAGCATATAGAAAAAAATACGGAGATTCAAGAAACAAAGATATTGCATGAAAAAACAAAATAGCTTCGATAATTTAAACTATAGACAAGCTCAAAAAAGAAACTCCGAGCATTTTAATAACCTTCAAAAATCTGAACAAAAAATAGTAAGAGAAAAAGGTTATCATAATGTGGGTTGGGAAAATGTTATTAAATCTTGGAAATTATTACAAGTCAACATGGTAAATAAACCCATTGACTTTGTTGATTTTGCTATTCAAAAAGCTGAAGAAAATTATGAAAAAGCAAATGAAGGTGATGATTTGATAGAAGTCTTAAAATCAGGAAAAAAAGTAATTAGTGCTTTAAAAATGAAGTATCAATAAATAATATTTATCTGAAAACCTATGCTTATTGATTTGTATGAAAGTTACGAAGTAATATTGCAGGAATTATCGGAATTATTTTGTTTTGACTTTGAATTCGTGGAATATGGCTTAAACTTTAAAGGGCAAAAGCAAAAACGTTATAAAATTCATCAAATGAGTTTTGCTAGAAAGCAAGATTTAGATAATTTTATTGATGATGATAATAATAGTGGCACTGACTATGGCAGGGCTTCGGTATTGTATTCTTTATATGCCTGTGGTTATCTGGAAATTAGTGATATAGAATACCCCACCTATAAACACTGGAAATATAAGCATACAGACATGACAATTGATCATCAATTACCGAAAAAATGGTTTCCTGCATTAACTTTTGATTGTACCAATTGGAAGCCCATGAACCGAGAAAATAACCAAAAAAAAGGTGATGATTTTTTGCATGAGGGGGTGCAAAGATTGGAGATGTTATCTAATAGGTTACAGGATATTAAAAGTAAATATTTATAAACTTAAAATATGGTGTTGGTTAATCTATATATAGCAATTATCATGGTTACGGGATACAAAATGATCCCCCTAAATCCCCCTTGATAAGGGGGACTTGAAAATCATAAATGTATCTCATAATTATAAAAAACGCTATATCATTTATTGTAGAAATTTAAAACCCTCATCAAATAATATATTTAATTAATAATTAATTACCTATTACCCATTATCTATCACTCATTCTTCATTCCCTATGGCTCATTCCCCATTCCCTATATAATTAGATAATCGATAATATTATGAGTAAATTGTTATAAGATGCCTGATTTTCTCTTAGAAATTGGAACAGAAGAATTACCCGCTAGTTTTGTGGATAGCGCGATCTCACAGTGGCAAGAAAAAATAAAAAATCATTTAAAATCAGAATATCTACAACCCGAAAAAATCAATATATATGGCACTCCTAGACGTTTAGCCGTACTAATAGAGGGCATCGCCGATAAACAACCCGACAGAGAAGAAGAAATAAAAGGTCCCCCTGTTAGTGCCGCCTACAAGGATGGGCAACCCACCAAAGCCCTAGAAGGTTTTACCCGCAAACAAGGGGTAAGTATGGATGAGGTGGAGGTAAAAACTACCCCCAAAGGAGACTTTATCTTTGTTAATAAAAAGTTTGTTGGTCAAAATACTCCAGAAATATTACAACAATTAATCCCTCAGTGGATAACGGGATTAGAGGGAAGAAGATTTATGCGTTGGGCTGATGGGGATTTGCGTTTTCCTCGCCCCATTCGTCATTTAGTGGCACTTTGGGATAAGGATATATTACCCCTCCAATTACCTAACGGTAACACAACCATGAAGGGCGATCGCTTTTCTACTGGACACAGAATTTTACATCCCGAAGAAATAACCATAGAGAATGCCAAAGACTATAAAACATCTTTAGAAAAAGCCTTTGTACAAGTAGATGTCAATGAAAGACATGAATCTATCAAAAAACAAATCCAAGAAATTGCCCAAAAAGTAGGAGGTAAAGCAGAAATTTATCCCGACTTACTCGCCGAGGTAACTAACCTTGTGGAATATCCCACCGCCATTCTAGGTAGTTTTGAGGCGGAATTTTTGCAACTTCCCCCCGAAGTAATCACCACCGTCATGGTGACACACCAACGTTACTTCCCCATCAAAGATGAAAAAGGAGCATTATTACCCTACTTTATCACCATCGGTAATGGAGATCCCCAAAAGTCTGACATCATCGCCACAGGTAACGCCAAAGTAATTAGGGCAAGACTTGCCGATGCTCAATTTTTCTACCAAGCTGATTGTGATGAGCATTTAGAAACTTATTTACCCCAACTTGAAAACGTAACTTTCCAAGAAGATTTAGGCACCATGTATGACAAGGTTAACCGCATCCTTGCCATTAGCCAACAAATTAGCGAACAATTAAACCTCGATGAGATTCAAAAAGCGGAAATTGAAAGCACTGCTTCTCTTTGTAAAGCCGATTTAGTTACCCAGATGGTATATGAGTTTCCCGAATTGCAAGGGGTGATGGGGGAAAAATATGCGCTCGTCAGTGGAGAGTCGGCGGCGGTAGCCAAGGGAATTTTTGAACATTATTTACCCCGTAATGCTGATGATATTATGCCCCATACCCTCAATGGTCAAGTAGTGGGTATTAGCGATCGCCTCGACACCATTGTTAGTATAATTGGATTGGGTATGATACCATCGGGCTCTAGTGATCCATTTGCCCTCAGAAGATCAGCAAATGGTATTATTAATATTGCATGGCACGGTAATTTACCCATTAATTTAACTCAATTAATAGAACAAGCCTGTAACGATTTCTTAGCAGGACATAATCAAGAATCTCCTCTACAAACTGTCACCGACTTTTTCTTACAACGGATTCAAACTTTACTCCAAGATGAGTTAAATATTGACTATGATTTAGTTAATGCAGTTTTGGGAGAAGGGGACGAAGAATATAAACAAAGGGCTTTAAGCAGTGTTTTAGATGTACGTAATCGCGCTTTATTTTTACAAGAAATTAGGAATAATGGTACTTTGGGCAATATTTACGAAACTGTAAATCGTTCTACAAAGTTGTCTAAAAAAGGAGGTTTAAATACTACAGAATTAGTTCCCGAAAATGTAGTTAATTCCATATTATTTGAGTCTAATTCCGAGGAAGAATTATATAAAGCTCTTGAAAAATTATTACCTATTTCCCAAAAAGCAAAAGCTAATAGTGATTATCATTTGTTAACCAATGCTTTAGTGGAAATTGCTCCTACTATCAGTAACTTTTTTGATGGGGATAACAGTGTTTTGGTAATGGCAGAAGATGAGAGTGTTAAAGAAAATCGTCTCAATCTTTTAGGTTTATTACGCAACCACAGTCGTATTTTAGCTGATTTCGGCGCGATCGTTAAATAATTATATGATCCCCCCTAACTCCCCTTAATAAGGGGGAAGTTTAACTTAATTTTCAATCATTGAACCTCCTAAGAATATTTTCACTATTGTCCATTTCCTATTTCCTAACTAAACTAAAAATCATAGTTAAATTTACCAATGCAAGAAAAAATGAAGCTTAAAGCACTTATATTCGATGTCGATGGCACCGTTGCCGAAACCGAAAGAGATGGTCATAGAGTAGCATTTAATCTTGCCTTTGATGAACTTAATTTGCCTTGGCAATGGGATGTAGATTTTTATGGCAAATTACTCAAAATTGGAGGAGGAAAAGAACGTTTTACCTACTATGTAAATAATTATCAACAGGATTTTAAATTACCTGCTTCTCTCGATGAATTTGTCTTAAATGTTCATAAAATAAAGAATCAATATTACGCCCAATTAGTGCAAGATAAAACCATTAAATTGCGTACGGGAGTCGCAAGATTGATGACGGAAGCCCATGAAAAAAATGTGCGCCTTGCGATCGCCTCTACCTCAGCAGTTAAAAACGTAAAAGCCTTATTAGATGGTACCTGTGATCCAAAAATGATTTCGTGGATAGAAGTAATTGCGGCAGGGGATATGGTAGAAAACAAAAAACCCGCCCCCGATATATACCAATTAGCCCTCAAAAAACTAAATCTTTCTCCCCATGAATGTGTAACCATCGAAGATACTAACCAAGGCTTAGTAGCAGCCACCAAAGCAAATATAAAAGCAATTATTACTATTAATGACTATACCAAAGATGAAAATTTTGACTCTGCCATGGTAGTTTTGAATAGTTTAGGAGATGAAAAAAATCCTTGTAATGTTATTCAATATCAAGATGAAATATCGTCTTTAATTCCTCAATTAGATAAAAAATGTTTAACTATTGATTTGATTGATGATATATTATCAAGGTAGTTGCTAATGTGGCTTTTTGTGGAGAATAAATTGTACAAATTTTGTTTTTTATTTCATAAAAAATAATCTTAATTATATAAAAAATAAATATATTATTTTACTACAAGATAAAAAATATGCTTCTAGTAGGAGAAGTTTGTAAACAATTAAATATTAATAGTCAAACTATTTACTATTATGAGCGTATTGGTTTAATACCTAGTTTACAAAGAAATCAATCAGGTTATCGTGTTTTCCACTCCGAAGATATAGAAATATTAAAGTTTATTCTTAAAGTAAAATCCCTTGGTTTAACCTTAGAAGAAATTAAACAATTATTAGAACTAAAACAAGGGCGATCGCTCACCTGCCAAGCAGTATATAATCATTTAAAACAGAAAATAGACACAATTAACAAAAAGATTAATCAATTAGAGTCCATCAAACAAGAATTAATCCCCTTATTACAGGAATGCCAAACCAAAATTGATACCACTAACCCTAATCATCAGTGTGAAGTCCTGTAAACAATTATCAATTATCAATTAATTACCCCTTGACATTATACCTAGGTATAGACTTTAAGCTAAAGATAGTTAAAGCAAAATATAAGTCAAACTTAGGAAAATATGTTCAATAAAATTACTGAAAACCTTGCTATTGGTTCGATTACAGAAACTGAACAACTACAAGAAGTAAAACAGCAGGGGTATAACACCGTCATTGATTTATGCTCATCGGGGGAAGGAAATCAATTAGATAGTCAAACAATCACCGACATTGGCTTTCATCATGCAAATATCCCCGTTACCCCTCAAACCTTAAATCAAGATACCCTTAATTTTTTTATGGAAAAATTAGATAATTTACCTCAACCTAGTTATATTCGTTGTGCATCAGGATTAAGGGCAGGAGTTTTTACTCTTTTAACTTTAGCAAATAAAGAGAATTGGACAGAGGAAAAATATTTGGAAGAGTTTGCAAAATTAGACTTACCCAAAAAACAAATCATTATGGATTTTGCCCATAATTACTTTCAAAAATAAGGAGAAAAAACTATGTCTTTAAAATTAGAAATACTTGGTACTGGTTGCAAAAAATGTCACCAATTAGAAGCCAATGTTAAAACAGCCATTAATAAATTAAACCTTGAGGCAGAAATTTGCCACATCACAGATAGTGTTGAGATTGCTACCCACGGAGTGATAACGACTCCTGCTTTGGCTGTTAATGGAAAAATTGTTAGTAAAGGTAAGGTATTGAGTGCGCAGGAGGTGGAGAAATTTTTATAAATTATTTTTGCTTATTTAGTCTTAACTAATTGATCTTATCTAATGAATAATAGGGGATTTTAAGCCCCTATCTAATTTTTTTTTAAAAGCAAATTGCTACAGTTAACTGTATAGCTTTTATTTTGTTAAATCTGTTATAAAAAACAATATATTTAATAACTATTAAAATATAAAAAGAGAATTTTAAATGTTTGATTTATTTTATCCTTTTGATTGGTTATCAACTCAAATAGTTACTAAATTATTTGGTTTGTCTGTTGATTCTCCCCTTGGTTCTAGCCTTCATTTTTTCTTTTATGATGTTCCTAAAGTATTAACTTTATTATTAGTAATTAGCTTTGTAGTTGGTACTTTACAAAGTTTTTTAGAAGCAGAAAAAGTTAGGGAATATTTAGAAGGAAAAAGAAAGTTAAGTGGTAACATTTTGGCGGCGATGTTGGGGGCTGTTACTCCTTTTTGTTCCTGTTCTGCGGTGCCTTTGTTTATCGGTTTTTTAAAGGCTGGAATTCCTTTGGGCATTACTTTTTCTTATCTAATTTCTGCTCCCATGGTGGATGCGGTGGCGGTATTCTTGTTGTTGGCATTATTTGGTTTAAGGGTAACTTTAGTTTATGTAATTTTTGGAATTACTTTAGCTATTATTGCTGGTTATATTATCGGTGCTTTGAAGTTGGAAAAATGGGTAGAATCTTTCATTTGGGATTTACAAAAGTCCCATGAAAATGATGATTCTATGGATGATGTGAGCCATGATAATGATAGTAACATGACCTGGGGCGATCGCACCAAAATAGGTTGGTTTCAAGCTAGTGAAATCATTAAATCAGTGTGGCTGTATGTAGTGGTGGGTATTGGCATTGGAGCAGCCATTCACGGTTATTTACCCACAGAATTTATTAGCCAATGGATTGGGGAAAATAATCCTTTTGCGGTACTTTTGGCGGTGATATTCGGTGTACCTCTTTATACCAACGTGGCAGGGGTGTTACCCATCGCTTCCGTGTTAGTGGATAAAGGGATGCCCATTGGTACAGTGTTGGCTTTTACCATGGCAGTAACAGCGCTTTCCTTACCTCAAATGATTATTTTAAGGAAAGTTTTACGCCCAAAATTATTAGGTATTTTTATTGGTATAACTACCCTCGGAATCATTTTAGTGGGTTATTTATTCAACAGCTTTTTAGTAGTTTAACCATTAACTAAAACGAGAAAAAAAAGATATTACGGATTAATTAAACATTTGCATAGAATAGAAAATCAAGCTATGGTAGAAATAGCAAGTAGTAATCTACAATCAAAATGGCCAGTATAACTTTTGAAAATGTCAGTAAACAATTTGATGATTTTACTGCGGTTAAAAACTTAAATTTAAGCATCGATGACGGTGAATTTTTGGTCTTTGTGGGTCCTTCTGGGTGTGGGAAAACAACATCCCTGCGCCTTTTGGCAGGGTTAGAAACCATTACATCAGGTCATCTATATTTAGACGATCGCATCGTAAACAAATTACCACCAAAAGAGCGTAACATCGCCATGGTGTTTCAATCCTACGCCCTCTATCCTCACCTGAGTGTATATGAAAACATGGCTTTTAGTCTGCAACTGCAGGGAAAAAGTAAAAGCGCCATTCAAAGAAGGGTAGAAACGGCCGCCGATCAATTAGGGATTGCCCATTTGCTAGAACGTAAGCCCAAAGAGCTTTCTGGCGGACAAAGGCAGAGGGTAGCAGTGGGAAGGGCCATCGTCCGTGAGCCATCGGTATTTTTAATGGATGAACCCCTATCGAACCTTGACGCAAAATTGAGAGTTCAAGCAAGGACAGAAATCTGTAAACTCCATGCAAAACTGCAAACAACCTTTGTTTATGTAACCCACGATCAGGTGGAAGCCATGACCATGGGAACGAGAATTGCGGTGATGAATCATGGTATTCTTCAACAAATTGATAGCCCAGAAAATCTTTATAATCATCCTCAAAATGTATTTGTCGCTGGATTTATTGGTAGTCCAGCAATGAATTTTTTTAGGGTAAATTTGATTAGAAAAGAGGCTCAATTATTTTTAGAAAATGAAGATTTTTTCCTGCCTATTCCCGAGTCTTTAACGGCAAAATATGAGCAGTTTCCCCAAAAAGAATATATTTTTGGAATTCGTCCCGAAAGTATCCACGATCCTCAATATGAAGTGGCCGACATTATGCCCATTCCCGTCCAAGCTGAGGTTACACTAAGGGAAATGATGGGTAATGAAATTATTCTCTATGTCAATACCATAGGCGGTGAAGAATTTGTGGCAAGGGTTGATCCGCGATCGCTCCTAAAAGCAGGAGACAAAGTTAATCTCACTTTTGATATGACTCATATTCATTTATTTGACATCGAAACTGAGGTTAATATTACCCTTTGAGGGAACGGGGAATGGGGAACGGAGAACAGTCGATATTACACAATCCGTAATATATTCTTTCAAAAATTATTTTATAAAAACTCTAAACTAATTTCCCCCCTTATTAAGGGGGGGCTAGGGGGGATCTAAACACTATACAATGACAAAAAAATGTTATGAAAATCTCGAAAATAACTCAGAAAATAATCATTTTTCTAAGTTTAATCTGCCTAACCGTTGCCTGTACAATCAACGGAGATGATCGACCCCCAGAGGTACGACTAATGGGAGTAATCATCGGTGAACAACAAGAACGACTACAAAAAGCCCTCGAACCCTTTGAGCAGGAAACAGGTATTAACGTAGTCTATGAAGGTACCGATGCCTTTGCAACCCTCCTTCCCATCCGTGTAGATGGTGGTAATCCCCCTGATATAGCCATGTTTCCCCAACCCGGTTTAATGAGGGACTTTGCCAGAGAAGGAGAATTGATACCCCTTCAAACTTTCATGTCCTTAGATAATTTAATCGAAGCCTATGGGGAAGATTGGGTGAGTTTGGGGGAAGTTGATGGTAATGTATATGGTTTGTGGTATCGTGCTTCGGTGAAAAGTTTGGTATGGTATCCCCCCGCTAGTTTCGCCGAACATGGTTACTCCATCCCCGAAACATGGGATGAAATGATCGCCCTCTCCGATCAAATTGTTGCCGAGGGAAAAAGACCATGGTGTTTAGGTATTGAAAGCGGTGATGCTACAGGCTGGGTTGGCACTGATTGGGTAGAAGACATTTTATTACGCAGTATCGGTGCCGAAAAGTATGATCAATGGGTAGATAACGAAATACCATTTAATGATGCTAGGGTAAAAGAAGCCTTTGAAAAATTCAGCGAAATAGCCCTCCATGATGAGTATGTGAGAGGGGGTAGAGTTGGGGTATTAAGTACCCCCTTTGGTGATTCCGTTAACCCTATGTTTGAAGACCCACCCCGTTGTTATCTTCACCGTCAGGCAAACTTTATCGCTTCCTTTTTCCCTAGTGATGTGACATTAGGGGAAGACGTGGCAATCTTTCCTTTACCCCCCATTAATCCCGAACAGGGGCAACCCATTCTTGTAGCAGGGGATGCTTTTGCCATGTTCAATGATACCCCCGAAGCTAGGCAGTTGATGGAATATTTAGCATCTAAAGTTCCCCATGAGGTGTGGGCGAGTTTAGGGGGTTTTATTAGTCCTCATCAAGAGGTGAGCTTGGATGTCTATCCTGATGAGCTTACCCGTCAGGTGGCGGAGATTTTGCAATCTGCTGATGTGGTGCGTTTTGATGGTTCTGACATGATGCCGGGGGCGGTGGGTACTGGTACTTTTTGGACTGGTATGGTGGACTATCTCGGCGGTGCTGATTTAGAGGAGGTGTTGGACTACATCGAGAATAGTTTTCCAGAGATTTAGATCCCCCCCTGCCCCCCTTAATAAGGGGGGAGAAATTTAGTAAGTAATCTCAGTTTCGGATCCAAAGGCAAGAGGCAAGAGATCATAATTGTCAATTGTTACCCTCCTTAATCAAAAAAGACTAATCCCAACTCAGGTTAAGCAATAAAATTAGTAATTTTACAAAAAGAAAATAATGCAATTTTAATTATTAAAAGTTTCTCTTGTAAACAATCGCATTTACATTATAAAAAGTCTTATGGTTACAGTAAATCTAAATTGGTTTAATTACTTTTATAAATTATTTCTATGTCATAGTTAGAGCTTTTTATATACTTTTCCCCCCTTATTAAGGGGGGTTAGGGGGGATCATATTCTGACACCATAAATTCCCTATTCCCAACCTTTACTAAAAATTTTATTCATTTTAACTACCTATGTTACAACGATTATTCACTGTTATTGTTGCAATCCTCCTCGGTTGTGGGGGGGTTATTGCCATATTCTATGCCCTTAATTATGCGGTCAATTTACTACCGCAAAAGTGGCGACCGCCCGTACTGCCATGGGTCTATTTAGCCCCTGCTATTTTCGTATTGGGAGGTTTTTTAGTTATACCGACCATCAACACTCTTTACCTCAGTTTTTTCGATAGAAGGTCAGAAAATTTCGTCTTCTTAGATAACTACATCTTTTCCTTTACTGATAGAACAATGTTAATTGCCTTTCGCAATAATATTCTTTGGTTGGTATTGGTAACAGGGGTTAGTGTTGGTTTAGGCTTGGTGTTGGCGGTATTAATGGACAAAGTCAAGTATGAAAAATGGACTAAGGCTTTAATCTTTTTACCCATGGCAATTTCCTTTGTGGGTGCGAGTGTGATTTGGCGTTTTATCTATGCCTATCGTCCTGCTGATGAGCCTCAAATTGGTTTATTGAATGCCATCATTACCTCCCTAGGATTTGAGCCTGTGGGGTGGCTAGTGGAACAAAGTGTTAATAATTTTGCCCTGATTGCCATTATGATTTGGTTACAAACGGGGTTTGCCTTAGTAATCTTATCGGCGGCAGTGAAAGGTATTCCCAATGATGTCATCGAAGCTGCCCGTATGGATGGGGCTAATGAGTGGCAGATTTTTTGGAAAATAACTGTACCAATGATTAGTTCTACTATTACGGTGGTGGCTACTACGGTGGTGATTTTGGTTCTGAAGGTGTTCGACATCGTTTTTGTGATGACCGGGGGCAACCAAGGCACGGAGGTAATCGCTAGTCGGATGATCAAGGAAACCTATAACTATCGAAATATAGGGGTTGGCAGTGCGATCGCCGTTATCCTTTTACTCGCCATTATTCCCGTGATGGTAACGAATATTAAACGATTTAAAGAACAAGAAAGGCTCAGGTAATTAATAGAAAATTGATAATTGATAATTGATAATGAAACACCATTGCCCATTGCCTATTCCCTATTGCCTTCCCTAAGAACACCTAAATATTAGCTATTATGAAAAGAAGAAAGAAAAAAAGTAAAATGCAAAAATTTTGGGAAAAAACTCCCGTTCATATTACCCTTGTAATAATTTCCCTCATTTGGACATTACCTAGTATTGGTTTATTAATTAGCTCTTTTCGCTATCAAGATGACCTATTGAGGACTGGTTGGTGGACAGTATTCCAACATCCCTTCGATTTTACTCAATATCATTTGGGTAACTATATCACCGTATTAACCGCCGAGGGTATGGGAGACGCTTTTTTAAATAGTTTAACTATCTCTATCCCTGCTACTATCATCCCCATTGCGATCGCCTGTTTTGCCGCCTACGCCTTTGCCTGGATGAAATTTCCTGGGCGACAATTACTATTTATCATCGTGGTTGCCCTGTTGGTTGTACCCTTACAAATGACTCTAATTCCTATTCTTAACGGCTATCGAGTGTTGGGAATTTCAGGCTCATTCCTAGGGGTATGGTTAGCCCACACAGCCTATGGAATGCCCTTGGGTATTTATCTTTTACGCAACTATATTGGAGCATTACCCAAAGATTTAATCGAAGCGGCGGCAGTAGATGGTGCATCCCATCTTAAAATCTTTACCAAGATTATTGTACCCCTTTCAACCCCTGCGATCGCTTCTTTTGCCGTATTCCAATTTCTCTGGGTATGGAATGATTTATTAGTCGCCCTTGTCTATCTAGGAGGTACTCCTGATGTCGCCCCCGTTACCATTCAACTAAGCAATATGATAGGTTCTCGTGGTCAAGATTGGCACATTCTCACCGCTGGGGCATTTATCAGTATGATTATTCCTTTACTGGTATTCTTTGCCCTACAAAAATACTTTGTTAGAGGTTTGTTAGCAGGTTCAGTCAAATCGTAAATAGTATTTTATTGTGAGGTACTTTTCCCCCTACTGAAATTAAAATTTAGTTATATTTCCTGTATCATCAATCAAAACTACTTCCAAAGGAAGATCATTAATTAATCCACTAACTTTTTGTATTAGAGGTAATATATAGTTAGGGTTAGTGCTACCTGTGTTTAAAACAATCACTTTCAAAGAGCTATTATAGTCAATCAAAATAAGACTGAGACATTTAGCTAGTACAATAATTATAAATTATTTCATCTAAAGTTATTGTACTATCGCTATACATTTTTGCTCTTTTTAAAGCACTAAAATCGTGTTCAATATCATTTAAATCTGGTGAATAAGTTGGTAAAAACATTACTAGATGACCTGCTTCTTCTACTAATTCTTTTATCATATTTTTTCGGTGCATTGGTGCATTATCCATTATTAGTATTGAAAATTGTTTTAGTGATGGTAATAAATACATTTTTAGCCATGATTCAACACTTTCTGCATTTAAACTTCCTGTAAAGATCATTGGAGCAATAAAATCTTTTTCTTTCTTTCTTCTTCCTGCTACTAAATTTTCTCTTTTTCCTCGTTTTCCTTGTTTCTCATCATAAATTTTTTTTCCTTTTTTTGACCACCCATAAATGCAAGTACTTATTTCCTCAAATCCTGACTCATCAATAAATACCATACTCTTACTTCCGTATTTTTTGACTAATTCTCTTAATTTTTGTAAGTATTCTATTCTTTGTTTTCTATTTCTTTCTCTATAACGTAACTGTTTTTTTTTCTTGTTATGTTCATTTTTTTGAATGCATGAGATATTGCTGACATTGTTACTCCAAATTTTTTCGCTCTATCTATTAATTTATCATCTGGATTTTTCACTACATCTTCATATAGTGCTGATTTATCTAATTTTCTTTGACGAGTTTTGACCACTGTTGGTCTTAAATCTTTTCTATTCAACCATCTATATATTGATGCTCTTGATATTCCAAATATTCTCGATGCTTTTGTTACGTTACCTCTATTTTCTACATAGTCAATTACTTTTTGTCTTAATTCTATATCATGGGGCATTATACTTAAATATAAAAATAATTACTTCATCCATTATTTTACCCTTGATTGGTTCATACTTAAGTAAAGTGACTATACTTAAATTTTGCTGATACGGTAAATTTTTATCAGCGGTGATAAAAACATCGAAAGGGTGATTTTCTGCTAAATCAATGATCTCCTTATCTTTTAAGCCACGCCATCCCATATCATTGACGTTATAAACTTCATAACCTTGATTCAGAAATAGATGCTTTAATTTTTTACTTAAAAGATTTTCGTCCAATTGTATAATCATTAAAAACAAAGTTCTTTTTCAATCATTAACCTAGTGATACATTCCAAAACTTTCATGGTTTGAGTTTTTAAGTATGGAAAATCATCTAGGAATTCTATTAATTCCCCCTCCTCTTGCATATAGTCAAATAATGTTTGCAAAGGTACACGAGTACCAATAAAAACTGTTGTACCACTCATGATTTCAGGATCTGAATGTATAATTTTTTGACTTTCTAATAGTTGGTATAAAGTCATATCGTTTTATTTATAGGGTATGATTTTATGTTTCCATTTTACCAATCAGACTTTAATAATAAAACTTCAAAAAACTTAACCTAATCACCCTCGATTCCTAAGATAAGTTTAAATTCGCCCCCAAAATCAAAAAACTGCCATAAGATGCAAATTAACGACTTATTTGGGAGCAAACATGACAGCAACATTAATAGATGATCAAGAAGTTGATGCGAAAAAAACATCTTTAAAAATAGCAATTCTCAGAGAAATTTATCCGAATGAATGTCGAGTTTCTGCCACCCCCGACACCGTCCAAAAATTGCAAAAACTCGGTTTTGAAGTGTTAGTAGAAACAGGGGCAGGGGAAAGAGCAAATTTTGACGATCGCCTTTATACCTCCGCAGGATGTAAAATAGTTGAAAATAGAGAAAAATTGTGGCAAGAAGGAAACATAATTCTCAAAGTACGTCCTCCCGAACCAGAAGAAATAGAATTATTAACAGAAGATAAAACCCTTATCAGCTTTATATATCCGGCTCAAAATCCTGACTTATTGGCACAACTAGCCGAAAAAAAAGCCACGGTATTCGCCATGGATGCAGTGCCTCGTATTAGTAGGGCTCAAAAATTAGACGCTCTTTCTAGTATGGCAAACATCGCTGGTTATCGTGCCGTCATCGAAGCCGCTAACAATTTTGGTAGATTTTTCACTGGGCAAATTACCGCCGCAGGAAAAGTCCCCCCCGCCAAAGTCTTGGTAATTGGGGCAGGGGTAGCAGGATTAGCCGCCATTGGGGCTGCCAAAAGCCTTGGGGCGATAGTTAGGGCTTTTGATACTCGTTTAGTGGTAAAAGAGCAAATCGAGAGCCTTGGGGGTGAATTTTTAGAATTAGAATTTGCGGAAGATGGCTCTGGGGAAGGGGGTTATGCCAAAACCATGAGCAAAGAATTTATTGATGCCGAAATGGCTTTATTTGCTGAACAAGCGGAGGAAGTAGATATAATTATCACCACTGCCCTTATCCCGGGAAAACCTGCTCCCAAGTTGATTACCGAGGAAATGGTGAAAACCATGCGCCAAGGTTCGGTAATTGTGGATTTGGCAGCCGGGCAGGGGGGAAATTGTGAGGTGACAAAACCTAATGAAATCTATCAATATCATGGGGTAACCATTGTCGGTTTAACGGATTTACCCAGTCGCATGGCGAGTCAATCTAGTCAGTTGTATGGTACTAATTTATGGCATCTGCTTAAGGATATGGGGGGCAATGATAAATTTACCGTCAACCTTGAGGATGAAGTAATTCGAGGTGCGTTAGTTGCCCATCAAGGGGATGTTACTTTTCCACCACCCAAAATTGCTCAACCTTCCCCTGCCACTCCAGTTAAATCTGAGGCAAAAATTGTCACCTCAGAAGATAAAACAAGTAAGTCTGGTAAAGGTGGTTTGTTATGGGCGATTTTAGCAATCTTGGCTTTAGTGGGTATTGGTATCGGGGCGCCAACGTCTTTCCTATCCCATTTCACGGTGTTTATTTTGGCTTGTTTTGTTGGTTGGCAGGTGATTTGGAATGTTGCCCCTGCTTTGCATACTCCTTTGATGAGTGTTACAAATGCCATTAGTGGCATCATTATCATTGGTGGTATGTTACAGATTTCTGGAGATATTTCTTCCCCTACTACTATTCTAGGGGCGATCGCAATTTTGGTGGGTACGATTAATATCTGTGGGGGATTTTTAGTAACTCAAAGAATGCTCAAAATGTTTAGAAGAACTGATAATGGATAATTGATAATGGATAATTAGTTTCATTTTTTGTTACTTGTTATCTATTCTTTTTTGCAGTATTAATAATACTTGTAAGTAGTTTAATTAATTCTTCTATATCTTTAAACATGGAATTAAATGCTATTTTGTCCATATAGTCGGTTTCATTAAGTAAAAGAATCCAATATTCAGTTTCTTTAGCTTCTTTCAGTGCGATCGCCATTTTATGAATAAAATCAGCCCTACTTTCCCCTTGTTGAGCTTCTCTAACTAATGCACCAATAGCAGTACCGCTTCTCAATACTTGCTTTGATAAAACATACTCTTTTTTTTCCAAAGTGAGATATTTATAAAAATTTACGGCTCTAATCGCAAACTTAAATGACTTTTCTTGAATTGCATTACTTTTCATGGTTGTAATCTGAAATCAATCATTATCAACTATCAATTATCAATTATTAACAATATGAACTCCAATTTAATCACCGTCGCCTATATTGGCGCCAGCGCCTTATTTATCCTCAGCCTAGCAGGATTATCCCAACAAGAAACCGCTAGAAAAGCTAATATATATGGCATCGCAGGAATGGCGATCGCATTTATAGCCACCGCATTTAGTTCTCAAGTAGGCAACTATAGCTTATTAATAGGGGCGATTATCCCCGCCGTCATTATTGGTGCAATCCTTGCCTCACGGGTAGCCATGACATCCATGCCCGAATTAGTAGCTATCCTCCATAGTTTTGTGGGTTTAGCTGCCGTATTAGTGGGAGTGGGTAACTATCTACAACCAGAAACAGGGTTACTCCCTGCCGAAGAATTTATCCATCAAATCGAAATTTATGTAGGGGTATTTATCGGTGCCGTCACCTTCACAGGCTCAATTATCGCCTTTGGAAAATTACGCGCTATCATTAGCTCAAAACCTCTCATGTTACCAGCCCGACACTTTCTCAATTTGGGTATGTTAGGGGCTACGATTTACCTTGGTTATAATTTCCTGAATACCGAAACAGGATTACAACCCCTCCTCATCATGACAGGGATTGCTTGTTTATTGGGTATTCATCTTGTGGCAGGAATTGGGGGCGCTGATATGCCCGTAGTTATTTCCATGCTCAACAGTTATTCTGGATGGGCCGCCGCCGCCGCAGGTTTTATGCTCAATAATGACTTATTAATTATCACAGGGGCTTTGGTAGGTAGTAGTGGTGCCATCCTTAGTTTCATTATGTGTAAAGCCATGAATCGTTCGTTTATCAGTGTGATTCTGGGTGGTTTTGGGGAAGGTAACAAAAAAACTGCCTCTGGGGAAAAACAAGAGGTAGGAGAAGCGGTGGCAACTAACATCGATGAGGTGGCAGATATGTTAGTAGAAGCCAAAAGCGTAATTATTACCCCTGGTTATGGCATGGCAGTAGCCCAAGCCCAGCATGGGGTTTCGGAAATTACTAAAATTCTTAAAAGTCGTAAGGTAAATGTGCGTTTTGGTATTCATCCCGTGGCAGGACGTTTACCGGGGCATATGAATGTATTATTAGCGGAGGCGAATGTATCCTATGACATCGTTTTGGAAATGGATGAAATTAATGAGGATTTCCCTGAAACTGATTTGGTGTTAGTGATTGGGGCTAATGATACTGTTAATCCTAGCGCATTAGAAGACCCTCAAAGTGCGATCTCAGGTATGCCCGTCTTAGAAGTATGGAAAGCTCAAAATTGCGTAGTCATGAAACGGAGTTTAGCCACAGGTTATGCGGGGGTAGATAATCCTTTATTCTATAAAGAAAATACTAAAATGCTCTTTGGGGATGCTAAAGTTAACGTCGATTCTCTTTTGGTTGCCCTACGGGAAAAAACTGCTAGAAAAGGTAAGGTTTTAGTCTCTAGATAGGGATTAATAAAAAAGTTTTTTAGTGAGGGGGGCAAGAGGTAGAAGGTAGGTTATCTATTTTCAATCATCCATAACCCTCACCCTCAATACTTCCAGCTTCTTATTTAGCTCCTCCTGTCTCAATCATGATTGCCAAAATTCCATCGCCCCTTCAGGTAATTGTGCTAGTAAATTATCAAAGGCTTCCTCATCTACCTGTCTTCTCAATGCTTTGGCAACATCTTTAATTGCTGTTTCCGTAGAAAAATTATGATCTTTTCGCAGCAACTTTACTTCCTCTGTCATTTCCTCAAGACTGGTAAATAGCTTCTTTTCCTCATCGACATCCCAATCACTCACAAATAAAGCCCTTAGACAAATGGGTAAAATATTGGCAAATGCGATCGCATCTTTCGTGGAAAGCCGACGACGAAATACTTGAAAAACCCCCTGAGTCATAGTATATGTTACATGGGTACTCCAAAAACCTGCCGTATCCCGTGCATCCACAAGATAGTCGTAAAATTGGTCAGAAGCTCGTTGATATTCTGCTGGTACAGGCATATTACGTTTAACTTAACTCAACAATTTTTAAACTCACCAATAATATTCTCTCATTTACGGTAAAAACATAAGCTATCATAACTGACAGTGTCGAGAAAAAGAGGAAATAATGTACATTTTAATTGGTGGTGCAGGAATGACGGGCTTAGAATTGGCAAAAGCCCTACTAGCCATAAATCATACTGTAGCAGTTATAGACGCTGATCCTCTTGCTTGTCAATATGCCAGAGAAAAAATTGGGGTAATGGCTTTTGAAGGTAGTGCCGTAAATACCACCCTACTAATGGAAGCAGGTATCAGTAAAGCAACTTCTGTCATTGCTGCCCTGCGGGAAGATGCCTTAAATTTAGCCATGGTAACTCTCTCTAAACATTATGGAGTACCCCAAATTGTAGTGAGGATGAATGATAGTGATTTTTATGAGCCTTACCTTTTAGCAGGTGCTACCCATATCATTAGCACCACCCAATTGGCTATTAATCGAATGATAAATGCGATCGAATATCCTCAAGTAGATGCCATGATGCATTTTGAACAAGGACAAGTAGAGGTTGTAAAACTTTCTATTCCAGATCAGTGTTATATTGTAGGTCGTAGTCTTGCCGAACTAGCGCAGGACCCTCGTTTTCCAGCAGGTACTCTCATTATCGGTTATCAAGCTCATCCCCACGAAGATTTAATGATACCGAATGGTAATACTATTCTTGAAAAAGGATCAACTATCCTTGCGGTAACAAAACCAGACTTAGTCAGAAAAGTAATTGACTTTATCTCAATGTGTGCTTAATATTCGTCTTTTGTGACAAAAATACAAGAAAAAATAAGGGGTAAAAATCCCTTGTGTAAGATTATTCATTGTTTAAGCAAAAGACTAATTTTGATGATTTTTCCATCTACTTTGTAGTCTTTGAATAGATGAGTCAAGATATTCTTTTTTTGGGTTAAACTGCTTATTATTTTTCTGGTTATAAGGAATGTTTTTATTAAGTAGGGCGGGGGTATACCTATAATCAGGTACATTATTCTCTACTTGTATTACATTCTCTTGATTTACCTTACTGATTAAGACTTCAAAATTAACCAAGTTACCGTTATCGTTAATTATTTTCTGTCTTGATTGACAATAAAAATAATTACAATAAACTTGATCAAGTTTTGTTGTTCTATCAATCATCCAATCCTCAATAGTTACTCCCGTTAAATCTGCTTTTGCAAAATTTGCACCCACAACATTAGCATTACTTAAATCTACATTAGTTAAATTACTCTGGACTAACTTTGCATCCATTAAATTAGCCTGAGTGAGATAAGAGTTATTTAAGTTAGTTTCCTGCAAAATCGCTAATTTTAAATTTGCCTTAATCAAATAACATTCTATCAACTCAGCCTTCGTGAGATTACTATGGCTTAAATCCACACCGCTAAAATCTGTATTATTAATATGACTTTTTGCTAAATTTATACCAGCCATATTAGCCTTACTAAAATTACTATCATCAACAATTGCTTCTGTTAAATTTGCCCCTTCAAAATTAGCATTACGACAATTAGCATTACTCAAATTAACACCAGTTAAATTTGCTCGTAATAAAATTGTCGAACTCAAATTAATATTCCTTAAATCTTGTTTTGTTAGATCAACTCCGCTTAAATTTGGGATAACATCGGGATTTTCTTTTCTCCATTGATTCCATTCAAAGATACTGTTAGAAAGGATTAGACTTGTTGGAGTATTCATACTTTTAATATTTTCTTAAGATTTAGCTACATATTAAAAGATATTTATTGGTTTTGTTGTAATAGTCAATACATTTTAGGAAAAAATTATAAAATAACTTTGATGTAATACAATAAAAGTGCGAGGTTAGTACAAATACTACGTAATATGTATTGTAAAAGTATGTGCATCAGTTTCATAAAAAAATAAACAGTAATAAAAAAATAGGTCTATTTTTAAATAAATAAAATGAATCTATTACATTTCCATTGTGGAAGATTATTTTTTGATAAATCATTTAAAATTACTACAATTAAATAATAGTTTTACAAGTAAAACAGAAAAAAGTAACAACCATAACTTTCATGTTGTATATTTTTCAAGGTACAATTGCCTTACAAAAGTAATCAGTAATAAAAAGAAATCTTATGGAATGGACCTCAGAAGCTGAAGCAAAGTTGAAAGAAATACCTTTTTTTGTGCGCCCTGCAGCGAGGAAAAAAATTGAAAAGTTTGCCCAAGAAAACGGAGAAGCAACTATTACGGTAGAAGTTTATCAACGGGCAAAAGCTAAGTTTAATTAGGCTGTGATTAAGGGTTGGTATGGTCGTAAATTAATAACAATCAATTCTCGATACATAGAAATCCACAACGGGGTTGTTTTTTATTGATTGTCGATCATAATATGGACAGAATCAGATTAAATAAAAGATGATGGATAATTTACAATTGTGGCAACGTTATCAAGACTGGCTTTATTATCATGAAGGTTTAGAGCTTTATGTTGATATAAGTCGCATGGGTTTTGATGATGATTTTTACAACAATCTGCAACCCAAATTTGTTGATGCCTTTGATGCGGTAGAAAAATTAGAACAAGGGGCGATCGCCAATCCCGACGAAAAAAGAATGGTAGGGCATTATTGGTTACGCAATGCAGACATAGCACCTAATCAAGAAATCAAAAAAGAAATTAACGATAGTTTAGCAAAAATAAAAGCATTTACCACAGATATTCACTCAGGCAAGATTACCACCCCTAACGGAGAAAAATTTACTGATTTACTATCTATTGGTATTGGAGGTTCAGCTTTAGGTCCTCAATTTGTATCTTCTGCCCTGACAGACACCCATCCTCCTTTAAAGATTCATTTCATTGATAACACAGATCCCGCAGGAATCGATCGCACCTTAGCCCAAATCGGAGACAAGCTAAAAACTACCCTTGTGCTAGTAATTAGTAAATCAGGAGGCACTCCCGAAACCCGTAACGGAATGTTGGAAGCCAAAAAAGCCTATGAAAATAAGGACTTAAATTTCCCTGACTATGCCGTAGCCATTACCATGATGGATGATAGCAGTAAACTATATAAAGTTGTTCAAGAAGAAAAATGGCTTAATTGTTTCGCCATGTTTGATTGGGTAGGGGGGCGTACCTCAGAATTATCCGCCGTAGGATTATTACCTGCTGCCCTTGAAGGCATAGATATTCAAGCCATGCTAGACGGGGCGAGGGAAATGGATATGGCTACCCGCATCCCTGATGTGAAAAAGAATCCTGCGGCCCTCCTTGCCCTTGGTTGGTATTATGCAGGGAATGGTAAAGGGGAGAAAGACATGGTAATCTTACCCTACAAGGATAGTTTATTGTTGTTTAGCCGTTATCTACAACAGTTGGTAATGGAGTCTTTGGGTAAAGAAGAAGACTTGGACGGCAATAAAGTTTATCAGGGTATTGCTGTATATGGTAACAAAGGTTCAACGGATCAACACGCTTACGTACAACAGTTGAGGGAAGGGGTTGCTAATTTCTTTGTTACTTTTATTGAGGTATTAAAAGATAGGGCTGAAAATTCCTTGGAATTAGAGCCTAACATCACCAGTGGTGATTATCTTTCGGGCTTGTTACAGGGTACTAGAAAAGCTCTCTATGACAATGGTAGAGACTCCATTACTGTGACTATTAATGAAGTTACGCCAAAAATGGTAGGTGCTTTAATTGCACTCTATGAAAGGGCTGTAAGTATTTACGCTTATCTAATTAATGTGAATGCCTATCATCAACCTGGGGTTGAGGCTGGTAAAAAGGCGGCTGCTTCTATTTTAGATTTACAAAGGAGAGTTTTAGAAGTAGTTAAAAGCTCTAATAATTCTTTGAAAATTGCTGATATCGCTAATAAAGTTGATCCTCAAGAAGTAGAAGCTATTTATAAAATTTTACGCCATTTAGAAGCTAATAATAGAGGAATAATTCTTAAGGGCGATCGCAAAGGGAGCGGCTCCGCAGGACTCACTATACCTAGCCAATTAACAGTAAATTATCATCAGTAAATATAACCATTAAAGTTCCCTATTATGGGGACTTGACGAGGGAAATTTGTTGTTCAAGTTTTTTATAATGGGATCTAATATCGAAAAATAAATAAACTAGAAATAAATTATTTATGTAAAAAAATAGATGAAAAATATCATCAAAACAATATGGTTTTATATTAAATTTATCATTTTTTCTCCCCTATTAATTCCTTATTATTTGACCACAGAAAAAGAATTAATAAAAAAGGATATAACAAAGTGGATTGAATGCTTATCCATAGAAGCAAATAGCTCAAATATTCAACTAATCCACATACTTCAAAACTCTCCAGAATATCGTAACTTATATTACTTTCGTTTATCAAAAGGGAACTTATCCGCCAAAATATCTATGTATATTTTGAAGATAATTTATCGCCCCTGTGGCTATTTTTTCCTAGACCAATCCTGTAATATTGGTGGGGGATTATTCATTCAACATGGATTTAGTACCATTATCATGGCAGACATAGGAGAAAACTGCTGGATAAACCAACAAGTAACCATCGGCTACAAAGATAAAACAGGCCGACCAAATATTGGTAATAACGTCAGAATTACCGCTGGGGCAAAAGTATTCGGTAATATCGACATCGGTGATAACGTAGTAATCGGTGCCAATGCCGTAGTGACTAAAAATGTACCCCCTAACTGTGTAGTGGTAGGAATACCAGCTTATATTATCAAAAAAGATGGGGAAAGAGTAAGACAAGAGTTAGTATAAAAATAATCAGCCATGAGTAACTATTTTGAAACAGAAATTATGCACGCATTATCAATTCCCACTTGGATAGTCCATGTTTCCAGTGTCATTGAATGGATTGTCGCTATTTGGTTTATCTGGCGTTATGCCGAAGTGACAGGGGAAGATAGTTGGCGTTGGTTGGCATGGGGTATGTTACCCGCATTAATTAGCGCCATGTGTGCTTGTACTTGGCATTTTTACGACAATCTTCCTAGTTTAGAATGGTTGGTTACTATTCAAGCCTTAACCACCGTTATCGGCAACTGTACCCTTTGCTTAGGTGCTTGGAAAATTTGGAGTTTCGCCCGTACTACCGAGGAATAATAGACAATCTGTGCAGAAATTTGTTGACCCCAGCGCCCCTTAAAACAAATCAGACCATTACATTTTCTATTTTGAGATTTCCTGTAAAAAAATAGCCTCGAAAGAGCAATCGATAACTTAGACAAAATAATAACAGAGATCACAGAAAAATCTGAAAAATATCTGAAGATCCAACCATAATGAGTTAAGATCCTTAACATAGAAAATCTTAAATTACTATAAAAAAATTTTAACGGAGGCAATTTATGGCTTTAGTTCCTATGAGACTTCTGCTCGACCATGCAGCAGAAAATGGCTACGGCATCCCCGCATTCAACGTTAACAACCTAGAGCAAATTCTTTCTATCATGGAAGCAGCTCATGAAGCTGATAGTCCTGTAATTTTACAGGCTTCCCGTGGCGCTCGTAAATACGCTGGAGAAAACTTCCTTCGTCACCTAATTTTAGCAGCGGTAGAAACCTACCCTCATATTCCTGTTGCTATGCACCAAGACCATGGTAACAGCCCTGCAACTTGTTATTCTGCTATCCGTAATGGGTTTACCAGCGTTATGATGGACGGTTCTTTACAAGAAGATGCTAAAAGCCCTGCGACTTTTGAGTATAACGTTAATGTAACTGCAGAAGTTGTAAAAGTTGCTCACTCTGTAGGTGCTAGTGTAGAAGGAGAATTAGGTTGTTTAGGTTCTCTCGAAACTGGTATGGGTGAAGCAGAAGATGGTCATGGTTTTGAAGGAAAATTAGATCATTCTCAATTACTAACCGATCCTGAAGAGGCTGTGGAATTCGTAGAGCGCACCCAGGTTGACGCTTTAGCAGTTGCCATTGGTACCAGCCACGGTGCTTACAAATTTACCCGTAAGCCTACTGGTGAAATCCTAGCTATCAGCCGTATTGAAGAAATCCACGCTAAGTTACCTAACACCCACTTAGTAATGCACGGTTCTTCTTCTGTACCCCAAGAGTGGTTAGATATGATTAACGAATACGGTGGTAAAATTCCTGAAACCTATGGTGTACCTGTAGAGGAAATCCAAAAAGGTATTAAGAGTGGTGTTCGTAAGGTAAATATTGACACTGACAACCGTTTAGCTATTACTGCTGCTATCCGTGAGGCTGCGGCTAAAGATCCTTCTAACTTCGATCCTCGTCACTTCTTGAAACCTTCTATGAAGTACATGAAACAAGTATGTTTGGATCGTTATGAGCAATTCTGGACTGCTGGTAATGCAAGTAAAATCAAGCAAATTGGCTTAGATGAGTTTGCTGCTAAATATGCCAAGGGTGAATTAAGTGCTACTACCAAGAAAACCGTAGCTGTATAGTTTTAACTCTGTAGTATAGTCTATGGGGAGCGATTCATTTCGCTCCTTTTTTTTGTGTTTCACTGTTTGACACTTGACGATCTCAGTTAAACTAAAAGATAGAGGTTTATTGTTATTTATTAATTACGTAATGAGTGAAGAGAAGAATAAGACGGCTTTTATTGGTGGTTTGTTATTGGGGGGAAGTATAGGTGCGATCGCATCTATTTTTTTAGCTCCTAGAAGTGGTAAAGAAAATCGTCAAATTTTAAAAAAAACTGCCCAAGCCCTACCCGAAATGGCCGAAGATTTATCCTCTACCCTCAAAATTAATAGTAGTCGTCTGTCTGCCTCTGCCCTCGATGGTTGGGAAAATACTCTCACTCGGTTAAAAGTTGCGATCGCCGCAGGACTAGAAGCCAGTGAGGAAGAAACTAATCCCAACGAAACAGAAAAAGAAGAAGAAAAATAAACATCTATGAATAATCCCATCATCTGGTTAGGATTATCCTTTGCCCTAGTAGCCATTAGCCTCTGTGGCGTTTTGGTTGCCCTTATTCCCCTCGCTCAACAATTAAGTAATACCGCCCGTAGTGCTGAAAAACTGCTAGATACCATCAACAAAGAATTTCCCGATACCCTCGAATCCCTTAAAGCTACCAACTACGAAATCACAGAATTAACAGGGGAAGTAAAACAAGGGGTAAAAAGTGTTTCATCCGTCACAAAGCAAATAGATAATAATCTTACCCAAGCAAAAAAACAAGCTAAAAATGTACAACTCAAAAGCCGAAGTTTTTGGACAGGGTTAAAAGTCGGATTTAACACATGGAAAAATTATTCCTCCTTACCCCAAGACCAAGACTCTAGCCAAGAATAACGAAAAATGTTATCATATCTTATGGTTAACGGGATGTGGCGCAGCTTGGTAGCGCACTTCGTTCGGGACGAAGGGGCCGCAGGTTCAAATCCTGTCATCCCGATGTTGATGTGCACAGTGCCAAATTATTTGTCATCGGTGACAGATTCTTGTCGTGATGCCACATTAGGTGTAGTGATGACTAATTCTTGTCGTTGAACTGCCAGTGACAAATTATTGTCGTCTTTCTTCTGGAAATCAATATTCATTCTATTAATATCATTAGTTGCAATATTTAACATTATCCCGAACGAAGTGCGCCTTTCAATCTATCCTTACATGATTATATCGTATTTGATTCTTTGTTTAAAGAGGAGGACGACGAGATAGATTCCTTACTTTTAAACCCCACTGTTTTTAATTTTATGGACCTAAGTTTTTCTACTTATCCCTCTTTTGTCACTTTCCGAGATAATGAATCTTAAAAGGATAAATTTATCCGCTCAAAAAATAATTCATACAATTATTACTATACTCGAGCAAATTATTAAAACCTATCCAAATGACATCATTTTTCATCATTCTTAACCATGGCAATACTGCTCCAAATATTAATATTGGTTGAACCATGATTCTGTAATTTACTAATGTATTTTTCCAACTATTAAAATTACGCCAGTCTTGATTATTTATTCTTTTTTCTTCCTTGTTCCCCTCTCTGTTTTTCTGATTTATTAATTGTTTAACTGGCTTAGTTTTTACGCTAATCATCCAATAAACACTATTAATTATTTCCCACCATTTTAAAATGTCTTTTCCTTTCGTTAAACGATAATCTGTCCAACCTAGTTCTTGTTTACACTGGCGAAATCCATACTCCACCCATGTACGCTCACCATATAAATTTCCTATAGTTTTTTTTTGTTCATTTCTACTTCCTTTAATATTTGTCATCACAAAACTTGTACTATTTTTTGGCATCGTTTCTGGGTCTGTCGTCAGTTCCCAATAAGTTATTTCTTTTCTTTGACCATGATATTGTCGAGATATATAATCCGTAGTATTTCCTTATCTTGGTGCGCGTTCCCTTGCGTCTTTCGCCGACGCGGGGTCGCACCGCTTTTTACGGTCTCCTGTTTCATCAATAATAATTGTAATAGGAATATTAATAAAAACATTTAAGATTGAGTGCAAACGAGTTTTTTCTAATTCCCATAAATTCCAATCAGCACAAGTGAGAAAATGATGTAAACTTTGAGAAGAAACATTAACGATGCGAGAAATTTCAGGAAGAGATTTTCTTTTAATATCAGAAATTAATCCTAAGTGTAAATATTCTCAGTACAGGACAAAAAAATAAAAAGAGGGGTTGCAATATTAGAAGGTAGGAGGTTTGATAGAAATTAACAAAAAATCAAACAAATCCTCCTATGAATCAGGTTAACTTACTTCGTGATAGTTTGAAAAAACATTTACCATGGCACGGTGCAAGACTAAATTTTCTAGCATTATTTTTGATGGCATTGATTCGTGTGCGAACCGTTGATTTAACAAGTCTTTCCTTAGCTTTTCGTACCTGTGCTAAACCAGAATCGAGCTATAAGAGACTTCAACGATTTTTTGCTAATTTTAACCTTGATTTGAGTCTGATTGCTAAAACCATAGTTTCCTTGATGAATATACCTCAACCATGGGTTTTAAGTATTGACCGAACACAATGGTGTTTTGGCTCTACTTGTTTTAATATTTTTGTTTTGGGTATTGTTCATAAGGGTGTTGCTTTTCCCATCACTTGGACAATGTTAGAAAAGAAAGGTAATTCTAACAGTTGTGAAAGAATGGATTTATTGGATCAATTCTGGGAGATTTTTCCCACAGCTCAAGTATCCTATATTTGTGGTGATAGAGAGTTTATCGGTAAGGAATGGTTGACTTATCTAATGATTGAACCTCAAATTCCTTTTCGTTTGAGGATTAAAGCAGATCATAAGATTGGTGATGGGCAAAAAAGTCTGGCCTCATCAATTCTTTTTGCTCATCTTCGAATGGGGGAATCTCAAACTCTTTCAGGTAAACGTTGGGTTTGGGGAAGACAAGTTTATGTGTCTGCTTTACGTTTAGAAGATGGGGAGTTACTAATTGTAATTAGCAATGACTCTGGGAAGAGTGCAATTGCTGATTACGCTCATCGATGGGGCATTGAAACACTATTCGGGATGTTTAAAACCAGAGGATTTCATTTAGAATCTACTCATTTTAATCAGCCAGAAAGACTAAGTAAATTGTTCACATTAATGAGTTTAGCTCTGTGTTGGGCAATTTTAATAGGAGAATGGTTACATGAACAGATACCATTAAAAATCAAAAAACATGGTCGGCGAGTAAAAAGTATTTTTCGTTATGGACTCGACCATCTAAGAATGATCTTTCTTGACATCGATCTAAAACAGAATGAATTTATAAGATGTTTAAATTTTTTGTCCTGTACTTAGCAATTAAATATTCATTATCAATTATTATTTCATTTTCTAATTAATAAATAATTACCAAACTACCATGGTTTACTTATTGGTGCTATACAATGAAAAGTATAGATAAGAAAAAAACAATAGGAGTAAACGAGTTTTGAATCGTCAATCAACCAATATATCCTCATTAATAGCAGCCATTGTAACCGCTTTTATTGTATTTATTGGACTTAATTCTTTCATCATCATCAACCCCGGGCAAACAGGAGTATTAAGCATCCTCGGTAAAGCCCAAGATCAACCATTATTAGAAGGTATCCATTTTAAACCTCCTATCGTTTCCGCCGTTGATATTTATGATGTGACAGTACAAAAATTTGAAGTACCTGCCCAAAGTTCCACCAAAGACTTACAAGATTTATCGGCTAGTTTTGCTATCAACTTCCGTCTTGATCCAGTCAAAGTAGTTGACATCAGAAGAACTCAGGGTACATTACAAAATATTGTAGCTAAAATTATTGCTCCTCAAACCCAAGAATCTTTTAAAATTGCAGCCGCTAGACGCACTGTAGAAGAAGCAATCACTAAACGGAGTGAGTTGAAGGAAGACTTTGATAATGCTTTGACTTCTCGTCTTGACAAATATGGCATTATTGTGCTAGATACTAGCGTAGTAGATCTTGCTTTTTCTCCAGAATTTGCTAAGGCGGTAGAAGAAAAACAAATCGCTGAACAACGTTCTCAAAGGGCTGTTTACGTAGCTAAAGAAGCCGAACAAGAGGCTCAAGCAGACATTAATAGAGCTAAAGGTAGAGCAGAAGCTCAAAGACTATTAGCGGAAACCCTCAAGGCACAAGGGGGCGAGTTGGTACTACAGAAAGAGGCTATCGAAGCGTGGCGCAACGGTGGTTCTCAGATGCCTAAAGTATTGGTTATGGGAGGGGATTCTAAAGGTAGTGTTCCTTTCTTATTCAATCTCAATGATGTAGCTAATTAATCTGATATATAGATAAAAAAAGGTGGGCATTGCCCACCCTACACATTATTTGGTGTATTTAATAATTAATTCTTCTTCGAGATCAAACAGTTTTAAGGCATATTTAATTTTTTCAAATTTACTATTACTATCTAAATTTCCCTCTATATAAAAGTTATTACTAATAGATACACTTTGTCTTAAACTATTTTTGTTTTTTTCATCTTTTAAAATAATTTTTGGCCCTAAATCGGAATTAAAAAAAATTTCTGAATTTTACTCAAATAATTTTTTAAATACTTCTGCATATAGTTTAGCTACTTCTTTGATTTGTAATTTCTCATCACAAAAAATTGCATACTCAAGTTTTTTACCCTTTGGCTCATCGGCATCAAAAATATTAACTTCCTCTGTTTCTTTATCGTTAATATCAATATCAGGATAACACCAGATTTTTAAAAAGTTTTTAGCCAAATCATTAAAACGTTTCTTAATCTCACTTTTATCCCATTTATCAAGATCCTCTAAATACTTATTAAGGTTTAAATTGCTGTATTTATATCCATAGTCTTTTAAATCTCTTTTTTCAAGAAAAGACTTATTTTTTAACTGAGCATTTACCCCAGATAAGGTTAAATTTGCTAATGTATGTAAATAATTATTTTTAATATCATCAAATTCCTCTTTACCTAAATCTTTTAACCATTGTGGATCTGGATTTTGAGGAAAAATATGTTCTATAGTAATTTTATTATCTAATATTACGGGTTCAAAGTTTTGGTAATATTCTAATTTTTCTAATAAATAAGTCCTATTTTTAGATTTTATATTATAAACATCTTTAAATTTGAGAGCGTCTAAAACCTCTTTGTTGTTGGGAAATCTTTGACTTCCTTTTTTTTGTAATAGGGCTTTTTGTAGAGAAAATAAATAATTATTTGTATCTATTTTTTCATACAGATTCATAAAAATTTTATTTAAGCTATTGGTACTTAAGCCGATGATAAATCTTCTCCACACAAAAGATTGAACCACAAGAAGAATCTGAATAAAAGTATGTTTGTCTATTATTGCTTCTTCAAAATCAAAATAAACCTGCATTAGAAAAGGATAAGCTACATTTATTTCAAGGCGATTTATATACTCTAAGTCTTTTCTGATGTCTGTATCTTTTTCATTTTTAGGGTTGATTAATTTATTATAGTATTTAGCAAACCTTTTGATGGTTTTTAAAACTTCTTCTAAATTAACTTTATCTGGATATTTATTTTTAAATTCCTCATAAACTTTTGACTTATTGGGAATATTTTTATGGATTAAGGTTAAATAATCTCGAATAAAATCAGATACTTTACTAATATTTTTTACCTCATCCCTAGCTAAGTTTTCAATAATTAGCCAATAATCTTGATAAACTCTTTGTTGCTCATCAAGGTTTAAATCCATTAGAATATAATTTCTAATTAAATCAGCTTGAGACAAATCTAATCCTGTAGAATTGAGGCTTTCAAAGATTCTTTGAGGATCATCTTTTCCCCTTTCCAAAGATATTTCTACAAATATTAGTTTTTCTAAACCTTTCAAAATTACTTTATAATTATCTTCATTAACATTTTTTTCAAAGTAGTTAAAGTTATCAATTACTCTCGAATATTTTTTAAATTCTTCCGTGCGATCCCCTCGAATCAAATATTTTAAAGCTCGGTCATTATCTGAAGTTAATTTTAACTTTACTTTTTGCTCATCTTGTTTAACATATTGATTAACAATGTAAGTATTAAGAATCTCATTTGCCGTTTCTTCAATACCTAACTTTTTAGCTAAATGATAAATAGCTAAATAAACCAAAGTAATAGTCGTTAAACGTTGTTGCCCATCAATTATAGTTAACTCTCTGACAGTAGCAACAGTATGTAAATCATCATGAATAAAAACAATTCCCCCAATAAAATGGGTAGTAATATTGTCATTATTTCCTATGTCTAGGATGTCATTTAAAAGTTGCTCACATTGAGGAATAGACCAATCATAATTTCGTTGATAAACGGGGATAACAAATTGAGTTTTATACTGCTCTAAAAATTGAATTATTTTTGTTTCGTTGGCTTTCATTCCTACAACGTTTATACTTGCTTAATATCAAATCTAAATTATACACCGCAGGGGGTGAATATCATATGTTCAACCTCCATGCCCCTTTCACGAAACATTTAGGTTATCTATCTTCAGGTACAGACATGGTAGCCATAGTAACAATAGAATCCATTGAGAGAAAAAAAAACTTTTTGCCTATTCTTTTATGACTATTAATTTGCAGACACTTAGGCCGATCGCACTTTAATACATTCTTCAAAAATTATCTCAGAGTATCAATAATCAGAGACGAAGGTTGTACTATCATTGCCATAGACTCCAGCAATTTCATGCTCATTAGTTTTCTCGAAATAGTAGTTATAGGTTGAGGTTACTTTGGGCTAAAATTGCCATAGCCATTATTTATAAATTATTGTATTAATGTTATTTACTAATCAAGAGAAAAAAGTAGAGATAAAATATTTACCAAATATCTCTGGAAACGAAGAAAATGGCGAAGATGTTGTTAAAGGATTAAGTAGTAATCCTAAAGTATTACCACCGAAGTATTTTTACGATCGCACTGGGTCATTATTATTCGAGAAAATATGCAATTTGCCAGAATATTATCCTACCCGCACCGAAACACAAATTTTAAAAACCGCCTCCCCAGAAATAGCGAATTTAACGGGTATTAGCGAATTAGTAGAATTGGGTAGCGGTAGTTCAACCAAAACAAGATTATTATTATCTGCCTATGAAAACATGCGCAAACCTTGGCGTTATATCCCCATCGATGTCAGCGGAGATATGCTCAAAAATAGCTCTTTACAGCTAGAAAAAGAATATTCTCATCTCTCCATTTTTGGTTTAGTGGGTACTTATGAACAGGCTTTGTTTCATTTACCACCCAAGGAATTACCCTCAAGGATGATTGTTTTTTTGGGTAGTACCCTAGGTAACTTTACCACGATAGAGTGCGATCGCCTTTTCAACGAAGTAAGAGATGTACTAGAAGAAGGAGACTATTTTCTTTTGGGTATTGATTTACAAAAACCTGTGTCAGTGCTAGAGGCTGCCTATAACGATGCTCAGGGAGTCACAGCCCAATTTAACCTAAATATGCTATCCCACCTTAACCAACTTTTTGAGGGTGATTTTAACCCAAATAACTGGCATCATAAGGCGATTTATAACCAACATTTACATCAAATAGAGATGTATTTACATTGTCATCAAAGGCATCAAGTATCTTTAAAAAATCTGGATTTAACCGTAGATTTTGCAGATAATGACTTTATTTTGACAGAAATTTCTCGTAAATTTGATTTACAAAAGATGGAAGGGTTTTTAAAATCCCATGGTTTAAATACCATCAAATGTTGGACAGACGAAAAACAATGGTTTGGTTTGATTCTTGCCCAAGTCAGGAAGGCAATGGGGAACAGTTTATAATTGATAAGTTGATTTAAGTTAACGAATAGGTATTTGATTGATCTAAGAAGGATTTGGTAAATTAGACTCTGCTAGATGACTCATAAAGTTTTAATGATGAAAGGTTTGACCATAGCATGAGTATCAAAAAATACCTAACACTTATCATTATCCATTATCCATTAACCCCAACACTTTTTCATCAAAGCCCACAGAATTAATAACCCCCTATGGTATAATTTCTCCTAATAGTAGTTATTAGCCCATAGTAACTAAAAATAAAATCAAAGATATAAGGGTAGAAAATTGTTAAAAATAACGATTCAAGACCCGAAAACAATATAACGGATATAGTAAACTAATAATATCCAAGCAAAAAAACGATTAACACAATAGGAGGCGCGTAGTCAATGGGACTACCTTGGTATAGAGTACATACAGTAGTAATTAACGATCCAGGTCGCCTAATCTCTGTTCACTTAATGCACACCGCATTGGTGGCAGGTTGGGCTGGATCCATGGCTCTTTATGAGTTGGCAGTTTTTGATCCTAGCGATGCCGTTTTAAACCCCATGTGGAGACAAGGTATGTTTGTATTACCTTTCATGGCTCGTTTAGGTGTAACTGGTTCTTGGGGTGGCTGGAGTGTCACTGGAGAAACTGGTGTTAACCCCGGATTTTGGTCTTTTGAAGGAGTTGCGATCGCCCATATCGTCCTCTCTGGTTTATTATTCCTAGCGGCCGTATGGCACTGGGTATATTGGGATTTAGAACTATTTACCGATTCTCGTACTGGTGAACCTGCATTGGATTTACCTAAAATGTTCGGTATCCACCTATTCTTATCAGGAATCTTATGTTTCGGTTTTGGTGCATTCCACCTTACTGGTTTATGGGGTCCTGGAATGTGGGTATCCGATGCCTATGGCTTAACTGGTCATGTGCAACCTGTGGCCCCAGAGTGGGGACCTGCCGGGTTTAACCCCTTTAACCCTGGTGGTGTAGTTGCTCACCATATCGCCGCAGGTATTGTAGGTATTATTGCCGGATTGTTCCACCTCAGTGTTCGTCCCCCCGAAAAACTTTATAAAGCTCTTCGTATGGGTAACATTGAAACCGTACTTTCTAGCAGTATCGCCGCCGTATTCTTCGCTGCTTTCATCGTAGCTGGAACTATGTGGTATGGTAGCGCCACTACCCCCGTGGAACTATTTGGACCTACCCGTTATCAGTGGGACCAAGATTATTACCAACAAGAAATTCAGCGTCGTGTACAGAGTGCGATCGCACAGGGTTCAACTCCTTCCGAGGCTTGGGAAGCTGTGCCTGAAAAATTAGCCTTCTACGACTATGTAGGAAACAGCCCCGCCAAAGGTGGTTTATTCCGTACTGGTCCTATGGATAAAGGTGATGGTATCGCCCAAGGTTGGTTGGGACACCCTGTATTCAAAGATAAAGATGGCAGAGAATTAACCGTTCGTCGTCTTCCCAACTTCTTTGAAACCTTCCCCGTCGTCTTAAGCGACTCTGATGGCGTAGTTCGTGCGGATATTCCTTTCCGTCGTGCAGAATCTGCCCTTAGTGTAGAACAAACTGGTGTTACCGTTTCCTTCTTAGGTGGTGACTTAGATGGTCAAACCTTCTCAGATCCCCTAGATGTAAAACGTTATGCCCGTAAAGCTCAATTAGGTGAACCTTTCGAGTTTGACACCGAAACCCTCAACTCCGATGGTGTATTCCGTACTAGCACCCGTGGTTGGTTTGCCTTCGGTCATGCTTGTTTCGCCTTATTATTCTTCTTTGGTCACATTTGGCACGGTGCCCGTACCTTATTCCGTGATGTATTCGCTGGTATCGACCCAGACTTAGATCCAGAACAGGTAGAATGGGGTCTATTCCAAAAATTAGGAGACAAATCTACTCGTACCCGCAGTGAGTCTGCTTAATTGTTAACATGGAGTCAGGGTCTTATTTATTCAATACTTCCCTGATTTCATTTTTAGTAAATTTTCTAATCAACTGAGGAAAAAAAGTTATGGAAAGTGTTGCATATATTCTTGTATTAGCAATGATGATTTCAGTCTTATTCTTTGCCGTTGCTTTTCGTGAACCTCCCAAAATTCAAAAATAGGTTCAGAAGTTTAACTAATTTTGAATAGTCATCATTAAAGCATCTCTAAAATTGTTTTTAGGGATGTTTTTTATTTTAAAAAAAAGTTGATTCGTAACGGTGGAAAAGATTAATTTTCAATTCTTAGACGAGCAATAATAGATTCCGCAGGTACTTGGGCAATAATTTCTTTAATCACCGAAGAAGTGCCAAAACTTCCCCAAGTGCAACCATTTTCTAAATACACCTGAGCCGCTTTACCCACCACATAAGAGCCATATCCCGCAATACTACCTTGGGCTAACCCAGCCCCTGCAAAAGCCGTAAAATTAGCAGGGTTTTCCCACAAACTATTTATCGCCGTACCTGTTTTTGCAAAACCTAACATTACCATCGTTACCACTTCTGCCACCATCAAACTAAGTAAACTTTTAACAATGGTTTGCCACAACTTCCCCGCCTCATAACTGGTAATGGGTAAACCATATAACCTTGCCAAAGCTCTAATCATGGTCAAATCGGCGATCGCCCCTACCACCAAATCCACAAGGGCAATGGGATTAACCGCCACAATCAAAGCCTTATATTTTGCGTATTGCCAGATAATCTTTTCCGCCTCCTTCTCTCGCAACATTACCGTTTTATGGGCAATATTTTCCTGCGCAACCCTAGCTTGATGAAGGGCACTCAAAGCCAACAAAGCCTTACCCTCCCGATTAAGAATTAGCAAAATTTTTTCCTTCAAACTATCCACCTGAGACGATAAATGCTCCCACTCCTCCCTTAAAGTACCATCAGGCAATTCCACCCTTACCTTAATGGGCTGTGGCTGTGCCGCCACCATCACCACCTCATCAGGGGTAAGCAACGGCTGATTAGTTTCATTACTCAACTGCTGTAACTGCTGATAAATACTCTTAATATCCGTATCAGGGTATAAATCCACCTTATTAAACACCAACAACAAAGGCTTTTGACAACGACGCAACTCCAACAAAGCCAAATATTCTGTTCTAGTAATATCCCCCGCTACCACAAACAAAATTAAATCTGACTGACGACTAACTTCCCTCGCCATTTGCGCCCTGCTTTCCCCATCAATCTCATCTAACCCCGGGGTATCAATAAACTCAATTTCCACCTTCCCCGTAGGAGGTTGCCAACGGATAGACTTAGGCCACTTTGTCACCCCATTTATCGCCCCCGTAGCCAAAACATCTTCCCCCAAAAGAGCATTGATTACGGTGGATTTACCACGACTCACCAACCCAAAAGCTGATACCTTAATTACCTGTTGCTCTAATTTTTCCAATGCCCCTTTGAGGTTACGCAAATCATCCTTGACAGCACCCTGTAACTTGGCATCAGGAGGATAATTCCAATGACGGCGACTACTAGCATACCAAGAAAGGGACTGTTGTAAACTGGCACGGGCTAAACCAATAACTGATGATACAGAAGGGGTTGTTTTCGATGTCATATTATTTGGGGGAAATATTACTCCAATATCATTTTATCCTACCCCAAGGGACGTAACATGCTACGTCCCCTACAACCTAAAATCTCTTATTTAGAAGCTAACTCCTCAGCTTTTTGGCGAATAATTTTAGTAGCTTCTACCATATTACTCAGGGCGGGAATAACTTCATCCCAGTGACGGGTTTTTAGTCCACAATCGGGATTTACCCAAATTTGTTGTAACGGTAGATTTTTTAACCCTTCTTCCAACTGTTTTACCATTTGTGCGGTGGAAGGTACTACGGGGCTATGAATATCATAAACTCCATTGCCGATTTGGTGGTTATATCCTGCGGTGGTTACTTCCTCTAGGGTGCGATTATTGCTACGGCTATTTTCGATGGAGATAACGTCGGCATCCATTTTTTCGATGTCTTTGATAATGTCTCCAAATTCAGAATAACACATATGAGTATGTATTTGTGTTACAGGAAGGGCGATCGCACTGGCTAACCGAAAAGCATCCACTGCCCAAGTCAAATAATCAGCCCAAAGAGCGGTTTTGAGGGGTAATCCTTCTCGAAAAGCAGGTTCGTCCATTTGAATAATTAACGCCCCAGCTTCTTGTAAATCAGCCACTTCTTTTTGCAGTGCCAAACCGATTTGTAAAGCCTGATGTTTACGGGAAATATCTGAGCGAGGGAAAGACCAATTTAACATGGTTACAGGGCCGGTTAACATACCTTTAACGGGTTTATCTGTCAGGGATTGAGCCACCTTAAACTCTCTTACCGTCATGGCTTCACTTCTTTCCACATCTCCAAAAATAATGGGGGGACGTACATAACGACTACCATAACTTTGTACCCAGCCCGACTCAGTGAAAGCAAAACCAGACAGCTTTTGTCCAAAAAATTCTACCATGTCAGTACGTTCAAATTCTCCATGTACCAACACATCCAAGCCAATATCCTCTTGTAACTTGATACACTCAGCTATTTCCTTGTCAATAGCCTCTTGATATTCTTGTAAACTTAATTCTCCCTTCTTATAATTGAGTCGTAACCTTCTCACTTCCTTAGTTTGAGGAAAAGAGCCAATGGTAGTAGTGGGGAAAATCGGTAACTGTATTTGTTCCTTGATTCTTTCTTGATATGATAAAGTGCGATCGAAATCTTTATTGGTTAAACCATCAACCTTCTCTTGCACCAAAGGGCGATGGGGGGCAAAAGCCTTAAACGATGTCCACCTTTCATCCTTTTGTTGCCAAAACTGTTCATTTCCTTCCCCAGAAAGCATTTTTAGCTCAATTAATTTTTGTTGAGCAAAACTAAGGACATTTCTAAGGGGCGCTGGTAAATTAACCTCTCTTTCCACATCCAAAGGTACAAACTGCAAGGAAGCCGAAGGTTGAATACTAATATTAGTGGTAACTGCTTTAACTGCTTTTAAAACATCCTGCACCTGTGCATAATTAACCTGCCATACATTACGCGCATCCACAATGCCTACGCCTAAACGTTTATCGGTAGGAAATCCATGCTGTTTGAGTAACTCTAGGTTATTACCTCTCGTAAAATCGAGACTAATGGCTTTTACAGGTAAATTGACAACCCAATTATAGTTATTACCCAAATCCTCAAAGTAGGTAACTAAATTGATAGGTAAACCCCCTTGACTAAGAATATCATAGGTTTTGATAGTGGCTTCTTTTATTTCTAGGGTTTCGTTGGTAACTAAAATCGGCTCATGAATTTGTACTTCTGTTATGCCATAACCCTTTAACTCCTCCAACAAAGATTGATATAGAGGTAATAATTTTTCCACATTTTCTAGTAAACTTCCCTCATATCGACTCAGGCCAACCAAAGTTACAGGGCTAAGGATAATTGGGTTAGTACGTTTACCTAAAATATTTTGTCCTCGTTTTACCTGATGCAAAAAGCCGTCAAAATTAGCTTGGGGTTGACAACTAGCTTCAATTTCAGGGACAAGATAATGATAGTTGGTATCAAACCATTTTGTCATTTCTAAGGCTGGAATACCATCAGCGCCCCGGGCCATGGCAAAATATTGTTGTAAGCCATTAAAAGACTGAAAACGAGAGGGAATTAAACCCAGATAAACAGTCCAGTCTAAGATATGATCGTATAAACTCGTATCCCCCACGGCAATTAAATCAATCCCTGCATCTATTTGTTTTTGCCAGTTTAGTTTTTCTATCTCTTCGATAGTGTTAAGAAGTTCATCGGAACTACTTTTCTTTGCCCAATAGGATTCTAAGGCTTTTTTTACTTCTCTTTTTTCGCCGATGCGAGGATATCCTAAGGTTACGGTAGTCAATTGATGTGATGTATTTGTCATGGATGTTAAGATTAATTATTGAAATAATGGATAGGTGAATTTAACCGTATGAAGATATACGGCGGTGTTTGATTTTTTTGCACCACGAAGTTACGCCAAGATAGGAAATATTCATCAGCAGGAGAAAAGTACAGTAATTTTTCCACTACCTTTTTATTCCTATGGGTCATAGGCAAATGTGCAATCCATTGGCTATCTTAAAAATGGGGTATAGTCAAAAACTTTGTGCAAAGTTAATTTACCGTCATCCTCTATCGGGGTTTGGGGTAGCGATATGCCTTGAGTCGCCTATAATTTTCTACCAAGGGACAAAAAGGCTAAGGACAATTACTCAACTAACTTAATATCTGGCACAACTAAGCATTAATGACAAGGTTTGTGGCTATTTTACTAAGATTAGCAATGATTAGTATGAAGGTTCTTATATCCTAAAAAGTACTGAGGGTCATATTTTTGGGACAAAGAATGATCTTATTTTTAATATTTTTCAGTTTACTACTGATAATTTAACCAGTGATTATGATTATAGAACAAGAAAACGTGCTGTTTTAGTACCATCATCTGTGCCTCGCAGATAAATTTAATAACATGGTTAATAATCGGTGGGCATTCTGACTTATGGTAAGTTTTACCAATTACAGTTGCGGGACAGTGCTGGATTTTCGCCAGTCTTTCCCCCTTACGTTCAATAATTTTTTTACAATTATTAAAACCGAATAACTAAGATAATAGCATACTTAATTCTTTTTTTGCAATTACACTTGTCTGCTTTTTTTGATGATTAATTGACAGTTAACCATGAACAATTGAACTGTAATTGATTTTGTTTTGATGATTTTTTCTTCATCATAATAATTGACTATGGGTGAGCAATGCCCACCCTACTTTAATTTTTACCTTGGGGAGAAATAAACTAACGACCATGGTAAGCAGTGATATATAAATCCTTCATGTCTTTGATTAGGGGATAGCGAGGATTACTACCTGTACATTGATCATCGAAGGCTTCTTCTGCTAAAGTGGCGATCGCCCCTAAAAATTCTTCCTCAGTGCCTGAATAAACTTCCTTAATGGAGGCTGGAATATTTACCGCCCGTTTCAGGTTTTCCACCGCCTCAATAAGTAACTCAACTTTTTCTTCGTCCGTTTCACCCCCCAAATGAAGGTAATCGGCAATTTGAGCATAACGATATTTAGCGTTAGGATATTTGTACTGAGAAAAAATCGCTTGTTTAAAAGGGGCATCGGTGGCGTTGTAACGAATCACATGGGAAATCATCAGCGCATTAGCCAAACCATGGGCAATATGGAAGCGAGAACCCAATTTGTGAGCCAAAGAATGGCAGATACCAAGGAAAGCGTTAGCGAAAGCCATCCCCGCAATGGTGGCGGCATAGTGAACTTTTTCCCTTGCCTTAACGTCCTTTGCCCCTTCATTATAGGAGCGGGGGAGATAGTCAAAAATTAAACCGATGGCTTTGAGTGCCAAACCACTGGTAAATTCCGTAGAATAGGCAGAGACATAGGCTTCTAGGGCGTGGGTGAGGGCATCTATCCCCCCAAAAGCCGTTAAACTCTTAGGCATATTTAGTACCAATTCAGGATCAACGATGGCGATATTCGGAGTTAGGGCATAGTCTGCTAAAGGATATTTTGCCCCTGTGCGATCGTCTGTTACCACGGCAAAGGGAGTAACTTCAGAACCTGTCCCAGAGGTGGTAGGAATGGCTACCATGATGGCTTTTTCCCCCAAAGGAGGGAGATCATATACCCGTTTACGAATGTCCATAAAACGGGTGGCAATGCCTTCAAATTCAATATCTGGATGTTCGTACAACAACCACATTATCTTGGCGGCATCCATGGGTGAACCTCCCCCCACGGCGATAATCACATCAGGATTAAAACTATTCATCCGCTCCAAACCACGGTTAACGGTACTTAAACTCGGATCTGGTTCCACATCAGAAAACACATCAAATCTGATGCCCAACTGTTCCAATACGTTTTCTATTTTGCTAGTAATACCAAGATCGTATAAGGGGCGATCGGTTACAATGAAAGCTCGATGTTTTCCTGCCAAATCTCCCAACGCCACGGGCAAACAACCATATTTAAAATATACCTTCGGCGGTACCCTAAACCAGAGCATATTTTCTCGACGTTCGGTAATGGTTTTCACGTTTAAAAGGTGAGATACCCCCACATTACCACTGATGGAGTTACCCCCCCAACTACCACAACCAAGGGTAAGGGAAGGATCGAGACGGAAGTTATATAAATCCCCGATCGCACCCATAGACGCAGGAGTATTAACTAATACCCTACTGGTTTCCATCCTCGCTTCAAAATATTCTATATGGTCATGATCATCTTGGGCAATATAAATTACCGAAGTATGTCCCCTACCGCCAAATTCCACCAACTTCGCCGCCTTAGCCGTACCATCTTCCAAATCTCTAGCTCGATACATGGCTAGGATGGGGGATAACTTTTCATAAGATAAAGGCTCACTAATACCAATGTCCTCCACCTCGGCAATCAATACCTTACTCTCCGGAGGAATAACAATATTTGCCAACTCCGCAATTTGAATCACCGACTGCCCCACAATTTCTGCATTGAGACGACCATCCTTTAAGATCACTTGCCGTAAATTTTCCGTTTCCTCCGGGGTAGTAAAATAAGCCCCCCTAAACTCAAATTCTTTCCTAAACTCGTCATAAATATCATTTTCCACAATTACGGACTGCTCAGAGGCACAAATCATGCCATTATCAAAGGTTTTACTGAGCATAATGGAAGAAACAGCCATTTTTATATCCGCACTACGGGCTACAAAAGCGGGAGTATTACCAGCCCCCACCCCAAGGGAAGGATGTCCAGAGGAGTAAGCCGCTTTCACCATGCCAGGCCCCCCCGTGGCGAGGATTAACTTAATTTCGGGGTGTTGCATCAACCCCTGAGACACTTCTAGGGTAGGCTCTTCTATACAACCGATAATGTCAGCAGGGGCGCCCGCAGCTACAGCCGCTTCTAAAATAACCTTGGTGGCTTCTACGGTACATTTTTTCGCCCGAGGATGGGGAGATAAAATGATTCCATTACGAGTTTTGAGGGCTAAAAGGGTTTTAAAAACAGCTGTGGAAGTGGGGTTGGTGGTGGGAATAATTCCTGCAATTAATCCTATGGGTTCGGCGACTTTTTCTATGCCATAAAAATCATCTTTTTCGATAACTCCGCAGGTTTTTTCGTCACGATATTTGTTATAGATAATTTCTGAGGCAAAATGATTTTTTATTACTTTATCTTCTACTATACCCATCCCTGTTTCTTCACAAGCTATTTTTGCTAAAGGAATGCGGGCATCATTCGCAGCGAGGGCGGCTCTTTTAAAAATACGATCTACTTGTTCTTGGCTAAATGTTGCGTAAATTTTTTGTGCTTTTTTTACTTTAGCAATTAATTCTTCTAGTTGAGCTAATTGGTTTTTATTATCATTCATAATTTACTCCTTGATAAAGTAGATAAAAAGAGATTTATCAAGTAGCACCTAAATAAAATTGATTAGAGATTTTTAAATAAGTGTTTTTTACTTGTCTCTACTTTGATCTTAGATCTGAATCATGGGTGTTGTTGTGAAATATAAACTTTCCTTCACAATTACTTTTTATTTTCCTTTTTATGGCATTGCCAAAGAGTAATTAATGGTATCTATGGTTTATGGTTTATGGGCTAAGATAATAATTTGATGTTAAACTAATTTTGCTTTTTATTGCCGATCGCACTGACAAATTTTTTTTGTAAAACTACTTTTGATAATGAACGTTGATGAATTACTAAGATTATATTCTCAGGGACAAAGAGAATTTAGTCGTCTCAGTCTTTCGGCCAGTGAAATAATTCAGGTCAATTTAACTCAAATTGAATTAAATCATAGTGATTTGAGTTGGAGTAATTTAAGCTCAACGGATTTGAGTGGTGCTAATCTCAGCCATGCTGACTTGGTAAACGCAAGAATTATTAGCTCTCGTTTTATAGGCGCTAATTTACAACATACGGATTTTAGTTACAGTGACCTGAGTTGGAGTAATCTCAACAGTGCTGATTTAAGCTACGCAGATTTAAGTTATGCCAATTTATCGAATACTTTTCTTTCCAATGCCAATTTTATGGGGGCGAATTTGACAGGGGCGAATCTGACGGGGGCGACTCTAACGGGGGGAAATTTTACTAGGGCAAACTTAACGGAAGCTGATTTGAGCGGTTTAAATTTGATGGAAGCAGATTTTAATTGGGCAGATTTGTCGGTTTCTAATTTGGAAGGATGTAATTTAAGTGAGGCTAATTTTAGCCGTGGGGATTTGAGAAAGGCTAACTTGAAAAATTCCATTTTGGAGGGTTTATTTCTTCATCAGGCGAATTTATCTAAGGCAAATTTGAGGGGGGCAAATTTTTCGGGGGCGGTGTTGCACGGCTTGGGAGGTAAAAGGTTTACTTTATCACCCCTGAGAAAGAAGACGGGAGGCAAGGGGCAAATTATTTTTGTTCATGCTACCTTGAGGGGGGCTAATCTGTCGGGGGCTAATCTGGAAAATGCCTATGTCAGTCATGGTTATTTACAGGGGGCTACTTTTGAAAGTGCCAATTTACAGGGGGCAAATTTTATGGAAGCGGATTTGGAAGGGGCGGATTTGAGGGGGGCGGATTTGAGAAATAGTACCTTGGGAGGTGCTAATTTGAAGGAAACTATTATGCCCGATGGTTCTACTCATCCTTAATTTTTGGGCTACATTTAGTTAACTGTTACTTTCAAACATCATACTGTTGCGAAATATGTCTTTCTGTGAGATCCCCTAGAGTATAATATTTATAAGATTTAGAAGTTTCAACGGTTTTCGGATTTTGATCATAGAGGATTATAATGACCAGTGCTTATGTACTAATTTTTGCGGTGTTAATATTGGGAGGGTTAATTGCGGCCCTGGGCGATCGCATTGGTACGAAAGTAGGTAAAGCTCGGTTAAGATTATTTAATCTACGACCCAAACAAACGGCGATTGTAGTATCTATTGTTACAGGTATATCGATTTCCGCTTCTACCTTGGGAATACTATTCGCCCTTAGTGCTTCTTTGCGTCAAGGGATATTTCAGTTAGATGAAATTCTTAACCGTCGTCGGGAAGTGGAAGAGGAGTTGGCCCAGGTGACGGAAGAAAAAAGCAGGGTAGCAAAGGATTTGGAGGAAGCCCAACAGCGTCAAGAGGAAGCCAGAAATATTTTACTCAGCACAGAGCAAGAATTAACAGATACTCAGGAGTTATTGGACGAAATATATGAGCAAACCCAAAGTTTAGCGGCGGAGGTACAAGCCATTGAGCAGGAAAGGGCAACTCTATTAGAAGAAAAAAATAATATTCAAGAAGAAAGTGTTGCTTTACAGACACAAATTAGAGAGAAAGATCAAGAACTTAGTTTAAGATTGGATGAAATTAGTGAGCAGGAAAAAGTGTTGGCGTTGCAGTCAACAACCCTACAAGAATTACAAAAACAACAGCAAGATTTACGGGCAGAAATTCAGTTTCGAGATAGGCAAATTAGCAGTTTAGACAGTGCGATCGCCCAGAGAGATCAAACATTAACAGAAAAAGAAGAATTATTATCTCAACTAGAAAGAGATCGTAAATTTTTTGAAAGAGAAATACAAGTATTAGAACAATATTATCGCACCTATCAAGACCTAAGAGAAAGACCGATCGCCCTAGTGAGAGGACAGCTAATAACTATTACTCTAGTTAAGGTTGAAGATAACACGAACCTAGAAGAATTAATCGATGGTGTCCTCAATGAAGCCAATAGGGGAGCCATGAGAATTTTAGGTTATGGAGAAGAATCATCCAGTAGAAGATTTGTACAAATAAGCACGGCTCAGGTGGAACAAATGCGAAGTCAACTAACTAAAAAAGGAGAGTATTTAATACAAATTTTAGCTGCAGGTAACTATGTTCAAGGAGAAGAAGCCGTCAGAATTTTTACCGATGTTTCACCTAATGAAACAGTCTATCAAAAGAATGAAATAATAGCACTATCCGCCATAGAATCCGATGATATATCTAATAATAATGTCCAGGAAAAACTAGACTTTCTTCTCTCAGTAACTCAATTTAGAGCAAGACAGCAGGGAGTATTGGGGCGCATTGTCATCGGTGATGGACAACTGATTTCCCTCGTAAACTTTATTCAGGAGTTAGAAGGCTCTAATCAAGGAGTGGATGAAATTAGGGCGGTTGCTAGTAATACTACCTATAGTTCTGGCCCTTTACAAGTTAATCTATTGGTTATGTATCAAGGGCAAGAAATTATGAGACTTTAGGATTTTCCAGTAAGATATACTGGTACTACTATTTTTTCAAAACTGTGGGTATATGTTCCATCATTTGATTCCCTTTTATGATAACGAAGTTGAAAAGTGGTGCTTTGAGGCAAGACTGATACGATGGCTAACTTTTATCTGGTTGTCCTTGGGATTAGTGATTTTGTTTTCCGCTTCTTATCCTGTTTCTCTTACCAATAATGGTAATGGATGGTACATTTTTTCTCGACAGGCTATATGGATTTATCTGGGTTTGATAATGGGCAAAATCGTTTATAGAATGCCCATCAAACAAATTTTAAAATTTGCACCCTATGGTTATGGTTTTGTCTTAATACTTGTATTGGCAACCATTTTTGGCTTGGGGGTAAATGTTAATGGTGCGGAAAGATGGTTAAGTTTAGGCCCTATTCAAATCCAACCCTCAGAGCTTTTAAAACCCTTAATCGTAATACAAAGTGCCTATGTTTTTGGTACATGGGATCGCAAAACATGGTGGTTTAAAGGGTTTTGGTTGTTAATATTTGGCGTTAGTTTAGTGGCGATTTTGGTTCAACCAAATTTAAGTACCACTGCCCTATGTGGTATGACTTTTTGGTTAATTGCGTTGGCGGCAGGAGTGCCTTTAGCTCAATTATTTGGAGTAGCTATTTTGGGGCTGGTGATGGCTTTTATTAGTGTAAATAATAATGAGTATCAAATGAAGAGGATAACATCTTTTCGTGACCCTTGGGCCGATGCTAGGGGAGATGGTTATCAATTAGTGCAAAGTATTATTGCCATTGGCTCTGGAAGGCTTTCCGGGTTAGGATTTGGAATGTCTCAACAAAAGTTATTTTATCTTCCTTTTCAGGATACTGATTTTATTTTTGCTGTTTTTGGAGAAGAATTTGGTTTTATCGGTGCGATCGCCCTTCTCCTCTTTTTAGGGACTTATGCTACCATGGGCTTGATTGTGGTACTAAAATCTAGCCACCCCATTAATAAACTAATAGCCCTAGGCTCTATAGTAATGCTCATTGGTCAATCCCTGATAAACATGGGAGTAGCCGTCGGTGTATTACCCACCACAGGGGTACCCTTCCCTATGCTAAGTTATGGAGGAAGCTCAGTATTAAGTAGTATCTTACTCGCATCCCTTTTAGTTCGAGTAGCCATAGAAGTCGAACCAGAAGAAGCCATAATTTCTACCTACAATCAAGAATTAAGCCCAGAAAAATAGCTTAACCACCATGGAAGATATAAAAAACGCCTCGGATAACACCATCGAAGACTATATCCAACGAGTTACCGAATTATGTCAATCAGGGCGCAAAATCCCTTCCCCCGAAGAATTGCAAAAGATAGTATCCGAGGTTGGTATTAGCCCCGAAGAAATTTGCCTCGCCCAAACCCAATCCCAAGCAAATTTTTCCCGGGCAAAAGGATATTTCGGTTTACGCCACTGGGATGATGCCATTAATGAATTAGAAGAAGGATTAGCCTTTGATCCTTATAACATACAAATGATCCATTTTCTGATTTCATCATACCTCGGACGTTGGCGAGAAAGCCATAATCCCGAAGACGAGCAAAAAATTAGAAAGAGAATCAGACAATGTTTAGAAATCAAACCTGACGACGAAGAGAGTTTACAACTACTCGGCAAATTAACTCAGTCCGTCAAAAATAGACAACTAATACATCTAAGTGCAGGGCTATTTGGTATCTTATCCATCGGCACAATTATCGGACTATTTACCCTTAATAATATCTCCCTAAACTTATTTCATAACCCCGATGAGCAAATCGAAAATGTAGAACAAAGTTTACGCAACGAAATTCGACAACTAAATTCTACTAATATTAATCGTACAGAACAATTATCTCAACAAATGAGAAATAAAGAAAATACTATCAATGGTTTTTATAGTCGAATAAGAGAATTAGAACAAAAAAATCAGACACTACAAAACGATAATCAAGTATTGTTACAAAATAATGATAACTTAAATAAAAGACTAGAAATTATTGAACAACAGTTACAAGAACAAAATCTAAGCTCAGAAAAATTATCAGAATGAAAGCAACACTTGCTCTACACACCACTAGCCCAGAATTAGGTATTAGCCTTGTGGATAATCAAGGTAAAAAAAAGTCTCAAACATGGAATTTAGGCAGAGATTTAGGAAGGCAATTACATCTAATATTAGCTGACTTTATCACTCCTTTAACATGGCAAGATTTTAAATTTATTGCAGTGGCAAAAGGGCCAGGAAGTTTTACAAGTACCAGAATAGGAGTTGTTACAGCAAAAACTATCGCTCAACAGTTAAATATTCCTGTTTATGGAGTTTCTACTCTCAAATCCTTAGCATGGCAAGAGGCACAAATTAAAAAGTCTGAAATAGTTTTAGTGCAAATGAGAGCTAATAATGATGAGGTTTTTGGTGGCATTTATAAGGTCAAAAATAATTTAAATTTGTGCAGTGTAGTAGATGATAAATTATATAAAAATGCTGAATGGGAAACCATGGTGAAAGATTATCAGAAACAATATAACAAAAGTTGTTCTTTAGTGGTCGGTGAGCAAAATTTAGGACAAAATAGTGACAATGTTTTGAGTTTAGCTAATATTGAATATGAGCAGGAGATGTTGAATGGTGTTTTTTCTTCTTGGGAAACTTTAATACCTTTTTATCAGTAGTTTTATTTGAATAAATAATTTATCATATTCAAGGTAATATTTTCTAAAATTTTATCTATTATTGTTAGACACAATATTTTTTTTGAATTAAGATTAAAAGTAGTATTATCTGTTTATTGAGAGTAATAAATGGTATAATTATTAAAAGTTATATAGTATTATCTAAATCATGAAAATTTCCATTATTATAGCTAGTAATAATAAAAATTTAGCCTTAGCAAAACAAATCGAAAAAATTGCTGTGGATATGGGTAATAAAACCCAGATTATTGATTTAGTACAGGAAGATTTGCCCCTCTATACCCCCGCTAATCAAGAAAAATTGGGTATTCCAGAGAAAATAAAACAACTCAATCAAACCATTACAAATACTGAAGGAATGATATTTGTGGCGCCTGAATATAATGGGGGTATTCCTCCTAGTTTAACAAGTGCGATCGCATGGTTGAGCGTTAGTTCAGATGATTGGCGAGGATGCTTTAATGGTAAACCAGCGGCCATTGCCACCCATAGCGGAGGAGGAGGGCAATATGTACTACTCGCCATGAGGACTCAGTTATCATACATTGGCATGAATGTAGTGGGAAGATCAATTTTAACCAATGGAAATAAAGCCTTTAATCCCGAATCTGCCCAAGAGGTAATCAAGCAATTAGTACGCTGGGGAAATTAATTTTTGTACTGCTAGACTCTAATTAAAATCTGAGTTATACTAACTTCTTAGCTTAAGCTAGTAAAAAAAATATCCACAAAAAAAAGAATGGAATTAGCAGATATAAAAAGAGAAATAAGTGTGATAACAGAGCGCCTGAGTACAACTCAGGACTATCTTTGACATACCCAATCTTAAAGCTAATATCCATGATTTAGAGCAAGTAGCCAGTCAGCCTGATTTTTGGGATGATGCGGACAAAGCGCAAAAAACTCTCCAAGATTTAAACGAGGTAAAGTCTTCCCTCGCCCAGATAACCCAGTGGCAAAAATCTTTAGAGGATACCCAAGCCATTTTAGAGTTATTAGAATTAGAAGAAGATGTAGAATTATTTACCGAAGCAGAAAACACTTTAACTCACCTAGCCCAAGAATTAGACCGTTGGGAGTTGCGTAAGCTACTCAGTGGGGTATATGATCAAAAAGGGGTTGTGTTGACTATCAATGCAGGCGCTGGGGGTACAGATGCCCAAGATTGGGCGCAAATGCTCTTGAGGATGTACACCCGCTGGGCTGAAAACCAAGATTATAAAGTCACTTTAACGGATATGTCTGAGGGAGACGAAGCGGGAATTAAGTCCGTTACCCTAGAGATTGAGGGGCGTTATGCTTTTGGTTATCTCAGGGGTGAAAAGGGTACCCATCGTTTGGTGCGCATTTCTCCTTTTAATGCCAATGGTAAGAGACAAACCAGTTTTGCGGGGGTAGATGTGATGCCTTTATTGGAAGATGAAGCCATTAATGTAGATATTCCCGATAAAGATTTAGAAATTACTACCTCTCGTGCAGGGGGTAAGGGTGGACAAAATGTAAATAAGGTGGAAACGGCGGTGCGGGTGGTGCATTTACCCACAGGAATTGCGGTAAGATGTACACAGGAGCGATCGCAATTACAAAATAAAGAGAAAGCCCTTACTATACTAAAGGCAAAATTGTTGGTAATTGCCCAAGAGCAAAAAATCAAAGAAATTGCCGAAATTCGAGGGGATATTGTAGAAGCAGCTTGGGGGATGCAAATTCGTAACTATGTATTCCACCCCTATCAAATGGTAAAAGACTTACGCACCAACGTAGAAACCACTGCCATTGATAACGTTATGGATGGTGATTTAGATAGTTTTATTGAAGCATATCTAAAAAATCCAGAGAATAATTAGGTATTAGAGGGGTTAGGGATTAAGTAAGTTGGCGAAATTAATTATAGCTCTTATTTTATTAAGACTCTTATGAACAAGGGGTTTAAACCCTTTGCCTAAATCGATTTAATTAGAGTCTGCTGAATAATAACAGAATCAAGATAGAGCAATAGTTAGAAGGATTATGTGAGAAGAAAAAAGTGAAAAAATGAGCTAAAATCAGGAAAAAAGTAAGTTTTTTCGGCTTGACCATGTACATTAGAACAAATCAAATACTTTGTTCAGTATCAGATTTTAAAATCCAAGAAGATTTTCATCTAGATGAAAATAATCGTTGGGTAATAATGAGTGAAATAATTCCATGGTTAGAATACGAAGAAGAATATGCAAGTATTTTTGAGGAAAAAATAGGAGCACCAGCCAAATCATTTAGAGTGGCATTGGGTTCATTATTATAGTCAATCAAAATAAGACTGAGACATTTAGCTAGTACAATAACTGTAAATTATTTCATCTAAAGTTATTGTACTATCGCTATACATTTTTGCTCTTTTTAAAGCACTAAAATCGTGTTCAATATCATTTAAATCTGGTGAATAAGTTGGTAAAAACATTACTAGATGACCTGCTTCTTCTACTAATTCTTTTATCATATTTTTTCGGTGGATTGGTGCATTATCCATTATTAGTATTGAAAATTGTTTTAGTGATGGTAATAAATACATTTTTAGCCATGATTCAACACTTTCTGCATTTAAACTTCCTGTAAAGATCATTGGAGCAATAAAATCTTTTTCTTTCTTTCTTCTTCCTGCTACTAAATTTTCTCTTTTTCCTCGTTTTCCTTGTTTCTCATCATAAATTTTTTTTCCTTTTTTTGACCACCCATAAATGCAAGTACTTATTTCCTCAAATCCTGACTCATCAATAAATACCATACTCTTACTTCCGTATTTTTTGACTAATTCTCTTAATTTTTGTAAGTATTCTATTCTTTGTTTTCTATTTCTTTCTCTATAACGTAACTGTTTTTTTTTCTTGTTATGTTCATTTTTTTGAATGCATGAGATATTGCTGACATTGTTACTCCAAATTTTTTCGCTCTATCTATTAATTTATCATCTGGATTTTTCACTACATCTTCATATAGTGCTGATTTATCTAATTTTCTTTGACGAGTTTTGACCACTGTTGGTCTTAAATCTTTTCTATTCAACCATCTATATATTGATGCTCTTGATATTCCAAATATTCTCGATGCTTTTGTTACGTTACCTCTATTTTCTACATAGTCAATTACTTTTTGTCTTAATTCTATATCATGGGGCATTATACTTAAATATAAAAATAATTACTTCATCCATTATTTTACCCTTGATTGGTTCATACTTAAGTAAAGTGACTATAACTGTAATTCTGTATAGAACCCATTTGGTATCTCAGGAAGCAGTGAGTCTTTTTAAAAGTAATCGAATAAAACATAAGTTAACTTTTTGGGTGGAGTTGAATAAGGTTCTTTCAAAGTTTTTGACCAAATTTTTACATCTTTCCATCCAAGCATTAGATCTTTCAATGATCCATCTTGCTTTGACTACCACAAATCCTTTTTTTCCTTCTGATTTTTTTTGTTCAGAAGAGATTTTGCCTGATTTTTCCATACGAATTTTCTTTCCAATTTGTGGATAAACTTTTTCTAATTCCCTCATGATAAAATCAGGATGATAACCCGAATCCACGAGGATCGTAATTTTATGAACATTCATGGGTTTGGCACGAAAATAATCTATGTTCTCACTCAACATCATGATTAATCCTCGATCATCGGAAACACTTGCCTTTGTGCAACAAGTGAAAAAAGGAAATCCCAGACTATCCACTGCTAAATGTCTTTTAATACCATTGGTGAGTTTATACCTACAAAATCCTTTACTCTCTACTCCTGCACTACAAGTATTTTGTACTGCTTGAGAATCAATGATTATTAATCGAGTCCAAGTGGATTTTTTTTTACTTTTTCCCTTAGTTGCTTATGAAGCTCACACATCACCATTTCAAAGATACCCTCTTTTTTCCAGTTTTTATAATGCCAGTAAACTGTAGAATAAGGCGGTAAATCCTTGGGTAAATCAGACCAATTACAGCCATTTTTGAGTTGATAAAAAATACCATCCCAAATTTGTCTTTTAGACCACTTTGGTGGACAAGTTCGTTTCTTTTTTGGTAACAGAGGTTTGATTACTTCCCATTCTTCATCACTTAGACTGCTAGAATATGCCATCCTTCTATTTCTCTATGTTTTCATCTCAATATTCTACTAGATACCAAATGGGTTCTATACGTTTCCCAACTCCACTCGATAAAAGTTGTTTTTGAAATAAAGGCTCAAATGTTTGAGCCCAATCATCGACATGGCAGAATAATTCATCTAAACTAGACATAGGACAATATAGTAATTTAAATTTGTGGTTACTTTTAGCTTACTATTTGTCCTTTCTCTTATCCCGAACTCAGGTTAACTACATGTACGCCTAGTTTTATTTTTGATAGGATCAGAGTATTAACGATAACGCCTGTGATACCCATGCCGAATCATCTTCTCCATGCCCAAAGCCTTTACTTGCGCAAACACGCTCATAACCCCATTGACTGGTATTCTTGGGGAGAAGAAGCCCTGAGTAGGGCAAAACAGGAGCAAAAACCTATTTTTCTTTCCATTGGTTATTCTAGTTGTCATTGGTGTACGGTGATGGAGGGTGAGGCTTTTTCTGACAGTGCGATCGCACTTTACCTAAACAATAATTTTATCGCCATCAAAGTAGATAGAGAAGAGCGCCCCGACATCGACAGCATTTATATGCAAGCCCTACAAATGATGACAGGGCAAGGAGGATGGCCCCTCAATATCTTCCTTACCCCCGATGACTTAGTACCCTTTTATGGTGGCACATATTTCCCCCTCGAACCCCGTTACGGGCGCCCCGGCTTCCTCCAAATCCTCGAATCCATCCACAACTTTTATCATCAACAAACCGAAAAACTCAACGCCCTTAAACAAGAAATAGTCGGCATTCTTGAAAAGAATAGTAACCTCAAACCCAATCCAGGCAATCACCTTAACCCCAAACTCCTCAGCCAAGGACTAGAAAAAAATAGCAAAATTTTAGCCCGTAACGAATACGGTAGCCCTCGTTTTCCCATGATGCCCTATAGCAACACCACCCTAGTAGGTATCCATACCCTTTCCCCCGAAAATGCCAACAAAGCCCATGAACTGTGCATCCAAAGGGGTATAGACTTAGTAAATGGCGGAATTTATGACCATGTGGGCGGAGGATTTCATCGTTATACCGTGGACTCTACATGGACAGTTCCCCACTTTGAAAAAATGCTCTATGATAATGGTTTAATCATGGAATTCCTTGCCAACCTTTGGAGTAGTGGCACAGAAAAAACCCAATATCGGGTTGCCTGTGAAGGCACACTGGCTTGGCTAGAAAGGGAAATGAGCGCTCCCGAAGGCTACTTTTACAGCGCCCAAGATGCCGATAACTTCCCCAATATTCAAGATGAAGAGCCCGAAGAAGGAGATTTCTATGTTTGGCATTACCTCGATTTGCAACAAATTCTTAGTCATGAAGAATTAATTGCCTTTCAGGAAGTATTCACCATCAGCAATGAGGGCAACTTTGAAGGGAAAAACGTCTTACAAAAACATCCTGACAAACCCATCACCCCCCTAGTTAAAACCGCCCTCGATAAACTTTTCACCATGCGCTATGGGCAAAAACCAGATAAATTAACCACCTTTGCCCCTGCCCGTAACAATGACGAAGCCAAATCCCTAGAATGGTTGGGGCGTATTCCCCCTGTCACCGATACAAAAATGATTGTAGCATGGAATAGTTTGATGATTTCAGGATTAGCAAGGGCTTATGGAGTTTTTGGAGATAGTAAGTATTTAGATTTAGCGGAAACTGCTGTTAAATTTATCCTCAAAAATCAATGGGAAAATCAAAGATTACACCGTTTAAATTATGGTAATAAAGTTAGTACATTGGCTCAATCAGAAGACTATGCTTTTTTGATTAAAGCCCTCCTAGATTTACAACAAAATTCTCTCAATGCAGGAAATTATTGGTTAGAAAAAGCTATCAAAGTACAAGAAGAATTTGACCATTATTGTTATGATCAAGAGGATGGTGGATATTATAACAATGCCCATGATAATAGTAACGATTTACTGATCAAAGAAAAGGGTTATATCGATAATGCAACCCCTTCTCCTAACGGTGTAGCTGTAGCTAATCTCGTTAGATTAGGATTAATGACTGATAATTTAAAATATTTTGATAAGGCAGAAAAAACCCTAAAGATATTCTCCGAAAAAATGACTGATTCTCCCGTTAGTTGTCCTAGTTTATTTATGGGTTTAAAATGGTTTTTAGATGGTAGTAGTGTCAAAAGTAATGTGCAACTTTTAGAAGATTTAAATAAATTATATCTACCTAATTATGTTCCTTGTATTAGTAAAGATATTCCTGATAATAGTGTTGGTTTGGTATGTCGTGGTTTATCATGTTTAGAACCAGCTGTGACGAAGGAACAAATTATCGAGCAAGTAAGTATTACAGGGGGTATATAAAAAATTTATTTTTATTTTTATGTCTTCACTCAGGGGTTTTATCCCCTTATCACTTAATAAATAAATTCGTAATTTTATCTGAGTGTGCCTTGAATCATAAGGCTAAGGGGTTATTTTTAATAAATTGAAGTAATCATGATTTAAAATATTTATAAAACAAACAAAATTTACCCTGTCGGAATATAGCATAATGGCGATCGCAATTGATTTTGGTACAAGTAATACGGTTATCGCAAAATTTGATCCTGATACCCAAACAACAGAAGTAATTAAACTACCAAAAATTGCTCAACAAACTGCTATTAATCCAGAATTAATTCCTAGTTTAGTATATGTTAAAGATGCCCAAAATAAAGATTTATTAATAGGGCAAAAAGTAAGAGATAATGGTTTAGATATTGGTAATAATCAACGATTTTTTAAAAATTTCAAAAGGGGTATTGGTTCCAATATTCAAGGTTTTTTACCCCAATTAGACGAACAGAATATTACCTTTGAACAAGTAGGAGAATGGTTCTTATCGGGGATATTAAAAGAGTTGTCAGAAAAGCCAGATTCATTAATTATTACTGTGCCTGTAGATAGTTTTGAAAGTTATCGTAATTGGTTGACAGAGGTATGTCAGAAGTGGGAAATTGAGCAGGTAAGAATTATTGATGAACCTACCGCAGCAGCTTTGGGCTATGAAACCCAAGATGATGATTTTATTTTAGTGGTAGATTTTGGGGGAGGAACTATTGATTTTTCTTTAGTACAATTAGAGTTAGGAAAAAGTAACCAAGCCCAAGGATTTATTTTGAAATGGGGCGAAAAGGTATTAGGTAAAAGCTCGGCTCAAAAAAATAAAGTTGCCAAAGTAATTGCTAAGGCTGGAATGAATTTAGGGGGTGCTGATTTAGATAACTGGTTGATGGATTATTTCCACAAGGAAAAAGATATACCTAAATCAAGTTTAATTAGTCGATTGGCTGAGAGGATAAAAATTAAATTATCTGAGGAAGAAACTGCTGAAGAAGTTTATTTTAATGATCGCACTTTAGAAACCTATGAGTTATCTTTAGATAGGAAAAGTTTTGAGCAAATATTAAACGAAAATCAATTTTTTGAGCAATTAGATAATCTCATTAATAACCTTTTACAACAAGCCCAACGAAATGGAGTAGTTAGAGAAAATATCGATAAAGTGCTATTGGTGGGGGGTGGTAGTCAAATTCCAGCCCTACAAACTTGGTTACAACAATATTTTAACCCAGAAAAGATAAAGTGCGATCGCCCCTTTTCCGCCATTGCCATGGGTGCATTAAAAATCGAACAAGGCTTACAAGTAAAAGACTTTCTTTACCATAGCTACGGTATCCGTTACTGGAATCGCCGTAAAAGTCGCCATGACTGGCATACCATTATCCCCAGTGGGCAACCCTACCCCATGGGCAATCCTATCCCCCTATACCTTGGGGCATCGGTGGAAAACCAACCTAGTATTGAATTAATTATCGGGGAATTGGGGCAGGAAACCACTAGCACCGAAGTTTATTTTGATGGCGATCGCATTGTAACAAAACAAGTAAGCAATGGTAATACAACCGTGCAACCCCTTAATGATAAAGAAGGGGGAAGAAACATCGCCCCTTTAAATCCTGTGGGTACCCCTGGGAGCGATCGAATTAAGGTATTATTTATCGTAGATGAACAATGTACCCTCAAAATCACCGTGGAAGACTTGTTAACGAACGAAACCTTACTTGATAACTGTGCCGTTGCGCAACTTAGTTAAACTTCTTGCCCCCAAACCATTACCTACTAACCACTTATAATTATCTCTTTAATTTTATCTGATACCATCTGCAACTGTTCATCCTTAATACCAGGATACATAGGCAAAGAAAGAATATTATCACAAAGACTTTCGGCATTAGGAAAATCCCCTTCTTGATAACCCAAATAACCATAGGCAGGTTGTAAATGACAAGGAATAGGGTAATGGATACCCGTTTCAATACCTATTTTATTTAACTTATTCTGAATTACATTGCGATCATAAACCTCAGAAGGTTTTATATTAATAACATACAGATGATAAATATGCCCCTTACCCACCACATTTTTAATGGGAGTGATGCCATATTGCGCCAAGGGTTGTAAAAGTTGGTCATATTTTGCCCCCGCTTGATTGCGCCAATCATTCCATTTTTGTAAATGGGGTAATTTAATTTTTAATACCGCCCCCTGCACAGTATTTAAACGGCTATTGATTCCAAATTCCGTGTGATAATATTTTTTAGGCGCACCGTAATTTCTGAGACTGCGTACTTTTTGGGCGATTTCTTCGTTATTTGTAACCACCATGCCCCCATTACCAAAAGCCCCTAAATTTTTACTCGGATAAAAACTAAAAGCACTAGCTAAACCAATACTTCCTGCTGTTTTTCCTTCCCGTTGGGCAAGGTGGGCTTGGGCGCTATCTTCAAAGATGATTAAATTATTACTCTGGGCAAAGTCTTGTAATTTTTGGGGTGATACCATCTGCCCATACAAATGCACTGGCAATATAGCTTTTGTCTTCTTGGTAACGGCTTTTTGTGCCGATTCTAAATCAATGAGGGCGGTGTTAATATCACAATCCACTAATACAGGTTTTGCCCCTGCCAAGATTACCCCGATAACCGTAGCGATGAAGGTATTAGCTGGAACAAGTATCTCATCCCCCTCCACAATACCACAAGCTCTGAGTCCAAGGGCGATCGCATCTGTACCACTACCAACCCCAATGCCATAACCCACACCACAAGCCTGCGCAAAACTAGCCTCAAACTCCCTTACCTCCTTACCCAAAATAAAATCCCCTCGTCCCATCACATCCCGAATACTTACATCAATTTGCCCCATCAAAGGCTCATTTTGCCAAGACAAATCCACAAAGGGAATATTTAGATTATTCATGAAGCCCATTAAAATATTTTCATTAATTGATCCCTAATAGTAAAAGATATTACTTGCGGAGAAACCGATAAATTAACATTTATTCTTGCCCCATAAACATTGACATAAAATCAGGACAAGTAAATACCACATATTATCTAAAAAATAACAATATCGTTACAAAAATTTATTTAAATGTAGCAAAATAAAGTCAAACTTTTCCGAGACTTTTGTTAAATTGTAACCCTAGATTATCCTGCAGAGGAAAAAGTTAAGATTTAATCAGAAAAATTAAGAGTCATTAAAAATCATTAAGGAAAAGATTAATAAATATCATCATCCTTTATCTTGTCAAACGTACCACCCTTGTTTATGCTTATGTTAGATAAAAATTAAAATTCTGACATCAAAGTAGAATTATCAAACAAAAAAAATTAAACATCCTTAGTTTTTTTTGCTCAACTAGAGTGTTTTCCCATACAAAGGGATAAGCTGTCAAACAAAGTAGTACAAAAGTCCTATTTTAATGGTAATTTTAACAACATACAGAATTAGGAGATAACAAAAACCAAAAATGTCAATTGCAGTAGGAATGATTGAAACCCTAGGGTTTCCAGCAGTGGTAGAAGCCGCTGATGCCATGGTGAAAGCCGCTCGTGTAACCCTTGTAGGTTATGAAAAAATCGGTAGTGGTCGTGTAACCGTCATTATCAGAGGAGACGTATCAGAAGTACAGGCATCTATTGCCGCCGGGATTGAAAGAGCCAATGGTGTCAACGGTGGAGAAGTACTTTCTACCCACATCATCGCTCGTCCCCACGAAAACCTCGAATACGTTTTACCCATTCGCTATACCGAAGAAGTAGAGCAATTCCGTAGCTATTAAAGAAAAACCTTAATTCAACTACCAAAACAATAAGTAGTTTTAACTTAAATTAATACAAAAATAGGAACTATTAATTATGTCAATTGCAGTAGGAATGATTGAAACCCTAGGGTTTCCCGCAGTAGTAGAAGCCGCTGACTCCATGGTGAAAGCCGCCCGTGTAACCCTTGTGGGTTATGAAAAAATCGGTAGTGGTCGTGTAACTGTTATCGTTAGGGGAGACGTATCAGAAGTACAAGCCTCCATCGCTGCAGGTATCGAAGGTGCTAACAGAGTAAACGGTGGTCAAGTGCTTTCTACTCATATCATTGCGCGTCCCCACGAAAACCTCGAATACGTTTTACCTATCCGTTACACCGAAGAAGTAGAACAATTCCGTAGTTATTAATTTTTAATAGCTACCTACAAACATCATAGTGTCAGTCAAAACAACAAAAAGTAACGATTATGTCAATTGCAGTAGGAATGATTGAAACCCTAGGGTTTCCAGCAGTGGTAGAAGCCGCCGATGCCATGGTGAAAGCCGCCCGTGTAACCCTTGTGGGTTATGAAAAAATCGGTAGTGGTCGTGTGACTGTTATCGTCAGAGGAGATGTCTCCGAAGTACAAGCGTCAATCTCTGCGGGTATTGACAATGTAAAAAGAGTAAATGGTGGTCAGGTATTATCTCACCACATCATTGCTCGTCCCCACGAAAACCTCGAATATGTATTACCTATTCGTTATACCGAAGAAGTTGAGCAGTTCAGAGAAAGCATCAATCCCCGTCCTTTAGGCGGCAACAGAAGACCATAATTTTAGGTTAATCAAGTGCAAATAGCTCAAGTATGCGGTACGGTCGTTAGTAATCTTAAGTCAAGGAATTTGACTGGGGTAAAACTTCTCTTGGTTCAGTTAATAGACGCTGAGGGTAATCTTCTTCCTACCTATGAGGTGGCCGGGGATACTGTTGGTGCGGGGATTCATGAGTGGGTTTTACTGACTAGGGGCAGTGCGGCAAGAAAGGAAGCAGGGCAAGAAAATCGTCCTGTAGATGCCATGGTGGTGGGCATTATTGATACAGTTACAGTCGCATCAGGAACGCTCTATAGCAAGAAAGATGAGGAGAGAATGTATTAATAATCTACTGCCTTTTTCCTTTCTCAACACCACGAGGACAAGGAGACTAACGAAGAATAACAGGGAACTTGTTAACCTCTTTTGTCCTTTCATAACAGATCGTAGTATAAAAAAATGGAGGTTTTCATGCGCGTCCCTAGAATGGCAGCGCCCCCTACTCCTTGGTCAAAGAATTTGACCGAGCCGAGGGTAGATGAAACTGCCTATGTTCACTCTTTTTCTAATCTAATCGGTGATGTGACGGTGGGTTCCCATGTGATGGTAGCCCCCGGTACTTCTATTCGTGCGGATGAAGGTACTCCCTTTTATATTGGTGATGATAGCAATATTCAAGATGGGGTGGTAATTCATGGTTTGGAAAAAGGTCGAGTCAGGGGTGAGGATGGCAAAGACTATTCAGTTTGGATTGGTAAGGAAACTTGTATTACTCATTTATGTTTAATTCATGGACCTGCCTATGTGGGTAATAATTGTTTTATCGGGTTTCGTTCCACAATTTTTAATGCCAGAGTGGGTGATGGTTGTATCGTAATGATGCACGTACTGATTCAGGATGTGGAGATTCCCCCAGGAAAGTACATTCCTTCGGGGTCAATTATTACTAATCAACAACAAGCTGATCGTCTTCCTGATATTCAACCTGAAGACAAGGAGTTTGCGGCCCATGTAGTTCATGTCAATGAGGCTTTGGCACAGGGTTATCTTTGTGCTGAAAATGATGCTTGTATGGCAAGTTTCCGCACTGAGGGTGTCTCTGTTTCGTCTAATCATAATAATAATCAAGATAGTAATAGTTATCAATCAGTAACTAATATGAGTTTAAATACAGATATAGTAAATCAAGTTCGTTCTCTGCTCAGACAGGGTTATAAAATTGGGGTGGAGTATGCGAGTGTACGTCGTTTCAAAACTAAGTCTTGGTTGACTGGTTCCATCGACAATAGCACCCAAGAAGCCCAAGTTTTAGCGCACTTAGAAAGTTTTTTAAATGAACATCAAGGGGAATATGTTCGTTTGATTGGGGTGGATACCCAGGCAAAGGCAAGGGTGGCAGAAATTATTATCCAGCGCCCCGATGATACCCCCGGGCAACCTTCCCGTTTAAATACTACTTCCGTCGCTCCTGCGGTGGCTCAGGCTAGTAGTAATGGCGGTGGTGCTTCTGTGGTGGCGGCCAATGGTACTGATATTAGTGGAGAAGTGCGATCGCTCATACAGGGCGGTTTTAACATTGGGGTAGAACACGCAGATCTACGTCGCTTCAAGGCAAAATCTTGGATCACTGCTCCTAGTATTACCACCAATTCTGTGAATGAGGCAGTCAAAACCTTACAGGGTTATCTCAAAGAGTTTGATGGGGAATACGTGCGTATTATTGGGGTAGATCCTCAAGCGAAAAAACGGGTATCCCAAACCATCATCCAGCGCCCGGGGGAGTCCGCTTCTGGGGGTAGTAATGGCGCGAGCCATGCCCCTCGTAGTAATGGTAATGGTGGCTCGGTGGCCACTAGCTTAAGTGCTGATGCGGTGCAACAGGTGCGTTCTTTGTTGAGTCAGGGTTATCACATTGGTACTGAACACGCTGATCTACGCCACTTTAAAGCCAAGTCTTGGAAGAGTTGTTCTCCTATCAAGGCAACCAATGAACGGGATGTTTTAACGGCCCTAGAGGGTTGTATGAAAGATCATGCAGGAGAATATGTGCGCATGATTGGCATTGACGCCGAAGCTAAACGTCGTGTATTGGAAATGATGATCCAGCGGCCTGGAGACACCCCTGAAGCTCACACTGTAAGAACTTCTCCTAGTGCCAATGGTGCTAGTCGTCCCGCTGCTGCGGTGGCTTCTTCTAATGGTCGTAATGGTCATACCGTTAGTAGCCGTTTAGGGGATGATGTACTTAAGCAGTTGCGATCGCTCTTATCCCAAGGTTATAAAATTGGTACTGAACACGCCACCGTGCGCCGTTTCAAGGCTAAATCTTGGCAGAGTTGTTCTCCCATCGATAGCACCAACGAATCTGAGGTTATCAGAGCCTTAGAAGGTTGTCTTCAAGACCATGACGGCGAATATGTCCGTATGATTGGTATTGATACCGATGCCAGAAAACGTGTAGCGGAAGCTATTATCCAGCGCCCGTAGTTTTTATTTCCCCCTCTCAATTATTGCTCATTAGTTGATAATAATGAGGGGGATAAAATCAATTTTTAATTTTTAAAAGCTATTTCTAGGCAATAAATAAAGTAAATTTAAATTTAGTTTCTATCAAAAATATTAGTTTTCTAATCTATTTCAATATATATTAATTATTAATTAATACCTTTTATATTTCATTTTTTTAAAGTTCAAAAACATAATTTAGCTCGAATGTCATTACCCATTCTGCAACCAAGCACCATTAAAAATATTCAAATCAGAGGCGATGTCACCATTGATGATAGTGCGGTAATTGCTGATGGTGTGATCATAAATGCTCCCGAGGGGTCAAAAATCATCATCCATGGGGGTGTGTGCTTGGGCATGGGTTCTATTATTACTGCTTTTCCTGACGCTACCATAGAAATTAAAGCCAATGCCATTTTGGGGGCTGGTTGTCTTATTTTTGGGCAATGTATCATCGGTAATCAAGTGTCTATCGGTTCGGCGGTAACGATTTATAATACAGATATTGAGCCTTTGAACGTGATTCCTTCTGGTACGGTAAAGGGCGATCGCTCCAGAACTGTTACCATAGAAAGTGAGACTATTCCCGAATCCTCTACCCCTTCAGAAGATATATTAGAGGAAAATCAAGAAATTACCACCGCCCCAGAATCCGACAAAGCCAAAACTGATGCCAAGAAACAACAAGAGCATCTTAACAAGTATAGAAACAAAATTCCATCTATTCCAACGCCCCAAAATCAAATAGATAATAACACTTCCCCAGATAGTCAAGATAACCAAGAAAGCCCAGAAGATATTCTAAATAAAGAAGAAAATCAAGAGCCAACCAGAACCGATGAAGATCCTTGGGGTATAGTGAAATCAGACTCCCAAGAAGTCGCAGGAAAGTTTTATATTAACAGACTATTCGTCACCCTATTCCCTGAAAAAAATATACCCCCTCAACACACTTAAAAACAAAGGGCCAGAGCGTTTTTCACTCTTACTTAAATGCCCCAATTTTTACCTATATCCCATTATCAATTACTAATAAGAGCCTTTATAAATACGCTCGGCTTGTTCGGCAGAAAGACGATTAGAGCGAGGATAGTTTTCTGCGACAGTGTTAATCTTATTGGTTTCTTGTAATTGTTTGCTCATTGGTGAGGATTTGGGAGTATTTTGACTGCCATGGGAATTATCAGTTTTATCCGCAAGATTGCCAGATACCTTACGATAATAATTAGTGGGTTTTAGATCATATATAAATTCAGGGGGAGCGTTTCTAGTTTCTAAATCAACAAAATCATGGCTAAGGGGATCATAAGCGAGGACATCTCCAGATTCAATGTTATACACCCAAGCATGAAGTGCTAATTTACCTTGATATAGTTTACTTCTGATGACGGGATAAGTGGCTAAATTTTCTAGTTGAGTGAGGACATTTTCGGCGATCGCAATGGGTAAAACTTCTTCATCGGAAAGATCTCCATAATTATCTCTTAGAAGACGACGGGTAGCTTCTGCCTGTTTTAACCATTCATAAACCAAAGGCATTTGGTCTTCTAGCTTAGACATTTTTAACAAACCCTTCATCGCTCCACAATGGGAATGACCACAGACGATTATATGCTCAATACCAAGGGCGGTGATGGCATATTCAATGGATGCCCCTTCTCCTCCATTGGTAGCACCGTAGGGCGGCACTATATTTCCTGCGTTACGAATTACAAACAAATCACCTACATTGGCTTGGGTGATAAGATTGGGGTCAATACGAGAATCAGAACAAGTAATGAAGAGAATACGGGGATGTTGTCCTTGGGAAAGTTTTTCAAATAATTCTTTGTGGCTTTCAAAATAACCAGCATGGAAGCGGTGTAGTCCTTCGATCAGCTTTTTCATGGTTTCTCTTTAGCTATGCTCTCGTGTCTTTTATCTCGTTGTAATGACCGTGTCTGATTATACCTTACCAAGGGTACATGAACAATTTACATCTCCTTGGGATAGTAATAAATATTACTTATTTTAGGGGAAGTCAATAAATAAGGTTATTTAATAAAAAAATGTTTTAAATATAGAATTTATAAACTATTCCTGCCTGATCATTTACTGAAAAATTACCGTCCAACTCTTGAGCTTTATTATCTAAATATTCTTTGGCTTTTTCTACGGGTAATTGAGCTTGTAAAGCAAATTTTAGTACCGTTATTTCTCCTTCATTTTCTGCTAATATCTGCAAGAATATTTGTTCTTTATCAATTTTATTTTTGTCAACATTGTTTCTTTGATTATGTTTTAAATCCAAGATTAAGTAAGTAGCGATACCTGTGGGAGGTAAACCGAGAATAAATAAAGCTGCGATCGCCCCTTCTCTGTCATCTTGAGCGGTATTACTATCAATTATTTGAAAAAGAGCTAAGGAAGTTATGGGTAAACCGATGATTAGAAAAAAACCAATTAATATTTTCTTGATTGCATTCATCATAATCAAAGTACATATTAGTAATTAATGAGACTATTTTAGATGTTTTTCTCGTTTTGCCTATATCTATCCTTGTCTTCAAATTAAATTCTCTAAATGTAACAGAACAAAATGCCACAAAAAAAGGTGCAACTATGTTGCACCCCTAATATTAATTTGAATTGTCGTAGTGTTTAACCAATGACACTAAAAGCAATAACAAAGCTCAATACAGCACCAAAAACAATGAGGGCATAAAATTGCGCTCGTCCATTTTCCAGATACTTCAAACCTTCACCACTGACGATGGTAAATAAACCCGTTAGGTTAACTGCACCATCTACCACTTTGTAATCAACCTCCATGATGCCCCGAGCGATACGGCGACATCCTTTGACAAAAACACTGTCATAAAATTCGTCAAAGTACCATTTATTAAGGGAAAATTGGTATAAAGTGGGGAACTTAGAGGCGATCGCACTGGGGTCAATTTTCTTACTGCTATACATCAAAGAGGCCAAAGTAATACCAATTAAAGCAATGCCCACAGAATTACCAGCCATGATGAGAAACTCAGTCAAATCAAAATGGTGAGCAACTTCCGTCACCGCCTCATTAGGAGAAGCAATAAATTCCTCGAAACGGTTATTCCAAGGCATTCCCAAGAAACCAACCAACATAGAAGGAATAGCCAACATCATCAAGGGAAAAGTCATAGTTAAAGGAGATTCGTGGGGTTTTTCTCCGTGATGTCCTTCATCAGTGGGAATAATATTCGCCGCTGCCAACAACTCCTCTTGAATTTGATGATCCTTACCTCTAAAGTCACCCTCAAAGGTCATGAAATACATACGGAACATATAAAAAGCGGTCAAACCAGCAGTTAACCAGCCGATTAACCATAGAGCAGGATTTGCCTCAAAAGCCAAGCCTAAAATTTCATCCTTCGACCAAAATCCAGCAAAAGGAGGAATACCACAAATGGCCAAAGTACCAATCAAAAAACAACTAGAAGTAATGGGCATATATTTGCGTAAATTACCCATCAAACGCATATCCTGTGCCAATACAGGCTCATGTCCGACCACTTCTTCCATACCATGGATTACAGAACCAGAACAGAGGAAAAGCATCGCTTTAAAATAAGCATGGGTCATAAGGTGAAATAAACCAGCACTATAAGCACCGATACCCATAGCCATTACCATATATCCTAACTGAGAAATAGTGGAATATGCCAAACCCTTTTTAATGTCATTTTGAGTCAAAGCAATAGTTGCACCCAATAGGGCAGTAAAACAACCCACCCAAGATACTAAATCCATAGCCACAGGAATAGGCTCAAATACAGGGTACATCCTAGCGATCAAAAATACCCCAGCGGCCACCATGGTAGCAGCATGAATAAGAGCGGAGATAGGGGTAGGACCTTCCATAGCATCAGGAAGCCATACATGGAGAGGGAACTGGGCTGATTTTGCAACCGGACCTAAAAAGACCAAAACCGCAAATAATGCTGCTAACCATCCAGCAAGTTCTCCTGAAACAACCAATTCATGAAGCCTAATGCCCATTTCGCCAAAGTCGAAGCTACCCGTTGCCCAATATAAACCGAGCATTCCCAGTAATAAGCCAAAGTCACCCACACGATTGGTAACAAAAGCCTTTTGACAAGCATCAGCGGCCGCTTTGCGATCGTACCAGAAACCGATGAGTAGATAAGAACACATCCCCACCAATTCCCAAAAGATATACACTTGCACAAGGTTAGGGCTAACTACTAAACCCAACATCGAAGCACTAAAGATGCTCAGATAGGCATAAAAACGCACATAACCTTCATCGTGAGCCATGTAACCATCGGTGTAAATCATCACCAATAGTGCCACGGTGGTAACGATAACCAGCATCAATGAGCTAAGGTGATCGATGGTGTAACCCATACTCAGGGAAAAATCTCCCGCTGATGCCCATTCAATCATTTTTGTGTAGGGTTCTGCTCCTTGCCACTGACTCCAGAACAGAGCCACAGAAAGGGTTAGACAAGCTCCCAATGTGGAGATAATAAAGATTGAATTAACCTGCCTTAATTTATTAGTGGCTTGGTTAAAAGAGATTAAGCCAATACCCACTATCATTGCAGAGAGTAGGGGTAAAGTTGGCACTAACCAAGCATATTCATATAATTTTAAACTGTCCATGTGGATTATTTATTTGATTTATCCATAACGCTATCATTGTGACATATCATTACTGTCAATGATCAACTAAGATTTTATTTCGTTCTAAACGATGTCTCAATTTCCCCATGATGAGTGAAAAAAGGGAGATTGATGTACTATTCACTCCCACGAAACCCGTGCCAACCCCACCAGATACACTAGGATTATTAGGTAAGTTGGCACAAACCACCTGCTTGTTAAAAGTTTATCGTAATGCTGTTAATGCTGATCAAATTCGAAACGGTATTGGTAAATTGATTACTGTAATATTCAGGTAAGGGCGATCGCAAAGGTAAAGACACTACTCATAGAATATGCTCATCGAGATAGTGTATGGATTATCTATGGAAATCCATTTGGAGTTGTGGTTTAACGGTAAAATCAGAGGGCGAAACCGCTTCAATGTTTCCTGCTTCGATGCGCCAACAGTAGTCGGCAATGGAGAGTAAATCACTAGCATCATGGGTAACGATCAAAAGTGTCCAATGTTGTTTTAATTTACTCAAAAGATTTACTAATTGATCGCGCATTAACCAATCTAATCCCGCTGTGGGTTCATCTAGTAATAGGATACTGGGTTGGCGAATCAGTTGCACGGCAAGGGATAACCGTCTTTGTTGTCCACCACTGAGGGCATGGGGTGGGGTTTCATAGCTTAGATGTCCTAAACCTACTTCTGTGAGGGCTTCTTTTACCCTGATGGCGCTTAATTCGGGATGTCCGAGGCGTAATTCTTCTAATACGTTAGAGCCACAAAAATGTCTTTCGGGGAATTGAAATACTAATCCGCTTAGTTGTTGTAGTTCGACGGAGGTGATTTCTTCTTTTTCCCAAAAAATTTTTCCGCTGGTGTTTTCGGCTAATCCAGCTAAGATTTCGAGAAGGGTGGTTTTGCCTGAGCCACTTTTGCCAACTATTAATCCTAGTTTTTGGGGTTCGAGGTTAAAGTTAATATTTTCAATGATAGGACTAGGGGTGGCGGCGGGGTGATAACCGACATTTTTTAAGGAAAGCATAGTTTAGGCTACAATCATAAGCAATATTTACCTTTTATGATAATTGCTAAAGGTATTGTTAACATTTTTCCTTCAAGAGGCAGTATTTTGATCATGCAAAATAAGAGTAATAAGTTTTTTTCTCTTTTTGGGGTTCGTCGTCAAGGGGCTTTTATTTTCTCTACGATCGCCCTTTCGATGTTATCTTGGGGATTTTCTGTGGGTGCTAGTTTGGCCGCAGATCCTTTTAGAAGAACTAATCCCCGTGAAATAGGAGATAAAACAGAACAGGCTTTTAAGGCTCTTTTCGAGGAAGGTAATTATCCCCGTGCCAAAAGATTATTGGATGAGGCGAAACAATCGGAAACCAATGATCCTTTAGTTCCTGCTTTACGGGCTTCTTTAGCCTATACCGAGGAGGACTGGGCTACGATGAAATCCTATGCCGATGAAACCGTAAGAGTGGCACGGGGGATCGCCTTTGGAGATCCTCTCAGAAGTAATATTTATCTCGCAGTGGGTAATTTTCTTCAAGGGGCTCACAAGTTCGAGGTTAGTGGACCCATGGCGGCTATCGGTCAGTTACAGTCGGTGTTTCGCTATTTTGAACAGGCGGAAAGAATTGATAGTAATGACCCTGAGTTAAATTTGATTAAGGGTTATTTTAATTTAATTTTGGCAGTAAATCTCCCTTTTTCTAGCCCCTCCCAAGCCATTAGTCAGTTACAACAGTTTGGCAGTCCTCAATATTTAGTGGACAGGGGTATTGCCATCGCCTATAGAGACTTAAAAGACTTTGATCAAGCTCTTACTTTCGCTAATAAAGCGGTGGAAAGTACCCCCAATAATCCCGAAATTCATTACCTCCGTGGTCAAATTTTACGGGAAAAAGGTATGCGAGATAATAACGTGGAAGCCCTCGAAGAAGCCCTCAAAAGTTTCGACATTGCCATGGCCAAGATCGATCAAATGCCCGTGGGTGCTACCCAAGAACCCTTAAGGCGCGATCGCACCAGTACCATTGAAGCCCTCGCCCAACTCAAAGGAATCAGCCAATAATCCTCCAGACCCTGTGACAGTTAAGAAAGTGTCACAAGGTTATCTCCCGTTGTTCCTAAATGGATTTTAATAGTGATTAGGTGAGGAGTTAAATATGAGAAGCCTTCGGAGTCGAAACATGGAAAGACGCCCGGAGGTTTTTCTTTGGAATCAATTTTCCCTTAATCAGATCATAACCTGAAGAATTATTGATCAAGATATGATGAGTAGAGACTATAACAATCAGTATATAAAGTTACTCCGCAGTAACCAATAACAAAGTATATAGAAACTACCATGACAGAAACAGAAACCATGAGAGAGACAAAAATCGATCTTAGAGATAGTAAATACTATTTCAATAGAGAACTAAGTTGGCTAGAATTTAACCGCAGAGTGCTACACGAAGCCCTAGACGAAAGAACTTTATTACTAGAAAGACTAAAATTCACCGCCATTTTCAGTTCCAACTTAGATGAATTTTTCATGGTTAGGGTTGCAGCTATCAAACGACAAATAGAAGCGGAAGTAACCAAAAAAACCTTTGACGGCTCCACTCCCATCGAACAAATGGAGAATATCCAAAAATATTTGCGTCCCGTAGTACAAGAACAGGTAGCCAATTTTGAATACAATTTAAAAAAAGAATTAGTCCACCATGGCATTCACCTAATAAATTTCGTCGATCTCAACCAAGAACAAAGAAAATACTTACACGACTACTACGAAAGTAACATATTTCCCGTTCTTACCCCACTCGCCGTTGATCCTAGTCACCCTTTTCCCCATATTTCTAACCTGAGTTTAAACTTGGCCGTATTAGTTAGAAATCCTGACACAGGGGCACAATTGTTTGCTAGGGTAAAAGTACCTAAATCCTTACCCCGTTTTGTTGCTTTCCCTGAACACCTGAGACAAGTGGGAGAAGAAAATCATCAGGACTTACTTTGGGTAGGTGTACCCCTAGAACAGGTAATTGCCCATAATTTAGAATCCCTTTTCCCGGGGATGGATGTGCAAGAGTACCATAATTTCCGTCTTACCCGTGATGCGGACTTGGGAGTACAGGAAGATGAAGCCGATGATTTATTGTTGGCCATTCAACAGGAGTTGAGAAAAAGACGTTTTGCAGGTTCTCCCGTTAGGTTAGAAGTTCATGCTTCCATGCCTAGTAACATCAAAAAAATGCTGATGCAGGGGCTAAATTTACAGCCCATTGATGTGTATGAAATTGAAGGTTTATTGGGTTTAAATGATTTGTTTGCCCTCACGGGGTTTCCTTTACCAGAATTAAAAGATAATCGCTGGAGTGCTGTAGTACCCCCTCCGTTTGATCATTTCCAAGAGTTACTTTTAGATCAAGACGATGATAGAGATGAGCATATCAGCCCTGAATTTTTTGCCATGATTCGCAAGTCCGATTTGATGGTACATCACCCTTATCATTCTTTTTCTTCCACAGTGCAGGAGTTTATTACCCAGTCAGCCCATGATCCAGATGTGATGGCCATTAAGATGACTCTTTATCGTACTTCGGGGGATTCTCCTATCATTAAGGCTCTCATTGAGGCGGCGGAAAATGGTAAACAGGTAGTGGCTTTGGTGGAGTTAAAGGCTCGTTTTGATGAGGAAAATAATATTCTCTGGGCAAGGAAGTTGGAGAAGGCTGGTGTCCATGTGGTTTATGGGTTAGTAGGTTTAAAAACCCATACTAAGATTGTGCTGGTGGTGCGCAAAGATGAGGATAAAATTCGTCGTTATGTTCACATTGGCACGGGCAATTATAATCCAAAAACGGCAAAACTCTATACTGACATTGGTTTGTTTACCTGTCGAGAAGATTTGGGTGCTGATTTGACTGATTTGTTTAACTATTTGACAGGTTATTCTAAGCAAAAGGCTTTCCGTAAGTTGCTAGTTGCTCCTGTGACTATGCGCGATCGCATGATTGCCATGATTGAAAGGGAAGCAAATCATTGTCGTGATGGTGGCACTGGTAGAATTGTGGCAAAGATGAATTCTTTAGTGGATGTAGCTGTTATCGAGGCGCTTTATCGGGCTTCCCAAGCGGGGGTAAAAATAGATTTGATTATTCGGGGCATTTGTTGTTTACGGCCAGGTATGGAAGGGGTGAGCGAAAATATTAAGGTTATTAGTATTATCGGTCGATTTTTAGAACACTCTCGTATCTTTTATTTCCATAACAACGGTGAGGAGGAAATCTATATCGGTAGTGCCGATTGGATGACCAGAAATTTATCTCGGAGAGTAGAGGCTATTACTCCTGTTGAGGAACCAAAATTGATGAAACAATTGGAGGAATTATTAGGGCTTATGCTTTCGGATAATCGCCAAAGTTGGGAATTACAAACCGATGGCAGTTATATTCAACGTCGCCCCAAAGAAGGAGAAATTGAACATAGTACCCATCAAATTTTGATGGATATGGCACAAAATGGATAACTTAGTTATCAGTTTGCAATGGTTGTAAACACAAAAAAGGTGGGCATTGCCCACCTATTCATTTGAAATAAAAAGCCTATTTAATAAACACCTGCGTTATAGCGTTCGTCACCTTCGTTGAATACTGAAGCAGGGGGGGTGGCGCTGAATTTATCGATGTTAGCTTGTAATCTTTCTTTTTGTCTCTCACTTAGGCCTGGAATGTCTAAAACATCTCCTACTTCTTCGTAAGGGGCATTTTGAATGATCATACTGGCTAATTTAGGATAAAATCCTCTTAGTTCACGAAAGTCTCGGATGTCACTATTATTAACATCAATTTTTTGACCAAATTCAGTGGTTAATAATTCATCGGCGGCGTTACGGCGATCGCCTTCTACAGCTACGATACGGGGGCTTAGTTGACTAATCGCATTAAAATCCAATGCTTGGGCGGGTTGAGCAAATAATAAGGCACAACCAACCACAAGAACACTAAAATATGCGGTAATACTTTGCCATAGTTTCATGAAAATGAACCTCCAAATTTAAGATAATTTTTTAATATGTACTTGAGATTTTGTGATTTTCCCTCGTCTAGGATTACTACCTTGACCAGTTACCAATGAACAATTCTGCCATCTTATGGTGGCTTTTTTTGCTCATTTTTATTTTTAATCTCTAATCCCTAGCATTGAATAATAATGCTATATTTTGGGTAAGATTGCTATGAGTTAATTTTGATTTTATCAGTGAAATACCCCTCATACTTAAAGGTTTGGTAAAGATTTGTAAAGATGAATTAAATAATCTTTCGGTACTTTCATGAATAATTGTAAAATATGAAACAGTTTCGATTATTGCCTCTAGTATGGGGATGTATTAATTTATCTTTGTTTTAGTTTGTAGGAAAAATTTTATATGACATTACAATTAGGGGATACCGTTCCTAACTTTACTCAAGCCTCTAGCGAGGGAGAAATTAATTTTTATGATTGGGCTGGAGATAGTTGGATAATTCTTTTTTCTCATCCCGCCGATTATACTCCTGTATGTACCACTGAACTAGGTACTGTGGCTAGTTTACAATCTGAGTTCCAAAAACGCAACGTAAAAACGATCGCCCTTAGTGTGGACGATGTGGAATCCCATAAGGGATGGATTGGTGATATTAACGAAACTCAAAATACCACCGTTAATTATCCTATCTTGGCTGATGGCGATCGCACTGTAGCCGATTTATACGGCATGATTCACCCTAAATCTTTAAATAACTTAACCGTTAGAAGTGTATTTATCATCGACCCTAACAAAAAGTTAAGAGTAACCATCACTTACCCTGCTAGTACAGGACGTAACTTTGACGAAATTTTAAGAGTTATCGACTCTCTACAATTAACCGACTATCACCAAGTGGCAACCCCTGCCAACTGGCAAGATGGTGATGATTGTGTAGTTGTACCCTCTATCCCCACCGAAGAAGCTAAACAGAAGTTTCCTAAAGGTGTTACCGAAATCAAACCCTATTTACGCATGACTCCCCAGCCTAACAAATAATTACTGGGTATTTTCACGACGAGGGAAGGGATGTAATTATATATTACGTCCCTATTTTTTTTCTCACTATTTCTTGGTAACTTCGCTTTTATCTTTTATTTTTTCCACCAATTTTTATATATTATTGAATTAATGCTCATGTATTCAGATTAAAATATTATGGGAACAAATTGCGGTTGCTCACAGGATAATAAAAATCAAAATCAAGGCAAAGAATTTGATTGGAAAAAAGACTCCATACCAATGGTCATTTCTGGAGTTTTATTTTCTATCGGTTTAGTATTTTATGATGAACTTCACGACACCCCTTACTTTGTGGGGGAATATGTGGTTTTACTTACAGCTTATCTTCTCAGTGGCTGGGGTGTTATCACTCGTGCAGGAAAAAATATATTAAAGGGAAGAATCTTTGATGAAAATTTCCTCATGACGGTAGCGAGTCTCAGTGCGATCGCCCTTCACAAAATACCAGAAGCAGTGGCAGTAATGTTATTTTATCAAATCGGTGAAACATTTCAAGACTACGCCGTAGGAAAATCGCGCAACTCCATCAAATCTTTATTAGAAATTCGCCCCGATCAAGCTACCCTAAAAACAAATACAGGTATTGAAATAGTCTCCCCAGAAAATGTAAATATAGGAGATATTATCATCATCAAAGCAGGGGAGAAAATACCCCTTGATGGAAAAATCATTAATGGTAGCTCTCAAATTGATACCTCCGCCTTAACGGGGGAATCCATTCCTCAAATAGTTAAAGAAGGAGACTTTATTCTAGCAGGTTCCATTAATCAATCAGGCACATTAACGGCCAAAGCCACAAAACCCTTCGCCGAATCTTCCATTGCTAAGATATTGGATTTAGTCGAAAATGCTCAAGGAAAGAAAGCAGAAACCGAAAAATTTATTAGTACGTTTGCTCGATACTATACCCCTGTAGTGGTGTTTTTATCCCTTGGAGTGGCAATTATTCCCCCCCTGATTTTTGGCAGTCAAACCCAGCCACTATGGATTTATCGAGCTTTAATTTTATTGATTATTTCCTGTCCCTGTGGTTTAGTTATTAGTATTCCCTTGGGATATTTCGGGGGTGTGGGTAGTGCGGCAAAAAACGGTATTTTGGTAAAAGGCTCGACTTTCCTAGATGCCTTAACCCAAGTGAAAACCGTTGTTTTTGATAAAACAGGTACTTTGACGAAGGGAAATTTTCGAGTGACGGATATAGTTACTCATAATGGGTTATCAAAATACCAATTACTGGCACTAACTGCTATGGCTGAATCTCAGTCTAATCATCCCGTGGCTAAGTCCATTGTAGAAGAATATGATCAGATTGTTAATAATATTTCCGTTAGCAACTATCAAGAAATTGTGGGTCATGGTGTCATCGCCCAGATAGATAATAAAACAATATTGGTAGGAAGCGATCGCCTTCTCCACCGAGAAAATATTTTCCATCCTCCAGAAGTCTGTACCCTACAAGGTACGACGGTACATACAGCCATTGATAACGAATATGTCGGTTATATAACCGTAGCAGATCAGTTAAAAGACGATGCCGTTATGGCGGTGCAACATTTACAATCCCAAGGCATTGAAGTGGTGATGCTAACAGGGGATAATCAATTAGTGGCAAACTCCATCGCTCAAAGGTTGGGGATAATTAACTATCAAGCTCAATTATTACCAGAAGATAAAGTCAGTGCTTTAGAGGGGATTTTACACCAAGCCAGTAAACAAAAAACCAAAGTAGCATTTGTCGGGGATGGTATTAATGATGCCCCCGTCATCGCTTTGGCAGATGTGGGTATGGCTATGGGTGCATTAGGTTCCGATGCCGCCATTGAAACTGCTGATGTGGTAATTATGGCAGATATGCCTTCTAAAGTTTCTCAGGCGATCGCCATTGCCAAAAAAACTCGTCAAATCGTCTGGCAAAATATTGGCTTCGCCCTAAGTATTAAAGGATTATTTATCATTTTGGGAGCCGTAGGATTAGCAAGTCTTTGGGAAGCTATTTTTGCTGATGTAGGAGTGGCCTTAATTGCTATCTTTAACGCAGGAAGAATTATTAAATTTAAGACTTAGTGGAGGTTAAGGTGCGCTGAATAAAACATAAACCCTTTAGGGCATTGCTAATTTTAAATATGGTTTTTCGTTTAGCCGGAGAATAGCCCTCTTTTGTCACTTTCCATTTTTTCTTACTATTAATTAATTTCATAACTTCTTATAATCGAAAGATTACATATACTACAATTTACTTTTCTTAATTTTGAGTCATCTTTTATTTTAAAGTAACAAATAATCGGGCGATCGCATATAGAGAAAGACTTTTAGAGTTTAGCAATTTCCAAGATTATCGGAGACTGACAAAAGAGGGATATATTTTTGTTATGAGAGATTTGTCTGGATTTTTTAAAGCAGATATGCTATAATATGTTATTGTATCCTGCGGATGTGGCGGAATTGGTATACGCGCACGCTTGAGGGGCGTGTGGCTTCGGCCTTGCGAGTTCGAGTCTCGCCATCCGCATAAATAAACTACCAATGGTTTTTATAATCTGGTTGTACATTAACAAATTATTTGTCATCGGTAACACATTAGTGTCGTCTTAACAAAATAAATGACGTGACAACAGATTAATGTCACTTAAGCAGATGGCGAGACTCGCTTTCAATTCTCTAAAAGAACTCATCCTTGCTCGGAAGTGATTTGCTAACCGCTGGAACAGGATACCTGCATCCTTGTTGCTGAGAGTGCTCTTATTTTCTCTATCCGAAGATAGACAGCATCGGGACAATCAGTTAGCAGGAGCAGAAAGCAAACTTTTAACTAAAAGTAAACTACTCCAAATTTTCGCAAAACAGAGGTCGATAAAAACTTGATTTACGGCACGATTTGATTTATTCTAGCTCAAAATTTTGTGTTTCGGGGAATTTTACCCTCAGTAATATTCTGTTGGATACTCAAAGCTAACTGTAGTGCTTTATCAGTAAATGTTCCCTGTTTAGGCTGTTTGCCCTCTCTTACGACAATACCTACCTTGGCGGAATTAGCCTTAATATTATCAATTAATCGACCATAGCTCCACTGATGGACTTGTACACGGTAATCTTTGGCATATTTTTTTTGCCCTTCTTTATACTCAGGTATTCGCTCCTCAGCCCTAGCTTGTACTTCTGCTTCAGTAATTGATCGCATCTGGCTTAATAGAGGAATGATGATTGTTGAAACTTTATATTCTTGAGCTATTTTGAGAATAGATTTAGCAATGAGACGATCAACGTATTCCCCCAAATTAGATTCCCCTTTCTGTTGAAAACTAGCTCTTTTCCTTGCTTTATGGTTCTGGTGATTCAATTTTTGCTTTTCATTTCTTCTTCTTCTTAGTAGATGATAGTTATCTCCCAACAATTGTTTAATGTTACGGTATAAAATTGCTTTCCCTTCACCAACGTTAACAAGAGCAAGGGTAACAGATTCTTGTAACCCCATAGCGACTCCAAGAAAAAGATTCGGATTACCCTGATAAATAGGTTTACCGGGGCGAGGGAAAATATTATTAAGTCGGGCAAGAGTTGTTTCTTTGCGTTGGATAAATTTTTTTTGAGTATCCCTTAAATCATCTTTTTCTTTCATCCCGTCAATAATATTTAAAACTTCCTTTTGCTTTCTTTGAGCAACTACTTGTGTACCTTCAACAGTCCAATAGTCGGTGTCTAAAGTACAGTGTAAATAAAGTTTATGTTTATCCCATAACTCCCCTTTTCCGTCATCTTCTTTCCAAATAATCATCGCTGAACGCAGAGTGAATAAAGCACTAGAAAATTGATTTTTGTTCGCCTTTTTCAATTCTTGATCTTCGTAGAAGCGCTGAAAATAAGGAAGTTGACGAGAATCACAATAAATTTTAAAAGTATGGTCACTTAAACCATTAAATCGAACATGGAGGCGGTTTTGATCACTTAGACTCCATTTCAAATCTTCATTGGTTTCATAAATGACAGGATAAGGAATAGAAGGGGAATTTTTTTTCAGAGCGGAAAACCAACGATCGCACTGAGCTTGATTGAGGGGCATCGTAGTAGAAGCAAGAGAAGCAAGAATGAGAGTATCTAACCACTTTTGCTGATTTAAGTCTCTGCCAGTGGGAGCAGAAATTTCTATTTGTTTTTTTAGTTTATGAACCTGAATCTCTACTTTCCGTTTGAGTTTCTTGTATTTTTTTTCAGTTTCTACTTTATTGTCTGGGATACTAGCACCATTTTTGATTAGATAAACGATCGCCCCTTGAATCCGAGGATCGTTAGTTGCTTCATACTCCTTAAATAACTTATCAACAATACGCGTGTGAGAAAGAGTGCTATCAATCTCATCGAGAATCTTTTTGGCTTGATTTTGTAACTTTTCCCAAGAACCATCAAAACACTGGAGAATTTCGGTATCAGGTTTCAACATTTCTAACCAGCGAGTATGTCCTTGAAGTCTGAATTTATTTTTATCTTGTATCGTAAACCAAGACTCATAAACATAGTCAATCATCTTATGGACAGAAGCGTAAAAACGAGATGGTTGTCCTTGAAAACGTTTATCTTCCTTTAGTTCAGCAATTTGTTGAGCAAGAAAATTTTTGGGCAGTTTTCCCTTTTCTTTCCACACAGAAAAATCGGGATGTTCTGCTATTCTCATGAAGATTTCATTGATCAAAGGAGTATTTTTCTGACTCATCAACATCCAAAGAAATTGACGGGTATCAGCAGAAGCAACCAAACGACATTGAATAGTGATTAGACTCATAGCATCGACAATAATGTTTAATAAAACATATTTGTATAATAACAAATCATTTTATAATTGTTGCTATGAAACAGGAAGTATTTTTTAGTAGCAAAGATATATCAAAGATTACAGGGTGTTCGCTCCGACAATTACAGTATTGGAGGGATAAGGAAGTTGTTGTACCTTTTATTGGTGCTTCGGGTACGGGAAAAACAATCTACTATTCTTCTGTGGAGTTGGTGGAGGTATCAGTAATGGTATATCTCCTTTCTGTGGGGCTAAATCTGGAGATGGTGCAAAAAATCCTCAATGATTTGAGGGCAAAAGAGCCTGATTTTACTGATAGTGGTTGTAAAAAGCGTTTTATGGTAGTAGCTGGTGATGGTACTGTTGATTTATTGCCTTATGAACAGGAAGGGGCGATCGCCCTTCTGGAGCGGGGAAGGGGAATTATTCCCTTATGGATTCAAACTATTCATCAAAATATTCAAGAATACTCCCTTTATTAGAATAAAATGTATAGGATATGTTAAATATTTTTAAATTTAAACTTTGTGACAATTGTTCAAAAGAAAAAAACTGGACGTTATTATGTTGGAAAAGCGGAAACCATCCTTAATAGTAGGTCTTTTCGCAGATTAAAAGGAAAAATACAATTAATTTTTACATCTCCTCCTTTTCCATTAAATAGTAAAAAAAGCTATGGGAATATGCTTGGTGATGAATATTTAAAATGGTTTAGTGCTTTAGCCCCACTTTTTTCGGAAATGTTGACAGAAAATGGTTCTATCGTTATTGAATTAGGTAATAGTTGGGAATCACAACGCCCAGTTCAATCTTTATTACCATTGCAATCTTTTATGGGTTTTGTTTCTCATCCTGATGCTGATTTGCGTCTGATTCAGGAGTTTGTCTGTTACAATCCTTCTCGCTTACCTTCTCCAGCCAATTGGGTAACGGTTGAACGTATTAGAACAGTTGATAGCTATACCCGTTTATGGTGGATCTCTAAAACAGATAATCCGAAAGCTGATAATTCTAGAGTTCTACGTCCTTATAGTGATCGTATGAAATATCTTCTGAAAACAGGAAACTATAATTCAGGGAAAAGACCTTCTGAACATAAAATAGGAGAAACTAGCTTTCTAAAAGATTGTGGCGGATCGATTGCCCATAATTTATTAGAATTAGAAGCAATGGATTCTAATCGCAAAGTACGTTTACCAAATGCTTTTTCTTTTTCAAATAGTAATTCCAGAGATTTCTTTGCAAAAACTTGTAAAGAAAGAAATATTATTCCTCATCCAGCACGAATGCCAATGGGATTACCTGCTTTTTTTATCGAATTTTTAACAGAGCCAGGGGACTGGGTATTAGATCCTTTTGCAGGAAGCAATACAACTGGATACGCCGCTGCGAGATTAGATCGTAAATGGTTAGCTATAGATGCTGAGGAAAAATATGTAGAACAGTCAAAAATTAGGTTTGAAGATCCTGCCTTAAAAACAACAAAAACATCTAAATAGCATTTTGGAGATTTGCAAAAATGGGAATTACTAATGATTTAATTAAGATTGATCTTTTTAAACGTAATAAATCTACTAGCGACTGGGAAACAGGTACATTTGTTGGTCGTCCTTTTCGACTGAGTTATACCAAAGCAGAAATTTTAGTAGCTGATGCTTGGAAACAACAAGCTAAAGGTATTCCTCAAGGGTGTTTTTTATTAGCTTATTACGATAATGAACTTGATCAAAAAAATGATTGTGAAGCAATATTACTCAGAGTTATTCAACCAACAAGATTACCAACAGATCAAGAGGTTATTAGTAGTATGGTTGAATATTACAAAGATGATATTCAAACTGGAGAAACCAAAAAAAGTCAGCTAGATACTTTTACTCGTTATGAGTTTTCTTTTAGTGGGTTAGAGTGTTCAATATTAGGTTCTTTTTATATTGATGAGAATGGAAAAACTCGTTTTGGTGCTGATTTAGAAAATTTTTATAGCTCTCATAATTACTCCGTTATCAAACCTTCAGCGGATATTTTAAAAGGTATTGTTAATTACAGAGAAAATGGAACACCAGGAGGTTCTGGAGATATAAAAATTGGGAAAGTTCGTTATAGTTCTAGTCGCCGTTTTCAGCAACTAGAAAAAGATGTTATTGTTTATGTCCAAGCACCTGATTTTGCTGGAAAAAGAACGGCTCTTTTTGGTATGACAAGAACAGGTAAATCCAACACAGTTAAAAAGATAATTCAAGCTTGTGTGGAGATGAGCAATAATGCACCTCTTGAGTTAGATAAAAGTGAAGAAACACCAGAAGAAGTGCTTAAACCTTTAACAGAAGATAATAATCCTAAATATCCAATTGGGCAAATTATTTTTGATATTAATGGAGAGTATGCTAACCCTAATCTTCAAGATCAAGGTACAGCAATTTTTGATTTATACCAAGAACAAACTGTTAGGTATTCCACAGTTCCCAAAGAAGGTTTTAGGGAAATGAAAGTTAATTTCTATGAAGAAATTGAAAATGGTTTTGAATTAATTAAAAGCTATCCTACGATTGCGGAAGATACAACAAGATTTGCAATGAATTTTAAATCAGTAGATTTAAGTAAACCTGAAGATTATCAAACAAATCATTCAGCACAAGCTCGTTATGATAGAAAAGTTGCTGTGTATTTATGCTGTCTCTATAAAGCTGGTTTTAAAGTTACAAATAACAACAGTAACTTTAGAGTGAAATTTTCAGCCAATCAAGATGTTCGTAATGACGTAAATCCAAATATTAATCCTTCTTCAGGATTAACTTTAGAAGAAGCGGCTAACTGGTGGGAAATTTTATGGGACATTTATGCTGAAGATCCCAATAATACGTTTTCTAAGTATAGGCAAAGTCATGATGGAAAAGAATGGGCAGATGAAGATTTAAAAGCTTTGTTGGTTATGTTAACTCGTAAAACAAATTCTGGTAAAAGTTCTCTTTGTGCAGGATTTCGTATCTTTAATCCAGTTAAAGAACAACATACTAGCACTAAACAAGAACCATTTGATCAAGATATTTTAAACAATTTAAGACAAGGTAAAATTGTTATTGTTGATCTTTCGCTTGGCAATGCAGAAATACAATCAATGTTTAGTGAAAGAATATGTCAAAGAATTTTTACCGATGCGATCAGTCGTTTTACTAGCACTCGTCCTAACAATTTTATTCAATTTTATTTTGAAGAAGCACATAATCTTTTCCCTAAAAAAGATGATAAAGATTTATCTCAGATTTACAATAGATTGGCTAAAGAAGGAGCTAAATTAAATCTCGGTTTAATCTATGCAACTCAAGAAGTAAGCTCTATTAGTAGCAACATTTTAAAATCTACTCAAAACTGGTTTATATCTCATTTGAACAATGAAGATGAAATTAGAGAATTGAGAAAATATTATGATTTTAGTGACTTTACCGAAAGCTTAATTCGCTTTAGTCAAGATACAGATAAAGGTTTTGTACGTATGAAAACTTACAGCAACCCTTTTGTTATTCCTGTTCAAATAGATCGCTTTCCTCCAGAAAAATAAAATTTTATTAAGGTCAAATATTATGGGATATACAAGTAAAAATAACCGCCGTCCTTTTGAAAGTGCTAGTAAAGCTTCACATCATCACATTATCAATGATCCTGAAGTTAAAGCAGTTATGGAAAGAATGGAAAAACCACTTCAAGTTGATGGAGTTTCTATTGAAGAATTGATAAAAGATTTTGAACCTCCTGAAAATAATCCTGTAGAAGCTATTATTGCTGTAGATGGAGGTTATACAGAAGTAGTTTTAAATAAAGACTTTCCTTCACGAACTATTCATTTTTTGCAGTTTGGAGCATTATTTTTTAAATTAGATGATTTAGCAGAAATTGACGCATCAGCTTTTATTGATCCTAAAGATATGGCTAAATTAAAAAATATACAACGTTTAAAATTAGCTTTACCTACTCGTAATTTATGCTTTAAAGATAGTCAGACCTTAAAAGGTACTGTATTAAAAGCAATTTATGAATTTTTCCTTAACAATAATTTAGATGAAGATAAAAGTTTAATAGATACCTTAGCATGGTTTGTGTTTCGTAAATATAAGCAAGGACAAAGAACAGAAAACGACAAATCTTATAACCTGGCAACAAATCCATTAACTTTAGAAGGTAATCCAATTCTTTTGTCAGAAGATAAAATGAATAGAGATTATACTTTTAATTGTCCTGAAACTGGCGGGAAAATTTATTTAACTGATATTTTTCGTCTTCATGAAGTTATTGACGAAGAAACAGGAGCAGCAGGTATTTTAGGTTATTTACTTAATGTAATTGAACATTTAATTATTATTCATTTGATTCGATTATTATATAATAAACAACCACAAATGCTTAAAAAAGTTTTATTTATTAAAGATGGTTCAACTGGCTTTTTTGGACAAACTGCACAACTTCATGTTGCAATGCAGGATTTAGTAAACTGGCTTTTTGATAAACAAAATATTTTATTAGCTGGATTAGAAAAAAGTGGTGCTTTTGTTGATCACGCTCAAGATATACAAAACAAATTAGAACTTGGAAAAGCACTCATTTTGAGCGATGATTATATTTATCGCTGTATTTTATCAGGAACAGGTGATCCTAATCGTCCTTATGCTTCTACTAGCAATTATGGACATAAAGTTATTTTTAAAACGAGAAATGGACAAATGTATGTTGTTGCAGTACCTGTTAGAGAACTTAAGAAAAATCCAACCATTAATAATTTACCTAATTTACAAATAATACTTGATAATGTCGAGAAGTTACATTGTGATATGTATGATTCTGCTTTATTCCCTGTAGCTTTAGTTAATAAATTAGTGAGTCTTTCTGCACATCCTAGCCAAAGAATTTTAACAAAATTTGCTAGAAACTTTTCAGGATAGTTATTTTTATGTGTAGTCAGCAAAAGGGGTAAAACACCGATGACACCAAGCATCAACCCATAAAGCAGGAAACTTGAATCTTGCCCCACAATTAGGGCATTCCGATAACAGTTTTACTTGATGCCTTTCGCACTTATAAATCTCCTTATACTGCCATTTCATGCGATGATAAGGCTTTTCACCATAACAAACCGAACAAAGACGAATAGGAGTCATTTTCATAGGGGCAGAAGGAAACATCGTTTGTAAGGTTGCTACCTCCACTTGTACGATCGCACTTAACTTCTCCAATTGTTCAAGGGAAGGAGGAGGATTAAAACGAAACTTCTCCCAACGGGCGATCGCCCCGTAGAGTCCAGTTATCTTGCCCAAACCAGAAACAGTAAGCACATTCTCCCGTCGAAAACGACCTAAAAAATGACTGATGCTTTCACCCTCGTAAGGTGTTACGGTAAACCACCAAGGCTCAATTTCCATTATTTATACTCCTGTACAACTTCCTTTAAAGTGTCATAATCAATCTTGTTAAGTCCCTTCTTCAGAGAACGAATTGCAGCATCACGCAAAACCATATCCATAATCCCGATGTAACCCTGAGTCGCCTCCCCAATCAATTTCAACATCCTTTTATTCGTTAAATTAGAAGCCACAGGTAGCTTCAACACCTGTTTCTCCCAAATGTTGACAGTACGACTAAATTCTTCTCCCCCTAACTTACCAAACCGATAACAAGCCCGAAAACGATTATAAACTTGCTCATCCTTCTTTACTACCGCATCCAAACGATCTGTACCCACAAGAACAATCGCAATATTGAGATGATCAAAAATATCCCGAATTTCGGCAAAAGTCTTTGGTTTACAGCGATCTGCCTCATCAAAAATGATCATCTCTACACCACATCCTTGCAATACTGTCATCGCCCTTTTTCTGATTTCAGCTACCGTACCCTTAGTCATCTGATACTTGAGGTGTTCAATAATTCCTTGAAATAAATCTTTTGCTCCACATTCTTGGGGTACTTGTAAATAAATTACTGGAACTTGAGGAGGTTTACCCTTCTCTTGAATTGGCTTATGTCTCAAACGATAAGAATTACACGCAATAGTTTTCCCCGTACGAGATTCCCCCACCACTCGACAAGACTGTTTCGATTGACGCTTACTTTCCAACCATTCATGAAGTATCGCAACTTGCTCTAAACTTACCACCGTTTTACCCTCTAATCTTTTGATCTCCTCCTGTAGATTTGCTTCAGGGACATCAATCTTACCCAATTGTTCTGCTACATTTTCCGCTTTCATGGCTAACCCCTAAAAATCGAAATCTTCTTGTAGTTCTTCATAGTCAACAACCTCCACCCAATGATCATCAGAAAAACCAGAAGGCTCATCTTCTAGTTCCGTTGTTTTCAAGACAGGGGAAGGTATGGAAGGCTTGACTCGTTCTTGTTCCTCTTTCTGTCGTTGTTTTTTCGTTTTCTTCACTGTAAAGTTCGAGCGTTCCTCTACCTCCATCAAAATGCTACGATTACTCAAACTTCTTCCAGCATTTCTTACTCTTTTAGCACTAGCTTTCGCATCGATCAAGGATAAAGACTCACACTCTAAATCCACCGCATAGGCACGAGTCAGGAAAACCTCTTTATTATTCTCACGACGATATACTAAAATGCTTGTAATATCCCTAGGGTCATAGCGAATGATGATAGTTTCTCCTTCATAACCTGCGAGATATTCTCCCTTATAAATCAGATTTTCAAATTGGAGATGACCACCCTTTTGCACTCTTCTCCGTGACTGTTTCATTAAGCAAATATCTAACTCTCGTTCAGAAAGAATATGTGGCACAGAAAGTAATCCAGCTTCCCAACGCACAAAACGAGTTTGTTCTCCCATACGAGCATCAAGACGTTGATTGTAGTTATCCACAATGTAGCGGACAATTAGTTTCTCCAAATCTTTCAACGTTAAACAGGCTTCCTTTTCCGCATCCTCTGGACGTTCTTGAACATTACCACCTGTATATCCTGGTAAAGTAGAAAATACCTCCGTGTTCAAGGTTTTAAAAGGACGTTCTACCACACCACCCTCACTAGGGCGACTGCGTAAATGACAAGTAAAACCTAACTGTAAGCTGATTTGTTGAAGATGATTAGAACGAAAATCTTTACCGCCGTCAGTGTAAAAATACTCAGGTTTACCATAAGTTCCCCAATCCTCGTGTAGTCCATAGTCAGAACTATAACTTTTGGGTAAAATAGCGTGACGTAGAGCCAAAGCAACCACTTGAGAACTAGGGGCATCAAAACCAAGATGTATACCCATAATACAGCGAGAATAAGTATCTATTACTGTGGTTAGCCAAGGTCTGCCTAATAATTCACCAAATTTATCTACGAGAAGAATATCAGCTCGAGTATGGTCACATTGCCACACATGATTACTATACTCCACATTAATATCTGTCCCTGCTCTGGTGGATACAGCTAACCTTGTACCTCTCCACCCCGGACTTCTAACCCTTTTCTTATTTTCTTTTTCAGCAATAATTGGATTGAGGATACGATACACCGTCATGTGAGAGGGAGGGTTGATACCCCAATTCTCGGCTTGAGCGAATGCCCGTAAATAAACTTGCTTGGGAGTAATTCTTCGACTACCTTTATTGCCTTCCCGATAAGTCTTAACAATAAAATCCTGCAATCGTCTATCAATTCTATAAGATCCCTTATCTGCTCGATTATTTTGGGCGATGCCATGCAAACCATCTTTTTCCCATTGTTTGACATATCTTTGGATAGTGCGAACTGACTTATTCAATTGGATTGATGCTCGTTTTAACTTTTCCCCATAAGTTTTGCGGTCACGAAGTGGCAGGCTTCGCCTGATCGCACGGCTCCAGTAAGTCTTCAATGACATCAGCTATTTTCTGTTCTTCGGGAGAGAGTTGAGTTATTAATTCTGGTGCATCGGAAAATTGGTCATCCATCCCCATAACTCCTACATAAATGTTTTATTAATACATAGTAGATTAATATTTATTATATGACATATAATTTGTTATATTTCAGAAAAACGACACTTAATTTGTTAATTTAATTTGAAAAACGATCAAACCTGATTTAGGGAAGTATAAGTAGTGATGCTTTATGCACAAAGATTTTAGAAGTATTTACTTTCAGCGACAATAATTTGTTATCACGTCATTTAATTTGTTACTGTACACCCCACCTGATTGGTAAATAAGGTTAAAGGTTCAAAATCAGGATTAGAAAGGGAAATCACTTCCCCTGCTTGAAGGGCAATGGGATTTCCTTCCCCATCTTGTAAAGTACCCCTGACAAACACAGTAGCATCAGTACCCACCACAATAACGCTACCACTTCTGTAGGTAGGGTAAAGGGTAAAAGCCGATTCTCCCAAATCAAAACCGAGGGGTAAATCAGGGGCATCAATGCGAATATTGCTCAGAGAGTAGGAGCTTAAAGTTGGCACCACAGCGGGTCCAAAAATTCCTGCTTCGGCAATGTGTCCCCTTGTGCTAGGATTAACCACAATAGATTGATTTGAAAAATTATCATTACGGGCAATAATCACAAAACTATCCGTCACAGGACGAGTCCAACCAAGACGCCCCCCTGCAAAAACAAAAGCGGTATCAAAGTTAAGATTACTTCTTTGTTGGCTTTGATCATAGTTATGGGCAAAATTGAGACTACCAAAAAAGGTACGATAATCCAAGCCTAAACGAGAGCCAAAACTGCGGGGCTGGGGATTAAGATTAAGGGTGAGATTACTATTAATACTGTTGAAGGTGTTGGGATTACGGCGATTCCACCTTACTTCCGTGGTGCCTTCTCCTTCGGTGGTTAGGGTATTTCTAGCACTGATAGACTGGTTTCTACCGCTTTGTAATAGGTTTACCCTCAACTGAGTATCATCTTCCCCCGACTGTTGACAACGATGGCTAAGGTTAACGTTTAAGGACATATTACTACTTAATCTGGTGTTAAGGGCGATCGCCCCTCGATAACCATCAGGATTATCTAAACTTCCTATTTGATAACCGACATTAAAATTAACCCCTAAATTATCGGTTAATCTTTGTCCATAATTAACACCTAAATTCCACGCCACCGTATTAACAGAATCACTAAAAACATTGTCAGGATTACCAATGCTCAAGTTACCAAACCGCTGAAAAAAAGGCCCCTGATATTCCACATTAAAACCAAAATTAGGCGCCCTACGCCCTGCCGTGGTGAGGGGTAAATATTGATACCTGAGACGAAAACTATGGTCAACCCCCACAGGATTGTTACTCAGTGCCATATCCCAACCAAAATTTCCCAAATTGGTTGCTAAAACGCCCTCCGAGCCAAATAACTGTTGCACATTCGCCCCCTGAAAATAAGCTCCTAGGGTAAGGTTAGGGGCAATACCTTGGCGATAAAAGCCCGTGGCAATGGGGCGAGACGTATCATAATTTCGGGTGCCTTCTTCACTAAAAGAGGGTACACCCACTCCTACCCCAAATTGACTTAAACCCACCGCCAATAAGTCCGAGGCGAGGGGTGCAGAAAAGGAGAGGTTGCGCACTTGTCCCACATCATCGGTAATTTGTAGGGTAATATTATTCTGTCCTGTACTGAGGGCAAAATTACGAATATCCTGAGTTCCCGCAGGAAGTTGTAGGGTTTGTCGCAATAAGCCGTTGACAAATATTCCCACCGTGGAGGGGCGCTCGAGGAAAAATTCAAATTGTCCTGTGGGTACAGTGACAAGGTATGGTTGCAAAGAAAAATTGCGCACCATGGCGATGCCTCCCATGGGAACAAAACTTTGATAACCCCTTGTGAAGCTGAATAAATCCCCCATGACATAGCGGATACCGTTGTTGGGGTCATCCCTCACCAAGCGAATATCAGACCTGACAAAGGAGGGGGTTGCCCCTTCGCTATAGGTGCCACTGCCTTCCAATACCCAGCCTCGATAATTGATTGCTCCATCTACGCCCAGCCCAAAGGTTTCTCGTCCGAGGTTACCACTACCACTCCAAAGGTAGGATTGTCTGCCCCTGAGATTCACAAAACCGCTCAGAGAAGCTGGTCTAATGGCATTTTCTGCCCCTGGGGGCAAATTTTGGTTTCCTGAGCCGTAAACGATGGTTCTACGTAAATTTGGGGGAATTTGTAGTCTTAGTTGTAATTGTTGCCCATCAAAAAATCCATCAATGCCTGTGGACTGGATGCCGTTGATGGTAAGGTTATCACTATCGCCCACCAATTGTTCTAGGGCTTCTTGGACATCGGGGCGTACATATTCTCTGATGCGACTGAGTAGGGTGGTGGCAACTATTTCCAGATTATCTCCATTTCCTAGGGCAACAAAAACAACTATTTCTCCTTGGGGTTGATCGTTGATGAATAGTGGTACGATAATTCTTTGTAGTCCTGTGGGTCTAGGTCTATTAAATATTCTCTCAAATAGTTCGTCGGTATTTTGGTTAAGGTCGTTGGGGCGATCGCCATTAATTTCTGTTTCTTGAACTAAAAAAATATCTACGGGAGTAGTGGCAATATTATAGGGTAGGTGATTCACAAACATCAATCTTCAAAGACTTGTTTTCGGGCTAGAATTGAGCTATTCCGTTGGTGATAGTTTGGTCATGAAATTACTGTTTAAGTATATTACTTTTTCCATTGGTTCTTTATCGGTTTCTTTGCTTATTCTACTAACTTCTATTAAGCCTTTAGGGGCGGAGCTTGAAATTCAGCCAGAGGTTTTATTTGAGCAGGGAGTTAATCTAGGAGAATCGGGAAACTATCAATCTGCCATCGAGGTTTTTTCCCAAGTTATCATTCTTTCTCCTTTTGTGCCAGAGCCTTATTATAATCGTGGTCTATCCTTTGAGCGTCTTAATCAATTCCAAAGGGCGATCGCCGATTACAATCAAACCCTACAATTAGCTCCCGATTATATCCCAGCCTATCTCAACCGAGGCAACCTTTTCAGTCTTGACGACGATCACCAACGGGCAATCGATGACTTTAACCAAGCCATTAACCTAGATCCTAATTATTATCGTGCTTATTATAATCGTGCCAATAGTTATTTTTATCTGGGTGAATACCAAAAGGCGATCGCTGATTATAACCAAACTCTCATCCTCAATCCCCATTACTACGACGCTATCTACAATCGAGGATTAACCCACTATCAAATGGGCAACCTAGACTCCGCCCAAAAAGATCTCTTCCAAGCCGCCAGAGCATACCTCCACCGTAACGACAAAGACAGCTACCTAGAAGCCCTAGAAAGAATCCAAGAACTAGAGCTATCCACCAACACTACCACAAGCTACATTCCCCCCTTATTAAGGGGGGCTAGGGGGGATCAAACTCTTACAAACTATTAACAAATACCACATCATCATCATCAAAAAATAAATTCGAGAGAGGATCTAAAAATATCTCCATCTCCCGAAAAATTTCCAAGGGAGGCAAAATTATAATCATGGTATCAGTATTTACCTCTACCACGGGAGGTGTACGCATGGTTTGCGCATAACCTTCGGTGGCATTGGGTTTAAGCACTATGTTCCGTGGCACCGATGACACTGAACTTTCCCCAGCCATCACCCCAGCACAATTGAACACCGTAAACCCAAATATAAACACCCACTTGATTAATAAATTCATCATTGCCCTCTCCCATTATTTCCTGAGCAATTATTCACCCTACCTAATTAGCTTCCAAAGTAGCCACCAAATCCCCCGCAGGGACACCATCAGGTAAAGGCAAAATGAATTGACGTTTACTACCAGCCAACACAAAAGCACCCTTATCGTCTTTAATGTCAGTACCTGCAACAGTGATACTATTTTCAGGGTTCGTGGGTGAAGAAATAGCCAGACTTAAATTATTAAACAACCCTCGTCTGTTACCCTGATTTTCAAAAGTAACCGCCAATTGCTCTTTACCATCTGCCCCTGTTTGACGGGTAATGCTATCCACCACAATATTGGCGCTAGCTCCATCAGGAGTCACATAAATCAGAGGAATATAAGTAACAGTAACATTTAAATTGACCACAATACCTGTAGGATTAGGGTTTTCTACCTGCCGTAAGTTGATAGGTAACTGCTCAAAAACCGCCTTATAAATCAATTCGTGGTCAGGTTCAGGATCTCCTAACCATGTTACCCTCACTACCTGCCGTTGTCCGGGGTTGATAATCATTTGAGGGGGATAAACCAAGAAGTCTTCTTCTTCTTCGTTTTGAGTCTCTGTACCATCAAGCGCAACACCCCATTTCATCATTCTTACTTGTACCGCCACAGGCTCGGTGCCAGTGCTGGTAACATAGAAATTTCTCATAATGCCCCGACCAGAAGGGCGTAATTCTACTGAGTTGGGGGTTAGTTGAAAGTTAGATCCAGCCCACACGCGGGGAATATTAACTAGGTTTGCACCCACCATACAGGCTAATAAGATAGCCCATTTATTTTTTATTTTTAGCATTTACTTGCCTCCCTGTATATCTTCTGAGGTAGAAAGTATTTTGTTGATTTATTTCACTTTCTACCTAAAGACTGAAGATTTTATTCAAAATCGATCAATTGAACCTTTGTTGTTAATTGCCAAGACCTGCACTAAATACAAGAGTAACAGTATCAATATAGGTTTGATTAGGAACTCTTGTTCCTTCACTTATTTTTATTTGAAGATCTCCTGTTGCATCAGTAACTCCATCATTAGTATCTACAACTTCTCCTGTTGCGAGAACAACTCCAGCTTCTGAAGTTATTTGATAACCAGCAGTAGTTCCAGGGGTTAAATTCGTTGTATCGGCACTGGGAGTAACTAATTTTACTTGATAAGGAATATTTGCTCCTCCAACATTAGCTGTTAAGACTCCAGTTCCTTGAGCTTTAGGGCGTGTCATCAAATAGAAGAGAATAACAGATAAAATAAGGATGATAGTAATTGTGACAAAAGTGAGGATATGGTAGAGATGCGCAGGTATGGTTTGAGAGACGATCAATGGGAAAAAATTAAAGATTTATTACCGGGTCGATTTGGTACAGTGGGAGTCACCGCCAAAGATAATCGACTTTTTGTCGAAGCGGTATTGTACAGGTATCGAGCTGGTATTCCTTGGCGAGATTTACCTAGTCGATTTGGTGATTTTCGAGTGGTTCATACTCGTTTTAGTCGTTGGAATAAAAAAGGTGTCTGGGAAAAGGTTTTTCAAATTTTGGCAGGAGATAGTGACGATGAATATGCCATGATTGATTCAACCATAGTAAGAGCACACCAGCATAGTGCTGGTGCAAAAGGGGGGATAAAAACGAGGAAGCAATAGGTCGAAGTAAAGGAGGTTTAAGTACAAAAATTCATACTACGGTTGACGCATTAGGTAATCCTACAGGTTTTTTCCTCACCGGAGGACAAAAATGTGATTTGGACGGTGCAGATGTTTTACTAAAAGAAATAAAGGCAGATATTTTGTTAGGGGACAAAGGTTATGATGCGGATGAAAGAGTTCTGGAAAAGCTAAAGAAGCAGGATAAAATAGCGGTTATTCCACCAAAAAGAAATAGAAAAGAACAACGAGAATATGATAAGTATTTATATCAAGCAAGACATTTGATTGAGAACTTTTTTGCCCGATTAAAACAATATAGAGCCATAGCCACTAGGTATGATAAACGAAAAATAAATTTTCTTGGTGCTATTTATCTAGCCGCAGTCGTTATATGGCTTAATTGATGACACGCCCTAATATTCCAATCTCCCAGAACGTTTCTAACATATCGGACAGATCCTATGGATTGATCATTTACCGATACATCACCATAGTCAATATTAAATGAGTTGCTTCCACCAGCTGTCCATTCTATAAATGTAAGTGGATCTACAGTAACATTTATATTATCATTATCCTGTAGTTGCTCTGTTTCTGGAGGAGCAAGTGGTTCTGCCAAAACAGCAAGGGGAGCGATCGCACTTACACCAAATAGTAAACCAGAAATCAAAGCTAAACGACCAAAGTTTTTAATACTCATAATTCTACCTCCGTCCAATGACTTGTTAAGTATGTTTGTAGGGCATCGCTTGTCGGTCACTAGAGTTATTTACTTTTTATTTATACTTCTATAGTACCTATTCCACTAATCAATAACATCCGTTTGACTACTCATTTTTCCTCAAAAACAAATATGTTCTTTCTTATGTATCTTCTGGGTATAATGTCAGCATTAAGACTCACTTCATCATATTTTTACATAATAAACTAAGTAAATATATATACTTTTACTCATAGCAAACGTAATAATGATTTACATTGTTAAGTATTAACAGTTTGTTACATTTTTTTCAAAATAATGTTGATTAATTAGAGTCCCTCAGCATTGAGAGCCACGTCAAAAGGAGAGATCTACTTAAACCCCAAAAACAAAGCTCCTCTATAAAAAATAAATGCCATCCCCCAAGCATAAGCAAGAGAAAAAATAAGGGAAAATATAGTAAACCCCCACGACTTCGACTCAGCCTTTACCGTGGCAACCGTAGTTAAACAAGGAGTATAAAGTAAACAAAAAACACAAAAACTAATGGCGCTACTAGGGGCAATAGTTAAAGCAAACTGAGCCGTTAACGCCGATGTACCCATACCGTAAATAGTAGCAAAAGAACCCACCACAATCTCCTTTGCAATAAAACCAAAAATCAAAGATAAAGTCAAAAAAGGATTGATGCCGATGGGTTCCATTATTGGTGCTAAAAATACCCCCAACTGTCCGCCCCAAGTATCCAAACCCGTTGCATTTTCAGGGAAATAAGTTAAAAACCATACCGCCACACAACCGATAATAATAAAATTTGTCGCACGACGCAAAAACTCTTTTACCTCTCCCCATCCTCTCAATAAAACTTGTTTTGCAGTGGGTAATCTGTAGGGGGGTAACTCAATGACAAAAGGCTCTTTACTTTTAAATTGTTCCGTTTTGCTAAATACAAAAGCCACCAAAAAACTAGCCACAAAACTAAGAATATAGAGAAAAAATAAGACAAAAGGACCTAAATTTATCGGAAAAATAGCCCCAATTATAAAAACAAAAACCGCTAACCTTGCCGAACATAAAGCAAAAGGAATAATTAACATGGATAACATCCGCATAGGGCGAGAGCGAATAATTCTCGTACCCATCAAAGCAGGAACGTTACAGCCAAACCCCATCATTTGCATTACAAATGCCCTACCGTCAAGCCCCATTTTTGCCATGAAAGCATCCATCAGATAAGCCGAGCGAGATAAATAACCGCTATCCTCCACCGCTGCCATCACAAAAAAGAAAATTACAATTAAAGGCACAAAAGATGCCACCGTTGCCACCCCAAGCCATACTCCATTGAGTAAAAAACTTTGAATAATATCGGGGAATGGGAAGATAATAGGCTTGATAATTTGTTCACTCATCCAAGTAGTAGCCATGTCGATGACATCTTGGGATGGTAAACCTAAATACCAGATAAGAAAGAATACCCCCAACATAGAAGCAAAAAAGATAGGAATACCAAAAACAGGATGGAGTAAAATATTATCTAGTTTTTCAGTAAAGGTTCTAACTTCCTCCGAGGGCATCTTGACAGCCTCTAAAAAAATATCCATTCTTTCTTGATTATTAATAGGATTATCTTGGAAAAAATTATTAATATTCTCTAATTGAAAAGACTCTTTTTTTTCAGAAATTACACTATTTATCTTGTTTAAAACAGGAGTAATTCCTTTGTTATATTTCGCACTAATTAAGAATATAGGAAGCCCTAATTTCTGTTCTAACTTTTCTTGATTTATTTCGATACCATAACGCTTTGCCTCATCTGCCATATTTAACATCACCATACAAGGCAACCCAAGGGCTTTTAATTGTAAAATAAGGTTTAACTGTCGATCTATCTGGGACGCATTGACAATCAACAACACTAAATCAATGGGAAAATCCGCTAAAAACCTTTGCACAATGGATTCATCCTCAGAAAAACCCTCTAAATCATAAATACCAGGTAAATCAACAATTTCCACGGTTTGCCCTTGAATATCTATCTCTGCTTGTAACAAATCAACGGTAATACCAGGCCAGTTTCCTACATAGGCATTCATCCCCGTGAGAGTGTTAAAAAAAGTAGATTTACCCGTGTTGGGTTGCCCGATGAGGATAATTCTTTTTTGGGCGTTACCAGAAACAGTTTTAATCGCCGAGTGACAAGTTTGCATAGGTTTTTTGCTCGAAGTTTTGAATATGAATATAAAAAAGGACTTGGGGCGAATCATGTTATTTTAACCATGATCAGATCTGCTTCTATTCTACGGATAGCAATAACTGTAGTGATTCCCACTTGTACCTGTAATGGGCCTTTGAGCCAAAATTTACGCAGTATTTTAACGGAGGTACCCGCTACCAAACCCATGGCTTGAAGTCTATTTACGAGCAATTTACCGTGGTTTCCTGTAACGATATGATCAACGATCGCCCTTTGCTGGTAATTTAGTGAGGATAAAGGAACAAGATTCATAGAGAAGGAATAGGGATAAATAGTTGATTACTGATTATTATCAATTTTAAAGACTTTTTGCTTGATTAGGAATAACCTCTATTAATCCAGTATGAAAGGCTTTATCATGAGTAATAATAGGAATACCTTCTAATTCCCCTTGAGCCATTAACATTCTATCTTAAGTGTTGTCACAGGACTCCCGTTAAATTTCTCAACAAAAGAAAAGCCCACAGAAATCTTTAGTCCTGACGTAGGAAGGGTCACGGGAGATGGATGACAACCAACAAAGAAAAAGGAACAAACGTGACATCTACACTCTTGCCAAAAACTTGTAGATAGTTTAAAGTTGATGATAAGGTAATTGATTTCAAAGAATGCTAAACCTTTCCTACGAATACAAACTCAGTACAACAAAAATCCAAATCGAGCAAATAGAACATACCCTTGGGGTGTGTCGTTCAATCTGGAATTTTGCACTGAGGGAGAGAATGGATTGGTCAAATTCGAGAAAGTCAAGGATAAATTCTTGTTCAATCCAACGAGAGTACATAATACCTGCGGATACACCCTACCCTAATTATCATGTTCAAGCCAAGGCTCTAACTAAAGCGAGAAAGGAAAACCCTACATTAGCTTCTGTCAATGCACAGGTAGAACAGCAGGTTTTAAGAACCCTGGAGAGAGCTTTTTTAGATCGTGAACGCAAAGGATTAGGGTATCCACGTTTCAAAAAGCATAGTCGGATGAGGTCATTTGTTTTTCCTCAAATGCTTAAAAATTGCATTGACGGGAATAGAATTAAATTACCCCAATTAGGTTGGGTTAAGTTTCGACAATCTCGCCCAATTCCTAATGGTTTCGTGGTAAAACAAGCTCGTATAGTTAGAAAAGCTACAGGATATTTTGTAGTATTGTCATTGCAATCAGATGTGGATATTCCTCAACCATTACCCCATGGTCATCCTAAAGGTATTGATATAGGTTTTATCTCAGCGGTGGTGACATCAGATAATGAATCCATCCCTAGACCTAGATTCTTAAATAAGTATTCACGGGAGTTGAAAAGACTACAACGAATGCTCAAAAAGAAACAAAAAGGGTCTTGTGGATGGAAAAAGTTACAAAAACGTATCGCTCGTTTACATTTTCAGACTACTTGCCATCGCAAAGATTACCATTTTAAACTTTCTCACCACTTAGTGAAGGATGCAGGGATGATATTTGTCGAGGATATAAATTTCCGAATGTGGCAAAGGTCATTCTTGTCAAGGTCTAGTGCTGATTTTGGTTTTGGACAGTTTGTTAATATCTTGGAATGGGTAGCTTTCCGAACAGATACTTACTTTTCCAAAGTAGATCATCGTTTCACAAGCCAAGAGTGTCCTGAATGTGGTGCTAGAACAGGGAAAAAAGACTTAAGGGAACGAGTACACGAATGTCCTGAGTGTGGTTATATCACAGGACGAGATCATGCTTCTGCCCTAGTGGTTAGAAATCGTGGTTTAGACTTAGTGGCGGTCGGACAGCCCGTCCCAAAAAAAGCTAGTAGAGATGGTCGCAACGGGGGCGAGTTTACTCGTCTAGTCACGAATCTGTGAAGCTAGAATCCCCCGTTACACCTGTAAGGTTAGCGGGGGAGTGTCAAATTATTCTACAAATTAATTAAACTTGGTTTACCATTTCTTGTAAGGCAGGAACTTACCACACATAACCACCTGGACGCGATCGCCCTTAGGATCTTCAACCTTCTCCACATCCAGAGTAAAATCGATCGCACTCATGATACCATCCCCAAACTTTTCATGGATTACTTCCTTCATAGGCATCCCATACACCTGCATGATTTCATAAAAACGATAAATCAGAGGATCAGAAGGAATAACAGGATCTAAAGAACCCTTGAGAGGGGGAACAGTCAACTCATCAGCCAATTCTGCAGGTAAACCCAAAGCCTCCACCAACTTTTTAGCCTCAGTCTCATCGGCACTCGCCTGACGATAAATCACCGACGCAATCCAAACCTCATCCCGTCCGATAAGTTTTTCTAACTCAGTAAAACTAACGCCTTTTGCCTTCTTAGCCGCCAATAATTTTTCAGTAATAGGTGCAGTCATTTAATTTTCTCCTTATTTGTTGATTTGTAAATAAATTGTTTCATTGATACTCCCCTCGCCCTCTGGGAGAGGGGTTGGGGGTGAGGGAAATCTAACCCCTTTCCCAAAGGAACTTACGATCCGATTCACTAATAACAAGATCATTGATACTAGCAAATCGATATTGCATTAAGCCATTTTCCGCAAATTCCCACATCTCATTACCATAGGCACGATACCACTGGTTAGATTGATCATGCCATTCATACTCAAACCGCACCGCAATGCGATCGCCCGTAAAAGCCCATAACTCCTTGCGTAAACGATAATCCAACTCCTTCGCCCATTTACGGTACAAAAAAGCCTTAATGTCCTCCCTACCAGACACAAACTCATCACGATTACGCCATTGAGAATCAACAGTGTAAGCCAAAACAACCTTTTCAGGATCCCTTGTATTCCAAGCATCCTCAGCCATTTTGACCTTTTGAGTTGCTGTTTCTAGGGTAAAAGGAGGAAAAGGGGGTTTAGATTCAGTCACCATGATTATTTATGATATTTAACAACTTGATTAAGCAACTCTAGCCTCTTCCACCGCACGGGTTTCTCTGTATAAATGTTCCTCCATGGCCACCTTCAAATCATGGTAGGCAGGATGATCTTCCACCTCAAAACGATTACGAGGACGGGGAAAAGGAACATCCAACACTTGAGCAATTTCCGCCGCAGGCCCTTTGGTCATCATAATAATTTTGTCTGATAGTAACAAAGCCTCATCAATGCTGTGAGTAATCATTATTACCGTTTTACGATGTTCTTCCCAAATTCTCTCAATTTCTTCCTGCAAAAAACCACGAGTAAGGGCATCTAATGCTCCAAAAGGTTCATCCATCAACAAAATCTCAGGATTAATGGCCAAAGCTCTAGCAATCCCAACCCTTTGCCTCATACCTCCCGATAGCTCATGGGGATGTTTTTTCGCGGCGCCCTCAAGGCTTACCAACTGCAAATGCTCCTTAACAATTCTCTTTAAATTGGTCGCAGACATCTTTGGGTAAACTGTTTCTAGGGCAAAACGAATATTTTGCTCCACCGTCATCCAAGGCATGAGAGCATAATTTTGGAATACCATACCACGGTCAGGCCCTGGCCCCTCGATGGGTTCTTTATTCATCATTACCGAGCCAGTGGTGGCGGAAGTCAAACCAGCGATAATACTCAAAAGGGTTGACTTACCACAGCCCGAAGGGCCAATAATACTAACAAAAGTATTATATTCAATGTCGAGATTGATATTTTCTAGGGCGACAAAGGTTTTTTTCTTGGTGCCAAATAGTCCTGTTTTGGTAGAGAATACTTTGGATACTCCCCTTAAACATAATTGGACGCTTTCTGGTGCTTCAAGACAAGTTAAATATTCTGGTTGAGTTGATACAGTCATTATTATTGTTTACCGAAAGAAACGAGTTTTTCAAGGAAAATAAAAATTTGGTCAAGGATTAAACCCACGAAGCCGATAATGATAATGGCAACGATAATGTTGGGTAAATAGAGGTTATTCCATTCACTCCAGATAAAGTAACCTAAGCCAGTACCTAAGAGCATTTCCGCTGCTACGATTACTAGCCAAGAAATACCCATACTAATTCTTAATCCCGAAATAATGTTAGGTAAAGCAGCAGGAATAATCACTTTAAAAATAGTTCGCCAACGGGAAGCCCCCAAAGTTCTGGCTACATCAAGATAATCGGAGTTAACGTTAGTTACCCCAAAAGCTGTATTTACAAGGGTGGGCCAAATACTACTAATTAAGATAATAAAGATACCTGTTTTTTCGGAATCTCGGAATAGATATAAACCCAAAGGCAACCAAGCCAAAGGAGATACAGGTTTTAGTAACTGTACATAAGGATTGAATGCCTTAGCGGCAATTTTAGAAATACCGATTAAAATGCCCAAAGGTACAGCAATAATAGAAGCCATGGTATAACCGATCGCAACTCGTCGTAAACTGGTCAATAAGTTCCAACCAATACCCATATCATTAGGGCCATTGTTAAAAAAAGGATTGGTAATCCACCACCATAACTCTTTTAGGGTTAAAGAAGCGGTGGGCATTCCTTGGGAAAAAAGCTCCATATTTGCTCCAATTTCCCACAATGAGAGGAAAATTCCGAGAGAAATCAGAAATATCCCCAAGGCCCTTATATTCTCACTTTCTAATAATTGTTTAAATTTATTTTCTTGAGTAATATTCATATTTACTGCAATTAGTGTTCTATTTATTGCTAAAACTAGAGGAAAAAATAACTAACTTCAATGGAGGATAATAAATGTGACTGAGTAACAGGCAAAAGGTAAAAGGTAAAAGGCAAAAGATGAATTGTTCATTGTCAATCATTCCCTCCTTATTAAGGCAGAAAGGATAAACTTTACTCTTAAACCATTGCCCATTGCCAGTTTTAAAATCCATACTCATCAATTTGAGCCTGTATGTATTCCTCTGGATTTTGAGGATCAAATTCATCAAAGGCAAGGGTTTCATTGCGGTAAATATCATCAGGGGGAGTTTGTCCCAATTCTTCCGCCAATTCCCTCGCCAAATCGGTTAAAAAGACATCCTGCCCAATTTGGTCATAGTTACCGTCAGCTACCAATTCAGCGGCTAAACCATCCCCAGAAATATCCCAACGGACTAACTGAGAGGTGATCCAATTAGCGAAACTCTGCCAAGGATAAGGATCGAAGTCGATGCGATCGGGGATATTAAAGGTATTGCCTAAACCATCTTCAAAATTACCTGTTAACACCGCTTGCACCACTTCTACGGGTTGATTGAGAAAAGCTCTACCAGAGATTGCCTCGGCAATTTGTACCCTATTTTCCTGTACCCTAGCGTAATCTGTTGCCTCAATAATGGCTTTATTCAAAGCTCGGAAGGTATTAGGATTATCGCTGATCCAAGTGTCACTAGCCGCAAAGGCACAACAGGGATGACCATCCCAAATATCCTTGGTAAGTTTATAGATAAACCCAGCCCCTTCAAAGACGGCTCTTTGGTTAAAGGGATCAGGCATCAAGAAACCATCAATATCCCCTGCTACTAACTGAGCAATACTGTCTGGGGGTGGCACAGGGCGAATGGTAACATCGGTATCAGGGTTAATGCCCCCAGTGGCTAGGTAATATCTAAGCAATAGGTTGTGCATGGAGTAGGGGAAAGGGACACCCAACACAAAGCCCCTAAAGTCTGCTGGCCCGTTGACGTTACCTCTATGTTTTTCGGCGATAGTGATAGCCTGACCATTGATATTTTCTATACTAGCTAGTTTTACCCCAAAGGTAGCTGAACCTAATCCTAAAGTCATGGCAATGGGCATAGGAGCTAACATATGATAAGCGTCTAGTTCCCCTGCGATCGCAGAGTCCCGTACAGCACCCCAACTAGGCATTTTCACAACCTGAGTATTTAGACCGTATTTTTCATAGAAGCCTAAAGGCTCAGACATAATAATGGGGGTCGCACAGGTAATGGGAATAAAGCCCACCCGTAAATCAGTTTTTTCTAAGTCGGACACGTCTGCAGGGGGGGCATCGGGATCAACCACCGTATCACCACCACCATTCCCACAAGCATTTACAAGGGTGACAAGGGCGGCACCAATAGCTACATTTTGTAAAAATTTACGACGACTTACTTCACCATTACGAATGGCATCCCCAAAAAACTGTCCGGCTTTTGGTCCAAAAGCCGCTGAAAAGGCATTATCTAAACCCCCAGCTTGTTTTGCCAATTCCAAAATCAATTTTTCACGCTTGGGACTACCTTTCCCCGCCATTTTCAAAAATAACTCTTTTCTTAATTCTGCTGAACTAAGAGCATCTGCAATATCAAAGGTTTGGGGTTTATATACCCCCATCTTCGTCAAGTCACTAATCATGTCCAAAGGGTCACTGGGCATACTTTCCATAAATTGCCAATGATCTTGACTGGCATGGAATTTACCACATTTGATACAAAGATTTTCTACTCCTCTCCATTCGTCTCGCTGAGATAAAACCGTCTTTGTTAATCCCATGTCTTTTTGTATGAATATATGAACTGAATATGTGCATTAAACGGTTTTTTATTTGGCACCACTGTATTCTTTGATACCTTTATCCCCTTTTTTTACACAATTAATTGCAATTGAAGGATAATTTATACGCAATATTAAAATAAACAAATATATTTATTCCCTACTAAATCTTGGGCAAGGGGTCAACATTCCCTTGTTATAATGTATGTCTATGTGTCTGTTTTTTATAGTTCAATGACCACCAAAAACTTATCTTTTATTCGCCCAGATTTATTGAGTCTTAAGGCTTATCACCCTACACCTATCGATGAGAGCCAAAATTTAGTTCGTTTAGATGCCAATGAAAGCCCTTTAAATTTACCTCCAGAAATTAAGGCAAAGTTAGCTTCTATTTATGATCAAAAAGTAACTACCAATCGTTACCCTGATGGGGGACATTTTAAACTTAAAAATTTGATCGCTGAATATGTGAATGAGTCAGCAAATTTGGCAGGGGAGATTAAAACCAGTCATGTATCGGTGGGAAATGGCTCTGATGAAATTATCCGCTCTATTTTAATCGCTACTTGTTTGAATGGGCAGGGTTCTATTTTGGTGGCGAATCCTACTTTTTCGATGTATGGTATTTTGGCGGAAACTTTGGGGATTCCTGTGGTAACGGTTAACCGTCATGAATCAGATTTTAGTATTAATTTAACGGAAGCTGATGAGGCGATTAATAATCCAACGTCTGCCCCTGTCAAGGTGGTTTTTGTGGTACATCCTAACTCTCCTACCGCTAATGGTCTGACTCAAGGTGAGATTGATTGGTTAAAACAGTTACCTGATGATATTTTGGTGGTGGTAGATGAGGCTTATTATGAGTTTAGTGGACAAACTTTAGTGTCAGAAATTCTCACTCATCCTAATTGGATGGTTACTCGCACTTTTTCTAAGGCTTTTAGGTTAGCGGCTCATCGGGTGGGATATGCGATCGCCCCTAGCCCTATTATTGATATATTAGAAAAAATTAGATTACCCTACAATTTACCTACCTTTACTCAACTAGCCGCCGAAGTTGCGATCGAAAATAGAGATTTAATTTTACCTTCTGTTAAACAAATAATGGAAGAAAAAGAAAGGGTTTATAACCAATTAAAAACCAATGAAAAATTAAAAGTATGGCAAAGTGACTCTAATTTTATCTATTTAAAATCAAATTTTAACCCCTCCCCAGAAAATAATAATACTATTATGAGCCAGTTAAAAGCAAAAAATATTTTAATTAGACATACGGGCGGGGGATTAAGAATTTCCATTGGTACGAAAGAAGAAAACGATCAATTATTGTCTGCAATAAACGCAATAAGTATATAGAAATAATTTACTCTCCCTATCATTAAGTCTCTAGGGGTAGGTAACTGTTTTATCAGGTGCAAAAGTCTCTATTAATTGAGATTCTAAATGGATTGTATATATAGTTATTTAAGTGAGTTTTGAGACAGTTTCACCAGCTAAAATCCCTATTCTATAAATCTTTTATAATCTGGTAGTGTTTCATTTTCATTTAGAGTAACTATAATTATGCCGAAATGCTAAAATCGAATTTTAGCCCCATGGTTGAGCGATGAGTAAGTGCTTTAATTCTGACTGCCTAACGGAAAATTATCCTAGGGATAATACTTGTAAAAATTGTGGATCGAAATTATTACTCAAAAATCGTTACCGTGCCGTCAGAATTATTGGAGAGGGGGGATTTGGTAGAACTTTCTATGGTATTGATGACCAGAAAACAGCGGAATCTAGGTGTATAATTAAGCAGTTTTTGCCCCAAGCTCAAGGTACAAGTAATAAGAAAAAGGCAAAGGCTCTTTTTGCCCAAGAAGCAAGGCAATTGGAAAAATTAGGCACTCATCCACAGATACCGAAGTTTTTTGATTACTTTACCCAAAATGGTCGTCAATATCTATTACAAGAGTTTGTTGATGGGGATAATCTAGCTCAGGAGTTGGCTTCGGAGGGGGTTTTTGATGAGGGAAAAATCCGAGATTTATTACTTAATCTTTTACCTGTATTAAAGTTTGTCCATGAAAATAAAGTTATTCACCGAGATATAAAACCAGAAAATATTATCCGTCGTCGCAGTGATAATCAGTTATTTTTGGTGGATTTTGGAGCGTCAAAGGTGGTGCAAAATGTTGATTTGGCAATAACAAGTACGGTAATTGGTTCTGCTCAATATTCGGCACCAGAACAAACCTTTGGTAAGACAAATTACTATAGTGATTTGTACAGTTTGGGAGTGACTTGTCTTCATCTGATGACTGGGGTTAAGCCTTTTGATTTGTTTGATACGAGGGAAGGGGAGTGGATATGGCGAGATTATTTACTCAATAACCCAATTCAGAATAGTTTGGCGAGGGTGTTGGATAAGTTAGTAGAAGGAGCTAGTAATAAACGTTATCAATGGGTGGATGAGGTATTGGAGGCTTTGAAACAAAAAGAGGCTGAAACTTTAATTTCTCTGGAGGCTAAGTCATCGGCTAATTTATATTTTGAACGGGGTAATCATTATTTGAAGTTGCAGGATTATAAAAATGCGCTAGATTGTTTTGAGAATGTGATACGCATTGATCCTAGTTATGGTTTCGCTTATCAAAGAAGGGATTTTGCTTCGATGCAGTTGGCGAAAATAAGTCGTAAAAATAATTTATCTTTGAGGGTACAAAAAATGTTGCAGTTATCTCCTTTGGTGGTTTCTGGGGCGATCGCCTTTTATGCTTTTTTACCAACTTCTGGGGGGGTGGTTGATTATATCAATCCCATGGAAGTTGAGTCTGTGGAAGTTCCTTCCTCTAATTCCTCGGTGGGTTTAGAAGAAGCTTCAAAATATTATGAATGGGGCAATAGTGCTTATGATCGAGGACGTTATGATGTAGCTATCATTCATTATAATCTGGCTTTGCGTCAAGATCCTACCTATGTGGATGCTTATAATAACCGTGGTATTTCCCATCATGCCTTGGGAGAATATCAAGAGGCGATCGCCGATTATGAACGTATTATGGAATTAGATCCTAGTTACACCAGAGCTTACTACAATCGTGGTAATGCTTATAAATCCCTAGGAGAAGATCAAAAAGCGATCGCCGACTATCTTCAAGCCATAGAGTTAGATCCTACCCATACCAATGCCTATTACAATTTAGGCAATATTTACCGAGAGATAGGAGAAGCACAAAAGGCGATCGCCCAATACGATAAAGTCATTGAAATTGATCCTAACTACAAAAATGCTTACTACAATCGGGGTATTGTTAACTATAGCTTAGAGAATCATGAACAAGCCATAAAAGATAATACCGAAACTTTACGCATTGATAACACCGATACCAACGCTCTGATTAATCGAGGTAACTCCCACTTTACCCTCGGCCATTATCCCCAAGCCATGGCAGACTACAACAGAGCCATAGAATTGAAACCAGATTATCAAATTGCCTACTATAACCGAGGTAACGTTTATCGAGTCTTAGAAAACTATGATTTAGCTATCCAAGACTATCAAAAATCTATCGAATTAAATCCTAATCATCTCGACTCCTATAATAATATGGCTTTGTCCTACGAAAAAATGGGTAATATTGATAGAGCAATAGAAGAGTATCAAAAGGCGATCGCCATTAACCCCAACTATCAACTAGCCATAGACAATCTCAACCGCCTACAAAACAACAACCCTTAAAATTCTGAGCCCTTGTTTATCCCCTTGATGAGGGGAGATGTCCATCAGCACAAAATTTCAGAGAGATTCAGACTGCTACTTACCCACATACTGCACACGATAAATAACATCATTTGCCTCCTCCGTAAATAACAAACTACCATCATCCAAAACCAAAACTCCCACAGGGCGCCCCCACGTCGAAGGATTTGAGGAATCCGTTAAAAATCCCGTCAAGAAATCTTCATAGTAGCCCCTAGGCTCATTATTCTCATCAAAAGGAATAAATGCCAATTTATACCCCGTTGCCTCCCCGCGATTCCAAGAACCCCGAAAAGCCACAAAAGCCCCATTTTGATATTTCTCAGGAAAAGTATCTCCATCATAAAACGCCATTCCCAATGCCGCAGAATGAGATTGAATTAACACCTCTGGCATAATCGTACGACTCACCAAGTCTGGATTAATGCTTTCTCCATTATTATTAGTTTGACGAGGATCTAATAATTCAGGAGTAAAATAACTGTAAGGCCAACCATAAAAACCCCCCTCCTGCACACTGGTAAAATAATCAGGCACCAAGTCATCTCCTAAGCCATCCCTCTCATTAACCGTAGTATATAAACGATTAGTCAAAGGGTGAAAATCTAAGCCCACAGGATTTCGTAAACCAGAAGCAAAGGTTTCTTGATTATTACCATCAAAATCCATCGTTTGAATAGAAGCCCTCGGCAACTCCTCCACATCATTATTAGAACGAGAGCCAATGGAAACATATAATTTATCTTCCATAGGAGATACCATCACATTCCTTGTCCAATGTTGGTTATAACCACCCCCCGGCAAGGTGGCAATTAATTTTCCTTGCCCTTCTAGCTGATTTTGTCCATTATCATAGTCATAACGTCTAACTCCATTATGGTTTCCAAGGAAAAAATAATCATCAGTAAAAGCCATACCAAAAGGAATATCTAAACCATTACCCGAATCAGCAAATACCGATTTTTGATCCGCCACCCTATCATTATTAGTATCCTGTAAGCGAGTAATGCGATTATCCCTTGTTTCTGTTACCAAAACATCTCCTTCTGGGGTTAAATGCAACCAACGAGGATTATTTAGGCCTTCCGCATAAACGTTCACCTCAAAACCTTCTGGCACATTAAAAACACGCTCCGAGGGAATGGGTAAAATTTCGGGTGGTGCTGATGCACTTTCAGTTTCAAAAGGTTCTGGTAATTCTTCTATATCAATAATTATGGGTTCTGGATTAAGAATATTAGTAGAAAGCACGGCAATATTATTATTGCTATTGCTATTATTCTCAGACTGTAAGGCAACCTGTTCTACTTCTTCAAGGTTACAAGCTCCCAGAGTGAGTAAAACTACAGGTAATAAGTATTTTAGTTTCATGATGAATAAAAATAGATCAACTTTTATCCACGATAACTTATCTCCATTTTCAACATTAATAAATCAGCCCTGCTAAGGTTGGGAAGGGTTTGGTTGAATTACTTGACCATTTTGATTATTACCATTCATCGATGGTGATGGCTCATCATCTGGTAGAGAAACAGAAAAATTTTCTAAATGAAATTTAACCTGATTTTGAATTTCTTTATTGAGCCAATTATTAAATAACTCCTCCATTAACCTCCTTGCCACATTCATATCCAATTGGGCGGGGATATATCTTTCTAATCTCAAAATTACTACCCATTCACCAATTCTGACGGGGGCTAAAACTTTCCCTTGTTGTGCTGTCATCAAAAGTTGGGCAATTTGCGGATGGGGTGTCGTTAATTCTACTGGGCCAACTATCCCTCCAGTCTCTGCTTCACTCCCTTGGGAAAACTCCTTGGCAAGCACTGCAAAATCTTGTCCGTCATCTTGGATTCTGAAAAATAACTCTTGGGCTTGTCCTACATTTTTAGTTCTAATGAGGGAATAAATAACCTTATCTAACTCTCTTTTTCTTCTTAGATAATAGGATTCTAATTGAGGTGCAAAAGTTTTTTCTTTGAACTTATCTAACTTGATACCCCTTAAAATTCTTTTTTCTAATTGTTCAAAAGTTAGATAGTTTCTTTCTAGCCATACTTTTAATTGTTGCTTATCGTTAGGAGGAATTTTCATTTGATTGAAAAACTGTTGATAAGCTATATTTTTTTCCTCTGGGGTACATTCAATATCGGCGATCGCACTGTCTAAAATAATCTCCGTGGCTAAAGGAATAATAATTTGCTTCTGAGCCAAAATAGAAAATACATTTTCTTCAGTTACTTTGTAATCACCAATTTCGATATAAGAACCCATAACCATTTTTAAAACTAATTTACCCTTATCAATACTACAATAACTTGACCTTTTCTCTTGATGGGTTATTATCGCAAAATTTTAGGGTAAAAAAATGGGCAAATTTTCTTAACCTAAAGTTAATATTTGTAATTTCTTAACCTAAAATTAATATAGGTTCGATTATCCACACCACGAAATGACAAAAACTCTCACCATTGATAATGGGGAAATTTTCGCTCTTTGCAGTTTATTTTTATTGGCGTTAATATTTTCTTTTATCTTTGACTATCTCCATTTTCCCGTAGCTTGGTTTTTAGTACCCTTATTAGTAGCTATTATTTTTTCCATTGTCAAAGGCAAAATAGAATCGTTTCCCCATTCTGTGGGAGTAGTAGGGCAAGGAATGATTGCGGTAGTAACGGCGAGTCATTTTTCCTTAGATAGTTTAATCAACGCCCAAAACTATTTATTTCCGCTCTTAGGAGCAATTTTTATCACAGGAATATTTAGTTTATTAAACGGCTTTTTACTGTGCAAAATCGCCAAAATAGATCCTTGCTCTAGCTTTTTGGGTTCAATTCCGGGGGCAGGTTCAAGTTTGGTAGCCATGAGTGAAGAAATGGGAGCAGATGCGATCGCCGTTACCGTATTACAATATGTCAGAATTTTATTAGTATCGTTGATAGTACCCAACATTGTCGCCCTCTACTTCTCTACCCCGATTTTAGCTACCCCCATCGTAGAATCATGCAACCCCGAACTTTGTTTTACCCCTACCAATAATTTACTTATTACCGCCGACTTACCAACCTCCCTTCTAACCGCTATTCTCAAAACCCTACTAATTATTGGCACCGTCACCATCGCCATTCAAGTCGGCAAACTTATCAAACTGCCATCCAACCTTTTTCTTGCTCCCTTTTTCAGTTGTCTCCTCCTATTTTGGTTTATCCCCACCACCATTCCCCCCACAATATTTAGTATCGGCTTATTTTTCCTTGGCTTATCTACGGGGGTAAAGTTTGACCTAAAAATAATCAACAAACTACTAAAAGCAGTGTTAGTTGAGACAGTGTTAGTAATTTTATTAATTATAATCTGCTTTATTATTGGTTACGAATTCCATCAAATCACAGGACTAGACTTGATGAGTTGCTTATTAGGCACTACCCCAGGGGGTTTAAATACCATGACAGCCACCGCCCTAGAGTTAGGAGGAGATTCGGGGATGGTTTTGACTATGCAAATGATTCGGATGTTTTTTATTCTTACTCTTTCCCCTTTCTTTGCGGGAACTATTTTACAAATGGATTACCCCCACCATGAAGGTAATTGATACTAAATCTTGTTTCAATAATATAATAATTAGGATGGGGAACGGGGAATAGGCAACAGATAGTAATTGTTTATTGTCAATTGTTACACGGTGAACAATAGTAAACTTTACTAATAATCGGATTTGGTAGAATACAACCTTTGTTAATTTTGGTTGAACGGAGATGAACTTAAGTTAAATTTTGAGTATCAAAGGAAATTTAATACTAAAAGAATCGATGAAATACTTTTTTTTAACTGAGGGTTGGCGTTATGATCGAGTGTGGCAAAGGGGAGGTTTATGGGATGCTATCACTTGGCGTCGCCCTCCTCATATTAGCTGTCTAAGAATTGGTATCGAAGAAAATGAAGAGGTTTTATGGCTTTATGAAGTGGAGGATGCTGTTTTGATGATTGAAGTAAAACCTTCTACTCCTACCGCTAAAAAAAATAGTAGTGTTGGTCAGGTGGTGTTAAAAAGATTAATTGATTCTACTCAGGTAATTGATGCCCTTGTGGGTGCCAAAAAAGTCGTCAATGAAAATAGTTAGGGTGCGCTGAGAAACTTGTTTCGTAAAGGTTAGGAATGGGGAATGGACAATTATTGTTTTGATTATCCATTCTCAATTATCATTTATTTTTTGTTACCAGGAATAGGGCCTCTGCGGGATGAATCGGTACTAGAAGTAACCATAAAATCATAGAGGGTTTTGATTTTGTCGTTGACTGCCATAGAGGATAATTTTTCTAGGGCATGGGTAAGGGTTAATCCTGAGCGATAGAGGATGCGATAAGCCTCTTTTAGTTCTTTAATTTCTTCTGGAGTGAAGTTATTTCTCTTGAGGGCGACACTATTTAAGGCTCTCACCCTTGAGGGGTTTCCTTCTACTAACATAAATGGTGGTACGTCCCTTTCAATGCGACTCATACCCCCCAACATTGCCATGGTGCCGATGTGGACGAACTGATGGACTCCTAACATACCACCAATTACGGCTTTAGAATCAACCTGTACATGACCAGCTAAACTGACGGAGTTGGCAATGACAACCCTATCTTTGATGATGCAATTATGGGCAACATGAACGTAAGCCATCAATAAGTTATCGTTACCGATGATGGTGTATTCTCCTTCGGCGGTGGCTCGGTTTAGGGTAACAAATTCACGGATTAAGTTGCGATCGCCTATTTTTAACCCTGTCTTAGCTCCTTTATACTTCAAATCTTGGGGATCTAAACCAATGGCGGCTCCTGGATAAATTTTATTATCAGCACCAATTTCCGTGTCGCCATAGATAACGACATTGGCACCGATAATGGTATTTGCTCCAATTTTTACCCCCGCCCCAATCACGGCATTAGGTTCAACGGTGACGGTAGAATCTAATTCTGCCTTTTTATCAATAATCGCTGTAGGATGTATCACGGTTATTTAAAATTGTATTAACGATTAAATTAGTCGAGCAAAGAAAATAACATTTCAGCCCTCACGGCTAGTTGTCCATCAACCAAACCTTGCCCTTGCATTTTAGCAATACGATTACGTTTGAAAGATAATAGTTCCACGGTCATAATTAATTGATCTCCTGGTACTACGGGGCGACGAAAACGCACTTTATCAATGCCCCCAAAGGCGAAAAATTTGCCTTTCATCCCGGGTAACAGGGTAAGAATGACTCCCCCCACCTGAGCCATGGCTTCTATTTGTAATACTCCTGGCATTAGGGGTTTACTGGGTATATGTCCGGGAAAGTAGGGTTCATTGATGGTCACATTTTTTAGACCTACGGCTTTTTCACCCGGTACATAGTCTATGATGCGATCGACTAGCGCAAAGGGATAACGGTGGGGTAATAGCTCTTGGATTTCTTCAACGGTGAAGGTTGTTTGTATTTCTTGTGCTGGATTGGTTTCTGGGGTAGCGGTATTTTCCATCAACTTTTTTTGTCTATTTTCATCAACAATACTTTTTTATTAGGGATGTATCCTAATAAACCCACATAAGAATATCACGATTTTGTCTTTAATTAACAGGTGTTGTGTTCTATGGGGAAAGATTTTGGATTAGGATGGTTTTTCGGTTAACTTACTTCTTGTTTACCAAAGATAATATTTTCTAACTGGGCGATCGCACTTTCTAACTGATCATTAACAATTTTATAATCAAATTCATCTTGGGCAGCAATTTCTTCTTTTGCCCGTGCCAAACGCTTTTTAATGGCTTCCTCGGCATCGTTACCCCTACCCCGCAATCTCCTTTCTAGTTCTTCTTCTGAGGGGGGTAAAATAAAGATCAATTGGGACTGCTCAAAATTTTCTTTTACCTGTCTTGCCCCTAATAGCTCGATTTCAAGGATAACGGTTTTACCTTGGTTAATTTGCTCTACTACGGCTTGTTTGGGAGTACCATAATAATTTCCTGCATACTGCGCCCATTCGAGTAAGTTTTCCTCCTCAATCATGGATTCAAATTGAGCGGTGGTCAAAAAATAGTAATCTTTGCCATCTACTTCCCCCGTACGAGGTTGGCGAGTGGTGGCTGAAATAGACACAAATAGCTGTGTATGGGCGCTTAGGAGCGATCGCACCAAGGTTCCCTTACCTACCCCGCTAGGCCCTGTAATTACAAATAATTTTCCCTGATTTTTTGACATAAATAAAAATAGCTAAGAATGTAGAATTTAGAATTTGTTTTACTGATTTTTGATTGACTATGAGAATTTTTTTGTTCTTTGTCACCCGATTTAAAACAAAAATTCATTTTATATGAATAACCTGCCCTGAGGAAATAAACTTGCAGATTTAATCAACATCCTAGTACAATTAAAGGTTGCTGACTAAATTTTAGAATAATTATATATAGGAGATAAACTTATGGCTCGTGTATGTCAATTGACAGGAAGAAGAGCAAACAACGGCTTCTCAATTTCCCACTCCCACCGTCGTACCAAAAGATTACAACACGTTAACTTACAAGACAAAAGAATTTGGTGGGCAGAAGGCGAGAGCTTTGTAAAACTACGTCTTTCTACCAAGGCAATCAAAACCTTAGACACCAAAAGTGTTGGTCAAATGGCTAGGGAAGCAGGAATCGATCTTAATAAGTATAAATGTTCCTAGTTCTTCTTGTTCCTAAGAGTTGAACTATGGTTGGTAAGTGTTGTTTTATTCGGCAAAATTGCGATCGACACTGCCAAAAAATACTGGTTCAACTCTTATTCCTACCACTTCAGAAGGACGAATCACCATATATTCTCCCTGAATGTTTTTGATGGGTACGTTAATAAAATCCTGTGAAGCTGATTTAGGTACTAACTCTCCACTGTACCACTTCTGAAAATCTTGTATGGTGTTAAACTTTACTTCTTCCCTGTGTCCGCTACTGAGCAATAGATGAACACTATATTCGTCGGGTTTTCTTGCCATAATCTAGCCTTCCTGAATAAATTTGAGGTGAACGACACCTGATAATAATATTTTCTTTCCATCCCTCATTTTCAAGGCTTAGGCAGTAATTGTCAATTAGTTTTTATCTTGTTAGGGTAAAAGGTAATAACCATGGCTGAATTTTAAATATCTGACGTTATGTACTCATTTATAAGTTAAGTTTTATCTGTAAATTTTAACAAGGGGCGCGAGGCTCCTTACCCAACTCCTAGCCCCTTACCCAGCACGTGTATAAACACAATATGAACATCCTACGTTTTTACCATCTTAAACTAATTATATTTTTGCGTAACATCAGTTAAATATGATACTTAATTCGTTAAGTTGAAATAAACATTGGTTAATCATGATATGAAATATAGAAATTAAGACATCAAAATATCATCACTGTTCCCCGTTCCCTTTTCCAGCCATAATTAGATTGTCTATGGACGGGAAATAGCATTGTGTCTTATAATGAAAGATGCTGTTTTTTTTACAAAAGATTACAAGGAGGAAAAATTGAGTAAGCATACTTTAAACGGAACTAGACGTAAACAAAAAAGAACTTCAGGTTTTCGCGCCCGTATGAGAACCAAAGATGGACGTAAAGTGATTCAAGCACGTCGTAGTAAAGGAAGACAGAGATTAGCTGTATAAGACAATTGATTCTTTTTTTACCCGTCCAATTTATTTATCCTCTAAATTCAAGTGGGATTATCGTCACGACATCGACTTAAAAAGCGGTCGGATTTTCAAACTGTTTATCAGCATGGTATTCGCCGCTATAGTCGTCATCTAATTATTCGGGCATTGCCCATCATGGTTTCAGACTCATTGGTATGTCCTATTTCTACAAAGCTAGGGATTTCCATTAGTCGTAAAGTTAGTAAAAAAGCCGTAGTGCGCAACCGCATCAAAAGACAGATAAAATCTGCCTTCAGATCTTTACTTCCTGAAATTTCTTCTAACTGGCTAATCGTAATTACAGTTAAATCTGATGCCAGGGAATGCAATTATGAGCATTTTTTGAGAGAATTGAAAGAGTTACTAATTAAAACAGAAATTATCTATGGGAATTAAAGAAGAAGTTTATTATGAAGGCGGTCCCCACGTGGGAGATCTGATTTTTAATGTGTTATTGGCTTTTACGGTTATTTGTTTACCTTTGACTGTGGGAGCGATCGCCCGGGCTATATGGTTACGTTATCGTATTACTGACCGTCGTATTTCTGTTACTGGGGGATGGCAAGGGCGCGATCGCACCGATATTATTTATTCTGAAGTAATCAAAGTAGTAAAAATCCCTAGAGGTTTAGGTCTTTGGGGTGATATTGTCGTAACTATTAAAGATGGAAGTCGTTTAGAATTACGCGCTATGCCTGATTTCAGAAACGTTTCTGATTATATCGCTCAAAAAGCGGCCGATAAAACTGGTAGATCCTTAGAGGCGATCGCACCTTAGATAATTGAAAATGGATAATTGAGAATGGATAATATTATTCTTTATCTATGGGATGACTTACCGATGCGACGAAAAAGTTTAGATCAATTTCAATAATCAATTATTAACTATCAATTATCCATTAATTTGTCAATTGTTCATCGTACACTGTAAATTATTAGCATATAGTAAGGAAATAAAATAAAAATGGATTTTGGTATAGGTTTTATATCAACAAACATCATGTTGCCAATCCTAGATTTTTTCTACGGGATTGTGCCAAGCTATGGTTTTGGAATTATCGCTCTTACCCTCGTGGTACGTCTAGGGGTGTACCCCCTCAGTGCAGGGCAAATTCGCAACATGAGAAAAATGCGCATCACCCAACCCCTGATGAAGCAGAAACAAGACGAAGTTAGGAAAAAATATAAAGATAATCCCCAAAAACAACAGGAAGAAATGGGGAAAATTATGCAAGAGTTTGGTAATCCCCTCGCTGGATGTTTACCCCTTTTGTTACAAATGCCCATCCTATTTGCCCTTTTTGCTACCCTCAGAGGATCACCTTTTGCCAATATCAACTACAACGTTGATGTGCAGATTTTCCCCCAAGAGCAAGTGGAGCGCATTGTACCCCAGTCCTATAGCACCAAAGCTCAGAATGTCTTTGTCAGTGATGGAGTACATAACAAAATTGCCGCTATCATTCCCGCGGGTAATAAATTGGTAGTGGGTGAAACCGAGAAAGTAGAATTTCAAACCCCCGAAGGTAAATCTCTCCAAGAATTATTAACTCAATATCCTAATGGTGAAGACATTTCACCCCGTTGGGAAGTTACCAAAGGACAAGAAAGAGTTTCCATTGATGAAAATGGAAATATTACAGCCCTAGCCACAGGAGATGCCACCATTCAGGCAAGTTTACCCGGTATCGCTGCAGACAAGGGCTTTTTGTTCATTGAAGCCTTGGGACGCATTGGAGTTACTGGAGAAAACGGTAAAATCCACTGGGATATTTTGGGGATGATTATCTTTTTTGGGGTGAGTATTTATCTCAACCAAGAATTGTCTGGCGCAGCGCAGCCTAACACTGGAAATGATCAACAAAAAAATATTAACAAGATTACTCCCGTTATTTTTTCGGGGATGTTTCTATTTTTCCCTCTTCCTGCGGGGGTGTTGATGTATATTGTTTTGGCTAACGTTTTTCAAACTATCCAAACTCTGATTTTGATGCGTGAACCTTTGCCAGAGAATATCCAAAAAATTCTCGATGATCAAATTAAGGCAACCAAAGGCAGGGAAGCAATTCCTTTTGAGAAAAAGAGTAAAAAGAAAGAGAAAACTTCAGGTTAAATAATACAGATTATGGATGAACAAGTCCAACGGGGCAAACAGTGGTTGGAAATTCTACTTAAGTTGATGAATATTCCTGCGGATGTGCAACTGGGTAGGGTGGAGGAAAATGACAAACAGGGGGTTTCCTGTTGGTTAACCATTGATGAGGCTAATCTTGATCAAGGTCAGATTAACGCTTTGGTGGGTAAGAAAGGGGATACTATCGATGCGGTTCAATATTTGGCTAATTCTTTATTAAATATTGGTTTGGGTGATACTGCTCCTTGTTTTTTTACTGTGGAGTTGAATGGCTATCGCATTCGTCGTCAAGCGGAATTAGTGGCGATCGCCCAAAGTGCTGCTGCTAGAGTCAGAGACACCGGCACCCCAGAGGAAATTAAATATTTATCCTCCGTAGAAAGGCGACAAATCCACAGTATTCTCGAATCTTCTGATGATTTAACCACCGAAAGTCAGGGTAATGAACCTGAACGGCGATTAATTGTCAAATTACGTTAGATTGTTTTAAGACGGGCTTTTTGCCCGTTTTTTTATTGATCAAAAACAAAAGTTTTTAGAGGGCAAATTTTTTTGATAGTTTCAAAATCCTTATCATTGTGGATTAAAATTAGGTCATGACGAAGAGCTAATTGAGCAATATAACAGTCAACAATACTTCTTACGGTGAGTCCTTTACGTCTTAATTCATAAAAAATTCGAGCGGAATGAACAAAGTTATCAGGATTTTCCAAAATATAGTCTTGTTGACAAAGATAAAGTTTTAATAGTTGCCATTCTTGTTCGTTTTTTGCCCCCTGTAATAATTCCATTTGCGTAAAATGGGTTAAAAAAATCGCCTCATCTTGGATATGATTTTCTAATTTCGTCTTTAATATATTACTTTTATCTCTAAAAATATTTACTAATGTAGAAGTATCAATTAAATACATTTTTATCTAAATTCTTTATAGTTATAGTCCTCCACAAAATCAATTTTTCCACTAAGATCTAATAAATTTAACTTTTTTTTATTCCGAATTAATTCTTTTAAAGCCAAATTCACTAACTCTTTTTTTGTTCTAACATTGGTCAAACTAAACGCTTCTTCAACCAATTTATCATCGAGATCAATGTTTGTTCTCATGGTTTTAATAGATTATGTGTAATTATATGTGTGTTATACACTGTTTATTGCACTAAAAAACCATAAAATAAAGTGACAATAGCTCTTTAACTGTAAAGAATTAACCCAAATCTGCTAAATTAATGATTGATGAATCAATGACGGTTAAAAGGATGGAAAGAATATATATTCCCCAATTGCTAAAGATGCCCCAGCAAATGGATAAGTTTACCTTTAAGGAAAATATTAAGGGTTTTAAGACCTTAACCCCTATCAAAGGTAGTTTGGCCGTTTATCATCGGGGTGGTTTTTTAGAGGTAGAGTTAACCGCTGATACTATTTTGACCCTAAAGTGCGATCGCTGCCTAAAAACCTTTAACCATCGCCTCGAAGTAGATACATCAGAAATTATCTGGCTCAGTGATCGATTTGAAGATCCCGATAACTTACCCCTAGAAAGGGAAATATCAGGAGATGATTTATGTGAAAGTCTGCCTCCAGATGGGTATTTTGAGGTGCAAGAATGGGTTTATGAGCAACTATCCTTAGCTTTACCCCTAAGACAAGTCTGTAACAACGAAGATTGTGAACCCCCAACCATTCATGAGAGTGCCACCATTACCGACAGTCGTTGGGCAGCCCTTACCGCTCTCAAGTCATTAGGTCAATGAAATAGTCTATGGGAGTAGGTTAGGTTGAGATCTAAAATCCACCATTAATCAAAATTGTAGTTAGAGGTTGTTTTAGTGATGATACGAAACATTGTTCAACCACCATCAGCATTTAATTTTCAAAATAGGCTTACCTATTCCCTATTTTCCTTCTTGTCATAAGACTTTTTGGCAACATCTTATAATGAAAGTAGTCATTTTAATTTACCAGCGCACTGAGCCTTATATATAAAAAATAGAAATGTTAAATAATAATTCCCGTAAAAGAAAAAAATCTAATCGAGTCCTTACCCTAATCATTAGTAGTCTTTTGTGGGGGCAAACCCTCGTCACAGGGGCAGGAGTTGCTGTGGCACAAAATCGAGAGGAAAATCAACAGTTTAGTTATAGTGAACTACTCACAAGAATTGATGCAGGGGAGGTTGAGAGAATCCAAATAGATCCAGAAACCAATGTGGCAAGGGTTTTTTTAGCAGGGGGAGAGGAAGATAACCCTGAAATTGTTTATTTATTTAATGATAATCGTGAGTTAATTAGTCTCATCAGAGACAAAGACATTGATTTTGCGGTGCAGTCTTCAGGGGCTTCTGCTTCGGCGGTTATAAGTAGTGTACAGTTGGCATTATTGTTATTTTTAATCATTGGTCTATTCGTCTTAATTCGTAAATCAGCCAATTCGGCGGCGGGAGCCATGAGTTTTGGTAAGTCCAAGGCCAAATTTCAGATGGAATCTCAGACGGGGGTTGAGTTTAGGGATGTAGCAGGGGTTGAGGAAGCCAAGGAAGAATTACAAGAGGTGGTAACTTTCCTTAAAACCCCCGATAAATTTACAGCTATTGGGGCAAGGATTCCGAGGGGTTTATTGTTGGTAGGGCCCCCTGGCACAGGTAAAACTTTGTTGGCAAAGGCGATCGCAGGGGAGGCTGAAGTACCGTTTTTTAGTATTTCTGGCTCAGAATTTGTGGAGATGTTTGTGGGAGTTGGAGCTTCAAGGGTAAGAGATTTGTTCCGTAAAGCCAAGGAAAACGCCCCTTGTTTGGTGTTCATCGATGAAATTGATGCGGTGGGCAGACAGCGTGGCAGTGGCATTGGTGGGGGTAATGATGAGCGAGAGCAAACCCTTAATCAATTGTTGACAGAAATGGATGGTTTTGAGGGCAATTCAGGGATTATCGTTATCGCTGCTACTAATCGCCCTGATGTTCTGGATAGTGCTTTGTTACGTCCAGGACGTTTTGATCGTCAGGTGATTGTGGATTATCCTGATTTAGAAGGACGTTTAGGTATTTTAGATGTCCACGCCGCTGATAAGAAAGTTAATGAAGAAGTAGATTTAAAGGCGATCGCCCAGCGCACCCCTGGATTTTCTGGGGCAGATCTTGCCAACCTACTCAATGAAGCGGCCATCCTTACCGCCCGTAAACGCAAAGACTCCATTACCATGGCAGAAATAGATCAAGCCATCGACCGAGTGATTGCAGGGATGGAAGGGACCCCCCTTGTGGATAGCAAAAGTAAACGATTAATCGCTTACCATGAAGTCGGACACGCCGTAGTCGCCACCCTCACCCCTGGCCATGATCCCGTAGAAAAAATTACCCTCATTCCCCGAGGACAAGCCAGAGGCTTAACTTGGTTTACCCCCGATGAAGAGCAGGGCTTGGTATCCCGTAGTCAATTATTTGCTCGTATTACGGGTTTATTGGGGGGTAGAGCTGCCGAAGAAATGATCTTTGGGGAAGATGAAGTAACCACAGGAGCGAGTAATGATATTGAGCGTGTCACCAGTTTAGCTCGTCAAATTGTCACTAAATTTGGGATGTCTGATTTAGGACCCATTGCCCTTGAGGGGGATGAACAACCCGTTTTCCTCGGCAATGACTCTATGAGTCGTACGGAATATTCTCAGGACATAGCCCAAAAAATTGACTTACAAATTAGAGCGATTGTGAATCAGTGTCATGAAAATGCTAAAAATATTATTAATGAATATCGCCCCGCCATTGATTATTTAGTAGATCTTTTAATTGAGAATGAAACCCTTGACCGTCAAACCTTTGAAAAGGCTTTAGGGGTTCACGGGAAATAATTAACTTTCCAATCCTGACAATATGAGTTAGATTTGAGATCAATAATAAATATAAATAATATCTAACCCCATATAAAATGAAAGCTCTTTTAGTTTATCCAATTTTTCCGCCGACTTTTTGGTCTTACGAGAAAATCTTAGAATTAGTTAATCGCAAGGTTTTATTGCCTCCTTTGGGCTTAGTGACCGTGGCAGGCATACTACCTCAAGAATGGGAATTTAAGCTGGTAGATCGCAATATTAGAGCGGTTAGAGAAGAAGAATGGGCATGGGCTGATGTGGTCATCATGTCAGCGATGATTGTTCAAAAAGAGGATTTAATTGACCAAATTAAGGAAGCAAAAAGTCGGGGTAAATTAGTGGCGGTAGGGGGACCTTATCCTACCTCCGTGCCCCATGAGTTAGAGGAAGCGGGAGCAGACTTTTTTGTTTTGGATGAAGGGGAAATCACTTTACCGATGTTTGTAGAGGCGATCGAGAAAGGTGAAACTTCTGGAGTATTTCGTACCACAGAAAAACCTGATGTGTCTTATACCCCGATTCCTCGTTTCGATTTGTTGGAATTGGATGCCTATGATTCCATGTCGGTGCAATTTTCGAGGGGTTGTCCTTTCCAGTGTGAATTTTGCGATATTATCGTTCTTTATGGTCGTAAGCCACGGACAAAAACCCCTGAGCAGTTATTAAAAGAGTTGGACTATCTCTATGAGTTGGGCTGGCGCCGTAGTGTGTTTATGGTGGATGATAATTTCATCGGCAATAAGCGTAATGTGAAGTTGTTGTTAAAAGCTCTCAAGGAATGGCAACAGGAGCATCAATATCCTTTCCGCTTCAATACGGAGGCTTCGGTGGATTTGGCGGATGATCCTGAATTGATGGAGTTGATGGTGGACTGTTATTTTGATGCGGTATTCTTGGGCATAGAAACCCCAGACGAGGATAGTTTAGCCATGACTAAGAAGTTTCAAAATACCCGTAGTTCGTTGACTGATGCGGTAGATAAAATTATTCGCACTGGATTACGTCCTATGGCTGGTTTTATTATTGGTTTTGATGGGGAAGAAAAGGGTGCGGGCGATCGCATTGTGCGCTTTGCCGAACAAGTAGGCATTCCCACTACCACCTTCGCCATGTTACAAGCATTACCCAACACCGCTTTATGGCATCGTTTGGAGAAAGAAGGACGCTTAGGGGCAGGAAAGTATGGCAACATTAACCAGACTACCCTCATGAATTTTGTACCCACTCGCCCCGTGGAGGACATTGCCAATGAATATGTAGATGCTTTTTGGCGACTTTATGATCCCCATGCTTACCTAGATAGGACTTATCGTTGTTTTCTGAAGTTAGGCGCCCCCAAGGCTCATCCCCCTGCAAAACTACCTACCCTCGTCGATCTAAAGGCCTTGGCGATCGTTATATGGCGCCAAGGAATAAAAAGAGATACCCGTTGGAAGTTTTGGCACCACCTCTTTAGTATTATCAAAAATAATCCGGGAGTATGGGAGCATTATCTGACTCTGTGCGCCCACAATGAGCATTTCTTGGAATATAGAGAAATCGTGAAAAATGATATTAATGTCCAGTTAGAAGAATATTTAGGTAATTATCCTTCCTCTGATGATGTTGTCAATGATGAACAACAATTGGTAGCCTAATCAAACATAAAAAAAGTGTTCCGAAGCCTTATTAGAGCTAAAGAACACTTTATTCCATTACCATAAAACAAATCTAGGCTTGAAGCGCTAATTCTACTACCTTTTTAAATGCGTCCATATCTTGAACCGCTAAAAGAGCTAACATTTTACGGTTAAGAGAGATATTAGCTTTATCTAATTTATAAATTAATTGACTGTAGCTAATACCGTTCATTCTAGCCGCTGCATTTACACGGGTAATCCATAGACGACGAAAATCTCTTTTTTTCTTACGACGGTCACGATAAGCATTACGTAACGCTTTCATAACCTGTTGATTAGCAATACGGAATAGCTTAGAGTGAGAACCTCTATAACCTTTTGCTAGTTTTAAAATTTTATTACGTCTTTTACGGGCGACGTTACCTCTTTTTACTCTACTCATTTTTTTACAATTAAATTAATATTACAAAGTTTAATGGGGAGAAATTTGTTCCTACTTAGTACCGTAAGGAAGCATTAAACGTACTTCTTTCTCATCACTTTCATGAACTAAAGCCATGTTGCTAAGACGACGACGTTTTTGCTCTGCACTTTTATGTTCTAGTAAGTGATTTTTGTTTGCTTTACGGCGCATGATTTTTTTTCCGCTTCCAGTAATGCGAAAACGTTTAGCAGCGGATTTTTTAGTTTTTACTTTAGGCATAGTTTTTTCTAAATTAGCACAATTTACTATTATACGATTTTTTGTGGTCATCCTGAAAAGATGAACCCTAATTAACAGAAAAAAGTTATTTTTTCCAAAATTATAGTTTTACTTCGATGTCAACCCCAGCAGGCAAGTCTAATTTCATCAAAGCATCAATGGTTTTTGAGGAGGGTTGATAAATATCGATAACACGACGGTGAGTACGAGTTTCAAAGTGTTCTCTGGAATCTTTGTCAACGTGGGGAGATCTGAGTACACAGTAGATTTTACGTTTTGTGGGGAGAGGAATAGGACCTACTGGTTGAGCATTGGTACGATTAGCAGTCTCAACAATTTTTGTACAAGAAGTATCAAGTAAGCGACGGTCAAATGCTTTTAAGCGAATACGAATTTTTTGTTGTTGTAAGGTTGCCATGATTTTTATTGTTTTACTGGGATTAATTTTTCAAGGTACTAATTAATTGAGGATTGATAATTAAGAGTTGATAATGTACAAAAGTTTTTATCAGTCCGAATTATCTTGTTAGTAGGGACAAAATTAGGGCGTACAGAGAAATTAATCTGAGTAACGCCCCAATCATTATTTAATTCTTCCTACTTTAAAATTTTGGCTACAGCACCCGCACCGATGGTACGACCACCTTCACGAATAGCAAAACGCATTCCTTGTTCGATCGCAATGGGGTTGATTAAATCAACGGTCATTTTGATGCGATCGCCAGGCATTACCATTTCAGCAGCACTACCATCATCGGCGGTGAAGTCACTGATGGTTCCGGTTACGTCGGTAGTACGAACGTAGAACTGAGGACGGTATCCAGGGAAGAAAGGAGTATGACGACCACCTTCTTCTTTCTTGAGTACATAAACCTCAGCTTCAAAAGTGGTGTGAGGAGTGATAGAAGAGGGTTTAGCCAATACCATACCACGCTCAATATCTTCTTTTTGAACACCACGAAGTAATAAACCTACGTTGTCTCCAGCCATACCTTCGTCCAAAGTTTTTTGGAACATTTCCACACCAGTTACAGTGGTGTTACGAGTGTCACGAATGCCTACTAATTCTACGGTTTCGCCAACTTTAACTCTACCACGTTCGATACGACCGGTTGCAACGGTACCACGACCAGTGATGGAGAATACGTCTTCTACAGCCATCAAGAAAGGCTTGTCAACGTCACGCTCAGGGGTGGGGATGTAGTTATCTACTTCATCCATGAGAGTCCAGATTTTATCGGTCCACTCATTTTCACCCTTCTGGGTTTTAGCATTGGCGGTCATTTGTTCTACAGCTTTTAGAGCAGAACCAGAAACGATGGGAATATTGTCACCATCAAAACCGTATTCGCTTAAAAGTTCACGAACTTCTAACTCAACCAATTCCAATAACTCTTCATCATCTACTTGGTCTTGTTTGTTTAAGAACACAGCAAGGTTAGGTACACCAACCTGTCTAGCCAAGAGGATATGCTCACGAGTTTGGGGCATAGGGCCATCAGCTGCAGATACAACCAAGATAGCTCCGTCCATTTGAGCAGCACCAGTGATCATGTTTTTAACATAGTCAGCGTGTCCAGGACAGTCAACGTGGGCGTAGTGACGACCAGGAGTTTCATATTCAACGTGAGCGGTGTTGATGGTGATACCCCGTGCTTTTTCTTCAGGAGCAGCATCGATTTCATCATATTTACGAGCTTTTGCCTGACCAGCAGCAGATAGAGTTAAGGTAATAGCTGCAGTGAGGGTAGTTTTACCATGGTCAACGTGACCGATGGTACCAATATTAACGTGAGGTTTCGTTCTTTCAAATTTTTCCCGTGCCATTTTCTTTGTCTTTTCCTAATTTAATTAATAAATTTATACGTATCCTGTATTTTTGGTAATAATACCTTTAGCTACATTTTCGGGAACTTCAGAGTATTTACTGAATTCCATGCTAAATATACCACGTCCTTGGGTCTTAGAACGAATATCTGTGGCATAACCGAACATAGTTTCTAGGGGAACTTTTGCTGACACCTTAGCAAGGGAGCTTTCTGTTTCCATTCCTTCGATAATGCCTCGACGAGAATTGAGATCTCCGATAATGTCACCAACATAATTGTCGGGTACTTCCACCTCAACCTTCATCGTGGGCTCTAGTAAGACTGGTTGTGCTTTCTTCACTGCATCTCTAATTGCGATGGACCCAGCAATTTTAAACGCCATTTCGGAAGAATCCACGTCATGGTAAGAACCATCAATCAAAGCGACTTTTACATCGATGAGGGGATAACCAGCTATGATACCAGATTCACAGGCTTCTTTGATACCCTGTTGCACAGAAGGAATGTACTCTTTAGGAATCGCACCCCCAGTAATCTTGGAGACAAATTCAAAACCACTTCCTTCCTCTCCTGGCTCAATTTCGATCACCACATGACCATATTGCCCTTTACCACCACTCTGACGAATAAATTTACCCTCTGTTTGCACGGCTTTACGGATTGTTTCTCGGTAGGCTACTTGAGGTTGTCCCACGTTAGCTCCCACTTTAAATTCCCGTAACATCCGATCCACCAGAATTTCTAAATGCAACTCACCCATTCCTGCGATTACCGTTTGGTTAGTTTCGGGATTGATACTAACTTTGAAGGTAGGATCTTCGTCAGAAAGAGACTGCAAGGCCTTAGACAATTTATCCATGTCTTGCTGAGTTTTTGGTTCTACCGCCACTGAGATTACAGGCTCAGGCACATAGAGAGATTCGAGAATAATCGACTCACTATCATCACATAGTGTATCACCTGTGGTGGTATTTTTCAAGCCGATCGCCGCGCCTAGATCTCCTGCCCTTAGTTCTTCTACCTCTATTCTGTCGTTGGATTTGAGAATAATTAACCTAGAGATACGCTCTTTGGTATCTTTGGTAGAGTTGTAAATATAGCTACCTTTTGTCAAAACCCCAGAGTATATTCTGAGGAAGGTTAATCGACCAAAAGGATCGGAGGCTACTTTAAAAGCAAGGGCGGAGAAAGGTTCCTCATCTCCTGCGTGACGTTCTCCTTCTTCCCCACTGGGCAAAATCCCTTTAATGGCAGGGACTTCGTTGGGGGCAGGAAGGTAATCTACCACTGCGTCTAGGAGTAGTTGGACTCCTTTATTTTTGAAGGCAGAACCGCAGAGCATAGGCATTAAAGTACCTTTGATAGTACCTTGGCGAATTGCTTGTTTTATCTCGGCTTCGCTGATCTCTTCTTCTGCTAAATATTTTTCTAGTAAGGCTTCGTTTGACTCGGCGATCGCCTCTATGAGATAACCTCGATATTCCTCAGCTAACTCTCTTACCTCATGAGGAATATCAATTTCCTTGATTTGTTTACCCAAATCATCTTCATAAATTGTGGCTTTCATTCTGACCAAATCTACAATGCCAGAAAACTGATCTTCACTGCCAAGGGGAATTTGAATAGGAATAGCAGGAGCTTGAAGTCTATCTTTTACCTGTTCGCAAACACGGAAAAAGTTAGCCCCGGTGCGATCCATTTTGTTCACAAAAGCAACACGAGGTACATGATAACGATTTGCTTGACGCCAAACGGTTTCCGACTGAGGTTGAACCCCACCCACAGAACAAAATACTGCAATTACTCCATCTAAGACTCGCATGGAGCGCTCTACTTCGATGGTGAAATCTACGTGACCAGGAGTATCAATGATATTAATATGATGTCCTTGCCAATCGGTACTAATGGCCGCTGCGGTGATGGTGATTCCTCTTTCCCGTTCTTGTTCCATCCAGTCGGTGACAGCATTGCCATCGTGGACTTCTCCTATTTTATGAACGATACCAGAGTAGAATAAAATCCTCTCTGTTGTGGTAGTCTTTCCCGCATCAATATGGGCTGCAATGCCTATATTGCGAATTTTTTCTAGGGGAATGGAACGGGTCACAGTTACCTCCTGCTGTCGAAATCTGTACTAGAATTTTGAGCTTAAATAAAAACTATTTACAATCTTACACTTTTCTTAACATAACTTTTTATTTTTTGACAATAAAGCTAGTTATGAGGTTAAAAATTGTGAATAAATTGTGCTTAGTATCTGTAGTGAGCAAATGCTTTGTTTGCTTCTGCCATTTTGTGGGTTTCTTCTCTTTTCTTGATAGCTCCCCCAGTTTCGTTGGCAGCATCCATGATCTCGTTAGCAAGTTTCATGGACATAGTTCTACCGCTTCTTTTGCGGGAGAATTGAATCAACCAACGGAGGGCAAGACTACTACCACGGGAAGGTCTTACTTCCATGGGGACTTGATAGGTTGCACCACCAACCCTTCTGGCCTTAACTTCCACGAGGGGAGTTAGGTTTTTGATGGCTTGTTCAAAAGTTTCCATGGGTTCAGCACCAGTTCTTTCACCGATGATTGCCATGGCATCATATAAGATGCTGGCAGCTAAGGATTTTTTGCCATCTTTCATGATGCGACGAATAGTCATGCTGACTAAACGACTGTTATATACTGCATCTGGTGGAACTTCCACCACTTTAGCTTTACTTCTACGAGACATTTTCTATATCCTAAAATTTATTTACTTCATTTATGCTTTAGGACGTTTTGCTCCATATTTAGAGCGTCCTTGTTTTCTGTCCTTTACACCAGTAGCATCTAGTGTTCCTCTAACGATGTGGTATCTTACACCAGGTAAATCTTTTACTCTTCCGCCTCTGATCAATACTACAGAGTGTTCTTGAAGGTTATGACCAATACCTGGAATATAAGCGGTAACTTCAAACCCAGAAGTTAAACGAACCCTTGCTACCTTTCTGAGGGCAGAGTTAGGTTTTTTGGGGGTGGTGGTATATACCCTTGTACAAACACCACGACGCTGAGGACATTCTTTTAATGCTGGAGATTTTGTCTTTTTCTGGATGGAGGATCTTTCACTCCGGATTAATTGTTGAATAGTTGGCATGAGGTATGCTTTTTATACACTATTTTATGTATATATAAATATAGTTCGCCCTAGGATAATTTCTAGTGACAATCTCTGATCATACCCCACTTTTTCTTCTTTTGTCAATTCTGGTCAATTTCTGATTAATTACGGTAGCCATTAACGATAAATGAGACTCTTTGGGCTATATTAGTGGAATGATCCGCCATTCTCTCTAGGTAGCGAATGACAAGGATTAGAAGCACTATTGGTTCAACTATGCCGGGGACGTTTTCTTGGTAGGCTAATTTGGCGTAAAGGTTATCGTAAGCGTCGTCAATGGTATCATCGAGAAATTTAATCTTTTCTCCAGCTTCAGCGTCTAATTCAGTAAGAGCAACTATGCTTTTGGCTAACATTAGTTGAGCGTGTTGAGACATGGTGGCGATTTCTTTCATGCAGGGGTGGGGAGAATAGAGAATGAGTTTTTGGGATATTTCTCCTAAGTCTTGGGCATAGTCACCGATGCGCTCTAAGTCTCTTACTAATTGCATGAAGGCACTAAGGATGCGCAAATTTTTGGGGGAGGGGCTTTGGCTGGTTAGAATATTGGAGCAGTCTAGTTCGATTTGGCGATAATATTTATCTATTTCTTGGTCTTGGATGATAATTTTTTGAACGGCTTCTAAGTCTTGTTCAAATAAGGCTCGATGGCTATAGCGAAATGATTCTTCTACCAATGCTCCCATTCTGAGGACATCTTGGGCTACTTGACTGGTTTTTTTTTGTAGCCTGATGTTGTCTCCTACTTTGATTTGTTCTGATAATGCTATTTGTTGTTGTAATGATACCACTTTCTCTATGCTCCAATATTTCAAGCCCTATTACCATTAATAACAGGAAAAAGTTAAAGTGATATTAAGGTTGTATGTTTATTTTATTTTAAGGGCGATCGCACTGGCACTCAAAAAAGCACCTTCGACCTTACCAGATAAACACCAATCACCACAAATCCCTAATCCCGTTTTGGCATCGTAATAATAACCCTGTTGATTAGGCTGTTGAGGTAAAGCATAACGCCACAGATGCAAAGAAAAATAATGGAAGGGAGAAAATTTGAAATCAAAAACCTTCTCCGTTTGTGTCAACAAATCTTGACTAATTTTTTCTCGGTCATCATTCACATGATCCATGGCATAGGTAAAATTGGACTGGATAACTATCGCACCACCATCCCCTCGATTAGGCTTCGTATCATTGGCACTTACCCAACCCAACACCGGATGGCTAAACTTTACCCCCTCAAAAGGTAAATTGACTTTCTTTTCAGGAATAACCATCAAAGTAAAACAAGGAAGCATCTTTATCTTGGCAATGTCTGGCTTAAAAGTACAATCATCAGGTAACAAATTCGCCGTTTGACTAGGAGGGGCAGTAATAACCACCGCATCATAATCTCCGTAACGGTGATTATGGTCATCTAACAATGTCCAAGAATCATTATTTTTTGTGAGAGAAACTATTTTAGTTTCTAGCTTAACGGTGGTATCGCCGCTCAAATATTTACAAAGTCGATTCATTGCTTCATTAGGCACATATCTAATTTTTGAGGACTTATCTTCATGGAATATGCCATTTTCCCAAGAAGCAAATTTCCCCTGCCACGGTTGCATTACCTCCCCATAGATACTTATAAAATCTTGAAATTCATTGTTACTAAGACCAAAATATTGCGTACCATGGTCAATATAACCCCAGTCGGTACGACGGCTCGACATTCTACCACCCACACCACGTCCTTTATCAAATACTTGAACATCTACCCCTTTTTCTTGAAGTTTTGTGGCTAGGGTTAAACCTGATATTCCCGCACCGATGATGGCTATTTTGTTGGTCATAGTTTTAAGTTAGGAGTAAACAATTTATGTCTGTTACTTAATTCTACATTCTCCATTGGTTCTAATAAACCTTTTGCGTACCTAATTTTTGTTCTGATTTTTGCTTTTTTCTATGGTTGTTTATGGATATTTATGTTATTATTTAAATAATGGGAGACATTGGATTTTTTTTAACAAACAGTCAGATTTCTATTATATTAAAGATACTCGTCATCATCCCCTGTTAATAGCCAAAAGTCAAGAAAAAGACAGTTGTTTTAACAATTGTTAATAGAAAAAAAATAGAAGATAATTAGCAGAAAATAGAAAAGAAGAGAGATAAGTTACTTAGTAATTGTGGTACTGATAAGAGCGAAAGAAAGTACTATGTGAAGTAATGTGAATAAAGTCAAATAAATATTACAAATATCTCAGAATTTGGGCTTTGTAAATGATAATAAAGATACAGGAATGAGAGAAAAATTAAAACTTGACTCTTAATCCTGATTTTGAACTTAGGAGGAATCGTCCTATGAATATTCTTCAAATACTAGAAGCAATTAGCAACTACTTAACAGAAGGTTTTGCGATGATTTTTAGTGCTGAAAAAGATGAACTACCAGAGATAGGAGTCCAGCCTTTTGAATGTATGCCTTATGCACAGCAGAAGTAAATATCGGTTTAATTGAAAGGGGTTAAAACCCCTAATTTTTTTATTTTTTTTCGACAAAAAAGATGGGGCGCAAATTAGGATCAACTTTGTAGGTATTATCTTTCATAACTCTTCTGGAAGATTTAGGGTCAAAGGTTGTGGAAAAATTTTCTTCTAGTCTTTGAACTCTGGGGGATACTTTATTAATTTCTTCTTGGATTTGGTTAATTTGAGATTGCTGAATGTCGTTGTAGGGTAAAAGATTTTTGACGCTAGTAACGGAGAAAGCGACAATACCTAAATTAAAACCTATTTTTAATATATTTTCTAGGCTACGGTGAAGACAATATTGTTTGAGTCTTTTTTTTTCTTCTTTTTTTTGTCTTTCTAAGAAGACGGTATCGATGTTGTTGTGAAGATATTTACTTTTTTTAAATGGTTTAATGTTGTTCATAGGGATAATACTTTAAATGATGTTTTAATTTTTAATTTTAGTGTTGATTTTTAAAAATGGTCGTTGATTAATGAAAAAAATTTGAGATAAGATGGGATTAGACAAAAAGTAATTATCGATGAGGTGATTGGTAATTTTGTTGGTCTAATTTTTTTAAAGAGAAATGGCAGAAAGGTTTTAGGTTGTATTTGTCTTAATAGTTATGATGATTTTGAGGGTTTAGGATTTTTATGGTTAACTGTTAAGCTAATATCTAATGACCATCACTATTGTTAAATTAACTACTTTATTCGAGGTTGGTGAGAATGTTGTAATTTTTGAGAGTTGCTTTTTGTCTCTTACTTTGAAGTTTTTTTGTTCTCAATATATTTAATTTAAAAAGATAATACTATGAATACATCTACATTACCAAAATCTAGTTTAAAGATTCGAGGGGTACAATATCGAGATTTAGGGGCGATCGCCTCTTTGCTCCAAGAAAGATTATCATTAGAAAATAACTATCGTTTTGCTTCTCTTTTGAAACAGGTACAAAAGTACCAAAGCTGTTACGGTTTATTGCAGATGGCAAAAATGTTGCCCTCTAGTTGGAATCGAGATTTTTATGTGTATGTAGCGGAAAAAGATGGACAGATTCAAGGGTTAATTCAAGTTGCCCCTTTTAACCAAAATCGCAGTACATGGAAAGTTGAGCTAGTAATAATTAATTACAACACTTCATTGAGCCATTTACTAATCGGTAATTGTAGCATTGGCTCTCAATTATTGCGTTACTGTTTTGAGAAAATTTGGGAAGCCAGAACATGGATACTAGAAGTAAATATAAATGAAAAAAGTACCCTCGGATTGTATCGAGAAAATGGTTTTCAACCCCTAGCCCAAATTACTAATTGGGAATGTAATGCCGAAATTTTAGCAAAATTAGCAGAAAAAGAGCCTAGTTTACCTAATCTTTTACCTGTGAGTAATGCGGATTCTCGTTTACTATATCAGTTAGATTGTGTTTCTTTGCCTCCTACTATTCGGCAGGTTTTTGATTTGCATTTAGAGGATTTTAAAACGGGCTTTTTTACCTATGTATCGAAAACGATTAAGTCTTTTTGGAGTCAGGAAGAAACCATCAGGGCTTATGTATTTGAGCCTCAGAGAAAGGCTGCCATTGGCTATTTTAAGCTCATTGTGTCTCAAAATGGTGCTAAACCCCATGAAGCAGATTTAACGGTGCATCCTGCTTATACATGGTTGTATCCGAAACTTTTAACTCAGATGGCGGCGGTTATCCAGAAGTTTCCTCCTCAGTCTTTGTTGCTTTCTTCTGGGGATTATCAACCAGAAAGGGAGGAGTATTTGGAAAAAATTGGGGCGCAAAGAATGGAGCAAAATTTGCTCATGTCTCGCTCGGTTTGGCACAAGTTAAGGGAGGCAAAGCCTTTGGAATCGTTAAATTTACAGGAAGTTTTACAAGGATTGAAGCCTTCTCGCCCTGCTATTCCTACCCATTGGCAACCTTCCCCCATTGAAAATCCTATTTATCCTTCTTCTCCTTTACATCATCAAAATGATGAACAAAAAAAGCGGGAAAAGTAAGGGTAACGATAGGTTATCATCGCTTACCGTGTAATAAGTTACATGACTAAATAATTTATCGATAAATTGAATTTTTATTTTGATTTACGGATTTAGCTTAATAAGGGGTTTAATACCAAATCCTACATTAAAAGTAGACTAATAACTATCATCAATCTCAATGATTTCAAGTAAATAAATATACTATCTAAATAGGATTTGGTATAAGGATATTAAAAACATAAAAAAATGGTCAATAATCACCATTATCAATTCTTCATTATCCATTAACTCCATGATTCGAGTTTTTCAGCAACCTCTAATTAGTTTTAGTGCTATTTCCCCAGTTTAGTTTGTAGTTTAGCCAAAAATTCCAAAAGGTGGTAAGGGCGATCGCACTTAAATTGGCAATGTAGGGGTTAGGAAAGATAAAGTTAACAATAAGATTAAGAATAACAACGTTAATAAATAACCCAGCTAAACAGATAAGATTAAATTTAAGCAATCTTTTAAGGGTGTGAAGTTTCCCTTGCCCAAATTGAGAAAAATCTTTGAATGTCCAACGGTCATTCCAGATAAAATTATTAATGATGGCAAATTCAGCCGCAATAATTTTACTGAGGGTTAAATTCCATTGCATGGTGCTGGGGCCACTGAGAAGATATAATATGGTCATATCTACAAATACCCCCGTAAAGCCAACCATACCAAAGCGAATAAAACGACTAAATGGCCATAAAGCGAGTCTCAATCGCAATAGGTGATGGATATAGTCTCGATATTGTTTCCAAGTAACTTTGCTTTGCCCTTCGACTCTTTCTTGGAAAACATAGCCCACTTCGGCAATATTACGAAAATAACCTCTGGCTACTACTTCTATTAAAATTTTATAGCCCACAGGAGCTAAGGTACAATGGGCGATCGCCTTTCTTTGTAGTACAAAATAACCACTCATGGGATCAGATATTCTGCCGATGGTATTGGGTAAAATCAATAAGCCCATAATTTGAGCGCCCCTAGACAAACAACGACGGAAAAAACTCCAATCACTCACCCCACCATTTTTAGTGTGACGACTTGCCACGGCTAAATCAGCCCCATCACAGATACGCCCCAAAAGTTCTAATAAAATATCGGGAGGGTGTTGTAAATCTGCATCTATTACTCCCAAAATTTCTCCCCTTGCCCCTTGCCATCCTCTGATTACTGCCGTAGATAACGAGCGCTCATTTTGACGACGCATTACCCGCAATGGAGGATAATCCTTGGTTAATTTTAATGCTTTTTCCCAAGTGCGATCGGGGCTGTCATCATCCACTATAATCAATTCATAATGGGAAGGAATAACCCCATCAAGGACATGACAAATTTTACTAACAATTCCCTCAATGTTTTCCCCTTCTTGGTAGGTGGGTAATATAAGGGAAAACCAAACTCTATAAGTAGAAGTCGAAGCAATGTTATAAAGTTTTTCTCGCAAACATAAATAATCCTGGGGCGCTGATTCTAAAGAATCAACTTTTAACAAACCTGATGGCACAGGTAATAATTTACTATTATCTCTTAACAAGTTTTGCTCATGGGGCAAAGGATTATTCATCATTATTAATCAATAAATCATAAATTATTTTGCTTTTTTTGGATCTTTTTCCATTAGTATTACTGGGCAGTTATGAAAAGGTTGAATTAAATTCATTTTTGCTTTAACGGGATCAAAATTATCTGGTAATGTCGTAAAAATATCATAACAGCTATTTGTGAAATCAGCATTTGTTAGATTAGCTTTTTCTAAAAATGCTCCTGATAAATCAGCATTTATCAAACTACTTTCTGTTAAGTTAGCTTTGGTAAAATTAACTTTATGAAAATTGCCATAGTTTAAATTTGCCTTGGTTAAATTACTATTTTTAAAATTAGTAAAAGATAAATTTAAATTACTTAATTGTGCTTCCTCTAAGTTAGAGTTTTCTAAAATATTACTTGCCCTTGTATGGTTATTGAAAGTGAGCAAATGATTATCCTCTAAGAACATTATGATATAACGTTTTCTTTCCCCATCAAGTTCCTTGAGAGCCGCCTGAGTATTTGCCCGAAGAAGATTATAGTTTTGTTGTAATTTCCACAAAGGATAGTTGAGGGTTAATTCCGTGGTCTGAGTAAGGTAATTATTAAGAATATTTTGACGATAACTTTCCAATTGTAAATTTAAATTGGCATTACTATCTTGAATTTGCAAAGGGCGATATAAAAATTGTTCACTGAATATATTAGAAATAGTTAAAAAGCCGATAACTAAAGTAGTTGCCGAAGTAATTAAAGAACCAATAATGGGTCCAATAGCTATTTCAGGAATGTGAACAGAAGTAGTAATGGCCTCGGCGATCGCATTTACAAATGAAGATAAAGTTTTTTGAAAACGTTTAAAAATTTTGGGAAAAACTGAAGATTTTTTATCAGAATTTGACATGAATAAATATCAAAAATAAAAAGAGCAATTTATTAATATTTTTAGCTATTCAGATAATAACAAACAAACCGAACCAAACAAAACCGATAACACCCTCAAAATATTGAATAAGAATAATAAAAAATAAATTAACCTGTTCATCACAAAAATTTATTTTTTTTTCATAAAACATCTTAAGTCTATTTTATCATTTTAACCATGCTTATATTGCATACAAATTCATTATTGGTATTAACCAATACAAAACCCTCCTCAAAAGAATAGCTAAACTTTAATCGTCTTTCTTAACCAATTCTTAATAACTGTTGTGAGGTTTTAATGTCCAAAAAATCGGGTTGTTTTTCATTAAAGAGTGTAGCAAATTATAAAGTAATAATTGCCCTTACCACCCTAATAAGCACTAACCCTGCCCATGCACAAATTAATGTCATGGATATTGACAATCAAGAATCCATGGGGCAAGTTACCTCAGTAAACCAACTGAGCGACGTATCTCCCACCGACTGGGCTTACGAAGCCCTAAGAAGTCTCGTAGAGCGTTACGGTTGTATTGTCGGTTATCCCGATCGCACATTCAGGGGAAATAGAGCGTTAAGCCGTTATGAATTTGCGGCGGGTTTAAATGCCTGTATGCAATCCATCGAACGCTTAATCGGCACAGGAGGAGTAGGAGAAGAAGATATTGCAGCCCTCAGAAGACTAATTGCCGAATTTGAAACCGAACTCGCCACCCTCGGTGCCAGAGTTGATAACCTAGAGGGTAGGGTAGCCTTCTTAGAAGATAATCAATTTTCCACCACAACAAAATTAGCTGGAGAAGTTGCCTTCACCCTCGCTGATGCCTTTGGAGGAGATGTTACGAACCCCCTCACAGGAGTCAGGGAAGACTTTAACGCCCAAGCCACCCTCACCTCCAGAGTAAGGCTACAAATGTCCACCAGTTTTACTGGTAACGATGTTTTATTCACTCGTCTAACTGCAGGTAATCTGGGTAACTCCTTTGGCTCTCAAACCTTTACCGATGAAGGGCGATTTGCCTATGATGGACAAGCAGACAATAATGTAACCTTAGACCGTCTTCACTACTACTTCTCCCTGACTCCCAAAACAAGGGTATTTACCATGGCCAGTTTAGGAGGACACCATTTCTATGCTGATACATTCAACTCTGGACTAGAAGCAGGAGGAGGTGCAGGAGGTGCATTATCTCGATTTGGAGAAAGAAATCCTATATACCGTCTAGGTTTGGGGGGACAAGGTATCGGATTAAGACAGCAATTGGGGGATAAATTTGAGCTTTCTGCTGGTTATTTGGCAAGGGGTGGCAATAATCCTGCTGACGGCAGAGGCTTATTCGATGGTAACTATTCTGCCATGGGGCAATTAGTCTTTAAACCTAGTAACCGATTTAAACTTGGCTTTACTTACATTAAAGGTTATGATCCAAACGGTGCAGGTTCAGCTTTTAACTTTGGTGGCACAGGTACCAGATTTGGTAATTTACAAGGATTGGGACTAAATGGAATCCCTGTTTCTAGCGACTCCTATGGTATTCAAGGTCAATTAGATATTAGCCCTAAATTTAGCCTTCGTGCTTGGGGCGGTTATACGGATGCTCAACTTCAAAGCACTGGTAGTGCAGAAATTTGGAATTATGCCGTAGCTCTGGCGTTCCCTGACTTAGGAAAAGAAGGTAGTCTCGGCGCTATTATCGTGGGTGCGGAACCCCATTTAACGGGGTTAACTTTAGGTGGAGTTAATCAAACTTTTTCTAACGATACTCCTTGGCACATCGAAGTATCTTACAAGTATCCTATTAACAATCGTATTAGTCTCACCCCTGGATTGATCGTATTAACAGCACCTAATCAGGATAGTGGTGCAAATGATCCAGTTTATATCGGCACTTTGAGAACTACTTTTACTTTCTAAGTAAATAAGTTTTTAGGCTCACAATTTTTTATCTTTGGCAAGGGGTTTAAATCCCTTGCTTTTTTATTAATCAATTAAAGCACGGCGTTTTTGCTCAAATTCGTATTCCGAGATTAACCCCTCTTGGCGCAAGGTTTCCAACTCTCTGATGGCTGATACTACATCGACGGTGTTTTGTGCCACCAAAGATTTTTGCTGTAAATTTGCCATCTGCACGTCACCGTTGTTAGAATTGAAGGAGAGTATATCCTGAGACGGCAACAAGTACAACACTACATCCACCGCACAGGCGATTTTTATCAAAGAAGGGTTATTCCAGCCCAAGGCAAGATATAGTACCCCCCAAATGGGTTGTCCTAAATAAAATTTGTGTAAACCACCAAAAGGGGCGATCGTACCAAGGAAAGCAAAAATAATACTAATGACCTTTTTCTTAGAAAAACTATTCTTAGAATCGGTGGAAAATTGCATAATGACAAGGATAATACGGAAATCCGTATTCAAAAACTTATGTATCTAATCATATAATTAAACTTAGCAGACCGCAGAACTTTATTCACTATAACTGATACAGTATTGCACTTGAGAGGAAGAAAGATGAGTTTTTTTGATTCAGAAGTAGTACAACAAGAAGCCAAGCAACTATTTGAAGATTATCAATCCCTTAGTCAATTGGGGAGCGAATTCGGTAAATTTGACCGAGAAGGAAAAAAAATCTTTATTGAAAGAATGGAAAATATGATGGATCGTTATCGTATTTTTATGAAAAGATTTGAACTATCAGAAGACTTTATGGCAAAAATGACCATAGAGCAATTAAAAACTCAACTAAGTCAATTTGGCACCACTCCTGAACAAATGTTCATGCAGATGAATCAAACCCTCGAAAGGATGAAAAAAGAGATTTAATTTTGATAGGGTAATATTTATACTCTTTTAGTTCGGTTCTACTCAATCTAAAAATAGTTATTTAAAGATAAATTAATTATAGTAAACACTTTTTCTGAAAGGAACATAATTCTGATCAAAAGCAGGGTTTTTTATAGTAATTGAGGAGAAAAAATGAATCAATCATTCCATCGCCAATCAAACTATTTCAATAACAATGATGAGGATAATAATTTATTAAAATATCTTCAGTCTTTAAGCCCAGAAACCATTGCTAATTTATCTCAGCCCAAGACTTCTGAAGTTTTCCAAGTGATGGAAAGAAACATTGGTGGTTTATTAGGAAATCTACCCGCAGAAGGTTTTGGGGTGATGGTGAGTACGAGTCGAGAAAACCTTGGTAAATTATTGGCATCAGCAATGATGAGTGGTTATTTGTTGCGTAATGCGGAGCAAAGAATGGACTTTGAAAAGGCTTTGGCTGGTTCAAATGATGCTCAGAATAATTAGTATCTGTTCGATAAAACTTTAAATATTTCTTTTTTACTAACTACTATTTTTTGTAAAATAATATATTAAAGTTGTGAATAAAGGGTTTTTTGTTATTGATAAAAGTACAAATTACTTTTACTTAATATTATGGTAACTTAAAATATAAATGAGATGCTGCCAAGTGCTAAAAGATTTATAGAATTGAGTTTTTAGCTAGGTAAATTGTCTCAAAATTTACTATAGTAACTACATAAATTAGAATCTAGTTTAAAACTATACTTTGATTGTATTCTTAGAGTTACAATTGGTTTAATGTATTTACTGAAATAATATTTGTGAAAATTAAAAATAATTTTATTACTTTTATAACAGTTTTAATTTTACTAGTTCCTTTGTTGACAGGTTGTCAAAATTCTATGGAGGGAACTTCTGCTGATGGTGTTACTAGAATTACTTTTTGGCATGGTATTAACCCCCCTGAAAATAGAGAAATTTTTAATGAATTATTAGCCCAATTTAATGAAAATAATCCTAATATAGAAGTGCAGGGATTGTATGTGGGGCAACCTGATGAACAGTTGCCAAAAATTATTGCTTCAGTGGTGGGAAATCAGCCCCCTGATGTGCTGTGGTATGTTCCCCAGTTGACGGGAAAATTGGTAGATTTAGGGGCTATTAAGCCTTTGACAGAATGGTTTGATGGTTCTACCTTAAAGGAGGAAATTGAACCTGCGATGCTTTCTACCATGAGGCTAGGGAATGAAATTTGGTCCGTACCTTTTGCTACTAATAACACGGCGATGTTTTATCGTCCTAGTTTGTTTGAGGAGGCTGGAATTACTGAGTTGCCTTCTACTTGGGATGAGTTTGTGACAGTTGCAGGACAATTGACGAAGGGTAATGAGCAACATGGGGTGTTACTCTCTTCGGGGAAGGGGGAGTTTACGGTGTTTGTGTGGTTGCCTTTTATTTATGGGGCTGATGGCTTTATTGTGGAAAATGATCAGCCTAATTTGATTAATGAGGGGACACAAAAGGCGTTAAGTTTGGGGGCGGAGTTGGTTAATAGTAATTATGCAATATTATCAGCGCCCGATCGCGGTTATGAGTTAGATGATTTTATTAGTGGTAGGGTAGCGATGCAAATTACTGGGCCTTGGACTCTGGCACAGTTGAAACAAAGTGGCATTGATTATGGTGTTTTTCCTTTGCCTGTGGTTGATAAACCTGCGACGGTATTAGGGGGAGAAAGTTTGTTTGTGTTTAAGACTAATCCTGAGAGGGAGGAGGCTTCTTTACGATTTTTGGAGTATATTTTGGGGAAGGAGTTTCAGCAACAATGGGCTTTAAAAACGGGTTATTTGCCTATTAATCGGTTAGTGAAGGACAGTGCCGAATATCAGCAGTTTGTGGCGGAAAATCCTGTGTTGGAGGTGTTTTTGGAGCAGATGGACAATGCTTATACTCGTCCTATTCTCTCTGATTATCCTACCATTTCAGAAAATTTGGGAAGGGCGATCGAATCTACTCTTTTGGGGCAAAAGTCTGCGGAGGATGCCCTCGGGGAGTCTCAGAAACGAATTAATTTATCGGTAGGAAATTAAAAAGTTGAGAGGGACTTTTGATATAAAGTCCCTTTTCTCATGGCAAAATTATAATGCACCGAGGTTTGCTAATCCTAAGATTACCCCTACACCAATAAGATGACCGAGGCTAGTGGTAGCTAGTAGAGCGGGGAAACCCATGCCACCAAAAAGGGCAGGAGAAGGTAACTGAGGGCCTGCACTAGGATATTTGATGGTGAATTTACCAATGGCGATCGCAACAATATTGCAAACAATCATGGTAAGAGCAACATTAGAATTCCACTCAATGGTGCTAGGAATTGCAGTGGCAATGATAGAAGTAAATTGAAACATTTAATACTTTCCCTAAAATATGTAAAACAGTTTTCAAAGTCTTTATTTTAAATGCCAGAAGAAAAAAACGATCTTTTTTGTTGCAATACTTTGCAATTAACTAACAATTATTTATGATTCCTCTTTTTTAGCCTGATGATTTGTCCATCTTTCCTCAGCATTTTCCATCACCAACTCACGCTTTTCTAAAAATTCCCCTGGATAAGTTTCCAAAACCTTCGTAGAAAGAGAAATACGATTTTTCACAGTATCAATTTCCATTACCACTACCTTAACCTCATCTCCCACCTTAAAAATATGACTAACCGAGTCAATGTGTCCGCCACTAATTTGTTTGACGTGTAACAATCCTGCCACACCACCAAAATCGACAAATACACCATAGGGCTGAAGTTTAACAACCTTACCCTGTACCACTTCATTTTCCTGTAACTGAGCCATGGCCGAAGATTTTGCGATATTTCTTTGACTCAAAACAATCTTATTTTGCGCCCTATCCAACTGTAAAACATTAGCAGGAAGAGTTTGATCCATCAAATCATCAAAATTTTCCTTCTCGATTAAATGAGATTTAGGGATAAAAGCCCGTAAACCGTCAATTTGCCCCGTTACTCCCCCACGATTTACCCCAGTAACTAATACTTGGACTAATTTTCCTTTTTCTTGAATTTCCGTTAAATTATCCCAAGCCTGATCAATATATAATTGACGACGAGACAACTTTACTTGTCCTTCCGAATCCTGTTCCTTTATAATTAAAAACTCAAACTCTTGATCTAGGGGTAAAACTTCACTTACATCACTAAAAGATTGCCATGCAGCTTCACTAAGAGGCACAAAACCAGGAGATTTACCGCCAATATCTACATAAACACCACTAGAATCATGTTGAAATACTTTTCCCTTTACCACTTCTCCCTTATTAAAATGATAGTCGTATTGTTCTTGCTCTAAGGCTTTAGCGAAGTCATCCATAGAGAAATCAGTGGTGTTTTGCCCTTGAGAGGGATTAGAATTAGCGGTCATAATCAAAAATTAATTCAGTTATCAAACAAATACCTTTAATTATAAAGGTTTCTGCCCCTGAGTGAAGTACCTTTTTTTTAAGTATCTTTAGATACATCTAGTAACTCATCTTCTAAAACAATTCTATTTCTGCCATTATTTTTTGCTCGATACAAAGCCTTATCTGCCCTTGATACAATTTGATCTAAATTTTGGTCTGTATCTTGATATTGTGCAATACCAACACTAACGGTAATTTGAAACTTATCATTATCAACAGGTAAAGAAATTTCCGCTATTTTTTCCCGAATGCGATTTGCCACGTGTTTAGCTTTATCAATCAGGGCATCATAAACCACCACAATAAATTCTTCCCCCCCCCATCTTGCACACAAGTCTTCTCCTCTAATGGATTGCTGACATTTTTGAGCCACCAATTTAATAGCTATATCTCCCACAGGATGCCCATAGTTATCATTAATGCGTTTAAAATAATCTATATCAAGGATAATCATGGAAAAAAACGTTTTTTGCCTTTTGGCACGATTAAATTCTCGATTGGCTAAATTAAGGAAATGACGACGGTTAGCTATTTGGGTTAACTCATCGGTAGTAGCTAATTTTTCTAAATCAACGAGGGCTTTTTTTAGTTGATCTCTAGTAAACTTTAATTCTATATGGGTTTGAATTCGTGCTAATAGTTCTTCATTATTAAAGGGTTTAGTTACATAATCTACCGCCCCTGAGCGAAAAGCCTCTATCACATTCTCTTTTGCGTCATTAGCGGTTAAAAATATGATGGGAATCTCTTTATAATGATTTTTCGCTTTAATTAACCGACATAGTTCTAAGCCATCAATTTTTGGCATCATTAAGTCTAGCAACATCAAATCTGGCTTAATGTTATTAATCAAATTCAAAAATTCTTCACTATCTCCAAGCACCTTGATTTGATACCCCGCCTTAGTGAGTATTTTTTCTAGCATGATACGATTAATTGAGTTATCATCCACTGCCAGAATTAGAAAATTTTGTGGATTATATTCAGCCATTAAAGATAATTAGAGCTAAACTATTATTATTTTTTATTTTAATTACCGTCTTTTATCTTATCTGATTATTTTGGTGAGTACAGGATTCAGAAAAAAGTTACATTTTTATCTTCATGTTGACCTAAAAATATAATTTTCCCCCTTGAACTTTAATAATCTGAGCCTGATTTAATAAATTAGTTTCAAAATAGTTTAAGTGTGTTGTTGTTATTATAGTTTGAAAGCGATCGCCTAGAGAATCCAATAACTGCTGCTGTCTTTTTAAATCCAATTCTGCCATTACATCGTCTAACAATAGTAATGGTGGCTCTCCTACCACTTGCTCTATTAGCTGTAATTCAGCTAACTTAAGGGCTAAAACTAGAGTCCTCTGTTGTCCTTGAGATCCATAATTTCTTGCTACGCTATCATTTATTATAAACTCTATTTCGTCCCGATGAGGTCCTACGAGGGTATTTCCTAAGTTTATTTCTGCTATTTTTTTTTGTTCTATTTCGAGTTTTATGGCGTTTTGTACACTTTCTGGAGTATCTTTTTCCCAAGAGACATTAGGAGTATAATTAATTAATAATTTTTCTGTTTTATTACTAATTTCGTTATGCCAAAATTTGGCAAGAGGTTCTATTTTTTGCAAGACTCTTGCTCTTCTTCTACTAACTCTTGAACCTGCTTCGGCTAATTTATCATCCCATAAACTCAATTCGATCGCCTTTACGTCTTGTTTTAACGTTTCTAGGGAATTAATGCCCATTTTTTTGATCTGTTTTAGGAGAGCATTTCTTTGTTTTAAAACATGGTAATAACTTTTGATTAATTGATAATAAATTGGCTCTAACTGAATTAATAAACTATCTACCCAATTACGTCTATATTCAGGGCTTCCTCTGACTAAATCTATGTCTAAGCTAGAAAAAAGAACGGTATTTAATAAGCCTAGAAATTCAAAATTACGACTAACTTTTTCTTGATTTATTTTTAGTTCTTTTTTGCCTTTAGCGGGGATAGTAATGCTTAAATCATAGTCTGCGTATTTATTTTTGAGGGTTGCTTTTATTTGTCCATAAAGACGATCATGATAAACTAATTCTAGGTCTTTGGTACTACGATGACTTTTGAGGGTGGACAGTAGTTCAACTGATTCAAGAATATTAGATTTTCCTTGGGCATTATCTCCTAAGAGTATTATTTTATTATTAGTAAATTTTATTTCTTCTTGAATATAGTTTCTAAAATGTTGGAGATATAACTGCTCTAAAAACATGAAAAGTATATTTTTATTAAATTATTTTTACGAATATTTTCCACAAATAATTCTGACAATAATTAATCATTGTACCTTTGAACAAAATGTTTCCTAAATCTTTTAGTGTGATCCCTCTAGCCTCTATCAGCAAGACAGCAGTAATATATCGTGAAAACTTAATTTTAAAAAATATAATATGAAACAAAGGGATGAGGAGATAAAGACAAAATCTGTTAGGAATAAATTAGACTATCTATTTTCCATGATTTATTGTCAATTGTCCACGGTTAAGGGCAATCATATTTTGTCCAAACATAATTCCCTGTTGAGGTACGTTACGGAAACTACTAAGAGTTTTTAAAGGTTCATTTTGAGGGTTGATTTTTCCTGTTATTTGATCTGTGGTAGTTATATTACAACGACTACATGGTTTGGCTATCTTAAATTTTATCTCATCAAGGGTAATATTTTCCCATGTGTCTTCGATGAATGGGGTATCGGTTTCGATGACAATATTAGGGCGAAATCTATCCATGGATATTTGTTGCTGTTGGTGGGGATATTTTTCCTTTAATTTTTGATTGAGATAGTCTAATGAGGCGGTGTTGGTGAGGAGATAGGGGAAGCCATCGGCAAAGCTGACGGGTTGATTTGATTGGGTACTATATTGGGGGTTAATGGCTCGAATGTTGTAGTCGTCTTGTTTGACTAGGCGACAATTTTTGACTGAGAGGATTTCTTGAAACCATTGGGCTACTTCTTTTCCTTGATTGATGGCTGAAGTGCGATCACCCCATACTTGTACTTCAATTGTATTACCCTGATTTTGGGGAATAAAGGTAATAGAATCCATGGAGGAGTCATCAAAACTGAGGGTAATTTTTTTCCCTTCGATGGTGACGATAACTCTGGCTAGTTGGGGATATTGTCTTTGGGTGATAAATTTGCCTGATTCGTCAACGATCATGAAAGTGCGATCGTAGTATAAATTATTGTTATAATCTGATAACCCCTTGTCACCCACTTTTGCATGGGAAAGATGAATCCCTCGGCAAGATTTGATAGGATAAAAAATAAGTTCTTTTATCTTCATTTACCCTCCTCTTTTCATATTTAAAAACTGGGTTAATTCGGGACGAAATAGCAGTTTTATTAAGCCGGTGGGCCCATTACGATGTTTTGCCACAATTATCTCAGCCACTCCTTGATCAACACTGTCAGGGTGATAATATTCATCACGATATAACATTAACACTAAATCCGCATCTTGTTCTATGGATCCCGATTCTCTCAAATCCGACAACATGGGGCGTTTGTTCGTTCGTTGCTCCACCGCCCGACTCAACTGAGATAGAGCAATTACAGGGGCATTTATTTCCCTTGCTAAACCTTTTAGCGCCCTTGTCATTTTTGACAATTCCTGTACACGGTTGTCACCGCCTCCCTGCATCAATTGAAGATAGTCTAATAATACCAGTCCTAATTTACCCTTACTTTCTGCTTGTAAACGTCTAACTTGCGATCGCATTTGCATCACCGTTAAATTAGCAGTATCATCAATATAAAGGGGTAACTCTGACAAAGTACCCATGGCACTCATCAACGGCTCCATTTCTTGCTCCGTAATCCGTCCAGACTTCAAGCGATTACTTTCCACCCGTGCCTCCGAAGACAGTAAACGCATCGCCAATTGTTCCCTCGACATCTCCAAACTGAAAATCGCCACCGCCAAATTAGAATGTTTTGCGATATTAGAAGCTATATTGAGAGCAAAGCTGGTCTTGCCCATCGAAGGCCTGGCAGCAATAATGACTAAGTCGGAGCGCTGAAAGCCCCCTGTCATGCCATCTAAGTCATAAAATTCTGAACTAATACCGGGTAAGGCGGTTTTTTCTTGGAAGGCTTGAATCTCAGTAAAAGTGTTAATTAAAGTGCTAGAAATAGGTACTAAACCTTCTTGAACTCTTGCTTGGGTTAAACTGAATATTTTTTGCTCAGATTCATCTAAAACGTTATCTAAATCTTTGGTAGTATCAAACCCTAATTCGCCGATTTCTTTGGCAGTAGAAATTAATAAACGTCTGATATATTTTTCAGTAATTAAAGGTACATATCGTGCAATATTTGCGGCGGAAACTGTACGATCTAATAAGCTAATTATCTTTGTATTTCCGCCCACTTTTTCTAGTAAACCTTGATCACTTAACCAAGTGGCAACGGTCATCAAATCAACGGGTTGTCCTTGAAAATAGAGATGTCTTGATGCTTCGTAAATATGACGATGGGCTTTTACATAAAAGGCTTCTGGTTGCAATATATCAACTACTTTACCCATAGCATTGGGATCAAATAATATGCCTCCTAAAATTATTTCTTCTGCTTCTATATTTTGAGGGGGTAATGATGATCCTGCTAAATCTGGGGTAAAATCGTCCATTATATCTATATTCTTGAAAAAGTTTAATTGGGGTTGGATAACAAAGTCGGCAATGGGCAATGGGCAATAGGCAATGGTAATAATAGTTTTAATATTAAATACTGAGTGTAATTCAACAATATTTCATCCCCAAAATAAGGAACACCCCATTAACCATTACCTCTATAAGTTACACAAATCGAGTTAAGGCGATGCGATAACGTTCTTTTTTTGTAATACTAATATCTCCTATTTCTAATCTTCCTTTACCCCGAAAAGAGACTAAATCACCACTTTTAAGATTGTGACTAGATTGGGTAACTTCCTTCCAATTTACTCTCACATCACCGTTATTGATAGCGTCTGCCATTTTTGAGCGGGATAAACCAAAGCCGTAAGAGGCGATCGCATCTAGGCGTAAAGAAGCCTCTACGGTAGTCATTTCTTTCTTTTTGGGTTCCCTTACTCTCAAATCTGAAAGCTCAATTCTCTTGGTTTTTACAGGCACAGAGCGCACCTGTACCAAAGAAGACTCAAAAAAATCAACCATTTCAGGAGTCACAACCACCTGCGCCCCCCTTTCCCCCAAAACGATAATATCACCAACCTTTTCCCTAACTACTCCCGCACCTAAAATTGCCCCCAAAAAATCTCGGTGGGTGGCAGTATCAAACAAAAAATTACCAGCAATGTCTAAAGCCACCACAGGCATTTGGGAAACATCACAAGGAATTTCCTCCCGATGAATACCCACTCTTTTTCTCTCAGCTTGGGGGAAGCCACCCCAAGGAATAATTTGCACCTCTGTTAATTGACCAAAAATTTGATTAACTTCTGCTAATACAGGGGGAGACAAAAAATCTGTTACTACCAATTCCCATGTTTTTAATGCTTGTTCAGCCTTATCTAAAACTTTAGCAATTTCGGCTCTATTTTCAACTTTATTTAAAATATCTTCTCTCGGTAACATCTAATAATTAATAATGGATAATTGATAATGATTAAACTTAGGTAAAACTTGAATTTATAACAGTAAAATTAATTGCTTTTAATTCTAAATATTTCTGTTAATTCCAATAATAATTTAACAGAATAATATTTATGTAGAATAAATCAGATAATTGTCAATTCTCTACATAGCCCTGTAAATTTTCAGGTTTAAGGGGTTGTAAAACAAGGGTGGCTTTATTTTTGATAAAATCATTCCCCTGCACCACGACTAAATATTTTCCAGCATTTAAGCGATTACGATAGGGTAAATCATCACTTGCCCCTTGTAATAAAGTACCACTACCACCAACAAAAAAACTACCCATGGCGCCACCGATCGCCCCTAAAAAACCACCTATAATGTGGTTAAGAGGAGTACCAGCCCATGCAAAAGTATCTAAGCCAGTAATCGCATCAAAAGTATAACCGCCAAAAAAACCGAAGGGAATCAACCAATATGCCATCCTAATAGCATTCTCGCGCCCTTGTTTATTAGGATCAAGAAAGCCAAACTCATCGGCGGTTTTGTAACCCTTTCCTAAAATCGACACTTGCTTGAGGGGAATATCAGCCTTTTCCAAAGCCGTGTAAGCCTCCTCCGCCTTGATTCTATCGGATAATACTGCGATTAAATAATTCATTTGTATATATTAAAAATTATCTGAAAAAAATATCAACCCTTTCTAACAATGGGCTTAAGCCCATTGCCTACCGTTGCCCATTGCCTTTCTTAATTACCCCACTTTTTACCAAAGCCTAGTTTACTTCCCACCATCCAAAACCAGGCCCTACAAAACGAATAATAACCCAAGTAATGCCGAGGGAGATAATGCCTACCCATGCCCCTCTCGTCGTTAACTTGTAAGCATCAGAGGCTTGAGTTTTGGTAAGAGGAAACCAAGAAACTACCCTTTCTTCCTTGCCATACTCTTCCCCTAAAGATTTTTGTCTGCGTTTAGCCTCTCCCATAATAAAACTCTCCTAAAAAATAAAACTTTACTATATTAAACCTAACACCCTTATGGGCGTAGCATGGTACGCCCCTACTATAGCTTTAAAAACTTGTAACAAAACAGTTACTTATCTTTGCATTGTGCCACAAACCATTAACCCAATACCCAATTAACAAGGGTGCGCACCGCAAAACCTGTACCCCCTTCATTGTTGATAGAATTAGGTTTTTCTGCCCAAACTGGCCCGGCTACATCCAGATGCACCCAGGGGGTATTTTCCACAAACTGCTCAAGGAAAAGGGCGGCTGTAATAGAGCCTCCAGCACGGCTTCCCGTGTTTTTCATATCTGCGATCGCACTTTTCATAATATCAAAATAATCGGTTTCCATGGGCATCTGCCAGAATTTTTCCCCAGCGCCCTCAGAAGCCACCCGTAAATCTTGGGCTAGTTTATCATCCCTAGTCCATAATCCTGCAATATCATTACCCAAAGCCACAATACAAGCACCCGTGAGGGTAGCTAAATCCACCATGGCATCTACCCCCAACTTATCGGCATACACAAGGGCATCAGCGAGGGTTAAACGCCCTTCTGCGTCAGTATTGTTAACCTCGATGGTTTTGCCATTGGAAGCGGTGAGGATGTCTCCAGGGTGCATTGCCTTGCCACTAATCATGTTTTCGGTGATGGCACTGATAAAATGCACTTCCACATCGGGCTTTAATTGGGCAATTGCCTTGGCTGCCCCAAAAGTAGCCGCTGCGCCTCCCATATCCATTTTCATGGTTTCGATGCCACTACCCGATACCTTGAGGTTTAAACCACCAGAATCGAAGGTTAAACCCTTACCGATGATAGCTAGCTTACGTTTTGCTGTGCCTTGAGGTTTGTAGGTGAGATGGACAAATTTGGGAGGAATATCGGAGGCTTGGGCAACTCCTAAAAATGCTCCCATGCCTAGACTTTCGCATTCTTCTTTTTCTAAAATTTTTAATTCTAGGTTGTAATCCTTGGCTAAATCTTGGGCTACTTTGGTTAAGGTAATGGGGTTGATGTCGTTGGGGGGAGAGTTTACCAATTCCCTAGCTAAAATTACGCCATCGGTAATCTGTTTGGCTTTGGTGATGGCGTTATCAGAAGCCTGTAAACCCAGTAAATCAATATTAGTTAGTTTTAATTCATCCTTAGCATCAGACTTGAAACGGTTATCTTTGTGTAAAGCAAGAATTACCCCTTCGGTTGTCATTTGGGCAACGGTATCCCCTTCATAATCTTCGATGCCTAAAGCAATGCCTAGGGTTTTACCGTTTTCTTTTGCGGCGCTACGGGCGATCGCCCCTGCTGCTAATCTGATACCATTAGAAGTACAATCTTCCTGTTTGCCTAAACCCACCAACATCACTTTACGAATAGGGCTTTTAGCACCAACCCTTGCGGTTACATTGGAGTTATCCTTACCTTTAAAATCATTTTCCTCGATTAACTCAGTAATAACTCCATCTAACTTGTCATTTAAACTAGCTAAATCTCCCGTTAACTCAGTTTTCTCCTCAAAAAACCCGAGGGCGAGAATATCCCCACTCCAATCTAAAAACGAACTAGAATTAACTTTAAAATCCATTGTTTAACAATATAAGAATTAATCACAAAATAACACTTTCCATTGTATTATCCCCTTTCTCACCTTTCAACGCCAGAAATAAAATCTAATAGTTTTTCTGCTTCTAGGGGGCGACTGAATAAATAACCTTGCCCAGCGATACAATTTTCTGACTCTAAAAACCTAAGTTGATTGAAAGTTTCAATCCCCTCAGCGATTACCGAAAGATTGAGATTATAAGCCATAGAAATTATAGTTTTAATCAGGGCTTTATTTTTTTCACTTTTTTCTATATCTGAAACAAAACTACGGTCAATTTTTATTAATTGAAAGGGATATTTCCGTAAATAGCTAAGGGATGAATAACCTGTACCAAAATCATCTAAATAAAGCTCAAAACCAAGGGAATTGAAGTGAAACAATAACTCTTTTATGGTGGGAATATCCTCTAATAATACTTGCTCTGTTATTTCTAGTTTTAGATATTTTGGTTGTATTTGATATTTTGTAGTGGTTTCTAAAATGACTTCTAAAAGGTGAGTATCCCTAAATTGTCGAGGAGATAAATTAATAGACGCATAGATATAAATGCCTTGTTTTTGCCATATAGATAACTGTTTACATACTGTTTCCAATAACCATTTTCCTAAATCAATAATTAACCCAGTTTCCTCGGCAATATGGATAAATTCTACAGGAGAAACATCCCCTAAAATATTATTGTGCCAACGAGTTAAAGACTCAACCCCAATAATTCTATTTGTTTTTATCTCAAAAATAGGTTGATAAACTAAAGATAGCTCATTATTTTTTAGTGCTTTACGTAAATAGGTTTCCTGTAGCATTTTCTTTTGGGCTACATTATTCATGTGGGCATCAAAAAACTTAAAGTTATTTCTACCTTTTTTCTTGGCAGCATACATGGCTAAGTCAGCATTTTTGATTAAATTTTGGATAGTATCACCATCTTGAGGATAGAAAGTAACACCAATACTGGCGGAAACAAATCTTTTTTCACCTGCGATGGTAAAAGGTTTTCTCATGGCATAGAGTAGTTTCGAGGCGATAATTTCCCCTTGGGCAGGAGAAGAAAGGGAAGAAACTATAATCAAAAACTCATCCCCCCCAAGTCTGGCAACGGTATCACTTTCCCTCAGACAGCCACGAAGCCTTTGGGCTACTACTACTAATAATTCATCTCCATATTGATGCCCTAGGGTGTCATTTATATTTTTAAAGTTATCTAAATCTAGGAAGATAAGGGCAACGGATAATTTATCACGGTAGGCTTTACTTATTTCTTGCTTTAGTCTTTCCATACCCAAAAGACGATTGGGTAATTCGGTGAGATAGTCATAGTTGGCTTGATGGGATAGTAATTCTTCTTGGTGTTTTTTTTCGGTGATGTCTTCTTTGACGGCTACATAGTGTGTGATGATACCGTATTCATCTTTGATGGGTGAAATAGAAGCTATTTCCCAAAAAAGTTCGCCATTTTTTTTTCGATTATGAAATTCTCCATGCCATTCTTTACCGCTGGAGATGGTTTGCCATATTTTTTGATATTCCTGTTTACTGGTTTCCCCTGATTTAAGGATACGAGGATTTTTGCCGATGACTTCTTCTCGGGAATAGCCTGTTACTCTTTCAAATTTTGAGTTGACATATTGAATTTCGCCTGTGTTATCGGTAATAATGATGGATGCTGGACTTTGTTCTGATGCTTGATGTAAAAAGGTTAATTGTTCTTCTATTTTTTTTGTGTGGGTAACATCCACAAAGGTGATTAAATAGGCTTTTTTGTCTTCCCACTGAATAGGTTTTACGTCCATATTTACCATCAACATTTGCCCTTGTTTACGGGGAATGATAATTTCTGTGGATTTTTGGGAGGTAAGGGGAATGCCGAATAATTCGCCAAATATTTTATTGGCTTTTCCTTCAAACATTTCTTTGCAAATGTCATTGATAAATAATACTTTTCCTTCTTGATCTGTCACCATTAATCCGTTAGTATGATGATAGGCGATCGCCTTTAGCTTTTTTTCAGTGTAAATTAACTTAGTTATATCTCTACAGATAACTAAAATAAAGAACGATGATTTAGGAAAATTAGCAATTTTTATTAATTTAATATTTAGCCAAATTAACCCAACATTAGTATGGGCTTGTTTTTTATACTGAAATTCTTTTTTATCTTGCTCAATAAATTGATTTAAGGATTCCTTTAACCATTCAATTTTTAATGATTTAAAATTATAGCTATCTTCAAAACAATCGTCTTCTTGATAATTTGAAAAGAATAACTTTTTCCCTATGGAGTTAACATTTATTTTCTGAGCAATAGGCTCAAATAATATGATTGCATCGCTATTATATTCAATAATAGCCAGATATTTCTTTATTTCCTCATAATTTAAGGACACAGAAGGGGACATATTTTTACAATGGTTATTTATCTAATGATTAATAGACTTTTTAGCAACTAAAATAAAACCATTATCATTAGCATAGTTAAATTTTTTATAATATTTTTAGGTTGATGAGATTCCTAAATAATCTATTAACAGATAATGTTAAATAGCTTATTACAAAATAATATTCAGTAACTTAAGATAAATATTATGCCTATATGAAAGACAATATTTATGTTTTTTTTTGATAACTTTGTAAATATTTCAAAAACTAAATATTTTGGATAATACAGTGAATAAAGAATGTCTAGTTGAGAAATGATTAATAATTGCTGTTTTGCTACTTAAAAATATTATTTTAAGAAAAATTTTATAGATGTTGAGAAAAAGATAAACTAATTATTTTCAGTTTCTAATTCTGAATTTTTAATAAGGGTAACCCGCACATCATCAATAGCATGGTTTAATTGATTAATTTTTTCCTCTAAACTTAGTCGTGCAGTTTCTACATTTTCTCTATTATTTAAAAATCCTTTATCCTCAGAATTTAATGTGGAATCATTATTATGTTTTCCCATGTCATTTACTTTTTTAGATGCGATCGCACCTATGACACCACCTACAACACCACCAATAATTGTACCCAAAAGAAAACCACTTCCAAAATTATCTTTTTCACCCATAATAAAATTAACTGCTAATAGTAATACTTACTCATTTTCTTATTCTATTATCCGATATTTCAAGCTCTGCTGACTATCATCATTAACAAAAATTAAGCATTATTAAAAGCGCGATCGCCCGCATCCCCCAAACCAGGTACAATAAAACCAGAGTCATTAACCTCCTCATCAATCATGGCGCTGTAGATAGTTAGAGTAGGGTATGCAGTGCCTAACTCCTTTAGGGCAGGGGGCGCCCCCACCACACAGATAATGCGGGTTAAATCAATGTTTCCGCCCCGCTTAACCACTTCTTCGAGGGCATACATCATGGAGCCACCAGTGGCCAACATCGGATCTAAAATGAGGATACGGGTATCAGGGGCAAACTTTTCGGGTAATTTGTTGAGATAACAAGAAGGCTTGAGGGTATTTTCATCTCTCACTAAGCCCAAATGGTACGTAGAAGCGAGGGGAAGAATAGTTTGAGCGCCTTCGGCAAGGGTTAAACCAGCCCGAAGAATGGGGATAGTGGCGATCGCACTTTGGGGATTAATAAAAGTAGCATCAGCCACACCCACAGGGGTTTCCACCTGAGTATCGATAGTAGGCAACCAATCCCGAATCGCCTCATAGGTAAGCCAACGCCCCAACTCAACCATGGCACTTTTAAACAAAGTAGAAGGAGTATTTTTATCCCGTGCCACTCCCAACCAATGCTTAACCAAAGGATGGGGAGGTACATATATTTTCATTTGCATCGCCATAAAATTACTTCCTTCTTTTGTAAACTGACCAAAATTTAATTGTCCATCGTCCATCGTTCATTGTCAATTGTTTGTCCGTCTTAATAAAACTTAAAACGAAAAATGGTGCCATTAGGGCTAACAAGTAGTAATCTGTTATTTAAAGATAATATTTTTGAAAAAATAATTTAATTATGGCAATTGAACGTGGAGCAAAAGTAAGAATCTTACGCAAAGAATCCTACTGGTATAGAGACGTAGGCACTGTGGCAACGGTAGATAAAAGCGGCATTATTTATCCCGTAATTGTCCGTTTTGACAAAGTTAACTATAGCGGTTTTAGTGGTAGCCCTGGTGGTATCAACACCAATAACTTCGCCGAAAGCGAATTAGAAGTTGTCACCCCTGCCCCTGCCAAGAAAAAATAAACACTGAGGAATATCGGCAAAGTACAATTGATCAAGGATAATCAATGAGCTATTATCTTGTTTATCAATTATTAAACTAAACCATGCCAGAATTACCCGAAGTAGAAACAGTGTGTCGGGGTCTAAATAAAACGACTTCGGCACTTACTATTGAATCTGCTAAAGTACTATTACCCCGCACCTTGGCTTATCCTGATTCTGTCGCTTCTTTTGAACAGGGTATTGCCAAAAAAAAGATTATTCAATGGCATCGTCGAGGTAAATATTTATTAGCGCAACTGTCGGAGGGATGGTTAGGAGTACATCTACGGATGACAGGGCAGTTATTATGGGTAAATCAGGATAGTAACTTACAAAAACATACAAGGGTAAGATTATTTTTTGATGAAGGCAAAGAGTTACGTTTTGTGGATACTCGCACCTTTGGTAAGCTTTGGTGGTTAGCAGAGAATAAACCCCCAGAAACAGCAATTACGGGCTTACAAAAGCTAGGGGTTGAACCCTTTTCTCCTCAATTTACGGTGGCATATTTTCAAGAAAAACTATCAAAAAGCCGTCGCAATATCAAAACCCTACTTTTAGATCAAGGTGTGGTGGCTGGAGTTGGTAACATATATGCTGATGAGGCTTTATTTAAAAGTGGCATAATGCCTAATACTATCAGTTGTAACCTGACATTACCACAAATTGAAAAATTAAGAACCGCCATCATCGAGGTATTAGACGATTCTATCAAGGTAGGGGGAACAAGTTTTAGTGATTTTCTCCACATCACAGGGGTTAATGGTAATTATGGGGGCAAGGCTTGGGTGTATGGCAGAAAAGGAGAACCCTGTAGAATTTGTAATACATCTATAGATAAAATGAAGTTAGGAGGGCGATCGACCCATTTTTGTCCAAAATGTCAAAGTTGAGATGAAAAATAGGGAATGATTAAAAATCTTATCATTTGCCCCTTAATGACAGTTTTTAAAAAATTATTAGTTTTTTCCTCCTATTCGCAAACGTTACCATAGACAATATATCAATAATGGAATATTTTTGAGGTAAATAAAAATGGAAGAAGTAAAAATAAAAGAAACAATTAATCAATAGCAGACAGAAATAAATTTTTATAATACTTATTTTGAAGCAGTATTTTATTGGGCTATGGACTTAGAAACAAATATCAAAAAAGGCTTAAAAGAAGCCAGTGTATATGGCACAGGGGCTATGGATTCTCTTCACATTGCCTCGGCGAAACTCCTTCAGGTTGATGAATTTATTACCAACGAAAAACCAAATAAGTCCATTCATCGTAGTAAAAATATAAATATTATCTCCCTTTATGATTTGTAACATGGGCAAAAAATATTAATGTTTATGATCCACATAGTCAAAACTAAGGGAACCATAGCTATATTAGAGAAAACGGATTACTAGGTTGGAGAAAGAGTCTATGGAAATGATGATAGAAGACTTGATGGAGCAGTTGGTGGAAATGGGTGGCTCAGATATGCACATCCAAGCAGGTGCTCCCGTTTACTTTCGTATCAGTGGTAAACTAACCCCCATCGGAGATGAGCCTCTTAGCCCCCAAGAATGTCAAAAGCTCATTTTTACCATGTTAAACAATACCCAGCGTAAAACCCTTGAACAAAACTGGGAATTGGATTGTTCTTATGGGGTAAAAGGGTTAGCTCGTTTTCGGGTAAATGTATATAAGGAAAGAGGATGTTATGCTGCTTGTTTAAGGGCATTATCTTCTAAAATTCCTAACTTTGATCAATTAGGACTTCCTGATATTGTCAAGGAAATGACCGATCGCCCCAGGGGTTTAATATTAGTAACAGGGCAAACAGGTTCAGGAAAAACCACCACCCTAGCGGCCATGCTAGACTTGATTAATCGTACTAGGGCTGAACACATTTTAACCGTAGAAGACCCCATCGAGTACGTTTTCCCTAACGTTAACAGTCTTTTTCACCAGAGACAAAAAGGGGAAGATACCAAGAGTTTTGCCAACGCCCTAAAAGCCGCCCTACGGGAAGATCCTGATATTATCCTTGTGGGTGAGATGCGAGATTTAGAAACCATCTCCCTTGCCATCAGTGCAGCGGAAACAGGACACCTCGTCTTTGGTACATTGCACACCAGTTCTGCGGCTGGTACCATTGACCGTATTATTGATGTATTCCCTGCGGCCGAACAAGCTCAAATTCGTGCCATGTTGTCCAACTCTTTGTTAGCAGTATTTGCCCAGTGTTTAGCCAAAAAACATAATCCTAAACCGGGGGAATTTGGACGGGCTATGGCTCAGGAGATTATGATTGTCACCCCTGCGATCGCCAATTTAATCAGAGAAGCAAAAGCACCTCAAATTTATTCCTCCATTCAAACAGGGGTAAAACTAGGTATGCAAACCATGGAACAAGCCCTTGCCAACCTCGTTAAAACTGGGGTAATCAGCATGGAAGAAGGCCTGGCGAAAAGTAGCCGACCCGACGAATTACAACGTTTGTTAGCAGGTTCTAATGTCACTGGTGCCATGAAAACCGCCAGAAAACGCTAGGTTTCCAAGGTTAATAATTAACAGGTAAAGTTCTCCCGTGGGGGAAAATGTGGGGGGCAAAATAAAAAATCTTGCCCACCATAAAACAAATAATTCATAATTCCACAAAATCCTTCAACCTACCATTTCTTAAGGGTCAAAAATAGGCTATAGTATTAATTTAAGAATAAAAATAGCATTGTAGACATCATTAGCATCAACCATAATCATTAATAAAACCGTTGTTTAAAAAAATAACTTAGTCTTTTCGCACTATGGTTAATGTAATGTGAATGTCTCGTCAATCAAAGTTAGTTTATCGAAGGAGTTTTATTTCAGAAAAAAGCCCAACGACTTCTATGTTTTATATCTAAATTGATTAACAGTATTTTAGTTAAGAAATATTCCTCATGGCTCAAACTTTTTTAACTATAAAATTATCAACAAAGATAAATTTTTCTGAATGAATATGCTACACCAAAGATATAACTTTGATTTTTAGATCTTAGTAAATATACTACTTTGATTAAATAAAACCTTTAATTTCCAAGGGTTAAGCTAATTTTTATTCCTCTAGGATGTGTCAAACTGTTTTTAATTGTTTTATCTATTCTTATGAGTTAAAAATAGTTTTCAAAAGACACTATTAACCTAGTTAAATTGACTGTAAAAGAACACTATTTAGACATTGACAGGATTATAATAAATGGAATTTTCAATCGCTACAATTCTTTCTCACCTAAGTCAAGATAAGCTGGTGGCAGGGAAAGTATTAGAAAAAAAACTAGGTTGTGAAGAGCCTGAAGAACTAGAAAAACTACAAATTGCCCTCGATGTCCTAGAAAAAGTTGGCGTAGTAACCAAGGAGTTTGGCAAGTATCGCCGAGTGTCGGAAGCGGATGTGGTAGAAGCGAAGCTACGTTGTTCGAGTAAAGGTTTTTGCTTTGCTATCCAAGATGAAGAGGATGCCGATGATATTTATATTAGAGAAAGTCACCTCAGTAATGCGTGGAATAGCGATCGCGTCTTAGTCAAGATTATCAAAGAAGGTACCAGAAGAAGATCCCCTGAAGGGGAAGTAAAATTAATCACTGAAAGAGCCAATCCTTCAGTATTAGCAAGGGTTGTGGAAGATAACTCAGAATATCATGCCGTGCCGTTAGACGATCGCCTCTTATTCGAGGTAAAACTAAAAGATGAACCCGAATCCATCTCTGAAGCCATCAATCACCTTGTCCATGTGAATGTTTTAAGGTACCCCATCGGACAAAACCCCCCCATGGGTAAAGTAATGCGGGTATTGGGTAGTGATGCAGAAGAAGCAGCGGACACCGATATTGTTTCCTCTAAACATGATTTACCCCACGAATTTTCCGAGAAAATTTTTAGAAAAGCCGATGAAATTTCCCCAGATTTTGGCGAAGAAGAATTGGCAAAACGCATGGATTTACGGGATAAATTAACCATCACCCTAGAGCAAGATAACGTCGGGGAGTTGGATTTGTTGGTGGAAAATGCCTTCACCCTAGAACAGAATGAAGATGGAAACTGGTGTTTAGGGGTGCATATGGCGGATGTGACTCACTTCGTACAGCCAGATACCCACATTGATAGGGAAGCCCGTAAAAGAGCCACCACCGTACATTTAGGAGATAAAATTATTCCGATGTTGCCCCCCAAGGTGGAAAAATGTTGTTCTTTAGTACCTAATGAAGATCGTTTAACGGTGTCTATATTTATCACCTTTGACGATAAAGGTCAGGTGGTAGAGTACAATATTCATCCTAGTGTGATTCGGGTTGACCATAGCTTGACCTATAAAGAGGTACAGAGTATCATCGGTTTGGGTAGTGCCAAGGCAGAATTGAAGGATGTTTTTCCCCTTCTCAATGAGATGTTTTTCACCCTTAGCCCCCTAGTGAAGGCGCAACGTTTACAAAGGGGTGGTTTTGATATTGCCCTAGATGATATTACCTCCTATTTTAAAGATGAGGGTAGAATCGGTGCGATCGCATCTTATTCCCAACTACCTGTATTATCATTAATGACAGAGTTAATGGTGTTAGTAGGAAAATTAGTTGCCGAACATCTCCACGAATTAGGCTTACCGGCCATCTACTGCACCCAAGCCAAGCCCGATTGGGATGAATTGGAAGACTTACTAAAATTAGTGGCCAACCTCAAACTAGACTTCAAACTAGAATCCGAAGAAGACTTATTTCCCCTCGACTACTACCACCTTACCCAAGAGTTTAGTAAATCCGACTACGAAAAAGTCCTCAACTACCTCCTCCTTTGCTCCCTCAAAGCCGATAAATATATCCAACACCCAGCCCCCCATTTCGGCTTAGCCTACCCCATCTACACCCACTGTGTATCCCCCGGACAACGCTATATCGACTTACACATTCAACGAGTATTAAAAGCATTATTTGAAAATGGGCGCGACAGAAGACACAGCAACGCCAAAAAAGGAGTAGATCTCAATAGTAACTCCTGCCATGGAGATATTAACTGGAATGTCTTACCCCCAGCCATCCAAAGTAACCTCGAAGCAGATTTACACTCCCTTGTTACCCACCTTAACGAGCGTGAAAAAATCGCCCATGATGCCGAAAAAGACTTGGCAGGGCTAAAGAAAGCCGAAAAAATGAAGGACTGCACAGGTAAAGTATTCAGTGGCTTAATTACGGGCGTACAATCCTATGGCTTCTTTGTACAAATCGAAGATTCCCTCGTAGAAGGATTAGTCCATGTTAGCTCCCTCAAGGATGATTGGTACGAATATCGCGCCCGTCACACCTGTCTCGTGGGCAGAAAAAACCGCACTGCTTACCGTCTGGGCGATCGAGTAGAAGTGGAAATCAAGAGCGTTGACTACTATCGCCAACAAATTGACCTCGTCACCGTCCGCGGTGGTAGTGATGCTGTAGATGCGGACTTTGAGGAGTAATAACTAATTATTCTCCCTTATTGAATACAGTAGGGGAGATCTCTCCCCAAATTTTACCCAAAATAAAACCCCTCTTACACCACAAGAAGGGTAATAATTAAAGGTAAACAAAATGATAATTAGTTTACTTCTACTTTGCGTTTTTTACTAACAAGTCCTAATGCTCCAACACCAAGTAAACCTAATATTGCAGTAGGCTCAGGAGTGCTTTGTGGGTCGTACATTTGAATCTGGAATCCTGCGGCTTGATTACCAGGAGTATTTCCTGTTCCATCCCAAGACATAGTATATGTACCTTTTAGATTAATTATATCTGAGCCATTCTCAATAGATTTATCATCAAGAATGAAAAATAATTTATTAAATCCTGAGGTTGATGTTACCGTACTCTCTGTAAAGGATGTTTGTGGCGTAGTAGGATTATCGCTGAAGGTTGCTTCTGATAAAGTCAACGTTGACTCTGGGTTTAAGGCTGTATCTTTTACAAAAGTAATTAGAGCAAGGGAGTTGAATGTATCAAAAGGATTAGTTCCATAGTCGTAAGAAAGATTAATTGATGAGCCAGAAGCATAGCTCATATTGAAACTTGCCATATTAGTCATTGGATTCCAGTCTAGTTCCCAGTCAGCTGTTTTTCCATTTTCCCAAACAAGGATAGCACTTTGAAATGTTGTATTTGGAACTAAACTAATTAAACTATTAGACCCATCTTTCCCAAAAGATACACTTTGTAGTCCATTTACGTTCTTACTCGGTCCTCTGGAAAGTCCTTGAATTTCTCCTATTTTAAGTTGTCTTGCACAATCGGCAGGAATTGAATTGCCAAAACTTATTTCACAAATCTCATCTAAAAAAGCATCTTCATCACCAACAAATGATGTCAATGTCGCTGAAAAAGCAGGGGCGCCCATAAGAGCAACCGAACTAACGGTTGTGAGAAACCCTAACCCAAAAAATTGAGCCTTTGATTTAATTTTCATAGTAGTTCATTTCGTTGAGTAAGTATAATAAAAACTTTTCTACACCTATATCATATATCTCTTTTTCTAATACGAAATAATTTTTATCAAAAGTTTATAAAAAAAACACCCCTACGCGCATGGGCAAGGGGTGAACCAGATTTTAAAAAATCAATTAAACTTCGCTGAGTTTAAGATCTCTGAGGGAGTTAATATCAACTTCAATGGAAGGACCCATGGAAGAAGATACAAACACACTACGCCAGTAACGACCTTTGGCACCAGAAGGACGGTTACGATCAACGGTTTCCTGTAATGCTTTGAGGTTAGCGAGTAAATCTTCTGCACTAAAGGAAGACTTACCGAATAGAATGTGAACAATCCCTGTGCGATCGGCTCTGAATTCTAATTTACCAGCTTTAAATTCATTAATAGCCGAAGGTAAATCCGTAGTAACAGTACCACCTTTAGGGGAGGGCATCAAACCCTTAGGACCTAGGACACGACCTAATTTAGCAATTTTAGGCATCATGTCAGGGGTAGCGATTAATACATCAAAATCCATCATTCCTTTTTGGATTTCTTCGATCAAATCTTCTTCACCGTAAATGTCAGCCCCTGCTTCACTGGCTTCTTTTACCTTTTCCCCTCTGGTAATAACGGCAACCTTAACGGTTAAACCTGTACCTTTGGGAAGGCTTACGGTGGTTCTTAGTTGTTGATCAGTATATTTAGGGTCAATACCTAAACGAATGTGAACTTCCGCACTCTCATCAAATTTGGCGGTGGCGGTTTCTTTTAATAAATTTAGGGCTTCTAAAGGTTCATAAGCTCTAGGCTCAACCTTTGCCAATGCCTCTTTGTATCTACGACTTAATTTTTTACTCATTTATGTGTCTCCTTTGGGTCAATTAACGAAGTTAGCACTTCTCCCCTTAATAATTTTTCTTAGTTTTGAGGACTCAATAGTTAACAAAGGTCTTCAAAATAGTTAGTTTATAGGTTGGGATAATTTGCTTAAATAATTTACTGGGTAAAAACAATAATTACTCAGCTACGGTAACACCCATATTACGGGCTGTTCCTGCAATAATCTTCATGGCTGCTTCAATGTCATTGGCATTCAAGTCAGGCATTTTGGTTTGAGCAATTTCTCTCAATTGATCTTCAGTAATTTGAGCTACTTTTTCACGGTTAGGCTCTTTAGAACCTTTATCAATACCCACTGCTTTTTTGATTAAAACAGAGGCAGGAGGTGTTTTGAGAATGAAAGTAAAACTACGATCTTCATAAACAGAAATCTCCACAGGAATAATCATCCCTGCTTGGTTAGAGGTTTGGGCATTATATTCTTTACAAAATGCCATGATATTTACCCCATGCTGACCGAGGGCAGGACCTACGGGGGGAGCGGGGTTTGCCTTACCTGCGGGTAAAGCGAGTTTGATTAGTGCAACGACTTTTTTTGCCATCGTTTATTCCTTTTATTTTTATCCTTGTTTTTCTACTTGATTAAATTCGAGTTCTACGGGGGTATCTCTACCGAAGATTGACAGTAGGGCTTTAAGTTTGTTCTTATCACCGCTCACTTCGATAACTTCCCCAGCAAAGTCTTTGAATGGTCCACTGAGTACCAAAATTTGATCCCCAATTTCCATATCAATTTTGACCACGGGTTCAGCGTCATCCATTTGTTTAAAGATGCGATTTACCTCGGAGGGTGATAGGGGTAAGGGCTTTACATGACCTCTACCTCTGCCGACAGCCCGTCTTTGTTCTGCACCTACAAAGTTGATGACGTTGGGAGTATTTTTGACCATCTGCCAAGCATGATCATCTAAGACCATATTTACGAGGACATAGCCGGGTAATACTTTTTCTTCACTTTGGTAGCGGCTGCCATCCTTACGGACTTTAACACTAGGGCTTTGGGGAATTCTCACCTCAAGAACTCTATCAGCTAGATCGAAGCCGTGGATTCTTTGTTCAATGTCGGTTTTAACTTTTTTTTCACAACCTGCGGAAACTTGTACTACGTACCAGCGGGGTTTACCCACTGCCACAGTTTTTTTCTGCTCGGTATCGTTTTCCGAGTATAAACCCATTAAAACACCTTCCCAGCTGACCAGCTAAATATATTATCAACTAAATAAATTACGGTAGCTACCACTGTCACCATTAAGATTACGGCCACAGATTCACTAACGAGTTGTTGACGGGAGGGCCAAACAACTTTGGTTAATTCTTGTTTAGTTTCTTCTATGAAGGTTGCTCTGTCGCTTTTAGACCCTTCAGCCTCTTTGCCTTTTTGCTTAATAGTTTCTTTGTTGGTCATGATGACTCCTTATATTTACCTACGATGATTACTTGAGCGATTTTATCTCACCCTTGAATCTTTATTATAAGGTCACTTAAGCACAACATTATTAACCTTTCTTACCAACACGTCCTAGAGGACTTGAACCCCTGACATTCGGTTTTGGAGACCGACGTTCTACCAACTGAACTAAGGACGTATATTTAGATACTATAACTAACTTTAGTTTTATTTGTCAAGTATCAAAGCTCCTGAAGTGCTTTCAGTCACTGTTGGTGTTTTTGGTTAACTCTGGTGTTTAAGATGACAAGGTGAAACTATTTAGCTTTAGTTTTGGTTTTAGTTTTAGCGGCCTTTTCTATAGGGCGATCGAAACGTTGTTTGATTCTGGTGGCCTTACCAACTCTATCTCTGAGATAGTATAGTTTAGCTCTTCTAACCTTACCTCTACGGATTACTTGGATGTCCGCAATTTTGGGAGAGTGTAAAAGGAATACCCTTTCTACTCCTACTCCTTGGAAGATTTTTCTGACGGTAATGGTTTCGTTAATTCCACCATTACGCATGGCGATTATGGTTCCCTCAAAGGGCTGTACTCTTTCTTTACCACCTTCTTGAATACGAACACCTACTTTAATGGTGTCGCCGACGTTAAGGGATGGTAATGAGCCTTTCTCTTTCATATAATCCGCCTCGATGGACTGGATTATGGCTTTTGCATTTATAGACATCGATTTTTTATTTGTCCAAAACTCACAATTTATCATCATAGCTTTTTTCTGGACTTGTTGTCAATATTTGATGTATGCAATTTCGAAGGACTGAATTTCTGAGAATGCTAACAATATCTAAAAGTTTATTTATAGTTAAAGTCGATTAAAGAATAGATTAAAGAAAAACATTCTTAAAATGTTTTTTTGCCTGTAGAGTATATTATTTTTATTAAATAAAAGTAACTTATAAGGTTACATATTTAACAACTTGATAAGATATAGAGTAAGAAACTTATTTCCCAAGAGAAATGAAAAGACTTAGGGGCATTTTTTTTGAAAGAAAATTATTTCTCTTTAATGATAGCACTTTTGCTGTTTTAGGGCAAAATGATTAAATCAATGCTTTTAGATGAATTTGGATTTAAAATCAATGAAACAAAAATGAGTAAGCGTATTGGATTTAAAAATAGTTAGTATTAACGTCAATTTAGTGTAGAGTTTAAACATAGTAATAGAAACCAAATTGTAATTCCAAAATCACCGAAAAATAAGAACAAAAGATGAGTACTTTAGTCAACGCTGCAAGCATAGGAAGACCAGGAACATTTGAAATCAAAGACTTTCTACGTACTTTTAATCTGTCTAATATTCAAACAAGACCCGATGGGAAGCCAGTTGATGAATTCGAGTTTAGAATGAATCCAATTATTTTGAATAATCAAAATGCTTTCACTGAGGTAACTTTTGAAGTTACTGGCAATGTAGATAAAAAACTTATTTTGGTAGATCCTAATGATAATTCAGTAATAGATTTCCAACTTTCAGATAACACTGTATCAATAGAAAATAAATTATTGGAAACAGGAAAAACTTACCGATTATTGGTGGTAGGCAGAAGTGAGAATGCCCTTAACGTTTTATTTCCTAATCCGGATAGTAAAATCCCTTATGTTTCCACCGTGAGAATTAATCCCATCGATCTTAACGGTGATTTAGTTCAACCAGAGTTTATATTTGATGCAAAAAATAGTATTTTTAATGAAATTATCGGGACAGGTCAACAAAGTATCAGTCAAACGGGAATTTTAGAGAATTCAGATAATCTTTTTGTTGCAACTACTGAAATCAGAGGTTTTCTCAATGAACTTGAAGGAGCAAAGGTAGGGTATGCAGACGAATTCAGTTTGTTAACGGCTAATGGTGAAGATACTTTGACTATCACGGTTACTGGAAGTAGTGATAATGGAGTTACTGCTTTGAATTCTGACAACACGAGAGGATATATTAGTGTAATAAATGAAAGAACAGGGGAAGTTAGAAGAGAACAATCTGGCAAGGCTGGTAAAGGAAGCGCTGATCCACTAATCAAAACAGTAACAGTTGATAGTGGTTTTTACGACCCCGGGGATACTTTTAGAATTAAAGTCGCAGGATTTGAAGAAACAAATAATAGTGTAAAGTCTGTCGCACCGGATACAAGACTGGGCTATAAAATAGAAATCAAAAATAATAATACTACAAATCCACAAACTAGCTTAGCTTTACAAGAAAGAATTTTCGTTATTAATGATGATAATGGAGGTGAAACTCCTCCCACAAACGGTGGTGGCGGAGGGGGTGGATCTTCAACCAATACCACTTTTACCTCAACTAATAATCCATTGGCATTAGAATCTGGAACAGTCCAGTTAGCTTATGTTGGTTATTATGGAAGACCCGCAGATCCTGCAGGACGTAACTTCTGGAATCAGGTTTTAAGAGACAACAACATATTTTATTCTCCACGGGGCGGAGTGACGCTAAATTCTTTGTCAGAAACTCAGAGGGCATTATACCAAGAGTTTATCGATGATTTTGGTAACTCTAGCGAGAGTAATCGTCTTTTTGGCGCATTGACTATAGATAGTCGAATCAATTTGGTTTATCGTAATGCTTTTAATCGTGATGTCGATACTGCAGGATTATCTTTCTGGCGTAATGCGATTGATCAAGAAGAAGTGAGTTTACCTGCGATCGCATTAGAAATTGTATTAGGAGCAAGAGATACCGATACGATAAGAGTCAGAAATAAAATTACCAGTGCAGACTTATTTACAGATGCTCTTTTTGGCGGTTTAGAGAATCGCTACATTGGTTCAAATGCTGAAACCATAGGACGTAATTTCTTAGCAAACATTGATACCTCGGTAGCAACCACGAATCAAGTGTCTGCAGGGGTTAATAGCTTACCAATATTAGTGTAGGAGTTAGAGAGGGGGCAAGCCCCTTTTTTTTCAGCGTACCTTAAATAGAAAAAAGAGAGGATGTATCATTACAAAAATTAACTGATAATAATTATTTAATTCAGGAAAAAGAGAACTATAATTGGTTTAATTATTTAGCAATGATTTTATCTCAATCCCGATGAGATTTGCAAAAAAGGGGAGAATAACTGTCTTTTTCCAGTTAACGCAAATTCTCTCAAAAATATTTATAAGGGTTTAAATATTTTTTTACTGACGTAATCACTACCCAATTTAATTCAACTTTTACCATGACAAGACATACTATCAGAGGAAATAATAGATCCAAACTTCGCTCTCACAATCTTGAGGTATCTCGCACTAAATCGGCTCGTACAAGTTCATCCCCTCAAACAAAAAGGTACGCAGTTAAGAGTATGAGTAAAGAGACACAAACTCAGCAGATGAGGAAACAGCAATCTAATCATCAGGTAAAAAAATCTCAGAATTTAAAAAAGGTTTCCCCTAACTCAAAAGAGAAAAGTGACAATGGAGTTTTTAAATATTTAATCGTTATTACTTGTACCATCTTTACTTTCGGTAGTTTAGGCTTTGGTTATACTCTCAGATACGCGCACAAGTGGCAAAAGTTAATGATTAATAATTCTGATTTACACAACGCCATGACGAGAGGGCAAGAGGTTATTCAACAGGATATGATGAGAGAATTAAGAATCAATAATTAGGCTTTGATGAAAAAGTTTATTTGTTAAGGTTGGGAATATTTGAGGTAGGGAAAAATAACAACTCTAATGGAGAATATCTTTGGTTTCAATTTCAATTAATTTCCACTCTTTAGAGGAAAGAGGTTGATGGATAAATTCGGCGTTAAAATATTCTTGGGCAGCATTAAGGAGAGTTTCAATAATGGTGTCGATATTAGGAAAATTCTCTAACACAGCTTGGGGCGGTAAGGTATTAAAAACTTTCTTAAATAGCTCTGGGGTAGGATTTAAGAGCATTGAACCATGTTGAAGACTAAATTTACCCTTTTTTAGCTGGGCGCTGCCAATAAACTTATTTCCCTGACTATCTGTTAAGTCGGCGTTGGTAGAAAGGGCGAAGCAGTTGGATGATTTGAAATATTGTCGGTGAGGTTTACCAAAGGAAAGGTTAACCCCTAATCTTTGCCAACCCATGATGAGAAACTGAGAAATCTGACGATAAACTTCATCTAAGTTACCCTCAAACTGAGAAGAAATTACTGCGTAGGTTAAATCTCCCTGGTGTAATACTCCTCTACCTCCGCTGGGGCGTTGGACTATATCTATGGATTTTCCGTGCCATTGCAGGTTATTCCAGTGGGGGGGATATTTTTTTTTCTGACTAAATCCGAGGGAAATTGTGGGCCGATTCCAAGTATAAAAACGCAGGGTGGGGGGATGATTATATTTTTGGTGTTGGATTAATAGCCATTTATCGATCGCCATTTGTTCCTTTCCTGAAAGGTTAAGCAAGGGGATAAAACGCCATTGGTGTGGTTGTTTCATGGCAATATTAGGAACGAAAAATAACTAAATGCGTCATATTTTAATTAATTAGGGTATGCTTAAATTGTTACCCAAAATATTAATCTTTGCATTTTTGAATCAAGATAACATATAATAAATTTGGCAAATCTTAAATTATTGTTAAGAATGTAAAGTAAGTTTACCCATAGGAGGTACTAAATGTTTATAAGACTTGCACAAGAGTATAGAGAATTTGTGAAGGATTTGGTGATGAATCTCCAAGCCTTAGCCATTGTTTTAGAGAAAAGAGGTTATATTGCATCCTGCTATACCTGTGGTACTCAGTTGACGAGCGCTTCTTTTATGGTGAGTTTGGGTGACAATCATCTAATCCGCTTTCTAGTTTCTGATTATGGTATTACATGGACTGAAATGCAAGATGATCGAGAATTGATGAAGCTAGAAGGTGCAGAGGCTATCAGTCAGTTAGAGGAGTTGGCGAATCTTGTTAAGTATCAAGTAAAATCCTCGGAGAGTAAAGCACCTCGTTATGATCATAGTTTGCTAGTGGGTTAATTTATAGTTGATTTTGGTTAATTTTTTCTTGAGGGAATAGATTTAGAGGTCATTCTCTTGTGCAATAATTAAGAGTATGAATTGCCCATGGTAAATATGTTTGTGTCTGGGATAAATCCAGTTAACAGCTAACTATCATTATTAATTATCCATTCTCAATTATCAATTACCTTATCTATATTTGCTTTGATTGAACAAGAAACTTTCCGACTTTTAGAATGGCAAAGATTATGTCATCATCTTTCTAAATTTGCCGCTACAAAGTTAGGTGCGATCGCATCTAGCCACTTGACTGTACCCAAAACTTTGTCGGAAACCAAAAAGTTATTAGAGCAAACCAAAGAAGTATATCGCATCGAAACCAGTTTGAACCCTAACTGGTCATTTTCAGGTATCCACGACATCGGCGATGCCTTAGAGAGAGCAAAACTAGGGGGGATGCTCAAGGGGGATGAATTACTAAATCTTGCGACAACCCTGGCTGGAATTAGGAAATTAAGAAGGGTAATTGAAGAGTTAGAAGATGCTCCTACCCTCAAAGAATTAGTCGAGACATTAAGAACTTTCCCTGAATTAGAGAAAGAAATTCACTATTGCATAGATGATCGTGGGGAAATCACAGAAAGAGCATCTCCCCAATTAGGAGAAATTAGGCAAAAAATTAAAGGTTTAAGAAGTAAAATACAACAAACCTTACAAAGTATTATCCAGCGCAACGGTAACGCCCTCCAAGAGCCTGTAGTCACTCAAAGGGGCGATCGCTTCGTACTACCCCTCAAGGCTTCCCATAGTGGGCAAATAACGGGCATTGTACACGATACCTCCACCACAGGATCAACCCTATACCTAGAGCCTAGAGCTATTGTGGACTTGGGCAACCGTCTGCAAACCAGTAGAGGACAGGAAAAAAGGGAAGAAGAAAAAATATTACGAACCTTAACCGAAAAAGTAGCCGAAGTATGGGAAGAATTAGAAGAGTTATTGGCGATCGCCACTGCCCTTGATTTAGCCACCGCTAAAGCCAGATATAGCCTTTGGTTAGAAGGAAATCCTCCCGAATTTGTTGATTTTTCCTCCCAAGAAAATATTGTCCTGCGTCAACTACGCCATCCCCTCTTGGTGTGGCAAGAAAAAAAAGAAGAAGGGGGAGCTGTAGTACCCATCGATGTTTTGATTAAACCAGATACAAGGGTAGTAGCCATCACAGGCCCCAACACTGGGGGAAAAACCGTCACCCTAAAAACCATTGGCATTACCGCCCTCATGGCAAAAGTGGGTATTTTTATCCCGGCCAAAGATCCTGTGCAGATACCTTGGTTTGAGCAGGTTTTGGCCGATATTGGAGATGAGCAATCCCTAGAACAAAACTTATCCACCTTCTCTGGGCATATCCGCCGTATTATTCGCATTGTAGATGCCCTCAGAGCCTCTAACCAGCCCGAAAACCCTGAAGATGAATCCCTCTCCCCCGAGGAAAAAGAAACAGTTAATAAGCTCTCAAAATCCCTTGTTTTACTGGATGAAGTGGGGGCGGGGACAGATCCCACCGAGGGAACGGCGATCGCCATTGCCATCTTAAAACACCTTGCCGAGCATAATCTATTAACCATTGCCACTACCCATTATGGGGAATTGAAAACCCTAAAATATAACGATAGTCGCTTTGAAAACGCCTCCGTAGAATTTGATGATGTGAGCCTTCAACCCACCTATCGAGTATTGTGGGGCATCCCAGGGCGCTCCAATGCCATAATTATTGCCCAAAGGTTAGGTTTACCCTCAGAAGTCATCGAGGATTCCCAAGAGTTGGCAGGGGGTTGTTCCCAAGATGTCAACCAGTTAATTGGGGAGTTGGAAAACCAAAGAAGGGAGCAAGAGGAGAAACATAAACAGGCGGAGGATTTATTAATTAAAACCGAGCGTTTTTATCAAGAAGTCGAAGCTAAAGCCACCTCTTTACAGGATAGAGAAAGGGATTTAAAATCTCAACAGGAACAAGCGGTGCAAAAAATGCTCCTGGATGCCAAAAGCCAGATTGCTCAAGTGATTAAGGAGTTACAGAAAAAAGGTAATCCCACCGCCCAAGGGGCGCAACAGGCAAGGGAAAATCTGGAGAAAATTGGCGATCGCTTTTTAACCCCCATTCATAAATCTCAGAAAAAATCTAGTTATAAGCCCAAGGTAGGGGAAAGGGTCAGAATCTTGAGCATTGGGCAAACCGCCGAAGTGCTTGATGTGGATGAAACAGGGGAACAGTTAACAGCTCGTTTTGGCTTTATGAAAATGGTGCTACCGTTCACAGATATTGAATCTTTGGATGGTAAGAGGTTTGAGAAGGAAAAATCCCCTAAAACTGAGGTGAAACAAAAAGCCCCCAAGGCGCAAAATAATAATAAAGCGACTAAAACCACCGCAAGGATAAGGGTAGAAAAAAATACTGTGGATATTCGGGGGCAAAGAGTCCACTTAGCTGAACCTGTGCTGGAAAAGGCGATCGCCTCTGCCACAGAATTAGGACTGTTATGGATAGTCCATGGTAAAGGTACAGGGAGTTTACGCAGTGGGGTTCACGACTTTTTGCAACGGCATCCCCAAGTGAGTAAGTATGAGACAGCCCCCCGTAATGAAGGGGGTACAGGGGTTACTATCGCTTATTTGAAGTAGTTTTTTTCTCTTGCAAAGATTTTTTGTTTATAGGTTTCCTCATTTATACATATAAAAAAAATGCCACTACTTAATTATGATGTGAAATATAGCTCAATGATTAAACTAGCTTAGTATTCAAGATAGTATCACCATTCCCTATTCCCTGCCCTAAATTACCCCACTTGTTCATTATGGACAGATAAATTTGACAGAGTGTCTTTTGACATAAAAACCCTTGGTATATATATTTTGGTCATCCTGATATTATATATTTTGCCCTCCATGAGACTAACTCTAAAAAATAAAAAACTAATTCAAATTGGTATTGCCCCCCATGACGGTGTACTTTGCATCGGTATTTCCCCCCATGGTTTAATTTCCATCGGTGCTATTCCCCATGGCGTAATTTCCATTGGCTTAGTACCCATGGGAGTATTTTCCATTGGTTTGGTTTCTATGGGAATTTTTGCCCTCGGACAAGTTACCATGGGCGTTATGAGCTATGGAAGACAGGATATGAGTTTGATTAGATTAAACGTTGAACAACAAGAATCTGCTCCTATGAATCATGACCATCATGATCATCATTAAATAAAAATTGTTCATGGTTAGGGGTTAATTATTAATTTTACATTGTCAATTGTTCACAGTCCATCGATAATAGGTCAAGTCATAATATTCTTTTCTAGGCGTGAACAAAGGTAAAACAAGATCCATTGGCAATATTGCAGGAATTGTCGGCGTTGCAACTTTTATCAGTAAAGTGGTGGGGCTGGTAAGGGAGCAGGTAGTGGCAGCGGCTTTTGGGGTGGGAACTGTGGCGAATGCTTACGCTTATTCCTATGTGATACCCGGGTTTTTATTAATCCTTTTGGGGGGGATAAATGGGCCATTCCACAGCGCTTTGGTAAGCGTCTTGGCAAAACGAGATCAAAAAGAAGCAGCGCCCCTCATTGAAACAGTTACTACTTTGGTGACGGGTATTTTATTTATTGTCACTATTATTTTGATTGTTTATGCCAGTCGTTTTATTGATTTAATCGCCCCTGGTTTAGATTCAGAAGTAAGGGCGATCGCCATTACCCAATTTCAAATCATGGCACCCCTGGCCATTTTTGCTGGTTTGGTGGGCATCGGCTTTGGTAGCCTCAACGCCTCAGATCAGTACTGGTTACCGAGTTTAAGTCCCCTTTTCTCTAGCTTAACCACCATCATCGGGGTGGGGGGTTTACTCTGGTTTTTGGGGGGAGAAATAAACGACCCTGAATATTTGAGACTAGGGGGCATCGTCTTAGCATCAACAACCCTGTTAGGGGGTATATGGCAATGGTTAGCCCAACAAATAGCCCTGTCGAAATCGGGCTTGAGTCGTTTTCGTTTACGGTTCGAGTTTGGTAGGGAAGGGGTAAAGGATGTGATGAAGGTAATGGTACCTGCTACCCTCTCATCGGGAATGTTACATATCAATGTCTATACAGACCTGTTTTTTGCGTCCTATTTGCCCAATGCGGCGGCTGCGATGCGTTACGCCAATTTTGTGGTTTTAACCCCTGTGGGCATCATTTCTAACGTGATTCTCGTACCTTTTTTACCTGTGTTCTCCCGTCTCACAGAGCCTGAAAATTGGGGAGAATTAAAACTAAAAATTCGTCAAAGTCTTGTATTAACAGGTTTAACCATGTTCCCTTTTAGTGCCATTTTTGTGGCATTATCACAGCCCATTGTCAGAATTATCTACGAAAGGGGAGTATTCCGTGCTGACGCTTCCTCCATTGTTGCCCCTGTATTACTTGCCTACGGTTTGGGGATGTTTTTCTATTTGGCGAGGGATGTTTTAGTGCGGGTGTTTTATGCCTTGGGGGATGGAAACACTCCTTTTCAGATTAGTATTTTTAATATTTTTCTCAATGCTTTTCTCGATTACGTCTTGGTGAGGAGTTTTGAGGTGCAGGGTTTGGTATTTGCCACCATTGGGGTTAATGTGATTTCCTTACTCATTTTCCTTGCTCTTTTACATCGTCGTCTCAATGGTTTGCCTTTACTCGAATGGGCTGGGGTGTTTGTCATCTTGGTAGTTGCTAGTGTTATTTCTGGCTTTGCTTGTTGGGGTATCCATCAGGGTTTAACTTCTTTTTGGGGTGACGAAAGTTTTATTTTACAATTTATCAATCTCTCTGTGGCTAGTGTAGGGGCGATCGCACTTTTCCTACTGATTGGCAAACTGTTAAAATTACCAGAGTTAGAACTTTTATTAAATAAAGTCTTAGAAAAAATAAAACGTAGTAAATAGAATTTATAACAAGGGGCTTAAGCCCCTTGCCCCCATAGTTAAAATAATCTATCTAAATAGTAAATAAATCATGAAAAATATAATCTATAACAACAAGGGAATTAAGCCTCTTGTCCCATACTTCCAATCATATACCTCAGCCCTAAAAAAAATATTTAATCTATTATTAATAACTTTATTAATTTGGAATGTTAATCTTAACTCTGCCTTTGCACAAGGTATCGAAAATCGGTCAATTACTCCTTATTTAGAACAGGTAAAAAATAATGTCACTGAATTTACCCTTAACAATGGTTTAAAATTTATTATCCTTGAAAACCATCAAGCTCCCATTGTTTCCTTTGTTACTTATGTAGATGTAGGGGCAGTGGATGAACCAGAAGGGCAAACAGGAGTAGCCCATTATTTAGAACATTTAGCCTTTAAAGGAACATCAGAAATAGGCACTATTAACTATGAAAAAGAAAAGCCTCTTTTAGAAAAATTAGACAGTCTTTTTGACCAAATTCAACAGGCAAGGGCAGAAAATGATCAAGAAAAATTAGCTCAATTAGAAACTCAATTTAGAGAAGTAAATCAAAAAGCTAGTGAGTATGTAAATCAAAATGAATTTGGGCAAATTGTAGAAATTGAGGGGGGCGTTGGCTTAAATGCTGCTACTTCCGCCGACTATACGGCTTATTTTTATAATTTTCCTTCCAATAAACTAGAGTTGTGGATGTATCTGGAATCCAATCGATTTTTAGATCCTGTATTTAGGGAATATTATGAGGAAAAAGACGTAATTTTAGAGGAAAGAAGACTACGCACGGATAACTCTGCCATCGGTAAAATGGTGGAAGAATTTTTGTTAACTGCCTTTGTTTCCCATCCCTATCGTCGTCCTGTTATTGGTTTTGAGGAAGATATTCGTAATTTGACTACGGCGAATGTACAAGACTTTTTTGATACTCATTACGGGGGCAGTAATATTACCATTGCCATGGTAGGTGATGTTAACCCTGATGAAGCTAGAAGTATGGCGCAGGAATATTTTGGACGTTTTCCCGATAGTGTTAAACCTTCTTCCCTTACTATAAACGAACCTGAGCAACGAGAAACCAGAAATCTGGTGGTGGAATATCCTTCTCAGCCTTTATATTTCGAGGGTTATCACATTCCTAGTTTAAACAATCCTGATTATGTGGTTTATGAGATTATGGGCTCGATTTTAAGTGATGGCCGCACTTCTCGTTTATACAAGTCTTTGGTAGAGGAGGAAAAGGTTGCCCTCAGTGTATCTGGATTTAGTGGTTTTCCTGGTAATAAGTATGAAAATTTGATGTTGTTTTATGGAGTTTCTGCCCCGGGGCGATCGCTCGATGAATTAGCCATAGAATTAGATAAGGAGATAGAAAAGCTAAAAACGGAGTTAGTATCAACGGATGAGTTAGAAAGGGTAAAAACCCAAGCCACCGCCAGTTTATTACGCTCGGTAAATTCTAATTCGGGCATGGCAAATCTTTTGGCGCAATATCAAGCAAAAACAGGGGATTGGCGTAATGTCTTTACTCGCCTAGAAGCTATTAATGCTGTTAGTGCCGAGGATATACAAAGGTTAGCCCAAAAAACCTTTACCGACGAACATAAAACCATCGGTAAGTTAGAAACAGTTAGTTAGGTATTAGGGGTTCGGGTGATGAGGGGTAGAGATGATGCTCAAAATTAGGACATGAAAATATTATTACCATTCCCGATTCTCTACCAAAACGATAAATCATATTTAAAATCAGTCACGTCCAATAAATTAATGTTTCCAATCCATCAAAAACATTTTTTATCCCTCATCCCTCGCTATCCGTTTCTGGGGTTTGATTATCTTTCTCAGATTCCATCGTATCATCAGCGTTAATTTCCTCTTCCATGTCATTTTCAGAAAGATTGGTTTCCTCTTCAACTATTTCTTTGAGATAAAAACTACTCATATCCTCTTCCCCGATGATAATTTCCTCTCGTTTAACCATGGCTTGGGAGGTAATCTTTTGACCTATTTCTGGTTTTTCTCCCGTTGTCATTACCCAGATAGAGCCTGTATTATCTTCTATTTCATAAGCATATCCATTGACTAAGGGAATAACATTTTTAACAGTACCCTTTACCTTAACCTCAACATCATTATCCTGCTCTAATGTTGATATGGTTTCTATATTCACTTGATTTTCTCCCGCAAAACCTCCATTAATAAGGTAGGCACAGCTAGAAGTGAGGAGGGAAGTAACGATTAAAACAGAACGCCAAGAGTAAAAAAATCGATTCATAAGTAAATAATTACAATAAAATGACCATAAAGGAAAGTATGCTTATATAATCATCAAAAGTTAAAGTTCAAGTATCATAATAACTCAGATAATTATTACTAACATGGTTGCTAAAATCTTAGACGGTAAAAGTTTAGCCCAGAAAATACAAACCAAGCTACAAACCCAAATTAGTGAACAAGTAGCCCAAGGAAAAAGAGCGCCCGGATTAGCAGTGTTGATGGTGGGAGATAACCCCGCTAGTGCCGTTTATGTACGCAACAAGGAAAAATCCTGTCAAAAAGTCGGCATGGAATCTTTTAGTCGTCATTTCCCAGCCAATGCTACCCAAGAAGAGTTAGAAAGTGCGATCGCACAGTTAAACCAAGATGAGCGCGTAGATGGAATTTTAGTACAACTCCCCCTACCTCCGCACCTAGACTCCGTCGGTTTACTCCTCAAAATTCTTCCCGAAAAAGATGCCGATGGACTTCACCCATACAACCTGGGTAAATTAGTCAGACAAGAAAAAGGATTGCGCAGTTGCACCCCCGCAGGAGTAATGGAAATCCTCAAAGAATATAACATCGACATAGCAGGAAAAAAAGCCGTTGTCGTGGGTAGAAGTATCCTTGTCGGTAAACCCCTCGCCCTCATGTTATTAGAAGAAAATGCCACCATCACCATCGCTCATTCTCGCACCCCTAACCTAGCCGAAGTCACCAAAGATGCTGATATACTCGTAGCAGCGGTGGGCAAACCAGAAATGATTACCGCTGATATGGTGAAACCAGATGCCGTAGTCATTGACGTGGGTATCAATCGCATCGAAACAGCAGAAGGAAAAGGAAAATTGGTAGGAGATGTTGACTACGAAGCCATTAAAAATATTGCTTCTTATATTACCCCAGTACCAGGGGGAGTAGGCCCCATGACGGTGGCAATGTTATTACAAAATACTTACCTTAGTTATTTAATGAAAAACCAATGATAGTAAAGAAAAGCGTTGTCAATTTTAGATATGATTTCTAATTATTGACAATCATGATAATATCTTTATATCTCAGTGGTGAGCACTACTAAATTATATTCCATATTACAACCCAAGGAACCCCTAAAAGGGAAGAGAAATAATGTAGGATAAACTTATTTTCTTAAGGTGTGATGGCTAAATTACCGAAAAATGGTAAGATCGGTTAAGATAATATAAAGTCAACAACAAACTTTAGAAAAACTATCAATAGTTCCCACAAAGTTTGTCCTATGAAAATAAACTGTTTTTCATTGTTCCATAGGAAAAGAGATGAAACCTGATACTAGGGGTCTTTTTCTTCCCTCTCTTCTTCTACCCAACAAAAATTTTTACCATCTGAATACTACAGCCTTAGCTCCAGTAAATATTAAAACCATTGAATATCATTCAGAAGATTTATATGTTTTATCTGATAGAAAGTCGATTTCAGTATTCTATAAAAAAAAGGTTTTAGGTGTTGGAGTAATAAATAATTCCTAAGATAATTGGATTTACCTTAAATAACCTCCAGACTAGAACAAAAAAATTCGGTTTTGATGAGATTGCGGTTAAGTTAAGCCAATCAATTTTGTTTAACTTGTGTAAATTTGTATAGCAGTCTAGGGATGGTGAAGATGGAATATTTTTTAGGAAATGACTATTGTTTTAGTGATTTAGGTAGAAGATATATAACCATCATTAATGGCATAAGATTTATATGAAAAAAAGGAAGTGATCTTGAAATATTAATTTATAAATACCACCCACTTAAATTTTATTACTATATATTATAGTTGACAAAAAAGTATTAATTTTAATATAGTCAAAACTTCTTTTGTACTTTGATAACTCATTTTGTTTTTTAAAACTACCAATAATAGTATTTGTAAGGAAACTGTGGTGGTAATCCTGTTTCGATTATGAGGTTTTAATTCCCCTAGCTATGATGGATTGATGGTGCTACCTCTCTACAAAGGGAGAAAATTAAGTTAAAATTTGGATAAATTATTTAGGGGAACTATATCCACATTTTTAGTCTGTTTAAAAGTAATTTTTCATATTGATAAAGATTTAAAAATTTCGAGGAATATTGAATGTCAAAACAAATAATAATTGCTGAAAAAAATCATATTGCGGCGGTTTTTGCAGAAGATCAAATTCAAGAGTTGGTAGTCGCTACAGGAAATCAACAGGTAGGAGATATTTATTTAGGAACGGTAGAAAATGTAATTTCTGGTATTGATGCGGCTTTTGTCAATATTGGTGATGCGGAAAAAAATGGTTTTATCCATGTAACCGATTTAGGTCCCCTTCGGTTACGGAGAAATGCAGCGGCTATTACGGAATTATTAAGCCCCCATCAAAAGGTTTTAGTTCAGGTAATGAAAGAGCCTACGGGTAATAAAGGCCCTCGTTTAACGGGTAATATTAGTTTACCAGGGCGTTATCTCGTATTGATGCCCAATGGTAAGGGGGTCAGTTTATCCCGTCGCATCAAGAATGAAAATGAAAGAAATCGTCTCAGGGCATTGTCTATTCTTTCTAAACCTGCGGGAATGGGTTTGTTGGTGCGTACGGAAGCGGAGGGGAAAGCGGAAGAGACTATTATCGAGGATTTAGAGTTTTTACAGAAGCAGTGGGAAAAAATTAAACAGGAAGCAAATACCGTAAAAGCCCCAGCGTTGTTAAATCGTGACGATGATTTTATTCAAAGGGTATTACGGGATATGTACACAGACGAGGTTAATCGCATTGTGGTTGACTCGGACAATAGTGTTAAGCGGGTAAAAAAACAGCTTAATGATTGGAGTGCAAGTCGTCATCCTAGCGGAGTGGTGATTGAATGTCATCAAGGTTATACTTCCATTTTGGATTATTTCCGAGTAAATGCAGCCATCAAAGAAGCTCTGAAACCTAGGGTTGATTTACCTTCCGGAGGTTATATTATTATTGAGCCAACGGAAGCATTGACAGTGATTGATGTCAACTCTGGTTCGTTTACTAACTCGGCTACTTCTCGCCAGACGGTTTCTTGGACAAATAGGGAAGCGGCGGTGGAAATTGCTCGCCAGTTGAAGTTGCGTAATATTGGTGGGGTAATTATTGTCGATTTTATCGATATGGATTCCCGTCAGGATAAGTTGGACTTAATTCAAGATTTTGAGAAGGCTTTGAAGTCGGATAAGGCAGCACCACAAATTGCTCAGTTGACGGAGTTGGGGTTAGTGGAGTTGACCAGGAAGCGTCAGGGTAAAAATATTTATGAGTTGTTTGCCCAGACTTGTTCTCAGTGTGGGGGTTTGGGTGTTATGGCTCATCTACCAGGCCATCAAGACATTGAAATAGTGACGAATTTTAGTCAGCCTGTGGTGATTACTAAAGGGGTTGAGAAGCCAACTATTGATGATAGTAAACCTATTATCAATGTCAGTAATGATGGGGCTATTTCCCCAGATGAGAAGGATAGTGCTTCGGTAAATGGTGCTAGGGAAACGGAAAGTAGTCGCCGTCGCCGTCGTCGTGATGGTCTAGATAAGGATGATACGACTAATAATAATGGTACAAGTAATAAGAATGGTAATGAGGGGGATTCTCCGAAACCTGAGCGTAAGGAGCGCACTTATTTATCCAGAAGCGCCCGTCGAGATGAGACTACGTTGGAGAAAGTGGTGGTAACCATGTCGGAGGCACAACAGGATATTTATGCGATGATGGGGGTTTCTCCTTTGTTACATTTGGATCGGGAAATTAAGGATCCTAAGTCGGTGTTGGTTTATGTGAAGTCTCCTGATGATTCTTTGCCTCAAGAGGATGATAATTTATCGGATAAAACGGTGGAAAAGGATTCAGAGGTTATTTTTAGTTCTTCTTCGGTAGATGTGGGCGATGATTCTCATACTGAGCAGGAGAAGGATGTTAAGGTTGAGATGTCTTTGCCTTTGAGACTTGAGGAGAGTTATGAGGGTGATGTTGAAGTGGTTGAGGATGATGATGATAATAGTTTACCTGTGGAGTCTGAGGAAGAAGTAATGACAAAGGTATCTGAGCCTGAAACCATCGCAGAAGCGGTGGTTAAGGAGGCTTTAAATGGCGATCGCCCTGTGGTGCGTACCCGTCGTCGTCGTTCTAAAACGAACAATTCTGAAGAGTAATTATGATGGATGACGGCTTTGTCCTTGATTCTCTCTCCCCCACTGCTTTGGTAGCGGGGGTTGATGAGGTGGGGCGAGGTTGTCTATTTGGGGAGGTGGTAGCGGTGGCCGTGGTGATGCCTGTAAGTGCGATCGCCCTTTTGGCTGATTTAGGAGTAAAAGACAGTAAAAAGTTAAGCCCGAAGAAACGAGAAGCCCTAGTACCTCAAATTCAATCCTTGGTGACGGATTATGCTGTGGGGGTGGTAGATGTGGCAACCATCGACAAAATTAACATCCTTCAGGCTTCTTTGTCGGCAATGTATGACGCACTGACTCAGTTAAAATATACCCCTGAGCTTTGTTTGGTGGATGGTAATCAGGCTATTTCTCGGCTACCATATCCCCAGATTACTATGATACAGGGTGATGGGCGATCGCCCCTAATTGCCGCTGCCAGTATTTTAGCCAAGGTATGGCGAGACGAAAAAATGGTGGAATATAGCCAACAATACCCCCATTATGACCTTGAGCATAATAAAGGATATGGTACCAAAAAACATATTCGGGCGATCGGGCAATATGGCATCACCCCCTATCATCGTCGCTCCTTTGCCCCTGTTTCCCGACAACTTAACCTATTTTGACCACGAAATCATCATCATAAGGTTAATTCCTTTTTCTTCCCATGAAAATTATTAAAACTTTTTATCAATTATATAGTCAATATTTATCAAAAAATCTAAGGTAAATCAAATATAAAAATAATTTAATCTTTTATTTAGAATTGCCTTAAACAGTCTATATATAATGGTTATTATTTGTTTTTAAAACTTATAAAGTAATCTAAACCTGTTTATATAAACATTAATCCTGTATATCAAATGTTATACAATGGATATAATTGACAAGACTTTGAATGAAGAATCATTATCTGATCAATAAATTTTAGAACTAGGGTCATAGACCTATGGATTAACAGAGATAATAATTTCTTGAAAATCAAGTATATTTTGTGTTTTTTTTAGTGAGAATAAATAATTTTCCCAACCTCCAAAGTAAGATAGCATAAGGCTTGTTAAGATTTACGGATAACTCTTTACGGTTAATTGTTCCCTGTTCACTCTTTCAATGTTATTATCGAATTGCAGCTAATTAGACAATTTTAGAAGACTAGGAATAAGTATTATGAGTCAGGCGGCAATTTCTCCAGTGGTGCTAGTAATATTAGATGGATGGGGTTTTCGTGAGGATGATCGGGCAAATGCGATCGCCCTTGCCAATACTCCTATAATGGATACATTAACCCAAGTCTATCCCCATACCCTTATCAGTGCTTCAGGAAAGGCGGTGGGACTCCCCCATGGACAGATGGGAAATTCAGAAGTAGGACATTTAAACATCGGGGCTGGTAGGGTTGTACCCCAAGAATTAGTAAGAATTTCCGATGCCGTAGAAGATGGCTCAATATTTAATAACCCTGCCCTTGAATCCGTATGTCAGGATGTCATCAAATCTGAAAGCAAATTACACTTAATCGGCTTATGCTCTGATGGGGGAGTACACTCCCATTTAGACCATTTAATCGGTTTACTAGACTTAGCCAAGTTACAGGGAATTAGTGACGTTTGTGTCCATGTTATTACCGATGGACGAGATACCAACCCTAGTGACGCTATCAACTATGTTAAGGCGATTCAAGAACATATCGACAAAATTGGTGTGGGTAAAATTGTAACTGTTTGTGGACGTTATTTTGCCATGGATAGAGATCGTCGTTGGGACAGAACCAAAAAAGCTTATGATTTATATACCCAAGATGATAACATCATCCAAGAAAGTGCCGAAACTCTTATCCAAGAATCCTATAACAACCACATAAACGACGAATTTATCGAACCTACTCGTCTCGCCCCCGGTGCCATCGAAGCACAAGATGGAGTAATATTTTATAACTTCCGTCCTGATAGGGCTCGTCAACTATGCTACGCCCTTACTATGGAAAAGTTTGATGGTTTTGAAAGAGAATTAATAAAACCTCTGAGCTTTGCTACTTTCACTCAATACGATCCCAATTTACCTGTAAAAGTTGCCTTTGAACCAGAACAACTTACCAACCTTCTAGGGGAAGTCATTGCCAACGCAGGATTAAAACAATTTCGTACTTCTGAAACCGAAAAATATCCCCATGTCACTTACTTTTTCAACGGTGGATTAGAGCAACCCTTTGAGGGGGAAGACAGAGAATTAGTGCAAAGCCCCATGGTATCCACTTATGATAAAGCCCCCGCTATGTCCGCCGAAAAGTTAACTCAAGTAGCCTGTCAAGCCATCACCAAGGGGGAATATGCCTTTGTGGTGTTAAACTATGCTAACCCTGATATGGTAGGACATACGGGAATGTTAGATAAGGCAGTGGAAGCCATTGAGGCGGTGGATAGATGTTTAGGAAAACTATTAGAAGCCATTAACCAAGTTAGTGGTACAGTGATAATTACCGCAGACCATGGTAATGCGGAATATATGAGTGATGAGGAAAATAATCCTTGGACTGCTCACACCACCAATAAAGTACCTTTTATTCTCATCGAAGGGGAAAAACGCAAAATCCCCGGTCATGGTGGTGATGTAAATCTTCGGGATGATGGTAAACTGGCGGATATTGCCCCTACTATCCTCGAAATTTTACAACTACCTCAACCTGCGGAGATGACGGGGCGATCGATGATCGTTAAAGCAGGGTATGATGTTAAGCAAAGTCGCACCCCTGTTAGTATTTCGGTGTAGATTATCGCACCTTCTCCCTATCGATGCTTTTCTTCTATTCCATAATCAGCCATAATAGGGAAGGCATCCATAGTAAAATTATTCATATATTAACTACATGACAGCTTATCAAATTGTACAAATCGTATGGGCAGTATCAGCCCTATTATTAATCGTGGTAGTCTTACTCCATTCTCCCAAAGGAGATGGCCTAGGAGGCATTGGCGGACAAGCACAATTGTTTACCAGTGTGAAAACCGCAGAGGCTACTCTTAACCGTATCACATGGGCCTTGAGTATTACCTTCGTTGCCCTCACAGTGGTTTTAAGTGCGGGTTGGGTGGTTAGCTAATACGATCACTGATTGAGGATAGATAGTGACTAAGTTAGGTGGGTATTGCCCACCACTTTTTTAGGCTATTTTTTCCCCATTCTCTTCAGGGTTAACTTCAACAGGTAAATTTTCTCCTTGCCATTTATCCAAAATATCTTTAAACAACAACTCCTCAGCCCAAGTTTTAACCACTACTGTCAAAGGAAGCGCTAGTAATAAACCAATTATTCCGAAAGACTGGGCAAAAAATATTTGAGCAAAAAGAGTTATGGCAGGAAGTAAAGAAACCTTATCTGCCATTACCTTTGGAGTTAGCCAATAGCTTTCGATGGTTTGAATGATAAAATACCAAATTAAAATTGCTACAATTTTCCACGGGGAATCGAGTAGTGCGATCATAATAGGAAAAACAACGCTAATGGTAGGACCAATATTGGGAATAAAATTCAAAAGTCCAGCCAAAAGGGCATGAACTAAAACTAATCTTACTTGAAATATTAACAAACCAGCACCACTTAAAGTGCCAATAAATAGACAATTAACTAAAATTCCACTCAACCAACTAACAATGGCAATTTCACTTTTATCAAATATTTCTGAGGCACGACGGCGATAAAAAGAGGGAAAGAGTTTGAGGCAATAACGACGATAACGGGAAGGATTTAGTAAAAAAACAACAGTCAGAAATAAAACAAAGACAATTTGTAATGTTACGGCGACAACATTAGAAAATACGACTAAAAAGTTATTAACTAAATTACTGCTAAGACTGGAATAATTACCGATAACATCATTAAAACTAGGTACGGCAAAATTACCCTCTAAATAGTTTGAGTAAAACTCTTCTAAACTAGGGTTTATCTCTTCCCAAACTTTGGGTAAAGTATTAATCAATAGTTGAAACTGTTCAATAAAGGGCGGTAAAATAACCACTACTAATATATTAAAAACAAGTAAACTGATAAGTCCGATAACTAGGGTGGCGTATTTACGACTAACATTGAAATTTAAAAATATCCTGACTAAACGATTCAATGCCACGGCAAATATTGTTGCCATGAAAATTAATAAAATTAATTGTTTAATTTTCCACAGTACATAAAGTGAAATTAAAAATACTAAAAATCCTATCGATTGTCCAAAGTTCATAAAATTAATTAGTACAATGTAAATTTAGTAATTGGTTACCATACTTAGTAATATAAAAATTATTTTGCTTTTATTTTTTATATTTTTTTACCAAAAGTTGTTATTTTTTATAATTAGCAATATAGTTGTTTCGATGAATTAAGTTATTCTTATTAAAATACTATTTACTAAATGAAAGAACAAAATGAATTAATTCTTTTAATTTAATTGATAAAAACCAATAAAGAAAGTATTTTTTATAGTAAAATCATTTTAAAGCCCTGTGAGCACAAAAATATTAATATGGATAATCAAAATAATCATAATCCCTTTGTCCTAGAGTTAGGTATTAGTATTCTAACCCCTCCAATTCTTTTGGGATTAAGCATTAGTCGTGAAATGGGAGGTATGATGGATAGCCTAGGAAAAGCTAGTGAAGAAATTTTCCGAGGGCAACATTTACCCATACTCAAAAGTCAACCAAAAACTTAATTAACATCTCAGCCCAAAATGTGATAACTTTTTGACAAGATTATTTTTCACTGGGAGTTAATGGCACAAAAAACCTTCTCCTTGCGTAGAAAGTAAAATGTACGGCATCCCTCGTCAATATAATCTTTGATTTAGCGATGGGAGAATGTCCAAAGCAAAAAAACCATAGTCAAGGAAAAAGTTACCGTGGCTTCCCACTATCAGCATTCCGACAAAAAAATAATATCTTCCTCCCAGTCCCACAAGAATCGCTATAAAATTTTAGCAGGTAATGGTTGTCATCAGGCGATCGCCGAGGTTCATGGTATATTAGTACCCCCCACTGAAGAAAATAGTTGTCATAACCTAATATTGCCCGATGGTTGCGTCTTGGAAGCCACCTTTAAAGATGCAAGGCTAAAATGGTTAGCCCACAATAGAGAAGGAGTTTTAGGGGCCCATTGGTTTCGAGGCTATCCCAAAATGAAAAATAACAAATTGGTGGGATTACAAATTATTGCTTGGGATATGAATATGCCTACCAATGAAAGAGGCTGGGAAACATGGGAATTTATAGGAGTGTGGACAGTACAAAAAAATCTCACTGTACAGCGCTCTATGGGCTTAAAAGAAGTACGACAACAAGCCAGAGAAACGGGTTTTATTAAAAAATTTAAATACACTTTTAATAATACCTATGATTGGTTAAAAAATAAAAAGTTGTGGAGTGGCTATGTTTACAAAATACTTTGTCGTCGAGAAGGAGATTCCCTTAAAATACAAAAAGTAATCCCTTATGCTTGTCCTCGTACAAAACCCTTACCTCGAAATAAAAATCATAACCATCGAGAATTGTCTCATACTAAACCCAAATTAGATTCCAATACCACTTCCCATAAACCAGTGAAATAAAAATAATTGATAATAACTAGCTAGTTGTTAAATTTTCTGGAATAAGTAAGTATGATAGAGGATATTGATTAAGGGCTAATAATATTATTTAAATGGACGCTATTTTTGATCTTGATTTGATTAACACCGTAAAAGTCCTTAAACTAAATAGACTTTCCATTATACGGTTTAAATACGATCATATTACTCAATCCTATCAGAAAAATAAACCTATACCTTCGGCTACCCTAGAAAAGGTTTTTGATTGTTGTGAGTCTCAAAATTATGATGCGGATAAAGAAATAAAATATTATGAATTATCTAAGTCTTCTCTTATATCCCATGGATGGAAAACTGCCCCAGATGTATTAATACTAGATACTTTAAAAGACATTAATAAATACGCCGAAGGGGGAGACTGGACAGAAGTTTTTGACCTTCATTTAATCAATTCATTATTATTTATTCCTCTTTATTTAGAAAGACAAAAAACTAAATATCAACCTAATATTTTGGGTAGTTTAATTTTACAAAGCTACAGCCAAAAAATATGGACTAATGCTGAAATAGAGGCTTTTAAGTGGATTGGCAAAAAAGTAACTTCTGATATTATTAATCAACAAACTGTTAAGAAAGTTCAATCTCTGGTAAACGAGCGCACCAGTCAACTAAGATTTAGCCTCGATGTACAGGCAAAATTATCTAATAAACTAAGATTTCATTTAGAGGAATTAAGAGAATCTAATAAGGTAAAGGATGAGTTTATTGCTAGTATGAGTGATGCTTTAAAAACTCCTTTATCTAACTTAAAAACAGGAATAAAAATGCTTAAGTTACGTAATGTCAATGAATCTTTAGAACTTTACATAGATATTTTAGAACAGGAATGCGACAAGGAAATTAACTTGGTTGATAATCTTTTGACTATTCAAAAGTTAAGAGTAAAAGAGATGGAAATTAGCCCTCAAAAAGTACATATTTCATCTTTTTTACAAGATATTCGTCAGAAGTTTATAGAGAAATTAACGGAATCTCAACTTAGTTTAAATGTTAATGCTCAGTTAGATTTTTTATTAACAGATTTGAACAGTTTTGATTTAATTATTAAGGAGTTAATTTTTAATGCCATCAAGTTTTCTACCGCTCAAACAGTGATATATTTAATCATTGAAAAGCATCTGAATAATTTTATCATTGAAATATCTAATATTGGAGCAGAAATTGCGGCAGAGGAACAAGAAAATATTTTTCAACCTTTTTATCAGGGTAATAACGTTGAAAATGTCACTAATGGGGGTACTGGATTAGGACTTGCTTTAGTTAAGTCCTTGGTAGAGAATTTAAATGGTACTATTGAAGTTTCTAGTATTTTATCTCCTAATTCTAAGGACTATATCAACACTTTTACCATAACTTTACCGCAAGAAGTGCATGAAGTTTACTGAGCCGAATATATCATGGGAGCGTAGCAGTTATTCCCCCCTCAAACGTCAATGGCAGATTTTTAATATCGCCTTCCGATTTATATTTTATCTTTTACAAGATTTTTGTTTCAGAAAAAATAGTTCTTTTCAACGACATAAAAGAGCTAAATGGTTGGTTAATAAGTTAATAGAATTAGGCCCTACTTTTATTAAAATTGGTCAGGCATTATCTACTCGTCCTGACTTAATTCCTATAGAATATATTACCGAACTTAGTAAGTTACAAGATCGAGTTCCTGCTTTTGCATCTGAAGAGGCGATCGCCCTTATCGAAGCAGAATTAAACACATCTATATATAGTATCTATCAAGAATTTGAACCCATCCCCATCGCCGCAGCTAGTCTAGGGCAGGTACATTGGGCAAAATTAAGAACAGGGGAAGAAGTAGTAATTAAAGTACAAAGAAAAGGATTAGATAAATTATTTAACCTCGATTTTCAAGTATTAAAACAAATTATTAACCTAGGTAATCGCATTTTGCCTGGTTTTAAAAAGTATGAATTGAAATTAGTTTATCAAGAATTTTTCGAACTATTATTCTCAGAAATAGACTATATAAACGAAGGAAAAAATGCAGAACGTTTTCGTAATAACTTTCATAACTATCCTAAAGTAGTCGCCCCCAAAGTATATTGGCAATATACCACCGCCACCATTCTAACCCTAGAATATCTTCCAGGTATCAAAATCAACGACAAAGAAGCCCTCCAAAAAAAAGCCATTCCCCTCAAACCTCTCATCGAAACTGGTATTTGTAGTTACTTAAAACAACTATTAGAAGATGGATTTTTCCAAACAGACCCCCATCCTGGTAATATGGCAGTAAGGGATGATGGTGCAATTATTTTTTACGATTTTGGCACCATGGCAGAAGTGAAAGGACTAGCCCAAGAACAAATGGTTCAAACTTTTTTTGCTATCCTACGTAAAGATACAGATAAAGTGTTAGATATGCTCATTTACATGGGTTTAATCGAGCGTATGGCAGACATGAGTGCAGTGAAAAGATTGATTAGTTTTCTCCTTGAAAAATTTAGAGATAAACCCGTAGATGTCAACGCCTTTCAGGAAATAAGCACCGAAATTTATGTCATGTTTGAGCAACAACCCTTCCGTTTACCACCCCAAATGACATTTATCGTCAAAGCCTTAACTACCCTCGATGGCATAGCTCGAAATTTAGATCCAGAATACAACTTAATGGCGGCTAGTCAACCATTTGTCAAAAATATTATTCGCTCAGGAAATCAAGGAAATCTATTAGTAACTGTTTTTAATCAGACAAAAATATTTATCAAGGAAAAAATCAATAAACCCTCCTCCCTTGAAAGCTTTATGCAAGAATTTCAAGCCAAATTAGACGGCGGAGAATTACAGCTTAGGGTGCGATCTTTAGAAAATGAAAGGATGTTTAAAAATATTTATTTAGCGCTAAAAACCATTCTTTATGGCTCTTTAATGGGTTTTTCTTTACTAAATGCCATTTTACTGGTTTCAACTATTTATAGTCAATGGGCAGTAATTTTATTTGGTTTAACGGGATTATTCTCCCTCTTTTTTATCCGTTCAATTATTACTTTAACTCTACAAGAAAGATTTTTAAAATAATTTAAGGAAATAGGGACTTGCCATGCTATTAAAAAGATTGAAAGTTTATGGTAATTCAATGATGTTTCATATCATAATTAAGGGATGCTGTTTCCTGTTTACTCCCATAAATAATTAAGAATAAAAAGATAAATTAAAAACAACTTTAATTATCCATTCTCAACTATCAATTATTTAATTCTGCTTAAAAGATAATCAGTCAACTCCATCAAAGCCTGAGTAGAAGGGGAAGGGGATAAACAATCTAACTCCTGTAAAGCTAACTTACTGTGATGTTCAGCCATTGCCCTAGATTTCTCGATACCATTACTATCATAAACTAATTCTAGGGCTTGTTCCAAATCTCCCTCCTCACTAAATTCTCTCTCGATGAGCATGGTAAGGGAAGGATTTTCCTCCATAGCAAATATGACAGGGGCAGTTAAATTTCCACTAGCTAAATCTGAGCCCCCCGGTTTCCCCAAAACCTCCGTGGGGGAGGTAAAATCTAAAATATCATCCACAATTTGGAAAGCTAATCCCAGATTTTTGCCATAGTTGTAAATTTTTTGTGCCGTTTCCTTGCTGGTATCACTCAATACGGCCGCGGCTTTGGCACTATTGGCCATCAAAGAAGCGGTTTTAAAATAACTCTTTTGTAAATACTTTTCTAAAGATACATCCGTGTCAAAGCAACTCAAACCCTGCTGAATTTCTCCTTCGGCAAAATCCCTAATTACCTCAGATAATAACTTGACTACCTGTAAATTATCTAGGTTTGCCAAATACCATGATGACTGGGCAAAGAGAAAATCCCCTGCTAAAACAGCAATGCGATTGCCAAATAAACTATTCACCGTGGGAACTTGTCTTCTTAATTCTGCATCATCAACTACATCATCATGAACCAAACTAGCAGTATGAATCATCTCCGTGATTTCTGCTAAGCGCCGATGGCGAGAGGTTATGTCTTCTTTTTCCATGGTGGCACGAGACACGAGTAATACAATCGCTGGGCGAATTCTTTTTCCCCCTGCACTGAATAAATGCTCTGCTGCCGCTCCTAGAATGGGATGTTGGGCGCCTACTAACTTGGTTAAATTGTCGATTAGGAGGTGCAAATCTTGGTCAACGGGCTGGAATAGAGAGGTTACAGTTGTCATTGATGAGTTGTATTAGCAAAAATAGTTTACGAAAGTTCACATATCTTATTACTATTTTAAGCTATGGTTTGCTTACTGACACGGCAACTCTTCATCTTCTCATACTTTGAAACAAAACAAAAGCATCCAATTCTATATTTGACAAGGGTTATGGCTTGAGAAAAAAAATAAAAAAAATTCTAATTTTTGAAAATCTATGCTATCATATACTCAGGGAATAAATAACTTTCTCTTAAGTTTAAAAAAACTCTCACGCTAAAATATGTCGTGAATATTTGTGGCTTTAGGCGTAGCTTGATTAGAGTTGAAAGCCTCGACTTTTAGTGAACAGGGTTTTATCAGTAATATGTGAGTGTGAGGATAGATGGTTTGACCTTGTTTGGGGTTAAGTCTGGTTTCTTTTTCATCTCCCATCTCTTTTGTGCTACCTATGAATTTTTAATAGCCCCGTAGATAAATAATTATTGAGGAGTTTTTGAAAATAGTAACGGTTATTTTTGGTTACTAATGGGGTAGTGAGACAAAGTTAATATGCCTGTTAAAGATTCAAGCTGAATTTACGACAAAAGCGGACGTAATTTTTATTCATAATATATATCGGTGCAACTACAGTGATGGATTGCAATGCTTTGCGGTGCAAATTTGAAGCTGTTTGCTTAGATATACTCTATAGCCAATGCTATTTTATTCCTGAACATTTTGATCCTCGTTGGTTAAAAGTGTTCGATTTTTGGTTTGTTGTTACCCTTATTTTCGGAGGTTTTTCCATGCTCATTCCTTTTCTCGCCCTCATTTATGTATTACTGGTCTATATTTTATTGTTAATTGCTCAAAGGTTTAAAAAACTTAATGATAAGTCCACAACGGACATAAATAGTTGACAGTTTGCCAAGGACGGTTGAAAATCGATAAATGGTTTTATAACAACTGTCCTCAGCATGCCTACATATACAGACAATTATCCTTTAGCTGGACAAACTATTTTAGTTACCCGTGCTATCTCTTCTTCTAGTCAGTTTCGGAAAATGCTGGAGAAAAAAGGGGCAACAGTGTTTGAGTTGCCAGCGCTGGAGATTACCCCCCCTTCTAGTTGGGATGGGTTGGATAGTGCGATCGCACATATTAATAATTTTGAATGGATAATTTTAACCAGTGCCAATGGGGTAAACTATTTTTGGCAGAGATTAGAAAAGGCTGGAAAAAACCAAACAAACTTAAAAGGAATCAAAATTGCGGTGGTGGGAAAAAAAACTGCCCAAGTTTTACAGGAGTATAATCTACAAGCAGACTTTATTCCCCCTGATTTTATCGCCGACTCCATGGCGGAGAATTTTCCGGAGTCATTGAGGGGAAAACAAATTCTCTTCCCTCGGGTAGAAACTGGGGGGAGGGAAATTCTGGTGCAACATTTAACCCAAAAGGGGGCGCACATAACAGAGGTGTCGGCTTATCAGTCGGGTTGCCCCAAGGAAATGGATGAAACCATACTAGATGCTCTACAAAATAGCATTATTGATATGATTACTTTTGCTAGTTCTAAAACTGTGGGTAATTTTTATACCATGGTAAAGGCACAACATCCCCACGATACCCTTTCTTTATTTAATCACATTGCGATCGCCTCTATCGGTCCTCAAACCTCTGTTACTTGTCAAGAAATATTTGGTAGAGTAGATATGGAAGCCCAAGAATACACCCTTGATGGATTGGTGAGGGCTATGGTGGCGAAAGTGAGAGGTTAGGTTTAGACAATAAGTCGTAATTTCTCTGTTTTGTTTACCCCTCAATTAATTCCTTTAATCTTTTATCCAAAACTTGTAAACTAAATTTTTTTATAGTCTCCTGCCGTAACCATTTTCCATCGCAACGGCGGTCATTTCCTTGTAAAATTTCTATACAACCATTTGCCACCGCATCCACATCTCGATGGGGTACTCTCCAGCCCAAATGCCCATCCTGTAAGGGATCTGCCGAACCGTCATTATCCCCACTCAATACGGGCTTACCACAAGCCATGGCTTCAAGGTAAACAATGCCAAAACCTTCTTGGGAGGGCATAATATAAGCGTCACAGACTTGGTAATGGCTTACTAATTCGGGGGTAGGTACAAAACCAGCAAAGATTACTTTTTCTTCGATGCCCAAATCTCGGCTTAACTTTTTCAGTCTTGGTTGGTCATCTCCTCTACCCACTACCAAATATTTTACATCAGGATAAATTTTTAAGATCTTCGGTAATGCCCGGATAGTAACATCTACTCCTTTATAAATATCCCCTGACCATAGTCTAGTTACGGTTAATAATACCTTACTATTTTGCAAGTTATATTTTTCCAGCAATTCAGGGGGTTTTGGGGCAATGGTGAATCTCTGGGCATCCACTACACAGGGCAGAATATCTATTTTATCCTTATCTATGTTATTAGATTCGTAAATGCGATCGCAACTGTAGCGACTAATAGTTATAACTTGGTTAGCATCATTTAAAACCTGCCTTGGTTTTGGGGGTAAAGTATCCCATACCTCCTTACCGTAAGTTAAAACAGTGTAGGGAATATTCAACAAACCACAAAATAACCTCGTCACCCCACCCAGCTTAATATGTCCACAAAAAACCCTTTGGGGGCGATGGATTATCAAACCCCACAATAAATTAACCATAAACCGAATTCTACCCATCATGGGGGAAGCATCAGCAAAACCCTTAAACCTCAAATTACCGCTCATTAAATCATCATCCACAGGATACTTATCCCGTAAAACCAACACTTGGCCTTGATAATCTAACTTTTGATATGCCCTCAACACATCCTTGACATAGGATTGGATACCCCCCTCTTGGATAAACACTTCTAAAAATAGAAATAAATGGTCAGGCTTTTTATGTTCCACTATCATCAACCGCACTAAACTTTGGCAACATTCTACCTTAACACTAGTTTAAATTTTTGATAACTTTCTACTAACTCTTTCCCTAAAAGTGGTTTGTGTGTAGTATGATTAAAACAAGACTAAACAACAAAGTTCCAAAGCATATCAATCTTTAAAAAAGATCTCCGAAAAACTTGCATGTTTAAAAAAACTTCGTTAGTATAGTTAATGTCGCTAAATTAAGTTGAAGCGATGAGGGTCGCTAGCTCAGCGGTAGAGCACTCGGCTTTTAACCGATTGGTCCTGAGTTCGAATCTCAGGCGACCCATAAATTCTGAAAAGTAAAGTTAAACGTTACTAACTTTAATTTCAAAATACCCCTCACACTTTGTATTAGGTTCAAGGTTAGTTATCCTTTCTCCTGTGTTTAAACCATTCCTGGGGGCGCTCCAAGGTTCAAGACAAATATAATTTTTACCTTTGAGAGTCCAAAAAACTAAGGTAGAAAAAAGCTCAGAATACTCTAATGATACCTTGATATTTCTTGTGTGATTAACAAAAGAAGCAGTATCCGCAGTAATCTTTTTAAAGGCAATGTCAATCTCGTCTTGATTGTAGTCTAGTTCTCCAGAAAAAGGAAAAGTTTTATCTCCTGCTTTATTAGTATATTCAGAAGCAGGAATATCTAAATCTAAACTATTCTTATCTTGGCACCAAAAATAAGGATGAAATCCCGCCGAAAAAGGCATTACTTGGTTTGACTTGTTATGGTATTGCTGTTTAATTATCAATCGATTAGCCACTAACTGATAAGTAAAAGTCAACTCAAACTCGAAAGGATAAACTGATAAAGTTTCCTCATTGCTAGTCAACCTTAAAACTATTTCTGCCGCTTCATCGGTGGATTGAGAAACAACCTCCCAAGGTAAATCCCTCGCAAAGCCATGTTGCTTTAATTGATATTCCTTTCCCCCATAGGCAAATATATCATCGGGCAAATTTCCACAGATAGGAAACAAAATAGGATTACCTCCCCTGACACTTAACTGAGGATTTTTAAACCTTTCCTTGTCTAAATAAAATATATCCTGCCCATTCAATTTCCATGCCGTAATGATACCTCCTTTTTCTGGTACAACCTCCAAGCGAGAATTATTTTCTCTATCTTCTAAAATATAAGTTAAATAATCATCTTGTTTTATGGATATATGAAACATAAAATTAATCCTCTTTTTAAATAAAAAAATATAATGAATAGTAGCAAAAAATTGTACTCAAAACTGGTACGGTTAAATTATCGATACCAACGATGGAAAAACTTTCTAAAATGGTAGCTATTAAAGCAGTTAATAAAGCAACTATTACAAAATAATACTGCCAAGGATAAACAAAAAATAAAATGGTCAAAATAACGATCGCACTTACTACAAACATAGTAAATGAACCTTCCCAGCTTTTTGTACTCCCAAGAAACTGATACTTATTTTTGCCCCATTTTTGTCCGATAAGAGCCGCCGAAGCATCTCCCCATGTCATAATTAAAATACCGATAGCTGTAAATTGCGGTAAAGATTTATCCCAAAATAAAAAGGTTAAAATGCCAATACTTAAAGCATAAAATAAAGTTCCTAAACTCTTTCTACCCACACCATTAACACTAGGTAAAATTGGTAAAAAATAAGAAAGAATTGCCACAATACTCGCCCCGATAGATGCCAGTAAAATTAGATCACTAGGAATATTTAACCACCATGCTAACAGAATAACTTGACCTGCCCCGATGTGAACAATTTTTCTAGTTATTTCTGAGTTTGCCTGATAATAACGCCGTAGAATTTCGGAGACAAGAATAAGGATGCCTAAATACAAACCTACTAATGAGATAGATAGGTTTTGATGAAACGGTAAAGTCATGAAGGTGGAGAATAGTTTACTTTAAAAGTTTTATGTATTAGTGCTTTTGCCTAATGATAGTTATTGAAAAACTTCTACATTCCATTAAACATCGTTCATGGATAAAGAAAAAATATTGTTGTTTTGACTTCAAAATACTATTCCAAATTTAGCAATGCCAGAATAACCCTAATTGTCCATGGTCTATGGTTAATTGTCAATTTTTCTGTTCTCCATTGCATTGAGAGGATAAGCGGCAATAATTCCAATTAATAACCACCATAGAGTATTGATTTGAGGGCGAAACCAAACGGTATCAAATACCCCTTGGGTGGCTAAACCTACCAAAGCGGCAAGACTGGCAATTATCCAAATACCTATGGTTTTATTTGCTTCCTTAAACATTTTGATTTCTGCCATTGCCCTTTTTAACACAGATACAAGGATACCCATAAAAAAAGTAATGCCGATAATTCCTGTTTCGAGGGGAATTTCTAAAAAGATAGAATAGGAACTTAGGGCGGTAAAATTAGTTTTCATATACAAAGGATAAATCTGGTTAAAAACTTGATTACCCAAACCTATGCCCGTGATGGGGTAATCTTGCATCATTTGAAATACTGCATACCAAACATTAATACGGAAGTTGTTACTACTGTCTCCCCGCCACGAAAACATACTCAAAATTCTTAACCTCAAAGGTTCAACTAAAATAATGGCAGTAATAATCAAAAGAGAAAATATACCCAAAATTATCGGCACTAACCATTTACGCCAAAAAGGAGAAAGATACTCCGCCCACCAATAATTTAACCCTAGTAAAAAGGTAAATAATAGGGCAATTAATGCTAACCATGCTCCTCTACTTCCTGTAAAGTAAATACAAGTGATATTGGTAACAACGATGACTAGGGCAAGGGCTTTTTGGGGTATGGTTTTCCATAAAATTAATGCCCCTAAACCAAGGGCAATGGCAGGAAGTAAATAACCTCCTAAAAGGTTGGGGTTGCCTAGATAGCTATAAACCCTTGTCAAATCAGCGGTTTGCAATATTGTATCCGTCCATGTAGCAAGGGGGGTTACACCAATTATTTTTTGTCTAATACCGTAACCACTGACAATAAGGGAAATGAGGAGATAAGTGGTGGCTATCCATTCTAAAAGTTTTTTATGTTTAAATATCCTTGCACATAGGGCAAAAAATACGAGATAAAGACTAAATTTTACTAATCCTGAAAAGGAGGCTGTTTTGAGGGGGGAAAAGGCGGTGGAAATAATAGAGGCTAACCAGTAAAAAAATATCCATAGGTGAATGCTGGTAATTTGATTGGGGTTGGTTTCGGCGATGGTAAGCAGTAGCCAAAAGCTGCTAATGGCGAGTAACATTACCCCAATGAAGGTAGTGCTGGAAAAGGGGGCTAATATTAATAATATACATACCAGCATAGAGGCGATCGCATCTGAATATTGCAATAAATAACTGGTGTGATGCCAATTACTAAGTAAACCTACGCTTTTACCGATGAGGCTTGTTTTTCGCCATTGGCTGAGGGGATTTGACACGCTAGGATTCATTTTTTGTGGGTGGTGAAAGTTTTATTTTATATTTAAACGGTTTTCTCTCGCAAAACCCTATGGGTTATTTTTTGCTTGGTTGTCGATAAGGTTATTTATTTTCTTGGTAGAGAGAAGAAAAGACATGGGGTAAATTCATGGGGGGATTCATGTGTATTGTTTGTAAGCCTAACTTTTTGGCACTATTCACATTATGGATATTATCATCTATGAATAGGGTGCGATGGGGTATTAGGTTATGGGCTTTGATTATATATTCAAATATTTTTTGGTCTGGTTTATGTAATCCTATTTCATAGGAGTAGTAAATTTTATCGAATAATGTTTCTAGGGGATATTCTGGAATGGATTGTTTAAATCTTTTTTCTACTTCTTCTATATGGATAGGGTTTGTATTGCTTAAAATAAAGGTTTTTTTCTCTTGTTTGATTTTATGTAATAATTTCCCTAATTTTGATGGTACTTGCCCTAACATCCCATTCCAAATTATTTTTATGTCTTCGTCAGTTTTATTTAATTTGGTAGTTTCTTTTACTTGATTAATAAATTCTTCATCTCCTATTTTTCCTATTTCGTAGCCAAGGGCGATCGCCCTTAAATCTTCAATTAAAATATCTTTATCCTCTGAAGTATGTTGAGCAAAATAATCATAGGGATAACCCATATCAACCTCGATAATAACTCCCCCCAAATCGAAAATAATAGCGTCTAATTGTTCGTAATCTATTTTAGATATAAACACTTGTGATAATTTATTTACTTATTAAAAATCATAATAAACCTAACTATAATATCTCATTTTTTAATAAAATAATATCACTTTCAAATATTAGAGCAATGGTTGAAAATTTAAAACTTCTCTTTTTCCCCTTAAACACAAAGACAGCGAAGGCAGAGAGTTTATAAAATTTAGAGGGCAAATATCTAACTATTCTAAACTGCTCATTACCTTATCAGGGAACATTGATGATAAACTGAAAAGTTAGAAAAATAGATAAAAATATATATAAAACTATAATGAAAATAGTAGAAAATAAAAGAAAAGTCGGTAATGTAGAATGGTTTTTTCGCTCTTGTTTTCCTGTTCAAGAAACAGATAAAAGCCCTATTTTTTTTCTTCATGGTTTACCATCCCAGAGTTTTTGTTGGACAGAAATTATGCCCTTTGTAGCGGAATCTGGCTACAGTGCGATCGCCCCTGATTGGTTAGGATGGGCGAACTCTGATAAACCAGACAAAAGAGATTTTGCCTACACTCCCGAAGCCTATATCAAAGCATTAACAGATTTTATTGATGCCTTTAAAGTAGAAAAAGTTAGCTTAGTAATCCAAGGATTTTTAGCTACCATTGGCATTCAATATGCCCTCCAAAATCCAGACAAAATTGATAAATTAATTATTTTAAATAGTCCTATTTCTACCAGTGCAAAAGTACCTTGGTTAATCAAACAATGTGGCGTTCCTTTCCTTGGTGATATGATAACCCAAGATCCTTTATTTGTAGATCGAACTCTCGAAAAAGGTGCAGGATATGTCATTTCTGATGAAAATTTAGCCTACTACCGTAAACCCATTATAACTTCTTCTTTGGCAGGTAGAACCATGGTAACAATGGTTAGAAGAATGCAGTTTCTTGATAGTATGAAAGAAATTGAAGCAGGGTTAAAAACATGGGAAAAACCTTGTCTAATTCTTTGGGGAATAGATGATCCTTGGCTTAGTATCGATCCAGTAGAAGCTATTGCCAAAGCAAATCCTAATATTACATTAAAGAAAATATCAGAAGCAAAACACTATCCCCAAGAGCATTTTTCTAAAAAAATAAGTCCCATTTTAGTTAACTTTTTGTAGTTCTAAGTTAGTAATCAAGAGGCAAAATGCTTAAGAGCAATTAGTATAAAGTGCAGTCATTATTTCCGTGCTAGTGAGCAGGACAATCTTCTGGAAGTTCTATATTATGACCATTACTTTGATCAATCATGATTTGAGTGCATAATTTTTGTTTGAAGTAATTTTCCATTTCGTGCAACATTGCGGGATCAAAATCAACAGAATCAGATTTATTATAAGTTTGATACCAAAGGATTGACGAAAAAGTGATCACACCAGAAACAATTGCAATAGTAATATAGAATTTCATTATTTTCTTAGGTAGGGTGGGCATTGCCCACCATGGTAAAAAAAGTAAACTATTACCTACCTAACTCAATAACTTCCAGCATGCCCTATTTATTCTTGCGACGATTACCAGAAGATAAAACCACTTCGGGCATTATATCATTAGAGGCGATCGCCCCAGGGCTATGATGTTCATAAACCTCGGATATAGGTAGATTAACAGAAGGTACATCTTGAGGATCATAATCAGGTAAAAAATTGATCAAAAATAGAGGTAATAGACTAGATAAATTAGTAATCAAAAGCAACAAAGCCAGATTAGAAAAATCAGTTTCCGTCACCCCTAGCCAGTTTGTTAACAATGCCCCCAACTCATGGGAAATCAACCCACCCAAATTCCAAATAGACATTAACAGGGCAAAGAAACTCGCCTCGATACCTTCAGGGCAAAGACGGGCAGATAAAACCAACACAGGCATAAAAGCAATTTGTCCCATAACCGTCAACACCAAACTATCACCCAAACTAAACCAATGATCATCAATACCCAAAGTGCGGTTAAAATGAGTAACCAAAATTAAACTCGTCATCCCCAACAAAGAAGACAACACCACACTCCAACCCAACATTACCCGAAAAGAAATTTGTTTGAGCCATTTCTGATAACAAAGTACCCCTATCAAAGAAGCAACACTGGTGACAAGGCGCACCCTACCCAAAAACTCCGCCTGAAATCCTAACTCATTAGTAGTAAAAAAGAAAAAAGCAGAGTCAGCACTAGGGGTGCTTTGCCAAAGAGCGATAAAAATTACAGGGGCTAAAATAGTTTTTTGCTTTAAAGTCTGCCATAGTTGCTTGGTTTGCCCCCAAGCGGTGGGAGTTTCTTCCTTTTCAGTGACAGGTTTTTCAATGATAAACCATGCTACCCCTACCACCACCAGAGGAAAACAAGCCGTAACCATAAACACCTGAGAGGCGCTGAAATATTCTAATAATAAACCACTAAAATAAGCGGTGATAATACCCCCCAATGCCGAACAACCCCATGTTACCGATTGTAGTGAACCAGCGGTTTCCAGAGATTCATTCCTCGCCCTTTCTACCACCACAGAATCCACGATTACATCACTCATAGCAACGGATAGGGAGGTCATTAAAATGGCAATGGTAGCGCCCCAGGCACTGCTTACAATGGTAGCCAAACTCAACCAGGCGATCGCCCCTAGAAAACCTGATAAAATCAGATAACTACGACGGTGATAGGAAAATAAAGGCTTACTATCACTAAAAAAGCCGATGACAGGCTTAGTCACCCAGGGAATAGCAGCCACCCCCATCAAAGCCGATACTTGGGCAGGGGATAACATTAATTCATCCTTCAGGAAAAAACTAACCGCCAACCTTGCCAAACCTAAAATACCTTGAACAAAATATACAGTTAAAATAGCTGCCAATTCAGGGGTAAGCTCATTGCCGAATAAAATCTTATCCTCAACAAACTTTTTCACCTTGTCTGGTTGATAAATATTAATAAACATAAATAAAGTTTAAGTTTTATTACTCCATACTATCTTAGGCTGTGATCAAAAAGTCCACCCGTGGGGGTGGGGCATGGGGAATAGTGTATGGGGAAATAATTTCTACTTACCTAGTTTTCGATAACCATTGTGCAACTCCATCGGCAACTCCATCAGCCAATTCCTCTTGGGCTTGGGGATTAATAATCCATTCAAATTCTTCAGGATTAATCATAAATCCTAACTCTAATAAAAGACTAGGGGCGGTGTGAGGACGAGTGAGGGCAAGATTGTTCCAAAAAACTCCGTAGGAAGGACGGTTTAAATTAGTGGTCAAGTAATCCTGCAAAAAGATGGCTAAATCATGGGCTTGGGGATGATACCAAAACATTCCTATACCTTTGGTATTAATGGCATCTCCTGCATCGGGTAGGGCGTTGTAATGGATGGATAAAGCAAGGGTGGGCTTAACCCTATCAATCATTGCCATGCGATCGCCCAGAGACACAAAACTATCATCCTCCCTAGTAAAAACCACCTCCGCCCCCTTTGCCCTCAACCGTTGAGCGATTAATTTGGACATAACAAGGTTAATTTCCTTTTCTGGATAACCATTAAGCCCTACTGCCCCCAACTCATCACCCCCATGGCCTGGATCTAATAATATGGTTGCTCCCCGTAGGTTTTCTGCCGATGAAATAGTGGGAGGGTGGTTTAGAGTCAAAATTAAATTATTGCCCTGATAACGGACATCGTAGCCCCACTGCTGAGAAGTTTTAAGCCTAAAAATATAGTCAATTTGGGTGGGGTTTACTTGGTGCCAGTCGAGGCGACGAATGAGGGGATTATCATCAAAACGGATGGTATCGGTTTGGGCGATGGTGTTATGGAGAGAGAGAGTAAAGGTGTCATCGGCTTGGGTGATGGTGATGGGTACAGGATTTTGTAACGGGAAGATAATTTCTGTACCTTGGGGGGTAGTGCGGGAGTTGACACTGCGAATGTTACTGATTGGGGGGGCTTGGGTGCGTAGGGTACGGGTTTCATTTTCCCTTATCCATGCGCCATAATCAAGTCTGAGCCATTCTCCTTCTGTGCCTGTGACTTGAGCTTGGGTGCCTTGGGGTAGGGGGGTAAGGCGAGAATGATTAGTACTAGGGCCTGTGCGAGAAACCCCATTTTCGGCGGTAACTTCGATTACTCTCAGGTTTTGGGGAGAAAGGGTTTCGATTTTTCCGACTTGGTTTTGGGTGATAGTCTGCCCTTGATATTCCATGACAAAGACGGGATTTTCTACCCTACTACGGTTGTCGAGTTGTTGACATCCTTTCATGGCAGTCCATGGGCGATCGCCTATTATTTCTGGGGTATTATTAGCTATTAAAATGGCGGAATTAGGTGGGAGATTTACTACGGTTTCGCTAGGTTGCAAATTAATGGTATTTTGATCTAATCTGACGGATACTTGGGCATTTTTAGGGGCGATCGCCTCGAAGCACACCAATTCATCAGGTAATCGGGCTATGTCAACGGCGGGATAGAGTAAATTAGGGGCTAAACTGTTCAAATCCTGCTGACTAGGTTCGCTAGAATTTCTCGTAATTACTTTCCTGATTTCTTGATTTTGAGAACGAATTACAAAGGTATTTTCTCCCATCTGTAGCGGGAAACTAGGGGCAAAAAATCCTTGGGCTGATGTATCGATACTCTGTCCATTCACTGATACGGTGGCATTTTGGGGGGCTGAACCGATTAAAAAAATTGACGGGGCAAGGGTTTGATGGTTATTGGGAGGATAAACAATTTTTAGGGGTTGGTTTTGAGCCTGAACGGGTTTTACTATATGATAAAAGTAGTTAGGAGTAATGGTTAGTATGGTACTAATTAGAATGAGTCCACAAAATCTAGTTTTTTTGGGCATCGTTAATGTAAATAAATATTAATAATATTCCTTAAAAATATCAGGGAAAACTCTTTTTTTCAAACTTTCATCACTTATTACCTGATCCATCACTCATTCTCCGTGGTTTATTCCAGAGCTTTTAAACCGTTAATTATTTCTCCTATTTTCTGGAGAATAGAGACAATTTGTTACAACAGAGAGCTTTTGTAATCAAACTTTACACAAAAAGAGTAAACCTAAAAATAAGTTAAAAATAGGTGCTTTTTAGATCATAAAAGTGTTATGGTATTAGTATAGAGAAAAAAGGAGGAATTATTAACTAATAAGCAATTGTTTAATAGTTATATCTAAGCCTTAAAACATACATGATCAAGAAAAAAAATAGCCAAGAAAAAAAGTCTTATATAGCTAAAAGCCATGTAGATTAGATACGATAAAGACAAAACTAGCTAACTTCTTTTAGTTTTTGTTAAAAGAAAAAATGAAAAAATATCCAACAAAATACTTAAGTTGAGATATTAATATTGCGCGTAAAATGGAGTATAAATTATGAAACTATTAATTCAAGGAAACAATATCGAAGTTACTGATTCTATCCATGATTATGTGGAGGAAAAATTAGAAAAAGCAGTTAAACATTTCCAAAATTTAGCTAGTAAAGTTGACGTTCACTTATCTGTAGCCCGTAACGCTCGTATTAGTAATAAACACAAAGCTGAAGTCACTGTTTATGCTAACGGTACAATCATTAGAGCGCAAGAAGATAGTGAAAGTTTGTATGCCAGTATTGATTTAGTTTCCGACAAAATTACTCGTCAATTGCGCAAATATAAAGAAAGAAATCTCGACAAGAAAATTCACCCCGTGGAAAAAACCGTGGAGGCCATTGAAGAAAAACCTGTAGAGGGTAGTTTAATAGGCGATCGCCACGCGGAACTACCAGAAGAGGTAGTCAGAATGAAATACTTTGCCATGGAATCTATGAGCATTGATGAAGCCAAAGAGCAACTACAATTAGTTGACCACGACTTTTATATGTTCCGTAACAAAGAAAGCAATGAGATTAACGTAATCTATATCAGAAATCATGGTGGTTTTGGAGTCATTCAACCCCGTGCCAACAAATAATTGAGTTAATTTATGCCCCTGCGGGGGCTTTTTTGATCTATTTTCTCTACATACTCTTTCATAAGATACCATTACAAGATATGCCCATGCCATTAACAAACAATGAATTTACCGCCGTCCTACATTCAAAAAAATGTTGTCATTGTTGCATCTGATGTAAAACTTATTAAAGTTATCGAAAAGATAAACCGGAAAAACAGTGTGGATGATGAGAGTAAAAAAGCAACTCCACAATCAAGCTGTGCGTTTGTAGAAGAGAATAATTATCTAGTAGGATTAATTTATCCAGAAAATATAATTTCATGGTTGGCTCAAAAATTACCTTTGGAATCCGTTTCAGTTTCCCAAGTAATGACCAAAAAATTTGTCTCTCGTCGAAGTAATGAATTAGAGGATATTGATGATTTAATTACTTTGTTTTCCCAAGAGAAAATCAAGATTTTACCCATTGTGGATGACAACGGTAAGGGAATTGGTATTATTACTCCCAATAGTTTGTTAGAAAGCATTGATACCAGAAAAACTCGATCTTTTAATCCTCCGTTGGTTGCTTCTGATGAGCAAGACTTGATCATAGATGTGACGAAAAATAGTAATATTCAAGCTCAAAGTAATCGTTTAGCTTACTTTTTAGAATCAAGCCTGAATGAAGTTATAGTTTTTTCTGCCGATACCTTACGCATTTTATATGCCAATCGAAAAGCTATCGATAACTTAGGGTACGATATGGAAACCCTAGAGAGAATGGTTATGGTGGATATTAAACCAGAGCTTGATTGGGGGCAATTTCAAACAAAAATAGAACCTCTACGCACCGGGGAAAAAGATTCATTAATATATCAAACCATTCATCAAAGAGCCGATCGCACTTTGTATCCCGTAGAAGTTCATTTACAGTTAATCAAAGAAGAAAATCAGGAAGTTTTTTTGGCAACGATTCTCGATATTACTGAGCGCAAAAAAACAGAACAGGCTTTGAGGGAAAGTGAAGCCCGTTGGCAATTAGCTGTAGAAGGCTCTGGGGATGGTACTTGGGATTGGAATCCTCAAACCAATGAAGTTCATTTTTCTAAGCAGTGGAAACGAATGTTGGGTTTTGAAGATGAGGAAATAAGCGATCGCCTCGAGGAGTGGAGCGACAGGGTACACCCTGACGACATAGACTCTTGTTATGAGGATATTGAAAGGTATTTGCGCGGTGAAACTTACATTTATCAAAATGAGCATCGAATGCTCTGTAAAAATGGTCAGTACAAATGGATTTTAGACCGAGGGCAAGTCATAGAAAAAGATTCAGAGGGCAAACCAGTAAGATTTATCGGTACCCATAGCGATATTGATTACCGAAAAATTATCGAAACGGCTCTCAAAGAAAGTGAGGAAAAGTTTAGAATTTTAGTGAATAATGCTCCTGTAGGAATTTTTCAAACCGATGAGCAAGGATTTTGTCACTATGTTAATCCTCAATGGCTCAAAATGACGAACATGGAATATGAAGACGCTATGGGTACAGGTTGGGCAAAGGCATTACATCCAGAGGATAAAGAGCGAGTTTTTGAAGAGTGGCATCAGTCAATTATTAATGATGTTCTTTTCACCTCTGACTATCGTTTTGTGAATCAAAAAACTCAAGAAATTTACTGGGTTTCTGGTCATGGAGTCAGTATAAAAAATGAAGAAGGAAACATAACTGGTTATTTTGGTACCATTATTGACATTACCCAGCGCAAAAATAGTGAAGAAAAATATCGCCGTATCGTAGAAACCACCACCGAGGGGATTTGGATGATTGATAAGGAGGGTAAAACCAACTTTGTGAATGCTCAAATGGCACAGATATTGGGTTATAGTCCAGAGGAAATGTTGGGTAAGCCTTTATTTTATTTTATGGATCAAGAAGCCCAACAATTAGCTCAAAAGTATTTAAAACAAAGAGCTCAGGGTATTAAAGAACAACATGATTTCCGATTTAGTCGCAAAGATGGCTCTGATTTATGGGCGATCGTTTCTACTACTCCCAATCTTAACGAAAGGGGAGAATATCTCGGAGCTTTGGCTATGATAACGGATATAAGCGATCGCCGTCAAACGGAACTAGCACTAATAGAATTTAAGCAAAGATTAGATCAAATTGCCTTGCACATTCCGGGGTTAATTTATCAATATCGCCTTCGCCCCGATGGTACTTCTTGCCTTCCCTATGCCAGTAATGCCATTCAAGAAATATACGGATTGAAGCCAGAGGATGTCATCGAAGATGCCAGTCCCATAATTAACTTAATTCATCCCGAAGATTTGGAATTGGTTAATCAATCCACTCAAGAATCCGCCACAAAACTAACTCCTTGGTATTGTGAATATCGAATTTGTCGCCAAGATGGTAGTATTATTTGGATTTCGGCACAGGCAACCCCCACCAAACAGCCCGATGGTAGTATTGTTTGGCATGGCTTTATTTGTGACATATGCGATCGCATCAAAATCCAGCAAGAGTTAGTCCAAGCAAAAGAAACCGCCGAAAGTGCCACCAAATCTAAGAGTGCATTTTTCGCCATGATGAGCCACGAAATTCGTACTCCCATGAATGGGGTAATTGGTATGACAGGCTTATTATTAGATACAGAATTAACCCCAGAACAAAGAAATTTTGTCGAGATAATTCGCAGTAGTAGCGATAGTCTATTAACCATTATCAATGATATTCTCGACTTTTCCAAAATTGAGTCAGGAAACCTAGATTTAGAAATCCAAGCCTTTAATCTTCAACAATGTATTGAAAGCGTCTTGGATTTATTACAATTTCAAGCAAAAAAGAAAAACCTAGACCTCAATTATGACTACTCCTCAAAACTTCCTCAAATATTTATGGGAGATGTAACCCGTATCCGTCAGATTTTGGTTAATCTTTTGGGAAATGCCCTTAAATTTACAGAAAAAGGAAAAGTAAGTTTAACCATCAACGGTTTTAAAATTGATAATACCAAAGATAATGAATATCAAATTCAATTTGCGGTTAAAGACACCGGCATTGGTATTCCTAAAGAAAGACAAGATAGATTATTCAAGTCTTTTAGTCAAGTTGACTCGGCCACCAATCGTAAATATGGCGGTACAGGGCTAGGATTAGCTATCAGTAAATTATTAACGGAAAATATGGGAGGAAAAATTTGGGTACAAAGTGAAATAGGCATGGGAGCGACTTTTTACTTTACCATTAAAGTCCCTGCGCTTAGGCACATAGCCCCCATAAATAAAGAAACCTGTACCAATGAATCGGAACCATCTTCCCATAATAAAACCCTTAAAATACTCCTAGCAGAAGATAATACCATCAATCAAAAAGTAGCCGTACTAAACCTCAAGAAAATAGGCTACTCAGCAGATGTGACATCCAATGGATTAGAAGTTATCGAAGCAATACAACGTCAAGACTATGACGTTATTTTAATGGATGTGCAAATGCCAGAGATGGATGGTTTAGAAGCGACCCGCTGGATTAGGAAAAATCATCCTCCCAACAAACAACCCCATATTATTGCCATGACGGCGGGGGCTATGGGAGACGATCGCACTTTATGCTTGAATGCAGGAATGAATGGTTATATCTCTAAACCCATTGACCTAGAAAATCTAAAACAAGTTTTATCTAAGATCTAATTTCTAGGTTACAAAACTTGAGCCCTCAATAGTGCCACAGGTAAATAAAGCATTTTGTTGGCGGTAGGTACAAAGGCACGACGGTTAAAAACATCATAGCCATTTTTTTCGATCACATCGAGAATACCTTGGTACAACATTAATGCCGACCACACAGGCCAACGACCATCAGGGCTTAAGGCTCTAATACCCCTTTCCGCATCCACATAGTATTTTCTGGCCCGTTGGATTTCAAACTTCATCAAGCTACGCCAACGGTCATCGATTACTTTGTTAAATAAATCTTCTTCGGTATAGTCAAACATTGCTAAATCTTCGAGGGGTAGGTAAATACGATCACGATCAATATCTTCTCCCACATCCCTGAGAATATTAGTTAGTTGATTGGCAATACCAAGGGCGATCGCCTCTTGTTCGGGTACAATGATAGATTGACGATTCCAAGGGACGCTGACATTGCGATCATCAACCCCCAACACCGCCGAAGACATCAAGCCTACCGTACCCGCCACACGGTAACAATATAAATCTAATTCCTCAAAAGTATCATAGCGGTTGCGGTACAAGTCCATTCTCTGACCAGCTATCATATCCCGAAAGGGTTGAATATCCATAGGAAAACGGGTAAGAGTATCCACCAGAGCCACATCAGGATCATCAATGGGTTGTCCATCAAATACCGACTCTAGTTGAGTCTCCCACGAATCAAGGGTTTCAGGGGTGGTAAATTTAGCTTGAGGTCCATCTACTAATTCATCGGTGCGACGACACCAGACATAAATAGCCCAGATTGCCTTTCTTTTTTGTTTGGGCATCAACAAAGTACCAAGATAAAAGGTCTTGGAATACTTCGCCGTTACCTGACGACAATATTCATAGGACTCCTCGACGGAAGCTAGGGGGTGTTTTGGTTTTAGTTTTTTAGGCAGTTGCAGCATTCATCCCTGCTGAAATAATTACTAGATTAAGTTTAAAAATGAAAATAATGACAATTCTCTAGTATTGTCTCACTTTCTGACAAATTTTAACTATTTATTTCTTTAGGAGTCTAACAAAGTTATGAAAAATCCACAAAAGTTACACCCCTTGGGAAATAAATAATTTTGATTATCCTACAAAGGTAGGTTCACCTTTTGCCATACTTGGTTTTCTCACGGGTACTTTTTTATTGGCGATCGCCTGAGCGGTCAATTTACCAGATAATACAGCCCCTTCCATACTTCCCAAATACTCCTGCATAGTATAACTACCAGAAAGGAAGAAATTAGAAATAGGAGTGGCTTGGCTAGGGCGGTAAGCCTGACGACCTGGAATGGCTTTATATACCGAACGAGGGGTTTTTAGTACTTTCGCTTTGCGCACCTTCGCCTCGTGGGGAATTTGTTCAGGGAAAAGCCTTGCCAACTCTTCCATGGTGGCTTCAATGATAGCCTCATCGGATTTACCAATCCATTCCTCGGCGGGGGCAAGCACTAACTCCAACATAGAACGTTCTGGGTCATAATATTCCTTAGTAGTAACACTCATGTCCGCATAGACACTGAGTAAAGGAGAGCGGGAAAATAAAAGTTGATCCACATCGGTTAATTTGCGATCGAACCAAATTTGGACATTAATTACAGGTACACCCTCAAGCCCTTCTAATTTTTGGAAAAAAGGCTCTTCTTTCCAAGGCTCAGGCATCAATAACTTCATGGCATCCACCGACATAGCCGACACATAAGCATCCGCCTCGATAATCTCATCCTCTGCTCCATTCAAACCTCTAATTAAAAGATGTTTTACCGAGCCATCCTCATTTAAGACAATTTTTTTCAAAGGTGAACTAGTGCGTACCTCTCCACCCTTTTCGGTGACATAATCCACAATGGGTGCGCATAAACGCTCTGGGGGCGCTCCATCCAAGAAAGCAATCTTTGAGCCATAACGCTCCTGCAAAAACTTATTTAACGCCGTGAGGATAATGGTAGCGGATACCTCATCGGGGTTGATAAAAGTAAGAGCCTTAGAAGCAGCGATAAAAATATCAGTATTGACTTTTTCATCAATGCCCTGAATCCTTAACCACTCAATAAGACTATATTTGTCCATATCCTCCACATACTTTTGACCACGGATAATGGCAGGAAATAAACCAATAGCAAAACGAATCTTCTGACTCCAAGTCAACATATCATTGTTGCGCAGAATAGAAGTAATTACATTAAAAGGGGAAGGAATATCAGGCACATCAAAGCGGGAGAGAGTGCCAGGTTTTTCGGGTTGGTTAAAAATGAGGGTGTGTTGTTTCCACTGTAGGCGGTCTAAAATGCCTAATTCTCCCATGAGTTGTAACATATTGGGATAAGCACCAAAAAAGGCGTGTAAACCAGTTTCTAACCAGTCTCCGTCCTCATCCTTCCAAGCGGCTACTAAACCCCCTAATACATCTCTACTTTCCAACAAAATAGGTTGATGTCCTAAATCGGTTAAATATTTGGCACAGGATAAACCTGCTAGCCCTCCTCCTGCAATTGCTACTCGCATCTCTTTTTTTGTTACTACTACTATTTCTCTATCCTATTTTAGTAGCATTTCTTGACATTTCGTAATATTTTTTTAAGATTATTGCTTATTATTCATGGTGGAGGAAAAAAAATCAGCCTCATAAATGTCTCGGTTATTTCTAAATTTTTGGGCTGTAATGGTTATCTGATGAACATTTTCCTTTCAAAAAAAACTTTTTTAATTTTTGTTTACATCTGAGGACATTTTTAAAAGAATTATCTTGATTTATGATAAATAAATGTTTGCTGGGATTTTTGTTTGTTTTCCATCTAGTGGGTTGTCATCATTCCGATGAGCTTGTGGTGGAGGTTGTTTCTGATACTGTAACCCAAAAAGATGAGGGTGAAGGGGATATGGTAGAGCAAAAATGGTTTCCTCTCCCTGAGCCTACAACCCCTGTAGTTGCCATTAATATTAAAAATAAGCCTAATCAAACTAATTTTTATGACACCCTAGGGGCGATCGCCCTTGACTATGAACAGGCAGAGGATTTTATCGATATTCGGGGGGTAGGAGATGCAGGAATGGCTCACACCCATCGGCAACCCATGACGTTAACCGATGCCGTCTTTCCTGGGGTACAAGCAAACTTTGGGAAGTTATTAGATGCTTTTGATGATACGGGAAAATCCTATCGGGCAGATTTATCTTTTATGAATTGGGAAAGCACCTTGGGCTTATCATGTCAACAGTTTTGGGCGCCTTTGGGGCCTCGCTCTTTTGCGTTTGCATCCCATCCTGACAACATGAAGGGCATCTATGAAAGGGGTTTTAATTTAATTGGTTTGGCGAATAATCATACCCGTGATTGCGATCGCGCTGAGGAAGGGGTTGACGGAGTATTTGCCACCGCTAGGCACATGGAAAGGTTAACTTCGGAATTAAATGCTAGTTGGTTATGGCATGGGGTAGGGGAACAAAAAGAAGCGGTAGTTAAAACCATGATGATAAAAGATACACCCGTCAAGGTTGCTTTTGCTAGTCTCTATCTTGCTTACGGGGATTGTACCTACACCGCTTGTTTAAAGGATGAACTAACTATATTGCGATCGCTCCGTGACTCCCAAGCCGATATTCGCATCCTTTCTATTCATAGTTGGACAGCGAAAACTCAAAAACAATTAGTGGATATAGGCGTTAATTTTGTGCAAAATTTTGAGGGGGATATAGTTTTTGGTCACGGGCCCCATCGCCTTGCACCCATAAGGATTGTAGAGTCTCCTAGGGGCAAGAGAGGGGTTATTTTTGAGAGCTTGGGAAATTTTATTCATCCTGTTCTTTTACCTATTCCTGAGAACATTATTGGTCGAGTTTTGTTTGACAAGGAAACCTTGGAATTACGACAAATTCAGGTGATTCCCATTTCCACAGACAGGGTTTATGCTTCTTTTAATAACAATTTTGACCCCACAAAGGTAATTGGTAATGTTTCATGGCAACCTATCAACGATGATAACTGGCGTAGTGGTGTAAATTCTAATGCCCGTGGTGCTTATACTAATATTTTACAATCTCAAAAATGATTCTTCGGTACAAAAAACTCTTAAGGTAATGGTTTGGGCTTCTTGACTATCTCCTTTATTCAGGGCATAGGCAGGAAAAGCACTACCACTGATACTAAGACGGAGGGCTGTATTTTTCTTAAGGGCGATCGCACTGGGTTGGAGATTAAATATAATGGGCTTATTCCCTTGATGCTCTTGTACCGTGATATGACCTTGACTAAAATTATATACCCTCCCATCAGGATAAACCTGAGAAAGTACCGCACTTATATCAAAAGTAGAATGATTACAAGCCACCTTTAACTGTAAAGAAATATCCCCAATTATAGTTAGCTTTTCCGTCAAAAAATCTGAAGTATAAGTAATAATATCAGTGCGCTGCTCTAACTCTCCTCTTTCAAAACTTCCAGCATTAACGCTATTATGTCCCCCTAAACTAGGGGTAGGTCGCCAAAAGTCAGTTACTAATATATCCTCTGATATTTTTTTATTTTTGCTTAATAACTTACCATTATCGTCTCTAACATTAGCTAATCCTGTACTGTTTAGATAGAATTTAGTGTATTTTTCTTTGTCTAAAGTTTTCTTTTTTATCCACTTATTTTGTCCCATGAGAAATAAATTTATATTTTTTTTAGGAATTTTATTATTTTTAACACCTTTTAAATAATAATCAAACCAACTTATTTGAGCCTCATTAATATTATTATTTGCCGTAACAGAGTAAGTGCGATCGCCCTTAGTATTACCCCAAGGAATATGACACCAAGGCCCAATAATTAAAGACTGTTGAAAAGCACTTTTAGCCCTCATTTGCCGATAAAAATTCCAAGTACCCCGCAAATAACCATCAAACCAACCCCCAATATGAAGCATCGGTAAATCAATCCTATCAAGATAACTTTGAGGAGATAATTTTCGCCAATAATCATCATCAGGGGGAGTATTTAACCAAAGATAATAAAAAGGAGCATACTTTCTCAAAGCCTCCTCCACACCAGAGGGAATGCCCCATACAGGTAAATTACGAGAAGCCGAAAAAAGTAAATTATAAGCAGAAAAATCCTCTTTCAATCTTGCCGTTTGCGCCCCCAACTGTATCGCCCAAGCCAAATTTAACTCATAACAAAAAGCCCCATTTTCATAGGCCCAATCACCATATAAATCCGAAGCAATCATGGCAGGGCAAATGGTTTTCAAGGCAGGATGTTTACTAATAGCACCATATATCTGAGTCATACCCTGATAGGAAAAACCATACATTCCCACTTTCCCTGTGCTACCTTCGAGGGTACTAAGCCAGTTAAGAGTATCTTCCCCATCATCAATTTCTGACTCAAATAAATGAAACTCTCCTCCCGAATCACCCCTCCCTCTCACATCTTGGATAACCACAATATATCCTTGGGAGGCATACCATTTGGAATGGGCATATACCACCGTAGAAGCAATTTCCCGTCCATAGGGTTGACGCATCAACAGAATAGGTAACTTTTCCTCGGTTTTAGGGCGATAAATATCCGCCACCAATGTTATCCCATCACGGGTTTTCGTGGTAGCAACTTCTTTACTAACTTGGTACATCAATTATTAAGAAACTTGACGAAATGCTTTTGGTTGGTTATTGTAACGGAATACAATGGATTTTCCTAAATACAATCGTTGAGCCGCATTGATTAAAATATCTGCTTTTTCTTTAACAATTTCTAGTTGATAAGGACAAAGGCTAAAATCAAAACATAGTATCGTTGATGAGTCCCAAGGTTCACGAAATATTTTGCAATCTGAGGGTAGTATGGCAACAATGGAGCGAAATCTACCCAAGATTTCTAATTCTAAGTCTTGAGCGCAGAAATCTTGGGTGGTGCTGGGTTTATACATGGATTAAACTCCATTAACTGATTGTATCTATACTTATACGGTAGCACTGTTTTTTGTGGTCAAAAGATTATTTGTAGCAAAAGTTTGCATTCTTGAGAATTTAATGGAAAAGTAATAAATTTGTGAGATGATAATATCCTCTAAAAGAGTAAAAAAACGCCAAGAAATAAGTAGGTTGGCGAAATTAATTATAGCTCTTATTTTCTTAAGACTCTTATGAACAAGGGGTTGAAACCCCTTGCCTAAATCGATTTAATTATGCCTACTTACTTACTATCATCATTCCCTATTCCCCAGTTTTAAATGAATCCAAAAATTTCTCCCCGTCAACTAGCCTTTTTTGCCCTACAGGATGTTTATGGAAACAAGGCTTATACTGATATTGCCTTAGAAAGAATTTTGAGCAAAAATCAAAACCTCAATCCTATGGATAAGGGCTTGGTGTCGGAGTTGTTGTATGGAATAGTCAGAAGAAAAAGGACTCTCGACAGTTTAGTAAATCAATTGGGTACAAAAAAAGCTGCTCAACAACCTTTGCCGTTGCGAGTTATTTTACACTTGGGTTTATATCAACTAAGGTATCTTGATAAAATTCCCCCATCCGCTGCTGTAAATACTAGCGTAGAATTGGCAAAACAAAACGGCTTAACAAAGTTGTCAGGGGTAGTTAATGGTATTTTGAGATCTTATCTTAGAAAAGCTGAAATAGAAGATCCTTTAATTTTGCCTTTGGAATTGATACCAAAATTAGGGGTAAAGTATAGTTTTCCTGATTGGATTGTGGAAGTTTTTTTGAAACAGTTAAATGTTAAGGAAACTAAAAAGTTATTGCAGTGGTACAACGAATCTCCTTCTTTTGATATAAGGGTAAATAGTTTAAAGACAACCGCTGAAGAGGTAAAAAATTCTTTTAAAGCCGATGGCATCGAAAGTGAGTTGTTGTCCCATTTACCCCAAGGGTTGAGGTTATCATCGGTGGGTAATGTACGCAATTTAAAAGGTTTTGCGGAGGGTTTATTTTCGGTGCAGGATAGTAGCGCCCAGTTAGTTGGTCATTTTTTAGAGCCGAGGGTTGGTGAGACTGTTTTTGATGCTTGTGCGGCCCCAGGGGGCAAAACTACTCACCTAGCTGAGTTGATGGGAGATAAGGGGATGATTGTTGCCTGTGATAATAGATCTTCTCGATTAGAAAAAATTAGGGAAAATGTGGAGCGTTTGGGTTTAAAATCCATTGAGATAAAAGAGGGGGATAGTAGTAGTTTTGAGTTTTTAGCAGGGATAAATGCTGATGGTGAGGAGGTAAAGTGCGATCGCACCGTACAACTTTATGATAAAATTTTAATCGATGCTCCTTGTTCTGGATTAGGTACACTACACAAACGCCCCGACATTCGCTGGCAACAAAAACCAGAAAAAATTGTTGAGTTAGCAAAAAAACAACTAGCCATCTTAAGTAATATGTCGAAGGGGGTAAAAGATAACGGTTGTCTGGTATATGCCACTTGTACCCTAAACCCTATGGAAAATGAAGAAGTAATCGAGGCTTTTCTTACGTCTCACCCTGATTGGCACATTGTTACAGAAAGAAACAATATAACCGCAAATTTTCCGATAACATCAAAGGGGGCAATAAAAATTTTCCCTCACCGTCATAATATGGATGGTTTTTTTATGATCAAACTAGCCAAGGGATAAATTAAATGAATACAGCCAATAAAACAAAACTATTGATGAAAATTGTTATCGGTGCCGCTTGGATTGATGGCATCATTCATCAAGAAGAAAGAGATTATTTAAAAAAAATGGCCACAGAAACCGACTTAATAAACGATCCAGAAATTAAAAGTTTATTATCAGAGGTAAAGCCTATTTCTATTAATCAGTGTTACGAATGGTTAGAACTTTATTTAGGGAAAAATCATGGTACAAAAGATTATCAAAAACTATTAGAGTCTATTAGTGGTCTAGTTTACAGTGATGGTGATATTGACGTGGAGGAAGCAAAACTATTACACTATCTACAAGATTTGAATCCTCAAAATCAAACTTCTCAATCTATTTTCAAGAGTCTTTTGGGTTCAGTGAGAAAGATGTATAGTCAGGCAGTTAATAATTAATTTTATTCATTGTATTGGTAAAATAAGGGCTACAGCCCTTTCCGCAAAATCTTACCAATTATCATTGCAATTTTTTTACTAAATAATGCGAACTACCAAAAATCAAACACTCATTTTAGCTTTACTCAAGAAAATAAAAGAAGAAATTAGCGCCCAACAAATACATTTTAAACTCCGTGAGCAGGGTTCTAGCACAGGACTAGCAACGGTTTATCGTAGTCTCAAGGCATTGCACCAAGAAGGATTAATTCAAGAGCGAGTTTCCCCCAGCGGTGAGGCTTTTTACAGTATCATCAAACATGAGCATCACCCTCATCATCTCAACTGTGTTTCTTGTGGTGAGTCTATTCCTCTCAGGGATTGTCCCATTGATGAACAATTACATCAGTGGTGTGAGTCGAAAAATTTTACCGTCTATTACCACACCTTAGAATTTTTTGGCGTTTGTGATTACTGTCAACAGAAATCTTCTAAAAAATAAAGCCATTGTTAATTTTTTGTTACTTACTTATGAATAACTGTTCATGTGTTATGATATTGACATAAATCAATTTCTAAATTTATTAGGAGAAAAATTATGACTACGGTTACTCAAATGAAATGTGCTTGTCCTTCTTGTTTATGTATCGTTAACTTGAGCGATGCCATTCAAAAAAATGAGCAGTATTATTGTTGTCAGGCTTGTGCTGACGGACATCCTAGTGGTAGTGGTTGCGGACACACTGGCTGTGGATGTAATAAATAATTGAGAATGGATAATTGTTTGTAATGTTCTCAATATCCTTGACTTCTATCCGAAAACTACGGTTTTGTTGCCATATACTAATACCCTTTGTTGGAGGTGTAGTCTGACAGCCCGAGAAAGGACTATTTTTTCAAGGTCTTTTCCTTTTCTGATTAAGTCGGCAACGGTATCACGGTGACTAATTCTGACTACATCCTGATCAATAATAGGCCCTGCATCTAAATCTTGGGTGACATAATGCCCTGTTGCCCCAATGATTTTTACTCCCCTAGAGTAGGCTTGATGGTAGGGTTTTGCCCCCACAAAGGCTGGTAAGAAGGAGTGGTGAATATTAATTATGTTGGGAATTTGCTGGATAAATTGCGGGCTTAGTACTTGCATATATTTAGCGAGTATTACTAAGTCGATATGGGCTTTTTTTAGTATTTCTATTTGTTTGGCTTCTTGTTCGGCTTTATTTTCTTTGGTGATGGGGATATAATGATATTCGATCCCAAATTGTTGGGCTACGGGGGCTAAGTCTTGATGATTACTAATAATTAAAACTGCTTCAGCTTTTAGTTCTTTGGCACGGATACGCCATAATAGGTCATAAAGACAATGATCTTGTTTACTTACCCAGATGGCAAGGCGAGGAATAATGTCAGAAAAGTGTAGTTGCCATGTGGCTTTGAGAGGGAGGGCGATCGCACCGAAAGCCGCATCAATCAAATCTTTAGGTAAATTAAACCCTTCTAACTGCCATTCAATACGAGAAAGAAATAAACCTGCTTCTAAGTCGGTATGATGATCGGCATGAATGATGTTACCTCCATTAGAATAGATAAAGTTAGCTATCTTTGCCACTAAACCCTGTTGATCTGGGCAAGATACAAGTAAGGTAGCGGTTTCTTTGCTCCGAGTTTTCCCCATAGTCAATAGTTTCTTATCGATTTGTTAAGTATTAAGATGGTGATTGTTAAACAAGTTTATATGTCTTTACACTAAAACTATTTTTATGTCAAGATATTTAATCTTATTTTAAGATTCTTGTCAAATTAGTGAAATTTCTAGTTTAAGGACGTAACCTAAAAATAGTAATTTAAACAGCAATAATTTTACTATTGTAAATTATCAATTAACCATTCACTGACTCCATGAGGAGTAACAAATTATGAATATGTGGTTATCTTTCTTTTTCTCCCTAATATTAACCAGTTTAGTGAGTTTTGCAACCCCTATCATTGTGTGCGTACTAATTTTAGTGTCCTTTTACTTAATGGCTTATGTACCTGCCCTCGGATTTTTGGCAGAAAAAGGATATGAACATACTTGGAACTTTTTTACTGTTTTTGGCGACGGCTCTGGTAGTATGGGCATTATCACCATTGGTGCAACCTGTGCGGTAGTAGGATTTTTATTTGAAGCCCTCAATTTTTATCGTTACCAAACTCTGGTACATCAACCCCTCCCTTCATGGTTGTTACCCCAAAATGTTCCTGATTTTCTTTCCCATAAGGGCATTAAAGGAAGACGTTAATGAAAAGGTTTTAGGGATTAGGTTAAGAATGAAATGAATGAGGTTAAAAGTTATCAAGATTTAATTGCCTAGCAAAAGGCAATGGATTTAGTCACAATGTCTTATACTACCTAACACCTAACACTCCGTCTTCTAGTTCGATAATTCTTTCGGCTACGTCTAAGATGCGATCGTCATGGGTTACAATAAGAATAGTACAACCCTGTTCTTTGGCTAATTTTTGCATTATTTCCACTACATCACGGCCTGATTTACTGTCAAGGGCTGCGGTAGGTTCGTCGGCTAATACCATTTTCGGGTGAGATACCAATGCCCTAGCGATGGCAACCCTTTGTTTTTGTCCCCCAGATAGGTTTTCTGGATAATAATCGATGTGAGTACCTAAACCTACAGCCTCTAACATTTCGATAGATTTTTTCTTGCCTTCTTCTGAGGAAAATTGTGGGTGCAAATCCATAGACATTTGAACATTTTGCCTAGCCGTTAAGGATTTGAGTAGATTATGAGCTTGGAAAATATAACCAATATTTGTTCTTGTTTGAATTAAGAGATTATTATCTGCATTTACTAATTGTTTTCCAAATACTTTTAGACTGCCATGGGTTGCACTACGTAAAGCCCCCATTAAGGTTAGAAGGGTTGTTTTTCCTGAGCCAGAAGGCCCTTTCATGATGACAACTTCTCCTTTTTCTAGGGTTAAATTAATGTCAAAGAGAATCTGTTTTGTTAGTTTATTGTTGGTATAATAAAAGTCTAAATTTTCTATCTCAACAACTTTATTATCTTCTTGGTTATTTTCTTTTTTTTGTATGTCTAATTCTGTCTTGGAAGTTAACATATTTTCCCTTTTACTCACCATTAAAAATAAATCTTTACCCTTTTTTATCTTAAAATATATCCGCAGGATCTGCTGATTTTAACTTATTAACAGCGATCGCCCCTGAAACAAAACACATTCCCAATGTTAAAATATACACTTGGGAAGCAAGGGAAATCGTCATCTGAATGGGTAATCCTGTAGCCCCGGCGGCCGCATCATAGAGAAGCATAGAAACGCCCATTCCAGGAATAAAACCTACACAGGCAAGGATAAAAGCCTGTTGAAACACTAAACGCAATAAATAATTATTGGTATAACCCATGGCTTTGAGGGTAGCATATTCAGGAAGGTGATCTGCCACATCAGTATATAAAATTTGATAGACAATGACCACCCCCACAATCAAACCCATGAGCGCCCCTAGGTTAAAAATAAAGCCAATGGCGGTGCTATTTTCCCAATATTCCCTTTCATAGGCAACAAATTCTTCACGGGATAAAACTACCACATCTCCTTGGTCAAATCTTTGTCTTAGGGCATTAATAACTGCCTGATAATTTACCCCTTCTTCTAGGCGAATTATCCCCATATCAATCAAATTGCTATCCCGATTAGGAAAAATTCTCAGAAAGTTTAAGTCACTGGTTATTAAGTTACCATCCGCCCCAAAACTAGAGCCAATGGAAAATAATCCCCTTACAGAAACTTCCCTTTCATTTATTTCTGCCTGAACAGTTTTACCACTATTAAACCACTCAGGAATCGGTCCGAATTCTGGTCTTGATTTATCATCAAATAATACCACATCAGATAATCTTAGTTGGGCTAAATTTTCTTGTACTTCTGGTAGTTTAAAAAGTTGTTCTTTAGGATTGAAACCAATGACCATTATTTGTCTAGTAGATTGATTTTCGGGATTTTTCCAGATAGCAAAACCAATATTTATATAGTTAATAGATTCAACTCCTTTTACTCCTAAACTCTGTTGTAGCCTACGGGAGGAAAAACTTTTCATAGAAATAAGAGCATCTGATTGAGGGCTTAATAAGAACACATCCCCTTCTATTTGTTCGTGGACTGTAACGGCACTTTGGAGTAATGCACTTTTAAATCCTAGTTGCATAAACATCAAAAGATCAGCAAAACCAATACCTGCGATCGCCACTAATAATTTAATTTTTTCTCTACTTAATTGTAACCAGGCTAGAGGTATTTTCATAATAAAATTTGTACAAATACTTGTGAATAAATAAGGCTATTTATGACATCATTATATTCAGGATTAACGGCAATTTTTACTTCTACAACCCTAGCATCAATACTGGCGGCGGGGTCAGTTTCTAAGACATCTTTTTTGCCAATTTTACTACTAATTTGAATAACATTTCCCCGAATTTGCTCACTAAAAGTATTATTCTCACTTTCAATGGTAGCTTCTTGTCCTATTTGTACCCTACCAATGTCAGTTTCATAAACTTCTGCCACCACCAACATTTGGTCAATATTGGCCATTTCTACCACCCCTTGGGCATTATCAATATTTTCCCCCTCACGGGCTATTACCTCAATAATCTGTCCATTGATGGGGGCTTTTATTTGGGTTAACTCCAACTCCACTTGGGCTTGATTTACCCCTGCCATGGCACGACTTACTTCTGCTTCGGAGGCATCGACATCTACCCCCCTAACCTCTCTTATTTCCTCTAACCTTCCTTGGGCTTCATTTATTTGTTGAGTGAGGGTGCGGACATTTTGTTGGGTAATGGCTTCTACTTCAGCGATTTCGGCATTGAGGGTATTAATGGTTTTTTGGTAGGTAGCTTCTGATTCTTGAAAACGTTTTTGGGCGGCTTGAAAAGTTAACTCCCTCGTTTCAAATTCCGATTGAGATACTACCCCATCCCTAACCAAGTCTTGATAACGGCGTAATTCATTTTGGGCGTTGTCTAATTCTGCCTGTAATCTGTCTACGGTGGCTTGTCTTTCTATTGTCTCGGAGGTAATTTGCGCCCTCAAACGACTGAGTCGGGCGTTATCAACTTCCCTTTGGGTAGCAATTTGAGCTTGTAACCTCTCTACGGTAGCCTGTTGGGCGTCGATTTGTCCTTCTTTTGCCCCTGCCCTAACGATGGCGAGATTAGCTTGGGCTACTTCTAAATCTCTTCTTGCCCTTTCCAATTCTGCTTGTTTGGTTTCATAGTCGGTGGTGATGGCGATAATTTCTCCCCTTGCCACAAAATCTCCTTGGGATACCAATAGGCTTCTAACCTTTGCCCCAGCCATGGCAGGAGAGGCTGCCACCACCACCACATCCCCTTCAGGTTCGATGCGTCCTAATGCACTTACGGCCTCAATGGTGGCTACACTAGGGGTGTTAGATTCCTCGGTTTGACTCTGGGTATTTGTCCTTTGGATGACATAGATGGCACTACCGATAAGGGTGATTAGCCCCAGGATGGCAGAGATGATTATCCACTTCTTACCATTATCGGCGAAGACTGAGGTGCGATCGCTCATTATTTTTAGTCAGTGATGATTAATTTATGTAACATATTCTAATCTTACCAGCTTTCTTCGACCATAAAATCAGGACAATCCTTTGCCAATTCTGTATTCGCAATATTGGGTTGGATAGTACACTTGAGACGATAATCATTAGTAAAATATTGGCAATTAGTACAGGGAATTTCGTGCATGGCCTGACTACGCTTCACCGCATCCCTAACACCTCGCAAAATACTAGCTACCAATAAAAATAACAGTAACCAAGCCCCTACAAAATAAAGGGGCTTTAGATAAACATAATAATCTTCCAAGAAACGAGTAATAATTGGTAACATAAGCTCAACTAGGAATGAAAAAGATTAACAATCAAATAAATATTATTTTTAATTGTTTTTCTAGCTTACTCTAATTATTTAAATTACTGTTTGTAATGGAAAACACTTTTTTATCAAACTCTAGGTAGTTGTTTGTAATAAATTAACCAGACGGGAAATTTGTTCCCTATTAAATACTTGAGATAGAGTATCAGCAGCGGTTTCAGGATCTAATGTTAACAAAATTTGAGGCATTTTTGATTGTGCTAACTGCTCTAAACCTTGAGAAGGAGCAATTTCTGAACCCTTACCTACTTCCAGACAATCTCCCGCCAACTTGATTTCCTTAATGACTACAGGGGCCAGTAAACGATAGGAATGTTTTGGATTCGCAACGGCTTTTTGAGCAGACTTCAACAGGTTTTTCCAACCATTTTCATCGGGGGCAAGTTGAATTAACTTATCACAAATTCCCTCTAACTGTTGACGATTCTCAGGGGTTGAATCCTGCTTAAAAATAACCAACATTCTTTGTAACAACTGTCTAACTTCTGCCACCACATCATCTTTCGGCACTGCTATTAGTGAAGGAGAAGAAGCCCTGACAGATTCGGAAGTAACTTTTGGTGCTTTGGGAATATCTCCATCCACCAATTGCAACAAATAGTTTTGTAATTCCGTAAAATGAGGCTCAGCCGCTTGAAGTATTCCTTCCCCCTCTTCTTCTTTTAAACCAAAAGGACCTTGTAAACGTTCCAATAAATCTTGTAAAATGTCGTAGGCTTTAAGGAAAAGACTTTCTAGGGTTTGATCAGGTTCGATGGTCTGATCTTTTATTACCTTAAAAGCATCCTCAAGACGGTGTGCTGTGGTTTGAATGCTGGTAAAACCTAGCATAGCAGCGCCTCCTTTGATGGAGTGGGCTGCCCTAAATAATTCGTTAACACTTTCCTCATCTTCGATAACAGAGGATAAGTCTAAAATCCCTTTTTCAATGGTTTCTAAATGCTCTTTAGCTTCTTCAATGAAGTAGCCTACAATTTTGTCGTTGTTACCACCATCCATGATTTTCCACCTCACACATCAATTAGGATCTTCATTAATAATCATAGCTGATTCTTGGTTTTTTTCCACACTTGGTAGTTTGAGTAAAATACCGAAAGTCAACCAATAATAAACATTTACAGGATCTACTATCAGGGGATAATAGTATGGATTATAACTAATAAAAACAACAAAAATCCATAAACATAGAGCAACTTTTTTGATGGCTTTATCTTTTACTTTTTTATAAGCCTTGTAACCGAATATCACTAAAATTGTGGCAAAGGTATAAAAAGAAATTAGCCCAATGAATCCCATTTCATAAATTAATTGAGCAGGAAAAATTTCGATTAAACGAACATTCCCAAATCTTCTGGCGGCACTAAGGGTTACTCCTATTCCATTACCAAAAATACTGCTTTGATTATCTAACACTGTGGAAAGGGTATTAATAAAAAATTCCGTAGGGGGTGACACATTCCAACGCCCTAAAAAATTGTTAATGGCACTTTGTACGAAACCAAGATTTAGACTAATTATTGTAATGAAAACTATTCCACCTATTTTAAAGGCTATCTTTTTGATTTTATTCTCAGTAATTAATTCAAGAATTATCAAAAATAGTGGTACTAATAATAGTGCTATTCTTTGACCTGAAATAATACTACAAATTACCAATAAAAAACAAGATAACCAACTAAGATAGTTCCATATTTTTTCTTCTAAAAGAATAGTCCCAATAACTGCGAAAAAGATGCTAGAAATCAAGAACCATCCCCACTGCCAAGGGGCAACAAATGTTCCTGGTAAACGAATTAAATCCCAGTCAGGATAGTATAGTAATGAGCCTCCGATTAAACATCTAGCTTGTAGAGTTGTACGATTAAAGGCAGGGGCTGGTAAGTCAACACTACCGATACATAGTCCTGCTTTGAGGGCATAATATTGGAATAGGGTTAACACACAACAGATTAGGATGAGGACTATTTGTAGTTGGATTATTCTATTAAGATGTTTTTTGCTTTTAGTAAGATAATATCCACATAAAATTAACGGGATATATCCTAACCATATTTTTAGACCTATAATACCTACCAATATTTGATTTCCTTGCTCACCGTCAAAATAATTGGGTATGTTAACAAACAGGAAGTGTAGTAATGCAATGACAAAAAAAGCTATTGTACTCCAAATTATTGCTCGATATTTTTGATAATTTTCTTGATAGTCTTGTTTTTTGTAGCTTAGGATGATGGCAATTACTGGGGGAATATAAAATACATCTATGATGATTTGCAGGATAGCGTATTGAGAAGTAAAGCTGATGTATGGTCCATTAATAGTATAAGTACCGGGAATTAGATAAGTAATCGTACCACCAAAACATAGATATATGAGTAACATATACAAGCTAGTTTGGGGATATTTATACAGGTATGCCCCTGCTATTACCAATAGTATTCCTAAAATAAAACCTTTTATTCCTGATAATCCATATAATAACAGGGGAAAGGCGATCGCACTTAGTCCTAAAATAAAAAAAGGCAGATATTTTTTCATAAAAATTACTAAAGTTTAGCGGACATCGAAAGATAAAAAATCTGTATTATTCTAACGAATCATCAAGAAACTAACTATTATTAGTTAAGCAAAAACTTTTTTATCAACTATTTAAGACTGCTATATAATGTAAAAAAAAGTATTATAAACCTAATAAGATGGTCAATACTAGCCTTATCAACTTAGATGAAATCAATGAACCAATTCAAAATGTAAAACCAGAAGTTAAAAGCATTATTGAACAGGTTTTAACATTAGAAAAAGAACGACTATACAATAATAACCTTCGTCATATTAATGATGATGTCTTAAAAATAATTAAACAAAATATTCAATGAAACTAATCTCTTTACAAGCTAATAATTTTAGGCAGTTTTATGGGGAGACTCCTGTTATTTCTTTTAGTGGAGGGGAAAAACACACTACTATTATTCATGGTAATAATGGTGCGGGAAAAACTACTTTATTAAATGCTTTTACTTGGGTATTGTATGAAAAGTTTACTCCTGCTTTTTCGTCTCCCCATTTGTTAATCAATAAAAAGGCGATTAATGAAGCTGAAATAGGGGTAAATATTGAATGTTCAGTAATGGTAGTATTTGATCATAATTACTTTCGTTATCAGGTAAAAAGAAGGTTTTTTGTCAGTCGAAATGCTCAGAATAAACTAGAAAATAGTCAATCTACTTTAACTATGATGGTGACGGCCGATGATGGCACTACCAAATATCCCCATGAAAAACCAGAGGACATTATTGAGAGAATTTTACCTAGTAGTTTACACCAATACTTCTTTTTTGATGGAGAACAAATTGAGCAGATTTTTCGTTCTGGAGAAAGGAAAAAAATAGCGGAAGATACTAAAGAGTTAATAGGAGTGAAATTTATTGAAAGAGCTGTAATTCATCTAAAAAATGCTAAAAAAACGTTACAAGATGAGTTGTCAGTATTAGGCGATATAGAGGTTAAACAAACTATTAGACAAAAAAGAGATTTAGAGCAAGAAAAAGAAGAGAAAGAAGAGCAAAACAAATTAATTATTTCTCGGTTACATAAATTGGCAGAAGATAAACAAAACATTTCCAGTCAACTATTAGAAATGAGTGGAGTTAAAAATTTAGAAACTTTACGAAATAAGTTATTACAAGATGCTAAACATTATCGGATTCAATTAGGTAATCATCGTCAAAAAATTAAGCAAATAGTCTCCCGTCAAGGTTATTTAATTTATCTTGTAGGGGCGATCGCCCAGTTCCATATTATAGTAGATAAACTGAGAGAAAAAGGACAACTTCCCAGCGGTATAAAAAAAGAATTTGTTAACCATTTACTAGAACAAAATCGCTGTATTTGTGGTACAGAATTAAGAGAAGGAAATCAACCCTACGAAGAAGTAAAACAGTGGATGAATAAAGCAGGGGTTGCCAAAATGGAAGAAGAAGCTATACGTTTGGATGTGCAAGTAAAAACTATTGAATCCTATCCTGAAAATATATATCAAGAAATTGACCAATATCAATACCAAATTGGTGAATATCGAGAAAAACTAAGCCAAATAGAAAATGAAATCGATAAAATAAATGATCAACTTAGAGTATATCCCGACAAAAATATTCAATCTGCTCAAAAAGAATTAGATAATATTGAACAACATATCCGCAAATTAACCCTCAATCAAGGAGAAACAAACCTACAAATAGAAACCATTACTGAAAATATAAAAACCCTTGAAAAAACCATCAAAAAACAAGAAATAAAAGCCGAAAAATATCAACTAACCCAAAAAAGAATAAACGCCACCGAAGAATCAATAAAATGTCTCCAAGAAGTAAAAATAAGACTAGAAAACCAATTTCGTCTCGCCCTCGAAAAAAGACTACAAGAAATATTTAGCACAATTTCCTTCACCCCCTATCAACCACAACTCAACGAAAACTATGAATTAAACCTCATTGAAAACACCTCTGGAATCCCCCTCGACGTTGCCGCCTCCACAGGAGAAAATCAAATTCTTAGCCTTTCCTTTATCGGTGCTATCATCGACATGGTAAAACAATGGTCAACAGAAGATAGTATTGTCAAACCCTCCGCCCATCAATTCCCCATCATCATGGATTCCCCCTTCGGCAGTCTCGACGAAATTTACCGCACCCAAGTAGCCAAAGCCATTCCTCAATTAGCTAATCAACTGGTAGTGTTAGTTACCAAAACCCAATGGAGGATGGAAGTAGAAAAAGAAATGGATAACTATATTCATCGTCAATATGTCTTAGTTTATCGCTCACCAAAACAAGACTGTCAAGAAGACTATATCACTTTGTATGGAAAGCAATATCCCCTCGTCAAAAAAAGTGATAACCAGTTTGAATATACTGAAATAATAGAAGTATCACAACCCGTGACAATCCCAGAGAAATTCTGGTAAATTAAAGGATTGTATCCGCAATTATCACATCCCCAGAGAAATAATTAAAAACCGCAAAAATTACCATGACAACTACACTAAAAAACAAAGTTGATGATAAAAAAGTCGTCAAAGAATATTTTAATGCCACAGGGTTTGAACGTTGGCGTAATATTTATGGCAATGGTACAGTAAACAAAGTACAGCTAGATATTAGGCAAGGACATCAACAAACCATCGATAAAGTAGTAAAGTGGTTACAAGATGACGGTAATCTTTCCCAACTATCTATCTGCGATGCAGGTTGTGGAGTTGGTAGTTTAACCATTCCCCTCGCCCAAGATGAGGCAACGGTTTTCGCCAGTGATATATCTGCCAAAATGGTAGGAGAAGCCGCCGAAAAAATTAAACAGGTAATGACAAATCCCCGTAACGTTAGGTTAGCGGTGCAAGACTTAGAGTCTATTCGGGGAGAGTATGACACCGTTATTTGTTTAGATGTACTTATTCACTATCCCACCGAAGATGCCGCCGCAATGATTAGCCATCTTGCTTCCTTGGCAAAGTCTCGATTGATTTTAAGTTTTGCACCCAAAACTCCCTTTTTAACTATTTTAAAGAAAATTGGTGAGTTTTTTCCGGGGCCAAGTAAAACCACTAGGGCTTATCAACATAAAGAGGAAGATATTATTAAAATTCTTAATGATAATGGTTTTAACATCAAACGCCAAGAAATGACTAGCACCAGTTTTTATTATTCTCGTCTGTTAGAAGCCGTTAGATAATAAAAGCGCACCATAATTAGTGGGGGCTAACTACAACTCCCCCATTAATATCTTCTAAGTTAACAGAGAAATCTTGCCAAACTTTGCCATCGAGGGCTAACTGCTCAATATAACTAGCTAAACGCAACGCCTTTAGGGCTTGTTCCCCTCCGACAGAGGGTTGATTACCCCCCCTAACACAACTGGCAAAATGTTCTAATTCGGCATGGAGAGGCTCAATATTGCTAGTATAAACTTTTTCGATTAAACCATCTTGGCGATAAAGAATTTGTCCATAATCGGTGGTGTAGTTGGCGGTGGTTTGACGATGAATCAAAATTTCATTATTAAGAAAATCAGCCTCCGTTAAACTTTTACGACAGTGGGCGGTGATACGGCGAATTTTACGGTGGGTTACTTTACTAGCGGTGACGGTGGCAACAATGCCATTAGCAAAGTTTAGGGTAGCGGTGACATAGTCTAAATATTGGGATTCGGCGGCGCGGCTACCTGTGGCGCTTAATTTGGTGACTGGCGCCCCTGCTAATTCGAGAAATAAATCTAAGTCATGAATCATCAAGTCAAGTACTACAGAAACATCATTTGCCCTATCGGAATAAGGACTCATGCGGTGGGCTTCGAGGGCGAGGAGATTTTCTGTTTTAAGAATTTTACTCAATTCCTGAAAAGCGGGATTAAAACGTTCAATGTGTCCTACTTGGAGGATACAGTTAGCTTCAGCGGCGGCATTAACAAGGGATTCTGCTTCTTCGATACTAGCAGCGATGGGTTTTTCCATCAATACATGAACTCCTGCCCTAAAGCAGTCTAAACCTACTTGGTGATGTAATCTGGTGGGGGCAGCGATACATACTGCATCTACATGGGGTAACATTTCGAGGTAGTTGTCAAAAAAACGGGCTCGATATTTACTGGCAATATCTAAACCTCTTTCTACGTTGACATCAGCAATGCCGACTAATTCTACATCTTTGAGGAGACTTAAGACACGGGTATGATGTTGCCCCATATTACCTACCCCAATTACGCCAATTCTTAAGGGATTGTTATGTTGGCGAGGGCTAGGAATATTTTCTAGTCTTTGATATTTCATTTTGTTACTCCTCAACACCAGATTTTTTTACTTTATTTCTTTTTAAATTTACCTCAGATACTATCACAGTTACCTTTGTTTTTCGGAATATTTTTTTGATGAAGGCTAAAGTGTAGGCTTTTAACTCGGGTATTTTTCTATCATTAATTGTAAGGGTTGCCATTGGATGATGTCTTGATATATTGATTGATAGCCTTGTACATTGGGATGTAATCCGTCTTCACAAAGATGATTTTTTATCCAGTTTTCTCCTCTACTTGTCCATAAATCAAAGGTATCGAGATATGGAATATTAAGGGCTTCACAGGCTTGTTTGGTGGCTTCTTTGTAGCGATATTGATCTCGACGATTATAATAAAAGCAGTCTAGGAAGGGCATTTTTTCTTCGTTAACGGGTATCATGCCAATGAAAAAAACTGGGCAAAGTTGTTGGGCTTGGTTTAACAATTCTTCGATGTCTTGGCAGAATTTATCGTAATCGGTGAGGTTTCTTCCTGCTTTGCGTCCTAGTCTTGGTGAGTCGTTGACACCTACGGAGATGATTATTCTATCGGGATAACGGTTTCTTAATTCTCCACGATATTTATATTCTAGGGCTAATCTTTCTTTTACTTGGGAAGTGCGATCGCCCCTAATACCTAAATTATACAATACGTGTTCCTTTTCACCATACATCCAACGACGCTTTAAACGCTCAACCCATCCTCCCCCTTCCCTATCACCATAACCATAAATCAAACTATCACCAATGGCAATGACTTTTAGAGGTTGGGGTTTAAATTGAATAGTTTGACGAGTACCGAATGTTTGCATTGATAATCTGAATTTTTTTTAGTTACCATGATTTTACTACCAATTTACAAATCTTAATAAGATTATCTAGCCATGTCAAATAATAATCCTTCCTACGAAATCAAACTCCTCTACGATGGAGAATGCCCTTTTTGCGTCAAAGAAGTAAACTTTCTCAAGAAAAAAGATAACGGTAGAGGAAAAGTTGCTTTTGTCGATATTTCCTCCCCTGACTATTCCCCCGAAGCAAATCAAAATATTGACTACGCTACCGCCATGGGCAAAATTCACGCCATCCTAGCCGATGGCACCATTATCACCAATGTAGAAGTATTTCGCAGAGTTTATGAAATATTGGGCATGGGGTGGATATACGCCATTACCAAAATACCAGTTATCGGTTGGTTAGCTGATCAAATTTACGGCATTTGGGCAAAATATCGTTTGCAGTTATCTGGGCGCCCTAACCTCGCAAAAGTAATCAGAGAAAAAGATAACGCATTTTGTAGTGTTAACAAATAATCTATTTAAAGTTTGGTGAATGAGCAAGGGAAAATAAAATTTCCACCGCAAATGACAAACTGCTATTTTTAGAGATTATTTTCGATTTTCCATGGAGAAATTTAGATGAATTAATTAAAGTTTTAATTCTCCTGTGGCTAAATGTAATAATTGAAGGATAACAAAATTAAATTTTACTGTAAATAAATTATGGATAATAACGATTGGCTAAAACAATTATTAATGATTGGTGTCGGCACCACTTCTCTGGCTGCAGAAAAAATTAAGGAAGTAAGCGATCAATGGGTCAAGGATGGTAAGATAAACCCAGATCAGGCTAAGGGCATTGTGGATGATATGATGCAACAAATGCAGTCCGAATCTGGTAATTTTCAAGCTCAAATGGAGCGTCAATTGCGTAATATGTTACAAGATTTAGGAGTACCTAGACAGTCTGAAATGGATGAGTTAAGGGGAAGAATTGATCGTCTTGAGCGTCAAATTCGAGATTTAGAAAATAAATCTTGGCGCTAAATAACATTAAGTAATGGAAGAGTGATAATAAAATTTGAATTGATATTTTCTTTATCATTTTGTAGGAACATCCCATTTTTAACTTCTAAAATTTTAGAGGCAAGGGGTGGAAACCCCTTGTTGAGTAATAAAAAATTATTAATTTGACGTCTTTGTCTGTAATTGTTTAGTTATAGAGAGGTTTGGATTTATTCAGGAGATTTTGCTCCTGATGTTATTTCTGAATCAATTTGCTCCTACTTAAACTCATTTAAGTCCTTTGTGTCAGAGAATTTAGAAGTATAGAGATATTTTCTATTTTTTGGAATGTTAATTTATACTACATAATTAAGAAATAAATTGTTATTTTTATTTATTAGCTATTATTATGAAAAGTGAGCTAGTTTATATAAACTTATCGCCACAAATGAAGTGGGATAAAAGTTATGGTTAAATCTAAGTATCACCCCCATCCCATAAGAACATTATTAACGATCGCCTTTTTACTCCCTTTTTTTCCTGTAAAAGCAAATGTAGAACATGAAGCTCAAGTAGTTAGTCAGGAATATTTAGAAGTAGGAAAATCTAACGATAATTTAATAGCTCAAAGACAAGAGAGACAAAAAAAAGTAGCCTTAATCATTGGCAATGCGCAATATGAACACGCTGCAGTATTGCGTAACCCTCTTAATGATGCCCATGACATGGCACAGAAGTTGGAAGATTTAGGTTTTGAGGTGATTTTAGTAACTGATAGTAGTCTTAGGGCTATGAATGAAGCTCTGGAAAGGTTTTATAATCAGCTAAGTGAAGGCGCCACAGCATTATTTTATTTTGCAGGTCATGGCATCCAATATAATGGGGAAAATTACCTCATTCCTGTAAATGCCCAGCTGACTAGAACCAGTGAAATTGACTATGAAACCCTTGCCCTAGGAAGGGTTTTAGGAACGATGCAAGAGGCGGGTAGTGATGTAAATATAGTAATTTTAGATGCTTGTCGTGATAACCCTTTTGCCCGTAATTTTCGCTCTATTATTCCCCGTGGTTTGGCACCCATCCAAATCAGCCCCGCTGGACTTTTTATTGCTTTTGCCACAGGCCCTGGAAATGTAGCGGAGGATGGCGTTGGGCGTAATGGCACTTTTACCGCCGCAGTTCTCAATAACTTGGATAATGAGAATCAAAATTTAGACACCATGTTTAGTCAGGTAAGATTGGAAGTTTCTCAAGAAACAAATAGCCGTCAAATACCTTGGACTACTTCCTCTGTGGTGGGTGATTTTTACTTGAATGATAATAATGGTAATGTTTCTACTGTGGCAACAACCAATAACCTTTCGACAGTCAATAATCGGGTAGAAAGTCAAAATAGCCAAAGTCGAGATGGAAGTTTACCCCCAGAAAATGATTTTTCTACTCAGATTCAGACTTTAAGGGCGACAAGTAATCGTTTTACACAATCTCCCCCTAGTTTAATAGATTTTAGTACCCCCCATAACACTATCCGCCATCCTAGTCCCACCTACTATGTCACTTTGGATATTCCTGAGCAGTCTTCCCCTCCTTTGGGTAAAGTAACCATCGAGCAACAGCAGGGAGTGGAAAATATTAATTTTGATTTAGCAAAAACTGAGGTATTCTTAGGTAGTAGGGGCGATCGCCAAGAGTTTGTACCCGTTAAAGTGTTCAAAGAAGAAAATTCCAATTTAATCGAAATTCAGTTTGAATCTCCCATAAGAGCAAACAATCAAGTAACTATCGCCCTAAAACCCTACCGAAATCCTAGTTTTACGGGAATATTCCAATTTAGAACCCATGCCTTCCCTGTGGGTAATGATGCCATAGGGTTAAGTTTGGGCATCGGACGATTGCACTTTTATCGCCGCAATTAAAGTTATTCCATAGACATTTGCTCGTTAATCATAGACAATTGAAAATGACTTCAAAGACATTTAATAAAAAATGAAACCGATTGTCATTAGCTTAGGCATTATTTTCGTATGTGCTGGAATGTTAATTTTCTCCGTGATTTTTAACAATAACCCCAGTGCAGTGGCATCAACTACCACCCAAGAAATTCAGGCAGAGTCACCCACTTTGGTGGCCGATGCAAGTAAACTTATGAAAACAGGAAATATGGAAATCGATTTATCTAACGCACAAACTTCTTCTACGGGTTTAATCTCCGTACAAACCGAGGCAGGGGAAGGAGAATCTCCCACTAGGGGGCAAAAAGTAACCGTCCATTACACTGGTTATCTATCAGAGGAAGGATACACAAGAGGCAAAAAATTTGATAGCTCAAAAGATAGAAACCAACCTTTTACCTTTACCATAGGAGTAGGGCAAGTAATTAAAGGATGGGATGAAGGAGTTGCTAATATGAAAATTGGTGACAAAACTACTCTCATTATTCCCCCAGATTTAGGTTATGGTGCTAGGGGCGCTGGTGGTGTCATTCCCCCTAATGCTACTCTTATTTTTGATGTGGAATTATTAGGAATTAATTAAGTAACTATACTTATTTATTTAACAAGGGGTTTAAACCCCTTGTCTCGAAAGTACGAATACCATAGACAAATAAAAAATAAATATTTAATTGTCCATTAACGTGAGTATTAATAGTAATAAAGAGCAAAAATGGGGCTGGTGGTTTCTTTTGCCTCTCTATCCTTATAATCGCAGGGCAACCATCAGAAAGGAAGTATTAAAGGATAAAATTTGGATATTTGAGCAACCCCATGGGTTATTGTATGCGGTGGTGCCTATTCGCATGACAGTAGTTAAGTTGGAGGAGGGAGGATTATTAGTATATTGCCCCATCGCCCCTACCCAAGAATGTGTAAAATTGATCAAAGAATTAGAATCTATCCATGGCAATATTAAATATATTATCCACTCTACGAGTTCAGGATTAGAGCATAAAGTATTTGTACCACCCTTTGCCCGTCGCTTCCTCTACGCCGATATTTATTGTGTGCCAAGTCAATGGACTTTCCCTTTTCGTTTACCATTATCTTGGGTGGGTTTCCCTATCAATAGAACCAAATTTTTACCCCTTGATTGGCGAGAATCTCCCTTTGCAAAGGAGTTTGAATATCATATCCTCGATATTGATTTAACCCAAGGCTCTTTTTCTGAGGTTGCCATGTATCATAAATCATCCCGCACTTTATTGGTGACGGATACGGTTATATCTATTCCCGAAAAACCTCCCGAAATTGTCCAATTAAACCCCTTCCCTTTACTTTTTCATGCCCGTGAAACAGCCCTTGATGATTTGCCTGACAATGAATTTAACCGTCTTAAGGGGTGGCAAAGGGTATGTTTATTTGCCCTTTATTTTCGCCCTAGCATGATTGATACGGTGGGTTTAAAGGAGTTAATTATCAATGCTATAAATGCGCCTAATCGTAGTCGTCGCAATTATTTTGGTATATTTCCTTTCCGTTGGTTATCGGGGTGGCAAATTTCTTTCCTTGCCATTCGGAATCGTCTCCTTGTTGCCCCTATCCTTGAAAGTTTAATCTTACCCCAAGCCTCGAAAAAGGTTTTAAATTGGGCAAATTTGGTATCTTTATGGAATTTTGAGCAGATTATTCCAGCGCACTTTGACGCGCCCATAAAGTCTAATTCTCTTGAGTTTAAAAAGGCTTTTACTTTTATTGATAAAGATAGCACTAACCCTTATTTATTATATCCTAGTGGCGATCGCCAAATATACCTCAAAGACGCTAACTTTATTCAAATTTTAGAAAAAAACCTTGTCAAACTAGGCATCGCTAAACACCCCAAGGATGATTAGTAAAAAATAGATATAGACAATGGACAATTGTTTAAAATGATCGTTAATCAAATTAAACCACTGCCTATTGCCCACCCTAATGACAAATCATACCTAAAATCAGCAACGACTTATTGATAATTTACCAATCTTGCAAAACTATCCGCCTGAAGACTAGCGCCACCTACTAAAGCCCCATCAATGTCAGATTGTGCCATAATTTCATCAACATTTCCAGGATTTACGGAGCCACCATACTGAATAGTGACATCCTTATTGGTTAACTGCCCACGAATCAAACTGATAACCCGATTGGCTTCCGTTGCCTCGCAAGTATCTCCAGTACCAATCGCCCATATGGGTTCATATGCTATAACTAAGTTATCCTGATCAACATCTACCAAACCTTTTTTAAGTTGGTCAAAAATTACTTGCTCAGTTTCCCCCGCATCTCTCTGGGCTTTACTTTCACCCACACACAAAATGGGAGTTAAACCGTGACTTTGTGCCGCCAACAATCTTTTATTGACAGTGTCATCAGTTTCTCCAAAATATTGGCGACGCTCACTATGACCTACAATAACGTAATTTAGACCAATTTCTGTTAACATAGCTCCGGAAATTTCCCCTGTGAAAGCCCCTTCTTCTGCCCAGTGGATATTTTGCGCCCCTAGTTTAACTCGGCTACCATGTAAATTTTTTGACATAAAATTTAAACTGGTGAAAGGTACACATAAAACTACCTCTCTTTTTTCGGGGGTATCTTCTAAGTGAGGTAAAAAACCTTGTAAAAACTCTAAAGATTCTCTCTGAGTTTTGTGCATTTTCCAGTTACCAGCAATAATAATTCTACGCACTTTTTCTCCTATACTTTTATACTTTAATTCAGTTAGTTAATTAAAATTATTAATCTTTTTTTGGCGAAAATTTTTGATAATCCATGGGTTAAAAAACCTCTGGTTATATGAGACAAGATAAATAACAACGGTTAATTATAGTTTTGCACACAAAAACATTAACCAACTGTATCGTAGTACAATATATCGATTGTTTACCCTCTGTCAATGGCAGAGTTGATTCATTATTCAATTTTCTGGTTAGGGCGGGGAATCGAAAATGGTGAATAGGCAATAGTTGTGGTTATTGTTGGGTTTTGTAACCAACTCGATTATCTTCCACAGCCAGTTACCTACCTAACACCTAATACCTCAAATATTTATTCTGCGGTAACTTTGCCACGGAAAACAAAGTAATTATAAACATTATAAAACAACATAATTGGTATTAAAAAGCCGATAAATATTAGCATAAATACCAATGAGCTAGGGGAAGCCGCTGCTTGATATATGGTAATACTTGGAGGGATAATATAGGGAAACACTACTAATGCTAAACCTACAAAAGTTAATAAAAAGATTAAAATAGTGAGAATAAAAGGTGTTCTTTCCTGTTTTTTATTCAGGCTGATAAACAAGAGAATTACTAAACCTAATCCGATAATAGGGATAGCACTAAAGATGTAAATAAATGGTTCTTCAAATAGTCTATTTCGTGCAAAAATAGAGAAAATGGGAGTGACTGTGGTAATGGCGATCGCACCGAGTAACGTAGTAATAGAAGCAAGTTTAGCGGTTTTATAATGGGTTTCTTGTAGAGTATCAGAAGTTTTCATAATAAGATAACAAGAGCCAATTAAAACATAACCCTGAATCAAAGTTAAGGCAATTATAATACTACGCCAATTAAACCAATCCCAAGTTGAGCCAATAAAATGCCCCGTTTCGTCCACATGAATCCCTTCAATTACCCCTGCAAGGGCAAAACCTTGGCCCACTGTCGCCATCAAACTACCAATACCAAAAGCTAAATTCCAGAATAACTTTTGCTCTGAATTTTCCCTAAATTCAAACGCCACCGTGCGAAAAACTAACCCGATTACCATAATCATAATCGGGATATAAAGAGAGCTTAAAATTGTCGCATAGGCAAGGGGAAAAGCTCCAAATAAACTACCCCCCATCAAAATCAACCAAGTGGCATTAGCATCCCATACGTTACTTAAACTCGTCATTAATATACCCCTCCTTTCCTCCGTAGAAGAAGTCAGGGAAAGGATACCCACCCCTAAATCAAAGCCATCTAACATCACATACATGAATAGAAATAACGCCAAAATAGCAAACCACACTAGGGGCAATAAATAATCTAATGATTCCATTACAAAACTTCCTCTTAATCAATTGACAATGAATAATTAATTACCTAACACCTAAAACCTTTACGGACGTAATATAGTACCTCTCTACCACTTAGTTAATGGGGCGACTGTTGGGAATATGGGTAGCAGGATTAACTTCCAAAGGAGTTTTTTCTTCTTTTTTCCCGGGTAATGGTAAATCAAAATTAGGTCCTTTTCTAATGATGCGACTGCCGAAATAGAGGGCAGAAAAGAAAAGTAAGGTATAGATAACGAGGAAAATGCTTAGGGAAGTTAAAACATTACTCGATGGTATATTAGAAACCGCATCCGCCGTGCGAATTTGTCCATAAACAACCCAAGGTTGCCTACCCACACAGCGCACTATCCACCCTGACTCTACCGCCAGATAACCCGTAGGGGCGCTGAATATCCATGCCCACAGGAGTAGTTTTTGGTTTGCCAAATTTTCGGGGGTAAATTTGCCCCTCAGCCATTGAATAACGGATATTCCCATGATGCCCACAAACACAAAGGCAATACCGCTCATGAGACGAAAGGCATAATATACTAAACCTATCATGGAGGGACGATCTTCTGGTTTCCATTCTTTTAAGCCCAATACAGGCTCACTGAGACGGGGTTTAAATTCAAGGATATAACTCAGGGCGTTAGGCACTTTGATTTCCCAGTTATTGCTCTCCATTTTATTATTTGGGGAAGCCAATAGACTCCAATCCGCTTTTTCCCCTGCGGGTACGGTATCCCACAACGCCTCCATGGCGGCTAATTTGGTGGGTTGGTAGTGATACACTTGCTCGGCGCTTAGATGTCCTACATAGACTTGTAAAGGGGTAATGGCGATCGCCATTATTAGCACAATTTTAAGGGAGCGAGTAAAAAAAGCCTGATGACGTTTTTTGAGTAAATACCAAGCACTAATACCGCCAATGACAAACAAAGAAGTTTCGAGAGTAGCCAAAAACATATGGGAGACACTTTTTACCATAAAAGGATTCAACATCCCCTCAAAATAATTGCTTACCACAAATTTCCCCTCCACAAATTCCCCTCCTGCGGGGGTTTGCATCCAAGAATTGGCAATCAAAATCCAAAAGGTAGAAAGGTTTGCCCCAAAAGCCACCAAAATAGTAGCCATATAGTGGATAACAGGATTTACCCTTTCCCAGCCGAATAACATAATGCCCAAGAAACCAGCCTCCAACATAAATGCCATGGTGGCTTCAAAACCGAGAATACTGCCAAAAAAATCTCCCACCGACTCCGAAAAAGGCGCCCAGTTAGTGCCAAATTGAAAAGCCATGGGTGAGCCAGAAGCTACGCCAATACCGAAGTTTAGCACATATAACTTTGCCCAAAAACGAGCGTGATAGTAGTAGTCGGGATTTTTGGTTTTGAGCCATAATCCTTCTACAATTACCAGATAAATAGCCATGCCCGTGGTTAATACAGGCCATAACATATGAAATATTGCCGTAAATGCAAATTGCATTCTTGATAAAACTAGGGTGTCTGAAAGAAAATCCATGATAAAAAATAAGGAGGAATTAAATTCCTTTTCATTCTAATCATTATTTTCCTTTGACTAACTGTCTTTTTTACTTCAAACGCAATACATTTTTTTGTTAATCTTTTCTTAATTTATTTATTGTCAAATATATGTTAGTTATTTTTCAATCTACTCATATCCTAGATAGACTGTTATTGTGAATTGTGATAATAGTTAATATTAATCTTACCTTTGATTGAAGGACAACTTAAAATAACATGGTAGAAACTTTTTTAAAAGCAGATCCAGCCCTACAAATAGGAGTAATAGTTACAGTTATCGTAGCAATATTTGCTATTACTATTTATTTACAAAAATTAGGCAACTTCATTAGTAGCAAATTTATTAGTTCTGATGGTCATAGTTTTTACGCAGATGTCATTAAACCAGATTTAAATTTAGTTATACTGCTATGGTTTTTAGGATTATTAGATATATATATATTGGTAAATGAAGATCCTAAAATAATTGAAGTTAGTGAAATTTTCCTTAGTTTAGCAATATCTTTTTTAACCATTGGCTTAATCACTAGATGGTTTAGAATTTTATTTGATAAATATCTCCTTACTGCTGCCCTTAAAAGTGACAAAAAAATTAATAGTGAATTTTTAATAGTTGGTAAATTTGTTGCTAATGCTGTCATTATTTTACTAATTATTTTTATTTTTTCTCAAGTTCATAGTATTAATTTATTTGGTCTTTTAGCTAGTTTAGGTATTGGGGGATTGGCGATCGCCTTTGCGGCACAAAAAACCCTAGAGCAAGTATTAGGAGGCATCGTAATCTACTTAGATAGACCATTTAGCATCGACGATTATATCGGATTACCTGACGGGGTATTTGGTAAAGTAGAGTCCATAGGACTAAGATCTACTAAAATAAGACTATCAGGAAAAGGAACATTAATGATTATTCCCAATAGTTCATTAACCCAAGCAAATATAGAAAATTATACAGGGGCAAAGAAAATTATTTCTCTAGTTTATTTCACATTTAATACATCTTTAGACGAAGATGAAAGGGCATTAATTAGACAGATAATTATTGAGAGTACAAAGGATGTTTTCGGCATCGATCCTAGAAATACAGGAGTTAAATTTGAAGAAGTAAATCAAAGCAAAAATAAATTTTTGACCCAAGCCCAGGTGAGTTTTTTCCTGCTTGGCTCAGAAAGAGTTTCTATGGATTTACGCAGTCAATTATTAGATATTGCCAAAGAAAATATTACCATACAACTAAAAAATTATGGTATTGACTTTACCATCGAAGACGAAACCATCAATGTAGATTCTCCCATTACTATTTAGTCATAATTTTAAGAATGGAAAATATTATTAACACTATCGAATTTTTACAACAACAAGAAGGTTATCAAATTTTTGCAAACTTTATTTACGAATTTGGTTTTTTTCTTTTTTTCTTATTAATATCCTTTTTTGTGGGTAGATACACCCCATTTTATGTAAAGCTAATTATTTCTAAATTTTCTCAAAAACCATTAAACGAATTTTATCAGGGTATCATCGATCCTCTGCAAAATATTTTTCGCTTAGCAGGAACATTAATTTTATGGTCATTATCTCTCAATTTTATTCGTAATTACGAAGGATTATATAATTTACTAGAATTTATCATTGATTTAAGTTTAATTATAATTATCGCTTGGTTAGCATCCCGTTTATTTCGGCAAATAATCATTATCTATGGCATCAACCTAATTCAAAAATTGGGTAAAGAAGTTGATGAGTTATTGTTAGTAATGGAAACCATTGTTAACGTCTTAATCGGTTTTATCGCCGCCCTTGCCTTTGCCCGAAGATTGGACATTAATCTTGTGGGTTTGTTAGCCAGTGTGGGTTTGGGGGGTGTTGCGATCGCATTTGCCGCCCAAAAAACCCTTGAACAACTTTTGGGTACTTGTGTAATATATTTAGACCGTCCCTTTATCGTCGGAGAGTATATCAGGCTTAATAGTGGATTATATGGCAGAGTAGAATCCATTGGTTTAAGGTCAACAAAAATTAGGCTACCGGGTAAAGGTACCCTAATGATACTACCCAATTCTATGATGGCGAATATTGAAATTGAAAATGTCACAAGGGGTAAAAAAGTAATGGTGTTACTCTATCTCGACTTTGTAAAAACCCTCGAAGATAGTGAAGAAGCCCTAGTACAAGATGTGGTCAAAAAATGTACTAATGCTTTATTTGGAATCGATCCTGATAGTACCAGAGTATCGTTATTTATTCCAGAAAATCAACAACAAACTAGAGCTAGGGTAACATTTTTTATTCTCGGTTCCAATGAAAGTTCCATTAAACTCAGAAAAAGATTATTAGAATTAGCCAACGATAATATCTCTCAACAACTTACTACCCATGGTATAAATTTCGCCATGCAAGAGCCTACCATTTATGTCGATTCCCCTGTTACTCTCTAAACTTGCTATTTTTTCACCTTGTTTTATCAATTACAGACTATGGAAAAAGATCTCTTTTTCAAAAATAAACCTTAAAAAATTTTATGTTACCATTAATGATTCGTTAATCAATCTTACTGTAATATGTAATCCTAAATTGTAAGATAGAAAATACAAAATATATATACATGATGTATTTTTGGCTAGATATTTTGCAATTAAATAACTAAAATAAAATAGCTATTTACTAATATAAATTAGCCTATAAAAAATTAAATTAGATATTTTTGTACTAGATTGTCAAGGATTAAAAAAGATGTATAATGTAATGCCCAGCTCTAAAATGTATTAGGGGCTTACCGTTAATACAAATTCACTAATCAATTCACCAATGAATCAGATCACCGACCAAAAGGCGATCCCGATAGGTTCTGCCATAGTGAGCAAACCTAAAGGAAGTCGTCCAAATTACTTATGCAAAAAAAACAATCTAAATTATATACAAGAATCTGCGATCGCCCTGCTTTATAGTTGTGGAGAAGAAGATAAAAATGAATTATTTTGGGAAAATATATCAGAGCCTTATCGATCAATTTTAGAAGATTGTTACTTGGTAGCAGAAGATAGAAAATTCACAAAATTGAATCAAATTACTAACAATATTAAATATGACAAATTAAACTATATTAAATTAGGAGTTCAACTATATCAGGTCAAATATTATCACCTATATAAAGAAGCCTATCAATCCTTCAAACAATACTGTGAGCAAGAAATTCATTATCCTGTGTGGAGAGCTAATAAAATTATCAAAGCCTCCAAAGTTGCCATTCAGCTAATTAAATATGGATTCAGAATCATACCACAAAATGAAGCCCAAGCACGTCCTTTAGTAAAATTAACAGAGGAAGAATTATACGAAAAATGGCAGGAAGTTTTAGACACTTACCCATTCCATAATATTACTGCAAACAAAATCAAAAAAATAATTTATGGAGATAATAATCCTGAAAAAGGAACTTTAAAATTACCATTATCAATATTAGAAGAAATTGAAGGTAAAGCCCTAGAAAATGGAATGTCCGTAGGAGAGTTATTAACCAAAGTAATTAGAGGAGAAGTAACCATTAATAACGATGGAAGTATCTATAGCCCCCTCAAAGAAGAAGAAAAAATAGAAAAAATTCACCCCCAAATTATGGAAAAATGGGAAGAAGATTTAGAGAATATATCCCTCAAAGAAGATAAAATTGATCATTTTGCAGAAGACTTAGCAGAAGAAATTGACAACACCGCAAAAGACTTTAAATCCGTAATTAAGCAATGCTTTGTTAGAGCTTTTTTACAACCCCTATTAGGCCAATAAAATTTATTAGTAAAAATAGAAAAATGTCACAAAAAAAGATCCCTTGCTCAGCATAGAGAGCAGGGGATTTTTAGATTATGATTCAGTATAAGAACTCAACTTATAAAACAGATCAAATCTTTTGAGTATGCCAAGGGAAATTTAACTGATTATTTAATTTATTTATCCCTTAGCAATAACAGAAATTAGGTAGAAAAAGACTTACCACAACCACAAGTTTGGTTAGCATTGGGGTTGGTAAATTGGAAACCGCCTCCAATCATCGCATCGCTATAATCTAACATCATTCCATAAAGGTATAAAAGACTTTTGCGATCGCACACTATTTTAAAACCTTCATAATCAAACATATCATCATGTTCAGTAACATTATTAATATTTTCAAAATCCATCATGTAGGACATCCCAGAACAGCCACCCTGTCTAACTCCTACCCTCAAACATAAATCCTCATTACCCTGTTGCTGTTTCAGTTTTAAGACGTGTTCGAGAGCCTTGTGGCTCAATTGGATACCTTGATTAGAAATAGTTGATGTTGCCATAAACTCTTGATCCCTTAGCTCTTTGTTATACTCTCTATTCTACATGGTGTCCTCAATAAGCAACAATTTCCTATCACAAAAAATTATCAATTCGTTACCCCAAAGCAATACCAACTAAAGAGCCATAAAGGAAAAGAAGATAACCCGTGACAATCAAATATTTTGCCCCATGAAGACGAGTTTAAGTTAAAATTTTAGTATAGCTCTTAAGCAATGTAACCCTAGGCAAAAAATGGCGAAAACTAAGCCAAATTCAAAGATAAGTCTATGGTGTTAGGTGGTAGGGTATTTCCTCCACAGTGTCACAGAGAAATTAAACCTAGTAAAAAGTTTACTTTGGAAAAGTTTTCCCTCCGTGAAAAAAAATCCTTAGCATCGGTGCCAAGGGAATTGTTAAAATATTTGCTTTCATAAAATTAAAATCTCGATGAATATTAATAAAATTGTTGAACAAGCCCTCGAAAGCGGCTATCTAACCCCCACCATGGAAGCAGAAGTCGGAAGATTGTGCGAAACCTCTGCGGAATTATCCAACGATGAATATTTAGCCCTAGATAAACTCATGGGGGCATTATTGACAGGGGAAGTAGTAGCAATGCCTAGAAAACAATTTATTAACGTCATGGAAGAGTTGGTAGTAAGTGAGGTAATTTCGAGGGTAGCCGAAATAGAAACCACCAGTAACCGCCTCCTAGATGTGGGAGACATTGCCGCCTATGCCCTCAACCGTCTTCCTCCCCTTTATGCCACCACCGAAGAGGGCGCCAGTTTTCAACGGGACAGAGCAAAAACAGAACTAACAGCTATTATCAATAATCAAGTAGAACAAGCAATCTCATTATACCTAGAGCGGCCCAACTTCCATCCCGAAAGACAAGCCCTCAACAAAGGCTCTCAATCTAATAATGTATTTGAGCAAGTTACAAAATTATTACAATCCCAAGCACCCAATTACGAATCATAATTAATGATAACCGTTGCCTCTCCCCAAACCACCGAAGAATATAAAACCCCTAGGGATACCCTTACCCTTGATGTACAAGGTATGAAGTGCGCTGGTTGTGTCAAGGCAGTGGAAAGACAAATTAACCAATATCCAGGAGTAATTTCTGCCACGGTAAATTTAATTACTGCCGTTGCCCTCGTGGAGTATAACCAAGGGCAAATTGAGCCAAATAATCTGGCCCAAAAACTTACTTTAGGGGGTTTTCCCAGTGAGGTGAGGACATCCATTGATGAGCAAGATTGGCAACAGATAAAGGAAAAACAACAGCAAACAGAAGAAAGATTACAGATATTTCAGTTGGCTAGTGCGGTAATTCTGTTAATTTTTTCTACCATCGGACATTTACACCATTTTGGTATCAGTTATCTACACCCCCTGACTAATATTTGGTTTCACTGGGGTTTAGCCACCCTCGCATTAATGATTCCAGGCAGGGAAATTATTTTAAACGGTTGGCAAGGGTTGTGGCATCGTCAACCCAACATGAATAGTTTAATCGGTATCGGCACGGTGTCGGCTTATTTGGCTAGTTGTGTGGCTTTGGTTTTTCCCAATCTAGGCTGGGAGTGCTTTTTTGATGAGCCTGTGATGTTACTCGGTTTTATATTCTTGGGGCGGGTGTTGGAAAGTAGGGCCAGAAATAAAGCCTCGGAAGCCCTTTCGGGATTACTCAGTTTACGTCCTCTATGGGCAAGGATTATCGGTAAAACAAAGGATAGTCAAGATGAGGGGTTAAAGATTCCCTCGAGTCAGGTGAAGCGCCAAGAGTGGGTAAGGGTATTGGAAGGGGAACAATTTCCTGTGGATGGTTACATGGTAAGGGGTGAAACCACCGTGGATGAGTCTATGTTAACGGGAGAATCCATGCCTGTGTATAAGTCTCAGGGAGATGGTATCTGTGCAGGGACAATTAATTTGGGGGGTATGGTGGTGGTGGAAACTACCCAATCAGGCTCGAAAACCATTCTTAGCCAAATTATTTCTATGGTGGAGGAAGCCCAAACCAGAAAAGCCCCTGTACAAAAATTGGCGGATACGGTGTCAGGGTACTTTGCCTATGGTATCATGGCGATCGCCCTTATAACTTTTAGTTTTTGGTATGGCTGGGGTACAAAAAATTGGTCTTATCTCCTAGAAGATTTAGACACCTCCGCCCTCATTCTCAGCCTCAAATTAGCCATTGATGTGCTGGTGATAGCCTGTCCTTGCGCCCTTGGTTTAGCCACCCCCACGGCGATTTTGGTGGGTACTGGGGTAGGGGCCCAGCAGGGGTTATTGATTAAGGGAGGAGATGTGCTAGAACAAGCCCAAAACCTTGATATGATTGTCTTTGACAAAACAGGCACCCTCACTGAAGGGCATCTACAGCTTACGGACATCATCAATTTTAGTGAAGGAAAATTTTCTGAATCCCAACTGTTACAAATGGCTTCTAGTTTAGAAATTGCCTCCAATCACCCCCTCGCCCAAGCACTTTTACGGGAAGCAAAAAAACAAGATTTAGAATTTTTGACCACTAACAACATTCATAATTATCCCAGTCGGGGCATTCGGGGAAGGGTTGATGGACAAAAAGAATTTTATTGTGGCAGTGAATCATGGTTAGAGGAGGAAGGTATTTATTTAGATGACACCGTCAAACAGCAGTCTATCCAACTACAAGATGAGGGTAAAACCGTCATTTACTTGGCACAGGAAAACGCCCCCCTTGCCCTTTTTGCCCTTGCGGATGCCCTACGCCCCCTCGCCCAACAAACCATCGCTCAAATTCAAGCCATGGGTTTAGATGTAATTTTACTCAGTGGCGACCAAAAAAATGTGGTCAGGGCGATCGCCTCTAGCCTAAGCATAAATACTTATTATGGTGGAGTACGTCCCCAAGAAAAAGGACAATTAATTAGGGAATTAAAAGAAAAATATCCCCACAAAACCATCGCCATGGTAGGAGATGGGGTTAACGATGCCCCCGCCATGACAGAAGCCGATTTTGCGATCGCCATGCCCCAAGGCTCAGAAATAGCCATCAAAACAGCCTCCGTAGTCTTAACCAGAAACAAACTCACCGATATTATCACCGCCATCAAACTGAGTAAAAAAACCCTCAGTAAAATCAAACAAAATCTTTTTTGGGCATTAAGTTATAATTTAATTACCATACCCATTGCCGCGGGGGTACTTTTACCAACCTATAAAGTATTACTCAATCCAGCCACCGCAGGGGCATTTATGGCCTTAAGTTCCATTATTGTCGTCACCAACTCCCTACAGCTCAAAAAATGGACAGTTGATAGCAAATAAAGGATAATATAAGTGGTCATGAATTACACAACACTTTTTCTCAATAGGTTAATGTTTATCCTTCCCACAAAGCATTTTATTGTATGCCCATTGGCGTTAAATCACACTCAAATCAATGATTGAATATCATTAGCACAATAATCACTAAAAAATTAGAAATGACAGCCCAACCCCATACAGCACATATATTAGTTGTAGAAGACGATAAAGGTAGAAGAGAAATATTGCTCAAAAAAAATAAATACTCCATCGGTAGAGGAAGAAACTGCGATATTGTCATCCAATCCCCCTTTGTATCCCGTCATCATGCCACTATCATGCGTATTTTTGATGAGGAAGGGTTTGCTCACTACCACATCGTTGATGGTAATGGAGAAGAATTGAGCGCTAATGGCATTATCATCAATGGTAAAAAAATAAACAATACCCAGCTAAAAACTGGAGATAAAGTAGTATTTGGGCCCCAAGTTTTCGCCATTTATCACCAATCTAGTCGGGATGTATTTCCCCCCCTTCCCCCCGATGATCCTTTTGACATTACTTTGATCGATCCTGCTATGATGGGAACAGATTTTGAATCTCCTTAACCCAGTTTGGATAAAAAGGAAAAAACAGGACGTATCATCCTACGTCCATACAGGTTTTATTTCAGGGTGATAAATCTTTAAGAGCTTTACATGACCAAGATTTTAAGCACATAAAATACATCCTAAATAATAACATCAGCTAAACTCAAAGGGTTTTCTAAGTGTAAATTATGCCCCCCAACCATGGTAAAAATTCGAGTATTTGCCATGGCTGTTTTTTGTGCCTCCAAATCTTGAGGACGATTAAAAGAACTATTATCACCATATACTAGAGTAATGGACGCTTCAATGCCAGATAATAGCTTTAGGTATTGATTACGGGGAATACTGTTAAAACCTACCCCAATCCTAGTGGCTAATAAAGGAGAATAAGTGAAAGTTACCCCACCTTCTACAGGTTTTGTCATCCTTTTAGCAAGTGTGAGGGCAAAGCCATCCTCTAATTGAGGGGCTGTTTTTTGTAGTCGTTGGGCAACTATTTCCACCGTATCAAATACAGGGAGAGGAGGCACATTCAGCAGGTTATTCAATTGACTACTAATATTTTCTACATTCTTATTACCTTTATTTTCTGCTGGTAAAATAGGTTCAATCAAATATAATTTTTCTACTTTTTCAGGACGCATACCAGCATATATTCCTGTAATCATAGAGCCAAAAGAATGACCAACTAAAGTGATTGTTTGCCCATTATTTAACTCATCAATTAAACAGTCTAAATCTGCTACAAAATCAAGTAAATTATAAGCACACCCTAGGCTGTTATGGTCAGATTTACCATGTCCTCTCATATCAGGGGCAATCACATAGTATCCTTTTTGAACTAAGTTTTGAGCTACTTTTTCCCAGGCAAAACCTTGATCTAATATTCCATGGACAATAAATAGAGGAGGATTGTTTTCATCTCCCCAAGTAGAAACACATATATTTAAACCTCTAATATCAAGATATTTTTCTTTGGTTTCTACGGTGTTTGATTCATGGGGTAATTCATAGTTAAATGTTTCAGATAATTGTCTAGTGATAGGGTTTAATAGTATTGGTAATTGAACTTTTTTCCAGTGATTTGCTAAATTTGGATCGATTTTTTTACGACTATTAAAATTTGGATCTCCTACGGACATGGATTGTTTATATAACCCTGCGGTCATTCTTTCCCCTTCATAGGGATTTAGTAGAGATTTACTAAACTCAATTCCTAGAAAATTACTTATTTTTTCCATCTCTTTTTGTGGAGATGTCACTAAATTTTCATAATAAATAGTTAAAATTTTATTACTATCTATTTGCTTACTAAAATTAATAACATTTTGATTACTTTGATACCAGATGTTTTCCCCAATTTCATAAGGGTTTGCCTCTTTTATATCTAATAATTTATCCATTCTCATCCGTGCAAATGATTCTATGACAGAATAAGGGTGACGAACTAAATGAATATATTTTGCTTGAGAAAAGATATTTTCTGCATTATAGAGAGTTTGTTTACTACTTGCATAAGTGGGCGATTTGTCGATTAAAAGACGATTTTTGCCGAAAGACTGCAAGATTTCATACACTTGGGCGATGGTTAAGTTTTCCTCAACCCATTGATTAATTAATGCTTCACTTTCTTCGGCACTAATTTGTTTTAAATCCATGACGGTGCGAATCAACCCTTCCCCAAGGTGAGAAGATTCCAATTCCCGTTGTCTTTCCTCCATGGTGGCAAAGGGTAATAGGTGCAATTCGGGGGGAGAAACCAAGGCGGGATGCCCAGCCAACATTACCCGCAGGAGGGTTGAACCTGAGCGCGGACTTGATAAGATAAAGGCAATAGGTTGGTGATTGGTGGGATTAAAGGTGGGCTTTTCTTCCTCTTCTTCGGGGGATGGAGAAACTATCATCCCTTTTTGGCTGGAGGAGGTGATTTTACTACTATTACTATCATGGCTGGTGGTAAATTCTTGGGCTAAATACTGCGCTAGGGTGGAAATTTGGGGGCGCTCATAAATTTCCCTAGGGTATAACATTAATTGTAGGTCGTTTTTCAGGTGATTAATGGCTTCCATCACCATTAATGAATCCATACCTAAATCTATGAGGCTATCTTCGGGGGTAATTTTTTCCTTGTCTATATGAAGGATAAGGGCGATCGCACTTATGAGATAATCTATTAATAGCTTTATTCTGGCAGTATCATCGGCTTTTAGTAATTGGTTAAATAATTGAGTTTGACTATCATCTTTTTTATTCTCTTCCTTGTCAGAAGAAGAAATTATATTTTGTAGATAAGGAGATTGAGACAATTGAGGAAACTTACGGGCAACATTATCCCAGTTAAACTTGATTACCCCTAGCCCAGAGTTAGGATAATTCATCAAATCCCCTACCATGGAGATACCCTTATCAGGAGAGATGGTTTCAATACCCACCGCCTTTAAACCCTCTTGGGTTGCCTTCGCCATACCCACAGAAAAAGCACCCCAGTTAATACTCAAACAGGGTAAACTAAGGGATTGACGATAAGCCGCAAAAGTATCGAGGTAACTATTCGCCATGGCATAATTACCCTGTCCTATAGAGCCTAACATAGAAGCCACAGAAGAATACAAGATAAAAAAGTCAAGACTGTTATCGAGGGTGAGTAGATGTAAATTATTTACTCCCACCACCTTAGCTTCCATTACCTTAGCCAATTTTTCAGGGGAAAGAGTTGCCAAGATAGCATCATCCAATACCCCTGCGGTATGAATAATCCCTTTGAGGGGAGGAAAAGACTTATTAATATCATCAATAATTTTTCTCAAGGATTCTTTTTTAGTTACATCCCCTTGTTTGACAACTACATTAATACCCTCTTCTTGCCATTGACTAATTTTTTGAGAAGCCGAAGAAGAAGGTTGACTACGGGAAACAAGAATAAGATTTTTTGCCCCCTGACTAATTAAATAATTAGCAGTTTCTAAACCTAATGCCCCTAATCCCCCTGTAATGAGATAACTACCAGAGGATTTGACACTAACTTTTTTGGCTTCCTTGGGGGTATCAAGAGTTTTATTTTGTAAACGACAATAGAAAACAGCATTATCCCTGATTGCCGTCATAGTTTCTTCTGGCTTATGGTTAACGAGGTAACCAAGAAGAGGAAGGGCAAGGTTACTATTATCTATATCAATCATACCCCCCCAGTATTCACTATGTTCGAGGGCAATCACTTTTCCTAATCCCCAGATACTGCCACCGTAGGGATTAATTTTTTCTTGTTGGGTAATAGATTGACTGTTTTGGCTAATTAACCATATTTTTACTTGATGCTTACTGTTAACTAAATTTTGAATTAGATAGATAACGGGTAAACAGTCTAAATAATTATTAGCAGTCAATTGATTAATATTCTCTAAATCATCATCTTGAGTGATTGCCCAACCATAGATAATTTTTTCTACCTTATCACCAAGACTATCTAACAATAATTGGTAGTCTTTTTTCTGTTGAGGATTAATATAATAGGTGTTTTCTTCCTGACGATAACTTTCTCCTTGATAGACTAAATAAACTCGACTACCTTGGGAGGTTAATTCCTCTGCCCATGTCTCCCCTAATTTTTCATCATCCACAAAGATTAAATAACTACTAGGGAGATTTGTAGGAAAAGAGTCTTCCTCACTCTCGATATGGATAGAGATACCATGGGGATTATTTTCTGTAGATACCTTAGTTAAGGGATGATTTTTTACCGATACCCCTTCAATAACTAACTCATTGGAGGTAATAACTGTCGTAGTTTTTTCCTCCATAACATTAGAGGCAAGATTTACCACAGAAATAGAAGAGTCTTTTTCCCATACCACTTCATATAACCACTGTTGACTATCATCAACGCTATTACTTACACTATCTCCATGCCAGTATCTTTGATGTTGCCAAGGATAGTTAGGTAAAGAAACCCTTTCTAAATAGGGATAATCTTGATTAAAACCATACCAGTCAATTTTTAATCCTTGCTGGTAAAGAATACCTAGACTAGAAAGTAAATTTTGCCAGTCGGATTCTTCTTTGCGTAAACTAGGCAACCAAAGACAATCATCGGGATTAGTTTTGTTTTCTACTATCATCCTTGCCATGCCAAGGAGGGTTGGTTTACTGCCAATTTCCAAAAAAATTTGATAGTTTTGTTGTTGTAAATACTCCACACTTTGGGCAAAGTTAACGGGATTGATAATATGTTTTACCCAATAGTCTGGGGAGGCAATTTCTTCGCCGATGGTTTTTCCTGTGAGATTAGAGACTATTTCCCCTTGAGGTGAATTATAGGTAATTTCTTGGGCAATTTTTTCAAAATCTACTAAGATAGGTTGCATCAATCGGGAATGAAAGCCGTGGGAAACTCTTAGTGGACGACATTTTACTTTACTTTCTTTGGCGGTAGTTTGTAATTGCAGTAAGTCTTCTTTTTTCCCTGAGACAACAATATTACTATTACCGTTGATGGCGGCAATGTCGAGGGGTAATCCTGTTTTTGTAATTAACTTTTTGACGGTGTCAAGGTTGGTAAATAGACACACCATGCCCCCATCGAGGGGAAGTTGTTGCATGAGTTTACCACGGTGGGCGACTAATTTGAGGGCATCTTCTAAACTAAAAACTCCTGCAAGGGTAGCGGCAACGTATTCGCCCACACTATGCCCCATCATCATAGATGGTTTTACTCCCCATGATAGCCACAGTTGCGCAAGGGCATATTCTACTACGAAGATGGCGGGTTGGGTATAGATGGTTTGGTTAAGGGTTTCTTTTTCTTCGGGGTTAAAGATTATCTCGGTAAGGGGTTTCTCTAAATATTGACGAAGAATCTCACCACAGTAATCAATGGTGTCTTTGAAAAGGGGGGCAGTTTGATATAACTCTTTGCCCATATTATTATACTGTGAGCCTTGCCCTGTAAATAAGAAGGCTATTTGATTATTGTTAATCTGGTTTTCTGGGAAAATTGTCACCGAAGACAGTTTTTCTGTTAATTCTGTCTTGTTTTTTGCACTAATGGCTAAACGATGGTTAAAGTGCGATCGCCCTTGGTTTGTGCTATAACAAATATGACTAATATCATCTCCCTGTGTCTTGGTAAGATAACCTTGATAACGATTAACTAACTCTTGAAGGGCTTTTTCTGTTGTCGCACTAAGGGTTAAAAGATGATAAGGACGTTTGACTTTTTCTGTCTTAACTTCTTTTTCTTCTATAGTTACAGGAGAATCAATCATATCTCCCACTATAACATGGGCATTTGTTCCTCCAAAACCAAAGGAACTTACCCCGGCAAAACGAGGTTGATTAGATTTTTTCCACTCCACTGATTTAGTGGCAATTTGTAAGCGACTTTTTTCTAAATTGATATAGGGATTTAATTTTGTAAAGTTAACGATGGAGGGTATCTCTTCATGATTTAACATCAACACAGTTTTTATTAACCCTGCAATACCTGCGGCAGCTTCTAAATGCCCGATGTTTGTTTTCGCACTACCTAACCAACAAATAGGGTAGTCTTTTTCTCTTGTTTCTTTTATCTTCTGTGCAGAGGAATCATCGACAGTAACAGAAGACTCTTTTCCTTTTCCATTAGCTACACTCTGAGGGGAAGTCTTTTCCTCTTTGCTATTAACTACACTGTCAAAGGAAGTCTTTCCCTCATTGTCATCCATAACAGAAGAAGAATTAACAGTCCGTTGCCCATCCACCAAAGGTAATAAACCAGCCAACGAATTAACCTCGATAGGATCTCCTAAAGGTGTTCCAGTTCCATGAGCTTCGATATAATTAATTTTATCAGGAGTAATAGACGCATTTTTCCACGCCGATTGAATTACCCTCTGTTGCGCTTTACCTGAAGGCGCCGTTAACCCGTTACTACGCCCATCCTGATTAATGGCGCTACCATGAATTACCGCCAACACCTTGTCACGATCAGCTAAGGCTTTAGTTAAAGGTTTGAGGATAATTACCCCGCAACCTTCCCCGCGCCCATAACCATCGGCATCTTCAGAGAAAGTTTTACACTTGCCATCCTCTGCCATCATCCCTGCTTTTTGGAAAGTTTCTGTCAATTCGGGGGCAAGAATCAAGTTTACTCCCCCTACAATGGCACAGTCACACTCACCATTTTTAAGGCTATTTACTGCTAAGTGTACCGCAACCAAAGAAGATGAACAGGCGGTATCCACACTCAAGGAAGGGCCAGTTAAATTAAAATTATAGGATATACGGTTAGAGGCGATCGCACTGGAATTTCCCGTACCAGAATAAACATTAACATCCCACCCATGTTTCATCTGTAACTGGGCATAATCTTGGCTACTAATACCCATAAACACTCCCGTGGCACTACCCGAAATTTTTTCTGTCGTCAAATGGGCATTTTCCAGCGCTTCATAGGTTACCTCTAATAAAATACGCTGTTGTGGGTCAATATTTATCGCCTCACGGGTGGAAATTCCAAAAAATTGTGGGTCAAATTGGTCATAATCTTTTATATAACCCCCAAAACTATCGATGTTCGGCCGCAGATAAGTTTTGCTAATGCTATTCTTGTTATTCGATAACAATTCCCAATAATGCTTAGGGCTATCCGCCTCTGGAAAACGACAAGCCATGGCGACAATGGCAATTTGTTCTACTTTTTGCTCGTTTTTTTCTTCAACTTCTAAGCCTAGAATATTATCATTTTTTAATTCAGACAAATAAAAAGATAAACTTCTTATATTAGGATAATCATAAGCCAAAGTGGGAGACAATTTACAACCTAAATAATCTTCAAGATCGGCGGTGAGTTGCACAGCTTGGACGGAATCTAGTCCATAATTGATAAAAGGTTGTTCTATATCGATGGAATTAGGATTTACTTGTAAGCGATTAGCAACGTTATTTGCTAGCCATTGTCGTATCTTTAAATTTTTTTTATTAATATTTTTATTATCAAAAATATTATTGTTTTTTAATCTATTTATAGTTGTTATATCATTACTTTTCAAAGATGTAGTAGAGTGTAAATCCCACTGGGCGACTATAGGTAAATTTCCCTCTAAAAATTCTTTCCGAGAGGCATAACGAGCAATCTTACCACTAGAGGTTTTAGGAATACTACCGGTGCGAATTAAAACTATAGAATGAGCTTGTAATTCGTGATTTTCAGCAACTACTTTACGAATTGCATCAAATATTTCTTGCTTTAAATTCTCACTTTGCCTTACCTTCTGTAAAAAAGTTCTTTTCAGTTCAAAAACTATGATCAGTTGCTCATCATTATCCTTCTCAATGGCAAAAGCAGCACCACTTTCAGAGTTAATTGCCTCGTGAATATTCCCCACACTTTCTTCTATATCTTGGGGGTAATGATTTCTACCCCTAATAATAATTAAATCCTTTAATCTTCCTGTAACAAATAACTCTCCATCACTGAGAAAACCTAAATCCCCAGTGCGTAGAAAACCCTTTTTTTTTCCGTTTTTAGTAGTGCCATTAAAGGTTTTCTCGGTTAATTCTTCTTTCAACCAATAACCCTGAGTTACACTTTCCCCTTTTACCCATATTTCCCCTACGTTATTATCAGGGCATTGTACGAGGGTATCAGGATTGACAATATTTACCTCTAATTGGGGAGATATGGTGCCACTGCTGACAACTTTTTGTATATCGCCTTCATCTTCAGGATTAAAAACAATTTGATTTTCTTGTAGTTTAGTAGCAGAGATATTTTTGACAGTGGGAGACTCATAGGGATTTGCCCCCGACACAATGAGAGTGGTTTCTGCCATACCATAACAGGGGTAGAAACTTTCTTTTTGAAAGCCACAATCACCGAAATATTGGCTAAATTTGGCAATAGTTTCTGCCCTCACAGGCTCAGCACCACTAAACGCCAGTTTCCAATGGCTCAAATCTAAATCCTGTTTCTGCTGTGGTGTGACGGAGTTGACACACATTTCATAAGCAAAATTTGGGCCTCCTGCGGTGGTTGCTTTATACTTACTAATAGCCCGTAACCAGCGAATGGGGCGCTGTAGGAAGGTAACGGGGGGCAACATGATGGAGTGAAAACGAGAGTAAATTGGTTGTAAAATACCTCCAATTAAGCCCATATCGTGGTAAGGGGGAAGCCAAAATGAGCCTACACAATGTTCGTCGTTATGAAAATAATCTTTGATTAGCTGAGAGTTGTGGACTAGGTTACCATGACTTACGATAACTCCTTTGGGTGTGCCTGTAGAGCCGCTGGTATATTGCAAAAAAGCGGTTTCTTCTGGTTTGATGGGGTGTGGTTGCCAGTTTTGGGCTACACTTAGGGGGATGTCATCGGTGGTAATACAAGTTATATCATCGTTTTTGGTTAATTTTTGCTCAATTTTTTCTTTGAGTGCTTGAGTTGTCAGGGCAAATAATGCGCCAGCATCTTTGATAATAGCGGATAAGCGGGTATAGGAACGATTGGCACGGGGAGGATAGGCGGGGGTAGCGATGACTCCTGCATAGAGACAACCGAGGAAGGCGGTGACGAATTCTAGCCCCGGTTGATATAGTAATAATGCTCTTTCTCCTTTTGCTTTTCTGCTTTGGAGTTTATGGGCGATCGCCCTTGCTTGTTGATCTAATTGATGATAGGTTAGATAATCAGACTCGTTCTCACCATCCCCTAAGAAGGTGAAGATAACTTGATTTGGGTGCAAGACTGCACGCTCTTGAAGAAGACTGACGAAACTAGAGTATCTAACGTATCCCATGTATATCGAATCAACCTGATTATTAAGTGTTTTTATAATTATGAAACAATCTTTAACAATTCACAATTATGAATTGTCAGATCATACCATAATAACAATTGAGAATTGATAATTGATAATTGATAATTAATTTTTCCTTACCATGGTATTTCCATAAGACCATTACTTAATGATCCAATGAAGTATTATTGAACCATGAAAGACATTTAATCTTCAAGATATAACCACCATTGCCGATTCCCCACTATACAACGTCAAAAAAGTTAAGATAAAAAAAAGGAGAGTACACACTCTCCTTCTAATCTTATGGGCAATTTGTTTAAACGATTAATGAAACGAAAGTTAGAACTACATTAAGCCTAACTGAGAGAGAATACCTTGACCAGTCAATAACTCGGTTAAAATACCGATTACGAAACCTAACATTGCTAAACGACCATTCCAGTTTTCAGCAAATGCGGTGAAACCTAATTTTCCTTTATCTTCCATGATGTATCTCCTATATATCTATAATTGCAGTCTTAGTCAACTACTTGATAATTAATTTAACATACATTTTCAAACTTGGCAACATTTTGTTACATTCTTTTTTAAAAAAGACCGTAAGGTAAGTCATTGAGCCACCAAGAAAACTATTTTAAGTGTTTGTTCCCTAACTGATTCATTTTCAATTGTTAATGTTTGAGCTTCACTGTTTATGAAATAATGGCATTAAACAGTTTTAAAAAAAATTAGTAATTATGAAACTTAATTGGTGGCAACGTACAAGTAAGCTAATCGTTGCAACGATATTAATATTTACCATGGCGATCGCCTTTACCCCCACAAAGATGCAAAATGCCCACGCATTTTTAGCCCAAGGGGATGCAATTACAGATCCAGAGGCGATTTTAAGATATGCCCTACCCATTGATAACAAAGAAATCAGAGAAGTTCAAAGTAACATCGAAAAAATAGAAAGAGATTTAAGATCAAAACGTTGGAAAAGAGTAGAAAAAGAAGTTAGAAACGCTGCTTTTGCCCTCCGACTCCATGGAGATGACATTGCCAAGGACGTACCTGCTGGGTTTTCTGCAAGAAGCAGAGAATTAGTAGATAGTATCATCGAAGATGTAGAAGCCCTACAAGAATTAGTGGCAGGACAAAAAAGAGATGATATTCTCGCCACAAGGGAAAAAATCCTTGAAAACGTCACCGAAATAGAAGAAGCCATGGTGAGAGCATATCCCTTTGAAGTACCCCAAGAATATGCCAACCTGCCCCAACTCAAAGGTAGAGCGAAAGTAAAAATCACCAGCACCCAAGGAGACTTAATGGTGGAAGTAGATGGCTATAGCGCTCCCGTTACGGGGGGTAACTTTGTGGATTTGGTACAAAGAAAATTTTACGATAACCTTCCCTTTATTCGTGCCGAAGACTTCTACGTCATACAAACAGGAGATCCTGAAGGAGAAGAAGTGGGCTTTATCGATCCTAAAACCAACAAATATCGCTCTATTCCCTTAGAAATTTTGGTTAAGGGCGAATCTGAGCCTATTTACGGCTTCACCACCGAGGATGTGGGAATGTACCTAGCGGAACCCGTACTGCCGTTTAATGCTTACGGTGCCGTGGCTTTAGCCCGTCCTAGTAGTGATCCCAACGGTGGTTCATCTCAATTTTTCTTCTTCAAGTTTGACACGGAAGTCACCCCCCCCGGTTATAACCTTATGGACGGCAGATTTGCCGTGTTTGCTTACGTCACCGATGGCGCCGAAGTGTTGGAAAAACTTACCCCAGAAGATAAGATTATTTCTGCTGAAGTGATAGAGGGCGCTGAAAATTTAGTTCAACCCCAAGCATAGATGATAGGGGCGCACCATGGTGCGTTCCCAAAGATTTAGGGTAACTGATGTCAGCTATCAGAGGGGCAAGGGGTTTAAACCCCTTGTTAAGAACTCATAAAAAATTTATGTCCATCATCAACTATCAATTCTCCATTATCAATTAACTACCCTACCTTAAACTGAGCCACGTTAGACTCCAACTCTTGGGCAACCTGTAGCAATTGACGGAAAGAGTCAGAGAGCTTAGTTACAGATACCGTGGTTTTCTGAGCAACCCTTGCCACATCAGTCATTTTTATCCCTACATCTTCAGAGTTTTCCGACTGTTCAAAGGCGGCTTCGGCGATCGCCTCTACCAGCTCATTAATCTGAGAAGTAGCTGCGGTAATTTGGTTTAAACTTTGACGGGTTTCCTCCACCAGTTTACTTCCCTCTACCACCTGCTCGTTACCCTGTTCCATAGCCGTTACTACCACCTTCGTTTCCGAAAGAATCTCTGTAACCAGTTTATCAATGTCCGCCGTTGCCGAAGCCGATTGACTAGCTAAAGTTCTGACCTCCTCAGCAATTACCGCAAACCCTGTTCCTTGTTCCCCTGCACGGGCGGCCTCGATGGATGCTTTGAGAGCCAAAAGGTGAGTTTGAGCAGCAAAACGACCGATCAGACCGACCACTGTAGAAATATTTTGGGTGGTATCCCCTAATTTTTTCATCTGTTTTGTGGCTTGTTGTACTGTAGTCCGAATTTCCATAATAGATTTAACAGTACGGTTCATGGCGACTTCTCCCATTTCCACGCTTTCTTGCGCCCTTTGTAGCACTTCTTCTGCTTGTTCCGCATTTTCAGCCACAAGAGTACTAGAATTACTCATGGCCTGAACGGTTTGCAAAGCCTGAGTGATGTTCAATACCTGCTCTTTGATTTCCGCTTGTAAAACGTTAACATCATTTTCGTTCACGGTGGTGGTTTTGGTTACGGAGGTGGCTGCGGTTTGTACCTGAGATACAATTTTCCGTAAACTTTCGATGGTGGCATTGTAAGAGTCAGCAATGGTACCAATTTCGTCTTCTGTCACCGTGGCTCGAATGGTCAAGTCTCCTTCGGATACTGGATCTACCTGCATCAAGAGGTCTAAGGCTCGTTTTTGTAATAACTCTTTTGCCTCTCTTTGCTCTTGTTCCGATATTTGTTGAGCTTGTAAAAGGTTTACTCTTTCTAAACCTAAGCCCACTTGGGTGGAAAGTTGGCTAAATAGTTCAATTTCCCCTGCTTCCCAGTCACGGGGGCCAGAACACTGGTGACAGATTAATAGTCCTAATAATTTTTGATCTACGATGATGGGGGAGACGAGGTTGGCAATGACTCCAAAGGGTTTTAGTTGTTGCAGATGACAGTCTGTTAAACCCGCTTTATAAATATTGGGGGTGGCTTGAACTCTACCCTGTTGATATTTTTCCACATAGCGATCTGCAAAACAAGGGTCAGCAATGACCGCTCCTATGGCTTTGGGATATTCTTCCCCCACGGATTCGGCGATGATGGTTCCCTGCCAGTTTTCATCAAATTCATAGACGATGGTGCGATCGCACTGTAGGGCATAACGAACATCAGAAACCACTTGATTTAAAAGTTCTTGTCGGCTAGTTTTTGAAGCAATGGCGAGGGTAATTTCCTTAAGTTGTTCTGCACTACGGGCAGCAATCATCTGGGTTTTGAGCAAACCTACCCTGTCCAAAATTACCCCAAAACGGAGGGCAATTTGACCCATAAAGCTAATTTCTTTTTCTCCCCAAGTATGTTGATTTTCACAATGGTGGGCAATAAAAAGGGCAAATAATTTTCCTTGACTGATAATGGGCACTACTAAGTTAGATTTAATTTGTAGGCGGTACATGAGGGCTTCATGTTCAGGAGCAAACCCTGCATTATAAACATCAGTGGTGGGAACTATTCGACCATTTATATAGGCTTGTCTTAGTTCCAGGGGAATACAGGGATCATTAATATCTTCTTCTAGGGCGCTAGGAAATCTCGGATCTCCTGCTTCGTTGGAAATATAACCACTCCAATCGGATTTAAAGCGATAGATAACGAGGCGATCTACCCGAAGAATTCTTTTTGCTCTTCTGAGGGCTTTATCAAATACTTGGTTTACATCATCTTCGTCAAGGGTACGAGAACCCGTAATTTCTTGGAGTAGTCCGCCTTTTTCGTTGTCGAGTAGTAGCATCCCTTCGTTTTGGACAATGTTGGTGGCTAGTTCGTTAAAGGTTCTGGCTAGTTTGCCAATTTCATCATCCCCTAATATTTGGGCTTGGATGTTGTAATCCCCCGCCATAAATTTTTCGGTGGTGCCTTGTAATGCTTCTACTCTCTGGGCAATGGTCTTGCCGAGAATGATGATTAATAAGAGACTAAATAAAATTACCCCAATGGCCACCTGAATTTGGAAAGTAACGCTGTTCCTTAAAATGGAGTTTAGCTCTCTTTCTGGGGTACCACGAACGATAATAGCGATGGAATCTCCTAAACTGTTACGGAGAACTTCGGCGGTAACCGTATGAATTTCCCCATCAATGGAAGTACGACCGGATGCGATTTGATCTGGATCTCTGAGGGCTTGTTGGAGAACGGCATTATCCTCCATGGAAACGTCTTGTTCCCTAGTGTCTTCTCTACCCAATAGAGAACTGGCCACACGAAATTCCCCTTCCCCAAGGAGTTTATAAATACTGGCATAACCGCCACTGAATAAGTTTACAGTGTCTTCTACCACGGTATATTTACCATTGATAACATCCCCTGACACCAGTACACCAACCACTTGATCGCTGTTGAGGGCAAATACGGGGGTGAAGGTATAACGAATCAGCGCAGGGCTGTTAGGCTCGAATAGTCCTAGGTTGGGAGGATTTTCCCTTTCAAGGTCTTCCCATGATACTAATTCACTGATTTTAATTTGTTCTGGGTTTTCGATAACTCTACTGACCAATCCATTGGGATCGAATATTTCCCCTGTGCGATCGCTATTAGCATTGACGATGATACGCCGATCTACCCCTACTAGGGTTGCATACTCAATGTTACGGGCGGTAATTTCGTTGGCAAGAATTTGTCGAACGATGGCTTTATTTTCTGGGCTAATATTGCTCCCTGCGATCGCCCCTTGAATAACCGCCGTATTATCCGATTGTCCCCGAAAACCAAAACCCATTTGATTAACTTTAATGTTGTAGTTAATTTTCGATGCTTCTAGCTCCGAGATGGATTGGTTAACTAATTGCGCCCGTCCCCCCGTAATAACTTGGGTTACACTAACCCCCACCAAAGAGGCGATCGCCACGGTTTGGGCGCTCAACAATACTAATAATTGTTTGCGACGCAAAGGAAGATCATAAAACCACTGCACCAAAGGGGAAGATTCTTTTTTAACGGTTTTTGCCTCTTGACGGGGTTCAGGAGGAACATTCATTACCAAACGAGTTTTATGGTTCGGTGCAAAATTATCAATGTTGATTTGTGGTCTTTGGGGTGTTTGAGTCATGGTTAATAAGAAAGTAGGGGATAAATCAATAAAAGAGAATTAGGGAAGGGAAAGAGAAAAACTTTCCCCCAGGAAGCCATTAGTCAACTTTGAACTTACTGACACTCATCTGTAAGTTTTCGGATACCTTAAGAAGTTTACGGAACTTACGGGATACATCATCCACCGCCATGGAGGTTTCCGAAGCAATGGAAGCCACATCCGCCATGGTTTCTGTAATTTCCTCCGAAGTCTGAGACTGTTCCGCCGCTGCCGCTGAAATAGCCGTTACCAACTGGTTAATCTGGGCAGAAGCCGCCGTAATCTGAGTCAAAGAAGAACGAGTTTCCTCCACCAACCTTGTACCCTCTACCACCTGCTCTGTACCAGTTTCCATGGCTTTTACCACCTCATTGGTTTCCTGTTGAATTTCAGCCACCACCTTCTCAATGTCCGCCGTTGCTTCTGCCGACTGACGGGCCAAAGAACGTACCTCTTCGGCTACCACCGCAAAACCTCGTCCTTCTTCCCCCGCATGGGCTGCCTCAATGGAAGCATTAAGGGCCAGTAGGTTAGTTTGATCCGCAAAACTACTAATTAAGTTAACAACCTTAGAAATTTTCTGAGTTGATTCCCCTAATCGTTTTACCTTCTTAGCGGTTTCCGCCACGGTTTCTCGGATGGCGAGGATACCATCTACCGTACGATTCATTGCCATTTCCCCTTCTTCCACACTACGGTTAGACTGTTGCACCGCTTGTTCTGCTTGTTCTGCACTATCTAGTACCAGACGGGCAGACATGGAGAAAGACTGAATACGCTCAAGGGCCGTATTAATATCATCAGACTGACGGACAATTTCCGTGGCGAGGTTACCAATAAATTCTTCTTGTTCGGTTACAATTTCCGTTACCGCATGGGAGCCTCCTTGTACCTGAGTTACCAGTTTTCTCAAACTTTCGATGGTGGCGTTGTACGAGTCGGCAATGGTGCCAATTTCATCCTCTGTCACCGTAGCTCGAATAGTCAAATCCCCCTGAGAAACGGGATCTACCTGCATCAACAATTCTAAAGCCCGTTGTTGGATAGTTTCTTTTTGCTGTCTTTGGGTACTTTCTGCCAATTTCTGACGATCTAAAAGTTGTACCCTTTCAAGGGCAGGACCAATTTGAGTAGCTAACTGAGAAATAAAGCTAGATTCTGACTCTGTCCAATTTCTAGGGGCAGAACATTGGTGAGCAATTAATAGTCCTAACAATTCCCCTTCCACAACGATGGGAGTAACAAGATTGGCTTTCACCTCAAAGGGTTCTAACTGTTCGATGTGACATTTTGTTAACCCTGCGGTATAAATATTGGGGGTCGCTTGAACCCTGCCCTGTTTATATTTATCAACGTATTTATCCGCAAAACAAGGGTCTTTGATCATCGCCCCGAGAGCCTTGGGAAATTCAGCATTAACGGATTCAGCGATAATAGTACCCTTCCAGTCTTGGTCAAAAGTATAAATGATAACTCGGTCCGCCCTCAACGCCGCACGAGTTTCAGTGGTAGCTACATCAAATACTTTATCTTTGGTCAAAGACTCAGCAATTTTGAAACTAATATCTTTTAGCTGCATGGAAAGGTAACTATCTAACTGTTGATTTTCCAGTAGCATTACCCTCTCAAGGGCAGGACCGACTTGGGTTGCTGTTTGGGTAAGGAAGTCAATTTCGTAGGAGCGCCAATTTCTGGGGGCAGAACATTGGTGGGCAATGAGTAGTCCTAATAGTTTTCCTTGAACCACAATGGGAGCCACAAGGTTGGCTTTAACCGAAAAGGGTTCTAACTGTTTAAGGTGACAATCGGTAAGTCCTGCTTTATAAATATCATTGGTGGCTTGAACCCTGCCATTAAGATATTTATCGATATATTTTTCTTCAAAACAAGGGTCATGGATTCTTGCTCCAAAGGCGGTGGGATATTGAGGATCAACGGATTCTGATACAATGGTTCCCGCCCAAGTTTCATCAAAACTATAAACAATTACCCTGTCGGCAGAGAGGGCTTTACGAATTTCACTAACGGCAATGGAGAATACTTCATTAACCTCGAAGGCTTTGGTCATTTCAAAGGTAATGTTTTTGAGGAGGTTAGATTGATTGGCAAAAATTTGTTGATCTTGAACTAATTCTCTCAATTGGGAGGTCATTACGTTGAAATTTCCTGCTAACAAACCAATTTCATCTTCACTACGTATGGGTATTTCTTGATTTAAGTCTCCTTCCCCAATTTGTTTCACTGCATCGGAAATTTCTTTGATGGGGCTTGTGGCTTTTTTAGCTAGGTATAGGGCGGCTATACTTACCCCTGCCCCTGTGATTACTACCCCTGCGAATAACCAACCTAGTAAGGCACTTTTATGGGCGAAAGCTGTTCTACTATCGAGGGTGACAAGGGTTTTCCAGATCTGATCTTGTTGTTGCCAAGTTTGAAAACCTACCAAAACTTCTTCCCCGTTTCTCACACCGTCTGTGACGGGAATATTCTCAGGGTTTTCTGTTTGTGTAAGGACGGTTTGGGCTTGGGGTATCACATCCCCAATGGATTGCCCTAGGGTGGTGGAGTCTTCAGAAAATACGATATTATTTTCTTCGTCAACGATAAAAAATTCTTGTCCACTTTCGGCGATATAGCTAAATTTTTCTTTGATATTTTCAACAGAAATACCCCCTACTACCACCCCTACCATTTCATTGGTTTGGTCAAAAATTGGGGAACCTATTAAGATGTAATTCTGACCGTCAATTTCTTTGACACGACTAATATTCCCTTGTTGGGTTGTAATTATTTGCTCAAAATAGGATTCTGTAAACTGGTTGGGCAGGTTCACTTGTCCACCACCCAAACTGGATGTGCCGTTTACTTCCACTACATTTACAAAACTGTAGTCAGGATAGATTTCCAGATAACGATTTAAAAATGCTTGTTTGTCTGCTTCGGTGACGGGTACACCTCTTAATTCTTCGACGGTAAGTACATCTGATTCACTGATACTTCTGATGTTGTCGTAGCGATTGGTTAAGTATGTTTGAATCTCTCTGCTGACACTTTGGGCGCTTTGTTGGATTTGGGTGTCAATTTCATTTCTAAATTGAGTGTTGGTAGAAACATATCCCACTGCACCTACTACGATGGATGGTATTACTCCCATCAAAATTGCGGTAATGGTGGCTTTATTTTTGAGATTTTGCTTGTACCACCAGTTTGCTAAACCATTCTCTGATTTGGTGATTACTGTTTTCGATGGGTTCGTCTCTGGGGAGTTATTACCGTTGCTTAGACTGTTGGGGACGTTGTCATCTGTGGGGGTATGAGTTGGTTTAGGGGTAATCTGAGTCATTTAATCTGCCTCTTGTTCTGCTCTTGGAATTTTTTATAGATATATTTGCTTATTAATTCTGTGATGATTAATAAGAATGGGGAATGTTATTGTTAATGAATTAGGTCACAGTGTTATGACTTTGACTATTTTCAGAAATTATAGGTGAGATTTTCATTTCACATAAATTCTGATTCATTAACTAAATCATTTTTATAAATACTGTTACAGTTACTATTATGAGCTATTATTTTCACATTGTGACAATATTTATGTGGTCTCTAGGAAATTAATAAACATTTACAATAATTTTATTAAAATTCTAGGCTGGCTAATCTTGCTTGTAACATTCCGGGAAATAATCGATAGTAACGTTGATTAAGAGGGGAGGGATGGGGCAGAGGGGAAATGAGAGTTTTTTTATGAACAGTATTTCCTTGGTTATCTATGGATGTTAAATTAACTTCGATGCTCTGGTGATAACGATTGTCTTTGTCTGCCCAAAATTGATTAAATGTTTCTTTATCGGTGTAGGGTTCAAACCATTTAAATGCTTCTGTGCCGAGGGTGATAATATGATTTCCTTGCCAATGGATAGTTAGTAGTTGTTCTACAAAGGGACGAAATCTTTTTTTGACTCTCACTCCGTAGGCTTTGTTTTCAGGGGGTTTGTAGGGTACTGTATTAGTCAATAAGAGGCGATCGCACACAGCCATTAATTTATCCCTATCACTGGTATTTTCTTTGTATATGGCTCGATAAAAGCCTTGGCGAACTAATGTACCAGAAGCCCCGATTAATGGTTGTCCTGCCATGACTTCATCACGCCCTAAATCCCGTCCAAAAAAGCAAACATTACTTTTAAGATTTCCGTAATAGAGAATGGGTTTTGTGGGGTCTTTTTTTGCGGATTCATATACGGGTACATCCAAGGGAAAATCAGCACTTTGGGCTTCTGTCTGAATGGCGTTGATTAGTTCTTCCAAATTTGACATGGGATATTATATTAATGGGCAATGGGCAATGGGCAATGGGCAATTTACAATTAATAATACTAACATCATTAATTAAGCTAAGGTAGGAAACTTAGGGATAGAGGCAATCAACTTTTTAGTGTAATCCCGTTGAGGATGATTAATAATTTGTTCTGTGGTGGCAATTTCCTCAATCTTACCCCTATTCATGACCATGATGCGATCGCTCATAAACTTAACCACACTCAAATCATGGGAAATAAAAATATAGGTTAGACCAAAATCCCGTTGCAACTCCTTAAGCAAATTTAACACCTGTGCCTGAATAGAAACATCCAAAGCCGACACCGACTCATCACAGATAATTAACTGAGGATTAAGCGCCAACGCCTTAGCAATACATACCCTTTGCCTTTGCCCCCCCGACAACTCATGGGGATAACGATTAAACCAATCAGGGGATAAACCAACCCTTTCGAGTAAATAAGAAACCCTTTCCTTGCGTTTACGACTATTGCCCCCCATTTTATGGATTTCCATGGGTTCAATAATGGTTTTACCAATACTCATGCGAGGGTTAAGGGAATTATAGGGATTTTGGAAGACAATTTGTAATTCTCGGCGTAACTTGCGTAAAAGAGGATCATTTTTCTTGTATTTGGCTAAATCCTGCCCCAAAAAGTCAATTTTGCCCGAAATAGGATTAATTAACCGTAACAAAGTTCTTGCCAAGGTGGACTTCCCACAACCAGATTCCCCGACTAAACCCAATGTTTCTCCTGCAAAAACTTGAAAACTCACATCATCCACCGCCCAAAAATAATCCGCAGGTTTAATGCCCCAAGAAAAAATACCAGGTTTACGAAAACCAACTATTAAATTTTCCACCGCAATCAAAGGTTGATCCAATTTCACCTTTTTTGGAGGTAAATCGACTTCGGAAATATGACCATCATTGACCATCAAAGAAGCCACCGTGGGTAAATACTCCCTATGGTCATCCAATCGAGGGCGACAGGCCAGTAAACCTTTTGTGTAGGAGCTTTGGGGATTTAATAACACCTCTTGGGTTTCGCCATATTCCAAAACCTTACCATGGTACATCACCGCCAAAAAATCAGCTATGTTTGCCACCACTGATAAGTCATGGGTGATGAAAATGACTGACATCTGACGGCTTCGCGCTAATTCTTTCAAAAGTTCTAAAATGGTGGCCTGTACGGTGACATCAAGGGCTGTGGTAGGCTCATCGGCAATGAGGAGACGAGGATTACAGGAAATTGCCATGGCAATCATTACCCTTTGCAGTTGTCCTCCGCTCATTTCGTGGGGGTAGCGTTTGAGAATTTCTCTTTTTCGCTCGTTGATGTATTTAGTTACTTCTTTCTCATTGGGATTAGGGCTTTTTGTTTCTTTATAAAAATCTTGGGTAAGGATGTCATCATTAGGCAATAATTTTACTTCTTGTAAAACGCTGATGGCTTGTCTTCGGGCTTCACTTTCTGATATTTTCTGATGTTGTAGTATGGCTTCGGTAATCTGAAAACCAATGTTATATAAGGGATTTAGAGAACTCATGGGTTCTTGGAAAATCATGGCTATTTTACCCCCTCGATATTCTCTTCTGGCTTCTTCGTTGAGGCTTTGTAAGTCGATGGGGGATGATTCGATATTATCTTGATACCAGATTTGTCCTTGGGTTTTACCGTTACCTGCCATTAAGCCCATGATAGCCAGGGAGGTAACGGATTTTCCTGAGCCTGACTCCCCTACTATGCCAAGGGTTTTTCCTGCGTCTAGTTCAAAGTTTATTCCGTTGACGGCGGTGGAGGGGTTATGGTTATCGTCAAAAAATGTTACTTCTAAATCTTGTACGTTTAATATTTTCATGGCGTTATAGGGTGATTAGTCATCAGAAATTATGCTCAAGCTGACATTTTGCCCATCTTGGAGGGGTTGACTACTTCTTACCACTAGGCGATCGGATTCTGTTAAACCTTGAGTGACTTCGATTCTACCATTACGGTTGCTACCTACAACTATAGAACGAGCTATCACGGAGGGTTCATCATTATTTTCGTTGAGAACAAAAACGGTTTGATTGTTGGAGTTGTCGTTATTACCAACGGTGAGGGCGTTTTGGGGAATGATAATGGGGGGGGTTCTATTATCGGCAAGGGTGACTCGGGCTAGTAAACCACCGTTAATGGATTGGTTGTTGGTGTCGAGGGTTATTTCGAGGGGAATTTGTCTAACGTTGGCATCGGCAGCGGGGGAAATGGTGGAAACTACGCCACTAAAGGTTTGATTGGGATATGCGTCTAGGCGGACATTGACGGGGCTACCAATGGAAAAGTCGCTTAAGTCTAATTCGGAGACGGAGATTTGTACTTTTACTTGGCTAAAGTCGCCAATACGCAATATTTCGCCCCCCGGTTGCACGAGGTTGCCTGGTTGGGTAAGTCTTTCGAGGACTCGTCCTGCATTACTGGCACTGATTTGGGTGTAGTTTAGTCTTTGTCTGGCTTCGGCAATGATGGCCTGTTGGCTCTGGATTCTGCCGTCGATCGCACTTACGGCGGATTCTCTTACTCTGACTTGGGATTGGGCGGATGATACTTCTTGGAGGGCTGTTCTTTCTTCGGTTTGGGCGACTTCTAATTCTCTACGGGCGATCGCACCTTCTCTATTTAATTCTTCAAATCGGTTAACGTCGGCTTGGGCTTGTTGTAGTCTGATACGGGCTGATTCTACCTGAGATTGAGCGTCATTGATTTCGGCTACGGCTCTTAATCTCTCGGCACGGAGGCTTGATAGTTCTCCTTGCGCTCTGGTGAGGGCTGAACTTAAAATGGTGTCATCCAATCTGGCAATGGTTTGTCCTGTGCTGAGGGTATCTCCAACATCTACCGCTAAACTCAGTAATTGTCCTTCTACTTGCGATCGCACGATAACTTCCCTTACGGGCTGGGTGGTGCCAATATATTCTTGGGCTTCTTCAAGGTTCTCTCTATTGACCCTTACCGCATCTACGGAAGGGGCTGATGGTCTTTCTTGTCCCCCCCTTTCCTCTTGGGCTTGGATGGTTTCCTCTGCGATACAACCCCCTAAAAATGCACAACAAAGGGCGATCGTACACAGTTTACCAAATCTATTTACTACCATGGGATTTCTGAGCTAGTTAGATAATCAAAATTATTACCGTTGACAAAGTCTTAAGTTTTGTAAATTTAAAGACGGCTTTATTCTATCACAGGGATTTTGTTTTGGCAGTTAAACAAAAATTATCAAGCAAAACATTGTCATAAAAGTCTTTTTTACAAAGTATCAATGAAACAGAAAAACTTAATGTAATAAATGCTTTTTAGATTTAGTAAACAACAAAAGTCATTCATTGCTATTCATTTTATCCTATCAAAAATTAACAGTTCTTTCTTCGAGTTAAATTCTCCGTTAATATGCCTGTTAAAGTGTTCTAAATTGGTAACTAGCTTCCTTGGTAGGTTATTTTATAATGGGGAGTGGCAAGAAAAAGCCTAAACCAATATCTTCGGAACTGATAAACTAAAGATATATAAAAGTTATTCTTAATTTCTACAACCTAAAGAAAATTGCTTGGTGTTAGTAGGTTTCGAGATTATAGTTAGTTAAATTATTATAGAGAAAAGATGGCAGAATCGTATTTAATAGATAAATTAAATTCCGTTGAAACAACCTTTCACGAGTTGACCAGACGACTAGGAGATCCAGATATAGCAACGAATCCCAGTGAACTACAGAAGATTGCCAAAATGCGTTCTTCCTTAGAAGAAACGGTAATTACTTACACGGAATGGAAACAAGCCCAGGACGAATTGAAGGGAGCAAAAGAGATTTATAAAGAATCAAATGCAGATCCTGAAATGAAGGAAATGGCAGGGATGGAAATTGAGGAATTACAAGAACAAATTGAGCGGTTAGAAGGAAAGCTAAAGGTATTGTTATTGCCCCGAGATCCTAACGACGATAAAAATATTATGTTAGAAATTAGGGCTGGTACAGGGGGCGATGAGGCTAGTATTTGGGCGGGAGATTTGGTACGGATGTATTCCCGCTATGCGGAATTGGTTAACTGGAATGTGAAGTTGTTGAGCGAATCTCCTGCGGAAATGGGAGGGTTTAAGGAAGCTATCTTGGAAATTACTGGGGATAATGTGTATAGTCAACTCAAGTTTGAGGCGGGGGTACATCGGGTACAAAGAGTACCTTTGACCGAGGCGGGGGGAAGAGTTCACACATCCACCGCTACTGTCGCCATTATGCCCGAAGTTGATGATGTGGAAGTGCAAATTGACCCTAAAGATATTGAGATGAGTACAGCTCGTTCTGGAGGTGCTGGGGGACAAAACGTCAACAAGGTAGAAACGGCGGTGGATTTAATGCACAAACCCACGGGAATTCGTATTTTCTGTACCGAAGAGCGATCGCAACTTAAAAACCGTGAAAGGGCGATGCAGATTTTACGGGCAAAACTCTACGAAATAAAACTCAAGGAGCAGCAGGATTCTGTAAGTTCTATGCGTAAATCCCAAGTGGGTACAGGGGCAAGATCTGAGAAAATTCGCACCTATAATTATAAAGATAATCGGGCAACGGATCACCGTTTAAATCGTAATTTTGATCTTAATTCTGTTTTAGAAGGTAAAATTGTTGATGTGATTCAGGCTTGTATTGCCCAAGATCAACAAGAAAGGTTAGAGGAAATGGCAGCTTCCCCTGACACGGCCCAAGCATTATTGGGATAATTAAAGTTGATTTTTTGTAATCATTAGACATCTTCAAAAAAATATTAATATATGCTCTGAGGAATTACTTTTTCTCTTGTCTAAAAGTTATTGGAGATGTCTATTATCTTATGCTATTTTTTGTTAATTTTTAGTCATAAATTAATTATCTACTATGGAAAATTTATACATATATATTATTACCGCCTTAATGCCTATTTCCGCATTGTTGTTAATATTACAACCAAATCCTTATTATGCCCTTGTGATTAGGGGAATTTTGGGGGCAGTTGCTGTATTGGTTTATGTTATCTTGGGCGGTGCAGATGTTGCTCTTACAGAAGCGTTGGTGGGTACTTTATTAACCATAGCTCTTTATGTGATTGCTATTCGTTCATCCATGATAGTAAAAATAGGTGTTTTGACAGAAAATGAAACTTCTACGGAACTAACGGAAATTAGTGATAAGTTAAAAGGGATTATTTCCCAACATTATTTGAGGTTGGAATTGTTAACCTACGACACTGAGAAACAGTTAAATTACGCCCTTGAAAATCAAGATATTCACGGCATAATCAATTGTTCTACATCCATAGAGGATAATTCTATTTCTCCTTATAAAACTATCGTGAGAATACCAAGAATTTATGAGATTATTGAACCAGAAATTAATTATGTTTTTATGAATAAAAAGTTAGAGGGAACTATCAAACACTAATTTTGTCGGAATCAAAAAGTGAGTTAATGGGAAAAATTTGAGAATTTTAAAATCAGTAATAAGGTTTTTTTAATATTTTAGGGTTGTATCTGTAATATTTTTGTAACTTCAAATATATATCTATCAAGAAAAATACTATTATTAGATGCTTAAATATACTTATTTAGACCTTGTAAAGTGGATTTGATTATATTTTTATTTGCAGAATATTCTTATTTTTCAAAAGGTAAGTTTTTAAAATTAGTTAGAGATATTATTTTACTAAGACTATTATCAACTAAAGTGCTTAAGTGCTTTTTTATTCCTTGGTTAAATTAGTTTAATTATGCCTACTCACTTACTCATTGCCTTTTTCTTTGCTTTACTTTAAACTTAATTATTTTACTCAGATTAGACTTTTTACTATTCAACTAATATTATTTTATTTCTTATGAATGTAACTCATAGTATATGAAGCAATAAGTCAAATTGAAAGAAAAATTTGGGCATTTTATGTAATGATAAATTATTAATTATTTCACGAATGAAAGTTACTATTCAAAAATTGTGTCAGTGGAAACAGGAAAAAAAACCCATTGTATGTCTTACCGCTTGGGATTATGCCATTGCATCTTTGCTTGATGATGCGGAGATTGACTTAATTTTGGTGGGGGATTCCCTTGCCATGGTGGCACTAGGGCATAACAATACATTGCCCATTACCCTTGAGGAGATGATACACCATACCAAAGCGGTGTGTCGGGGGGTAAAACGTTCATTTGTGGTGTGCGATTTACCTTTTCTTACTTATCAAACCAGTGTGACTCATGCCATTGAGTCGGCGGGTAAAATTATTAAGGAAACTAATGCAGATGCGGTGAAACTGGAGGGGGGTTATCCTGCCATGGTAGAAACGGTTAGTAGATTAACGGAAATTGGTATTCCTGTAATGGGTCATGTGGGCTTAACTCCCCAGTCTGTAAGGGTTCTAGGCTATAAGCAGCAGGGGAAAAGTACGATCGCACAGGAGACTATTTTTAATCAGGCGATAGCCCTTGAAAAAGCAGGGGCTTTTGCTATTGTATTGGAACATATGACCATGGAATTAGCCCAAAAAATTACCGATAGTCTTTCTATTCCTACCATTGGCATTGGGGCTGGAAAGGGTTGTGATGGGCAGGTATTGGTGACGGCAGATTTGTTGGGTTTATCGGCAAAATCTCCTCCCTTTGCCAAGGCTTATGCCGATTTAAAAAGCATTATTTCTGACTCAGTCACTCAATTTGCTGATGATGTGCGATCGCACAATTTTCCTAATTAAGCACTAGGTTACAACATTTCTAACTCAAAAGCTGTAAATACTAAGCGACAACCTCCTGCCTCTTACCCTATTTATCTTTAATTCCTGTCAAGACTCCTGCGGCTTGTTTCCATCTACCAGTGCGACGTAGTAAATTAGCCGCCTTGAGTTTATTCCCCGCATTCAACCATGCCTCAATGGCTAAATCTACTTTTTGATCACCCTGTTTTTCACAACAAAGAGCGATTTTATCCCAACGGGGTATTCTCCGCCAACATTCTTCTGCCAACTCCCATTTTTGGGCTAACTCATAATTAAGCCCTGCTTTTTCCTCTTTTTCTTTGATGTCAGTTTTTAACCATATTTCCGCAGCCTCATAGTACATTTGACCTTGTTCAAGGGCGATCGCACCTTTTACCCAATTTCCCGCATTTTTCCAAGCCTCAAAAGCCTTTAGCCAATGGCTTCCCCTCTCATAAGCCTGAGCAGAAGACTGCCAATTTTTAGCCAGACTCCAAGCCTCTCCAGCCCTTATCCATTGCGACTGTTGCTCACAAGTATAAGCAACCCGTTGCCAATCCTTCAACTCCCGCCAGCATTTTTCGGCCTCTGCATAAGCTGAAATTTGTTCATAGATTTGCCCTGCTTTCATCCATTCTTGGGTTTGTTGATAAGCAAACCCTACTTTTTGCCATTTTTGCTGCTTTTCACAGGTGTATGCTAATTTGTCCCATTTTTCCAACTTTTCCCAGAGACTTTCCGCCCTTTCCCAAAAACCGCCATTTTCGTAACAAATAGCCGCCTTTTCCATCTCCCCTGCCTGTAACCAAGCCTTAGCCGCATTTTGCCAATTTTGCAAAGACTCCCAAGTTTGCGCCCCTTGCACCCACATATCCAACTTTTGTAGACAGATAGCTACCTTATGATAATTACCCAACTTTTGCCAACAATCTTGGGCATCTTGCCAACTTCTTCCTTGCTGAAAACATAAAGCAGCCTTTTCTATTTCCTCAGCTTTTAACCAAGCCTCCCCGGCATTTTGCCAAGCCTTTTGCTTCTCACAACAAATTGCCACATTACGATAACTTTGTAACCTTAACCAACAATCTTGGGCATCTTGCCAATGGTTTCCCCGTTGAAAACATAAAGCAGCCTTTTCTATTTCCTCAGCTTTTAACCAAGCCTCCCCAGCATTTTGCCAAGCCTTTTGTTTTTCACAACAAATTGCCACATTATTATAACTTTGTAACCTTAACCAACAACCTTGGGCATCCTGCCAAAATTCCCCCTGCTGAAAACATAAAGCCGCTTTTTCTACTTCCCCCACTTTTAACCAAGCCTCCCCAGCATTTTGCCAAGCCTTTTGTTTTTCACAACAAATTGCTACCTGACGAAAATCCTTTAATGTTTGCCAACAATTCCTCGCCTCTTGCCAACTACTATCCTCCTGATAACAAAAAGCCGCTTTTTTTATTTCCCCAGCTTTTTCCCAAGCCACTCCCGCATTAAACCAACTATTTTCCTGTTGCCAAATTTCGGCCGCTTTTTGCCAATCTTGCTGAGACTCTGCCATACGGGCTAGGTTTTCGATATTGCCCACCTCTTGCCAACAATATTCTGCCTCCTGCCACAACTGCGCTTTTTCATAACAGGGGGCAGCCAATTCTAGCTGATTAATTTTAGCCCAAACTTTTGCAGATCTTTCCCATACTTCCAAATCTTGCCAAATTTGAGCAGCTTCTGCCCATTTTTCTTGGGCTTCACAAGCCTTAGCAACCTTAACCCAATTAGATTCCTTTCTCCAAAGGGCTTCTGCTTTTTCCCAATCTTCCACCTTCTCATAACAAAGGGCAGATTTTATGAAAGGATTTACCTCCTCCCACGCCTTGGCAGCTTCCAACCATTTACTCTGTCTTTCACAACACACTGCTACACAAGCCCATTGTTTTAATTGTCGCCATCCTTTTTCAGCTTTTGCCCAATCTCTAGCTAACTCATAACAACGGGAAGCATTGGGAATTTGTGCTAATTTTTGCCAAATATCTCCTGCATCTAGCCATTTTCCTTGTTTTTCACAGGCGACGGCTACTTTTGCCCATTTTTGTAGATGACGATAAATTCTTTCAATTTCCTGCCAGTAATTTCCTTTTTCATAGGCAAAAATAGCTTTATCTATCTCCTTTAATTTTTCCCATGCTTCCCCTGCTAGTTGCCATTGCCCTAGGGTTTGCCAAATTTGAGCGGCTGTTTCATATTTTCCTAATTGATAACAGGTGAAAGCTACTTTTTGGGGATTGTGAAGTTGTTGCCACAATTCCAAGGCTTGTTGCCATGCTTCTATTTTTTCATAGGCAAGGGCGGCTTTTTCTTTTTCTCCCACTTTTGCCCAAATTTTTCCTGCTTCTAACCACTTATCTTGATTTTCACAGGCAAGGGCAACTTTTTCCCCTTGGTTTAATTGTCGCCAACAAACTTCGGCTTTTTGCCACTGTTGACACTTTTCATAAGCAAGGGCAGCTTTGTAAGTTTCTGTTTCCATTTCCCAAGCAAATCCAGCCCTTAACCATTCTCCTAATTCTTCCCAAATTTTGGCGGCGTTTTGCCATTTGTTTTGACATTCACAGGCGATGGCGATTTGGGGAAGTTGGTTTAGTTGGCACCAACAGATTTCTGCTTTTGCCCACTCCATGGCGTTTTGATAACAATGGGCAGCGGATTCTATTTCTTGGGCTTGGGTAAAACAGTGGGCGGCTTTTTGCCATTCTTGTAATTCTTTCCAAATTTGGGCAGCGGTTGCCCATTTTTCTTGTTTCTCACAGGCAATAGCGATGGCGCTTTGGTTGTTTAATTCTCGCCAATGGATTTCTGCTTTATCCCAATGGTTACTTTTTTCATAACATTGGGCTGTTTTTTCTGGGTTGTTTTCTTTTAGCCAATTTTCGGCGGCGGTTTCCCATGCGCCTAGTTTTTCCCAGATGAGGGCTGCTTTTTTCCACATACCCAGTTTTTCCCACATTCTTCCTGCGGGGGCAAGGTTTTTTTGTTGCAGGTAGTGTTTTTCGGCGAGGAGATAGTTTTGTTGGGCTTTTTCTAAAAGGTTTTTTTCTTTATAAATGTCGGCGATGGTTTCCCATTGTCTATTTTCTTGGAGACAACGGATATATCCTTCTATGTCTTGACATTTTTGGTAGCAGATTCCTGCTAGGGTATATTGATGTTTTTGGGCAAGGTAGTTGGCTTTTTCTTGCCATTGGTTGGGGGTTAATTCTGCCCATTTTTCTAGCCATAGATGGGGATGTATTTCTTGCCAAGCTAATATGGCTTTATCCCATTCTTCCCATTGATTCCATAATTCCCCTGCTACATCCCAGTTTCCCTCTAGTTGGGCGATGGGGGTATCAAGATATTTGATTTGTTGATGATTACCTAGGGTTGTATAACATTGTTGGGCTATCTTCCATGCACCTTGTTGACTATAGCTATGGGCTAATTTTTCGATTTCTTCTCTATTTTTTTGATTGAGTATAGGGGCGATCGCCTTTAGCCCTGATTTATGAATATAATTATTTAGAATGGGATAATGTTCAAAAATATCATAGTTGCTTTCATAGAAAAAGACTTTATCTTTAACAGCGTTAAGACAAGGGTATAGGTATCGTTGAATGAGTTGACTAAGAGAATGAGGATTAACTTGATTAAAATAACTAAAGAAATTCCAAATTATAACTTGGCTAAATTCATAGTTATTTATTTGGTGAATTGTTAAGATTTGGGCTGTTTTTTTCTCTAAGGTTGCTACGTCTTTTAAAAGGGTTTGTTTTTCTTCTAAACTAGGTACAATGATGACGGTATCTGGTTGTAATTCCTCTAGGGCAGAAATGATATTATCATGGGATGATACTAACCAATGGCAATTTTCAATGGTGTTAATAACATGGTTAATATTAGGTTGATATTCTATCTTCTGAGCTAAATTAACAACAATTTTTTCTAATTCGATTAATTCATGGTTATCGGTTTGGGCAACCTTTAGATTTAAGGCTGGTTGAAAATAAGGTGTTTCCCCATCTAAATTTAAGTCTCTTAAAATAGTTGCAAAAATTTGCTCTAGTTTTTCGTTAACAGCGCCTTCGTTTTGATGTAATAGGGCTTCATCATAGGTAAATACCACCCTAGGTTTTTTTTGCCCTGGATTTATTTTTACCAATCGCAAAAGTAGTTGTAAAGATAAGTCGCTTAAATTATTAATATCATCCACAAAAATGGTGTCATATTCCCCTCTAAAATAAGAAGGTAATTTATTTAATACTATTTGGGTTAAATCCCCTATATCCCAGTATTGATTTTCTTCTAACCAGTCTTGATATTTTTCTGCAATACGATAGATGTTATCTGCTTCTAGGTTCGATACTATTTTATCTTTCTTCTCATTTTCTTGGTCATAATCATGGAGGCAGATGATTCCTTTTTCCTTATAAGAATAACTATAACTTCCCTTGATAATATACTGAATTTCTTCCCACAAATAAAGGATTTCAATTTCTGGTAAATCCCAATCACCAACAAACAATTCCCTAAATTTATTATAGTCAATTAAATGCGATCGTCTATAACTATTTTCAGAAATTAAACCTAAACCATAAGCCGTATTTCTAACCAAATTAATATAATTATTAATCTGCAGATTATGAGTAAAATTTTCCGTTAATTGTTGATAATTGTTTTCTAAACGATACTGACTAACATTATCGGTGCTTACCACTACTAAATCTTTGTATTTATCCTGTAAACTAGTATTAAACGCCTTTAACAGTAAATTTTTAGTCTTACCCATTTTACCATTACCCTTCAATAACAAAGGTAATGGGGCTTCAGTAATGGTTATTTGTTCCTCAGAAAGTAAAAAAGATAAACTAATGTCATCATCCTTACTTGTCATTAGATAAGGATAAAAATCATTAGACTTAATTTCAAAATCTTTTTCGCTAATTTTAACGCTACTTTTTCCCTGAAACATTTTTAGATGCTCAGGTTTTAAGGAAATATTATTTTGTTCAGTATTAATATCAATATCAACAATTTGATGGGCAAAATTATTGCTTACGACAATAGCTTGTTTTAATTTAGTTTTATCAGAAATACTTAGAAACTTGATAATTTTTTGTTCCCCTTTCACCACAGAAAGAGCAATTAATTCGAGACGATAATTATAATTAATGCGATGAATAGTATTTGAGTTATCCTTAGCCTTTCTGTTAATCCCTTTTGTAAAGGATGGATTCTCAATAATTGCCTCAAAATATCCTAGTAAATCTGCCCGTATGGGAGTAGGCAAACTATTCATTTTTTGATAAAGTTTAAAATTGATACTGAATAAATAGTTATTACTAGGATTCATGATATTGACAGTAAATAATTATATTTTATTATAGATAGGGTTATGTAAGAATATGCTGGACTAAAAAAGTAAGAGATTAAATGTGAAAACTCGTGAACAATAAATAGTTAAATAAATGCCTATGGTTCATAGTTGACGGGAGCAGTTATAGATTTGAGAATTAAGTTTAACACAATTCATGAACCTTTATTCTTATTATTGATGAGAGCATAAACAAATATATTATGGCCATTTCATAGAAAAAAGATTTAAAGTAAAAAATATTGTACTGATTGTTTTTTCAAAATAAGTAAGTGGGCATAATTAAATCGATGTAGGCAAGAGGTTTAAACCCCTTGTTCATAAGAGTCTTAATAAAATAAGAGCTATAATTAATTTCGCCAACCTACTTAATAAGCCCTCTCCTTGAAAACTAGAGAGAGTTATTCTGTGATAAATCATTGATTATTACTATAAATATTAGGATACACAACAAATTATATATTTACTAATTTTATGATTAAAAAAAGTCTCTTATAAAAGAATAATTATCGCTTTTCCATAAGTGTTTATAGTAAAAATATATAGAAAAGCTATGTTTTTTAAAAGTAAAACATCTGTGTTGACAAATATATTTATTTTAAAAAATATGAATATACATAATATGATAAAATTTGACAAAACCAGAGAATATTTATGAATAATTTAATTTTATTATGGCATCGAAAAGACTTAAGAATAAATGACAATTTAGCCCTGTATGAAGCTAATAAAAAAAGTAAAAAGATAGTTGGAGTATTTTGTTTAGATACAAATATATTAAATAGAGATGATATAGCACCAGCAAGAATAGAATATATGCTTGGTTGTTTAGATGAATTGAGAAAAAACTACCAAGAAAGGGGAGGAAATTTTCTAATATTTAGAGGTAATCCTACAATTATTCTTCCTGAATTAGCTGATAAATTACAAGTTGAATCAATTTTTTGGAATAAAGATGTAGAGCCTTATAGTAGAAATAGAGATAGGGAAATTGCTAGTATTTTAAAAAAACAAAACATAAACTATAACGTTTTTTGGGATCAATTAATGCACCCCCCCGGAGATGTTTTAACCAAAAGCAATAACACTCCCTATACCGTGTATGGACCTTTTTGGCGTAGCTGGGAAAAACTAGAAAAACAGCTGCCTTTTACTGCTCCTTCATCGTTAATTGGTTTGGATGAAAATGAACAAAAAATAGTCAAAAAAATGGGGGCAATTGATTTACCTACCGCAGAGGAATTGGGTTATGGTTGGCAAAGAAATTTGGTGTTATCCCCCGGAGAAAATGCAGCTTTAAAAAGATTAGATTATTTTTGTTCTGATTTACTGGTAAACTATGATGAGAATCGTAATTTCCCTGCGGTTGATGGTACTTCTTTATTAAGTGCTGCTCTTAAATTTGGTGCGATCGCACCTAGGACTATTTGGCAAAAAACCGTCGCAGAATGGGAAAACACCCAGAGTGATGAAGCAAGGGAAAACATCACCGCATGGCGGAAAGAATTAGCATGGCGAGAATTTTATCAACATTGCCTATACTTCTTCCCTGAATTAGCCCAAGGGGCATATAGAGAACATTTCAAAAACTTTCCTTGGGAAAATGACGAGAAAAAATTTCAAGCATGGTGTGAAGGCAAAACAGGTTATCCCATCGTAGATGCTGCCATGCGTCAACTAAACGAAACAGGCTGGATGCACAATCGCTGTCGCATGATAGTCGCCAGTTTTCTTACCAAAGACTTAATTATTGATTGGCGTTGGGGGGAAAAATACTTCATGCAAAAACTCTATGACGGTGACTTGGCTGCTAATAATGGCGGTTGGCAGTGGAGTGCATCCAGTGGAATGGATCCCAAACCCCTGCGAATTTTTAACCCCTCTTCCCAAGCCCAAAAATTCGACCCAGAAGCCCAGTATATTCGCCAATGGTTGCCCGAAATTAGCTCTTTAGATACGGGGGAGCTGGTAACAGGTAAGATACTGCCTATGGATGCGAGGAGCTACGCATATGTAACCCCCATAGTTGATCATAAAGAGCAACAAAGAAAGTTTAAGGCTTTATACGCTCAAGTCAAGTCATAGTTTTATTGTGTCTAATAATAGAGTACAAAAAATCATTTTAAGCTAGTTATTTGATAAGGGGTTTAAACTCTTTGCTAGAGAATAAATGCCTTACAAATAATGGAAGATTAATATAAACTAGAGACAAGTTTCCCGTTACCATAATTAAGCATGACCATTTTAACTGTTCAATCCCTCAAGAAAGACTTTGGCATCAAAGAAATCATTAAGGATGCTAGTTTCAGCATTGAAGATAACGACAAGGTGGGCTTGATTGGGGTGAATGGCGCTGGAAAGTCAACCCTCCTCAAAATGTTGGCAGGAATTGAACCCACTGACGGGGGAGAAATGGTGACAAAGTCGGGGGGGAGAATTATCTATCTACCCCAACAACCAGATATTAACCCTGACCATACGGTATTAGAACAGGTGTTCGCTGATTGCGGGGAACAAATGCAGTGGATAAAGGAATATGAGGATTTATCCCACCACATAGCCCAAGCAGATGAAGCCACCCAAGAGCAGTTGATGGGGCAATTGGCAAGGGTTACGGAAAAAATTGACAGTCACAATGCTTGGAATCTGGAAGCAGAAGCCAAAATTATCCTTGATAAATTGGGGATTCAGGATTTTGATGCCAAAATGGGCAGTCTGTCGGGGGGTTATCGTAAACGGGTTGCCCTAGCTTCGGTGTTGATGGCTGAACCTGATTTATTATTAATGGATGAGCCTACTAACCATCTTGATGCGGAGTCGGTGGAGTGGTTACAGGAGTATTTAAAACAGTTTACGGGGGCGATTTTCCTCATTACCCACGATCGCTATTTTCTTGATCAAGTAACTACCCGTATATTAGAGGTAGATAGGGGAGAAATTTTTAGTTATGCGGGAAATTATAGTTATTACCTTGAGAAAAAAGCCCTAGCAGAGGAGTCTGATGCTAGTAGTCAGCGCAAACACCAAGGGGTATTACGCAGGGAGTTGGAGTGGCTTAAAAGAGGCCCTAAGGCTCGTAGCACGAAGCAAAAGGCAAGGATTGATCGCATCTCGGACATGAAGGATAAGCAGTTTCGGAAGGCTCAAGGGAAGGTGGAAATTGATACCCCTAGTCGTCGTATCGGTAAAAAAGTAATTGAGTTACACGGTATTGGCAAAAGTTATGGCGATCGCACTTTAATTAATGATTTTACCTATATATTTGAACCCGATGACAGGGTAGGCATTATCGGCGGAAATGGGGTAGGAAAATCAACCCTCATGAATATGATCATGGGTAAAATTGAGCCAGACGATGGTCATGTGGACATCGGGGGTACTATTAAAATTGGTTACTTTGACCAACATTCCGATGATTTAATTACCGCTAAAGAAAATCAATTAAGGGCGATCGAATATATTAAAGAAGTAGCCACCTACATCGAAACCTCCGACGGTAGCCAAATTAGTGCAGGTCAACTCCTCGAAAGATTTTTATTTACCCCCAATCAACAATACGCCCCCATCGAGAAACTATCAGGGGGAGAAAAAAGACGCTTATTTTTGCTCAGGATGCTCATTAGTAATCCTAACGTACTAATCCTCGATGAACCTACCAACGACTTAGACGTACAAACCCTCGCTGTTTTAGAAGAATATATCGAATCTTTTAAAGGTTGTGTCATAGTAGTATCCCATGATCGTTACTTTTTAGATCGCACCGTTGAAACAATTTTTGCTTTCCAACAAGACGGCACATTAAAGCAATATCCAGGTAACTATTCCATTTATTTAGAGTATAAAAGAAGACAAGAAGCCAGAGAAAAAGAAGTATTAGAGGAAATTAAAGCCGTTGAAAAAAACAAGAAAAAACAAGAAAATAGTAACAAAAAAGAAACTAAAAATAAAAAATCAAACAAAAAACCATCTAACTTTGAACTCAGAGAACTGGACAAATTAGAGAATAAAATTATTCCCAATTTAGAAGAAGAAAAAGCGAATATAGAAAATAAACTGTATCAAAATAAAGAAATAGATTACGAGGACTTACAACAATTAACTCAAGAATTGTCCACTATTAATAAAGAATTAGATACCGCCACAGAAAAATGGATGACCCTATCAGAAATGTTAGAAGAATGAACTACAAAAAACTATTAATATCTATTTATAATGAAGCAAAACAAGGAAATTGTTATAAAGCAGAATTCAATGAAAAAACATTAAATAATATAAAGATTATTGCTGAAAAATGTTTTAGTCAAAAGGCTGTTTATACTGTTTTAATTACCTTGTCTATTTATAAAATTATACATCCTCAACAAGATATTAGGAATCATCAAAAACAAATTGCAAATGGTTTCTCAGGAAGAGTTATTGATACTAAATATATCTCGCCAACATTAAGACAATTGGGTTTACCAGCAATGCGAGAAAGTGGTTGGACAACTCGTTCATTAGAACAACCATATCCTTACACCTTAGACTATCAAGGAAAAATAGGAAATAAAAAGGTTAAAAAAGCATTTTTAGAATTAGTTAATACCATAGAAGTTGAAAGAGTTAATCCCAAATATATATTAGTGGAATTATTTAAAAAAATAATTAATATTCAAAAACAAAATGAAGTTGTTATTCAACCTTTAATTAATCCAGATAAACTAACTATTTCTAAAGTTATAAATGTTTTAAATTATCAATTTTCTTTTAACTATAACATTTTTGGTGGTTCTAAATTACCAGTATTGGCTTTTTATGGTATTTATCAAATCTTAATGGAAGAAATGACAAGATATAATGGCTGTCAATTAAAACCGTTAGGAAGTCATACTGCTTCTGATAAAAGTTCTAAAAGTGCAGGAGATATTGAAATTATTAAGCAAGAAAAATTATTTGAAGTTTTAGAAATTAAATTAGATAAACCTATTGATGGTAATATAGTCAGAATTGCCCAAGAAAAAATTATAAAATATAATCCAGAAAGGTATTATATTCTATCGTATTTAGAAGTTAAGCAAGATGATTTTAATATTATTAATGATATTATCAATGAGGTGAAAAACAATCATGGCTGTCAAATTATAGTCAATGGAATAATTCCGACACTCAAATATTACTTAAGATTAATTTCTAGTTTAGATAAATTCATTAATCTATATTCTCATCTCATGGAAAATGACTCAGAATTAAAAATTATTCATAAACAAAAATGGAGTGAACTAATACAAAACTTAGAAGATAATGTATAAATTTATTGATTTATTTGCAGGAATAGGGGGGTTTAGAATAGGGTTTGCAAACATTGGGTTTAAATGTGTTTTTAGCTCAGAAGTGAATTCCCATGCCAGAGAGATGTATTTTCATAATTTTGGTGAATTACCAGCAGGAGATATACAAGCAATTAACATTAAAGAAATTCCCCATTTTGATATTTTACTAGCTGGATTTCCTTGCCAACCTTTTAGTATTGCTGGAGAAAAAAAAGGATTTAATGATATTAGGGGAACTTTATTTTTTGATATTGCTAAAATTGTTGAATATCATAGACCAAAAGTTATCGTTTTAGAAAATGTAAAACACTTTAAGAATCATGATAATGGTAAAACTTTGGCGATCGTATTAACAACTTTAAATAGCCTGGGCTATACAACTAATTGGAGTTTATTAAATGCCATTAATTTTGGAGTTCCACAAAATAGAGAAAGAACCATTATTATTGGCTTCTTAGATAATATAAAGTTTGATTTTTGTAGATTAACAAAACTTCCATCACCAAAACTTAAAGATATTTTAGAAGATGATAATAAACAAGAATTTGAATATTTAAAAGAAGAAGATTATACGTTAATTAATAATCCTAAACAACAAGTATCAGGCTTGATTTTTGCTGGTTATAGGAATAAAAAGATAAGAGTAAATGGCATCCGTCCTAACACAAAGCATTTATCAAGAGTACATAAACAGCCAAACCGAATTTACTCCTCCGAAGGTACTCACCCGACTTTATCTTCTCAAGAATCTGCAGGTAGATACTATATCCTACACGATGGAAAAGTGAGAAAATTAACCATCAGAGAATGTTATCGCTTAATGGGTTTTCCTGATAATTTTAAATTAGTCGGTAGTAAGGGAAAACTTTATAACAGAGTAGGAAACTCAATAGTTGTTCCAATGGTTGAGGAAATAGCAAAACAGGTTAAGGAGCAATTTTTTAATCCTGATCATAGAATACAACACCATTCATCTCCACAACAAATGTCCTTACTTGACTTAGGATTGTTAGTAGAACCATCAAAATAAGTATTTTTAACAATATCCCTTGAATCCAAGGCACAACCTAAAAAAAACCTAAAGAATAGTCACACAAACATAATAAATCCGTAACAGATCGAGAAAATTATCTTATCCTAGGAACTAGATGATTAAATTATCGAACAAGATTAGGATAAATAATTGTGAATATTCCAGGTAATATTATCACGCTGATAGCAGGAATTGCTCTAACCCTGATCAGTTTGTGGTACGGACAAAATCATGGTCTGATGCCCATAGAAGCATCTCAAGGAGCACAAGACGTCGACGAATTATTTAACCTAATGATGACCATTGGCACGGGATTATTCCTCATTGTAGAAGGGGTAATTGTCTATTGCATGATCAAATTTAGGCGTAAAAAAGGAGATCAAACCGATGGGCCAGGCATCGAAGGAAATGTACCCCTAGAGATTGTCTGGACTGCTATTCCTACGGTAATTGTCTTTATTTTGGCATTATATAGTTTTGAAGTATATAACGGTTTGGGGGGTTTAGATCCTGAAACTTCCAGAGATTATCCCCAAGAAATGCAGATGGCCCAGGGTAGCAATCAAGGAAAAATGGTTGCCTATAATCCTCACCAAGGACATTTATCTTTAGGCATTGGTAATGCTAATGCTGATATGGAGGTGGATGTTAATGGGATTCAGTATGCTTGGATTTTTACGGGGCAGGATAATGGCATTGTTTCTGGGGAACTTCATGTGCCTGTAAATAAGCGGGTTAAGTTAAACATGAAGGCTGGGGATGTTATCCATGCTTTTTGGGTACCTCAGCTTAGGTTAAAACAAGATGTTTTACCGGGTAGGGATTCTAATTTGACTTTTACCGCCAATAGGGAGGGTAAATATCCTATTATTTGTGCGGAGTTGTGTGGCCCTTACCATGGTGGTATGAAAACTTTCCTCTATGTCCATAGTGAGGAGGAGTATGAGCAATGGGTACAGGATAATACTTTCGCTAATGCCCAAGAAAAGGCTGATACCATAGCAAGTTTATCGGCACCGATGACGTATGAAAGTCGTTTAGAAATGCACTCCCATCATTTAGGTATTGATGAGGATGTTTTGAAACAATTGATAATTGACAATTATGAGGTTTTATGATCTTAGTGTAGTGTCTGTATTAACTGTTTTTTTGTGAAAACATTTTTATTTTTCTACATTTTTAATCCTCAGTATCATACCTAAACTTTCTCGTTAATAATCTTTTGTAGTTTCTCAAAATTTTTCATAGCAATATTTTTTTTATGACGACAAACAGTATTTCGGAAAATACGCACCATAAGGAGCGTAAATTAATTGATTACTTTACCTTTAATACCGATCACAAAGTAATCGGTATTCAGTATCTGGTAACTTCATTTTTGTTTTATTTCATCGGCGGAGCTTTTGCGGAGGTAGTACGCACGGAGTTGGCTACCCCTGACCCTGATTTTGTCTCCCCTGAGTTGTATAATCAGATTTTTACGCTTCATGGTACGATTATGATCTTTTTATGGATTGTACCTGCGGGGGCGGCTTTTGCTAATTATCTAATTCCGTTGATGATTGGTACGGATGATATGGCTTTTCCTCGCTTAAATGCGATCGCCTTTTGGATGATTCCTCCAGGGGGTATTTTATTATTAAGTAGCTTCCTTGTGGGGGCGCCCCAATCGGGTTGGACTTCTTACCCTCCCCTCAGTTTGATGACGGGGAAATGGGGAGAGGAGTTTTGGATTTTAAGCCTCTTATTGTTGGGTACATCGTCTATCTTAGGGGGAATTAATTTTGCCACTACCATCTTAAAGATGCGCATGAAGGATATGGATTTGCACAGTATGCCCCTATTTTGTTGGGCTATGTTGGCAACTTCTGCCCTCATTTTACTTTCTACTCCCGTTTTAGCAGGGGCGTTGATTCTCCTTTCTTTTGACTTGATGGCAGGGACAAATTTCTTTAATCCCTCTGGTGGTGGAGATCCTGTAGTTTATCAACACCTATTTTGGTTTTACTCTCACCCTGCGGTGTATATCATGATTTTGCCCTTCTTTGGCATTGTCTCCGAGGTAATTCCTGTCCATTCGAGAAAACCTATTTTTGGCTATCGTGCGATCGCCTATTCCAGTTTAGCCATCAGCTTTTTAGGGTTAATCGTCTGGGCTCACCATATGTTTACCAGTGGTACTCCTGGATGGTTAAGGATGTTTTTCATGGCAACCACCATGTTAATCGCTGTACCCACAGGCATTAAAGTATTTAGCTGGTGTGCCACCATGTGGGGCGGAAAAATCGAACTCAATAGCCCCATGCTATTCTCCATTGGTTTTCTGTCATCCTTCCTTATCGGCGGCATCACAGGAGTAATGGTAGCTTCTGTACCCTTCGATATTCATGTCCATGATACTTACTTTATTGTGGGACATTTCCACTATGTATTGTTTGGAGGTTCAGCCCTCGCCCTATTTTCTGGTTTTTACCACTGGTTTCCCAAAATGACAGGGAAAAACTATAATGAAGGTTTAGGACAACTACACTTTATCCTTACCTTTGTGGGTTTAAACCTTACCTTTATGCCCATGCACCAGCTAGGTTTAATGGGAATGAATCGCCGTATCGCCCTATATGACATCGAATTTCAACCCTTAAATCTTCTTAGTACCGCTGGGGCTTATACCATGGCCATATCTACCCTTCCTTTCGTGATCAATGTAGCGTGGAGTTTGTTTAAAGGTACTCAAGCCGAGCGTAATCCTTGGCGTGCTCTTACCCTAGAATGGCAAACTGCGTCTCCTCCTATCATTGAAAACTTTGAGGAAGAGCCTGTTTTATGGAGTGGCCCTTATGATTATGGTATTGATGAGGAAGCTGGTTATGAGGAGGAAACTATCTCTGATATGTTGGCAGATGTGGCGGTTAAGTAATTGAGAATTAATAATTAAATTTTACTTGATTGTATCTTGCTACTTATCAATTATTTGAGTAATTCGTCATTAGACATCTCTAAAAATTAATATTTTTGCACCGTATTTCGGGCTTCTAGCCCGATTTATGGGTAGATATATTAATAAGGATAAACCTCATAGAAAAAATTATGCACATTCTAAGAAAATAAGTAATTATGCAAAGTACAGAAATAGATTCACAAGTTACCGTTGGCTACGAAAAAGAAGCCGAAAACGGACATCACGGACATCCAGATTTAAGGATGTTTGGTTTGGTGATGTTTTTGATTGCTGAGAGTATGATCTTTTTTGGTCTTTTCAGCGCCTACATGATTTATTATGCCACCATGCCAGAATGGCCTACTGGGGGAATTGAGTTAGAATTACTCTTGCCCGGTATTAACAGCGTCATTTTGATTTCTAGTAGTTTTGTCATGCACAAAGGGCAAAGCTGCATTAAAAATAATGATGAGAAGGGTTTAAAACTCTGGTTTGGCATTACTGCACTCATGGGGGCTATCTTCCTCGCAGGGCAAGGTTACGAATATGCGACGACAGGTTTTGGCTTAACTGATAGTCTTTTTGCCAGTTGTTTTTATGTGTTGACTGGTTTCCATGGGTTACACGTTGCCGCTGGTTTGTCGTTTATTTTGGCGGTTTTGTGGCGATCGCGCGAAGCAGGTCATTACTCAGCAGAAAGCCATTTCGGCGTAGAAGCTGCCGAGTTATACTGGCACTTTGTGGATGTGGTTTGGGTAATCCTTTTCGGTTTAGTATATCTTTTACCTCTTACTTAGGGTTTGTGGAATTTAGAATGTGGAATTTAGAATTTAAAATAAAGTGTAAAAAAATGTACAAATTTTGTTGAAAAAATAATTAAAAGTACAAAATTGTAGTCACTGCACTAGAACAGTAAATCATTTATTCTCCATTCTTAATTCTTCATCCTTCGTTAATGGTCAAGTCCTGATTTATGGTAAAATCTAGGTTGATATATTTCTTACATGCTATTTGGTAATAGATGATTTACCCTGATTTCGATGAATTTTGCTCATTAACCAACCAAGGAAATTTTATTCCTGTTTATCAAGAATTAGTGGCGGATTTAGAAACCCCCGTTTCAGCTTGGTATAAGGTATGCGCAGATCAACCCTATAGTTTTTTATTGGAATCAGTAGAAGGTGGCGAAAAACTAGGACGCTATAGTTTCTTAGGTTGTGATCCAGTTTGGACATTAGAGGCAAAAGGACATCACACCACAAAAACCCATCGTCAGGGTAAAGTAGAAGTTTTTACTGGAAATCCCTTCGATATTCTCTCTAGTTGTCTCGAATCTATTAAACCCGTCCATTTACCTCAGCTTCCTCCCGATATTGGTGGTTTGTTTGGTTATTGGGGTTATGAGTTAATTTCTTGGATTGAACCCAAGGTTAAGGTATATCCCCCCAAAGAAGGAGATTTGCCCGATGGCATTTGGATGCAAGTTGATAATCTCTTGATTTTTGATCAGGTAAAGCGTAAAATATGGGCGATCGCCTATGCAGACTTAAGACAAAAACACCTTACCCTAGACGAAATCTACGAACAAGCCTGTGACAAACTAAATAAATTAGTATTTAAACTACAACTCCCCCTCCCCACCAGCGCCAAACCCCTCGAATTCAACCCCCATAAACCTTCCAGTATCACAGGAAACACCGAAAACTATCAAAGTAATACCACCAAAGAACAATTTACGGCTAGTGTAAAAAAAGCCCAAGAGTACATCAAAGCAGGGGATATTTTTCAAGTAGTTATATCCCAAAGATTACAAACCCACTACGATGGAGATCCCTTTGAGTTATATCGCTCCCTTCGATTAATTAATCCTTCTCCCTACATGGCTTTCTATAACTTTGATGGATGGCAGTTAATAGGCTCATCCCCTGAAGTGATGGTAAAAGCCGAAAAAGACGAACAAGGCAAAACCAAAGCCACCTTACGCCCCATTGCGGGTACACGCCCGAGGGGGAAAACTTTTCAAGAAGATCAAGCCTTTGCCGAAGATTTACTCAAAGATCCTAAAGAAATCGCAGAGCATGTTATGCTGGTTGACCTAGGAAGAAATGACCTCGGCAGGGTATGTAACAAAGGTACGGTTACGGTGGATGAGTTGATGGTAATCGAGCGTTATTCCCACGTTATGCACATTGTCAGTAATGTGACAGGGGAATTAGAAGAAAAATATACCCCTTGGGATTTACTCAAAGCCGCGTTTCCTGCTGGTACCGTTAGCGGTGCGCCCAAAATCCGAGCTATGGAAATTATTAATGAGTTAGAGCCTGAAAGAAGGGGGCCTTATTCTGGGGTGTATGGATATTATGATTTTGAAGGTCAGTTAAATACCGCCATCACTATCCGCACCATGATTGTGGAAAAAGGAGAGGGTGCGGAAAATCACCGAGTATTTCTTCAGGCGGGGGCTGGATTAGTGGCAGATTCTGATCCGGATAAAGAGTATCAAGAAACTATTAATAAAGCGAAGGGTTTATTGGAAGCTATTCGGAGTTTGGGTTAGGTTGTCACAAATAATCAATAAGTAAAGTCAAAGTAATGGCTCACAGTGTCTAAAAATATATTATTGTGTCTGAAACATTTTTGTAACTATAGAAAGACCAACTGTGGGGAACTTTTATAATTGGTGAAAATAGGAATTATGTATTAAAAAAGAGTAACTATGGTTTGGAGTGAAGGTTATGTTTCCGAAATCAATTATACCAACGGCTTTTATGGAGAATTAAGCCCTCTAAAATTGTCCTTAGCAACGGCATTAAAATCCATTCATCCTCCCAACACCACAAAACCATTTACCTATTGTGAGTTGGCTTGTGGTAGAGGGTACACAACAAATCTTTTGGCTTCAACTTATCCTGAAGCCCAATTTTATGCTAATGACTTTAATCCGAATCACATCTTTGAAGCCCAAACCTTGGCAGAATCAGCAGGAACAAAAAATGTTCAGTTTTTTGATGATAGCTTTGCAGAATTTATCCATCAAGACTTGCCTTCTTTTGATTTTATAGTCTTACATGGAATTTATAGCTGGATTACCCCAGAAAATCGTCGTCTGATTGTTGATTTTATCCGTCAAAAATTGAAGGTAGGAGGCATCGTTTATATTTCTTATAATACTTTGCCTGGTTGGTCAGCGGCTATGCCCATGCAAGGATTGATGTTGAAACATCGTCAGCACTCATCAGCCCCTATCTTAGAAAGTATTGAGGGGGCATTGAGTTTTACGGAAAGGTTAATGAATGCTAATGCTGGTTATTTTGTCCAAAATCCTTCTCTTAAATCAAGATTTGATAATTTAAAGTCCCAAAATCGTAACTATTTAGTCCATGAATATTTTAATGAACAATGGAATAGTTTTTATTTTGATCAAGTAGCGGAAGAACTAGAAGACGCAAAGTTGAGTTATGTAGCTTCGGCACAGGTTATGGATAATATTGATGTGTTAAATTTTTCTGCTGAGGCGCAAAAGATTTTGGCGGAGATAAAAGATTATAGCTATAAGGAAGTTGTTAAGGACTTTTGTTTGAATACTCAGTTTCGTCGGGATATTTTTGCTAAGGGTAAGTTAGCTATGATGGCGGGGGAGCAGGTGAATATTATGAGCAATTTTCGCTATGCTTTGATAGTGCCTATAGACAGTATTAAGTTAAAGCATAATTTTGCTGTGGGGGAGGTTTCGTTGCAGGAGGAAATTTATGTCCCCATTGTCAGTGCTTTGAGCCAGTCTCCTTTAACCATGGGGGAATTACAAACTGATGTCAATGTCAAAAAAATTGCGGTCAATAATATTTATCAGGCTTTGATTGTTTTGACTGGGTTGGGCTATATTCATCCTGCGGTAGATGATGAGACTTGTAAGAGGAGGAAGCAGTCAACGGATGCTTTTAATAAAATGCTTCAAAAGAGGTCTTTTATTACCGATGAGATGACTTCTTTGGCTTCTCCGTTGATTGGCTCAGGGGTTGGGGTAAATTCTTTGGAACAACTTTTGTTATACGCTAAGTCGAGGGATGAGAATCCTGTAAAGTTTTTGTGGGATATTTTTTCGAAACAGGGTAAAAGATTGGTTAAGGATAATAAGGTTTTGCAAACGCCACAGGAAAATATTACTTATATTGAAAGTGTGGCGAAGACTTTTTATGGAAGTCGTCTCGACACTCTCAAAAGATTAGGTATTGATTAATTTTTTCTACGAGTAGATTTATATTTTCTAGGGGGTTTATTTTTGAGTTGGGGTTTTTTTTGAGTAGTTTTTTTTGCTCTGGGGGATTTTCTGTTACTCTTTTTAGTTCTTTTTTTTAACCATGAGCCAATGCCGTCGGCGATATAATGGCTCATAGCCCCTAATTCTAAGCCCATAAACAGGGCGATGATTTCTTTTAGATATATTTCTCTTATTCGCTGTAGGTTACCTATGGTTTGTTGCCATTGCCATATCTGAGGGAAGGCGTAATGGGCGATCGCCCCTACTATAAAACCAAGTAATAGTATAATCAAAGAAAAATATAAACTGCGAATTACCGTGCCTATAATAAACCCATGGGAAAAAAAAGAACGGTGACGCAAATATTTTTGATAAGGTAGCCAGATAAACTTAAAATAACCCCATCTTTTGAACTGTACCGAATAAATATCTAAATCAGGGCCAAACATCAGTCCACTAAACAAAAATCCAGAAGCTACTACAAACCCTGTCAATAGGTCTTTTGAGACGATAATAGTACCTATAAAAATCCATGGTAAACAAAGCCATGTAATTCGATCATGATTTTTTCCTGAAGGCATGTTGCATTTTTAAAAAAGACTTGCTATAATTATAAAGGTGAACGCAACAAGGGCGATTAGCTCAGTGGTAGAGCGCCTGCCTTACAAGCAGGACGTCACTGGTTCAAATCCAGTATCGCCCATTGTAATCAAAAAAGTCTCCTAATAGTTAGGAGATTTTTTTTGTGTTAAATCAAGTCTCTGATGGAAAATTGGGCTTGTTGGGTTAATCGAGGATTAAGACTTGCTCCCGTACGACCACTAAATACCCATAAAAAAGATCGAGCCACATCCCTAAGAACTCGAGAGGTTTCTTCCCTTGGTTGTCCAGAGGAAACAGAAACAGGAGTTACAATAATTCCCCTACTCCCAAACACCACCGTTGCGATGGCACGGGAGCGCCTCATGTGAAAATCTGAGGTAATTAGATAGACATGATGAATATTATTTTCCAGTAAAGCATTTACCGTGGTGGTAAAGTTCGTAACCGTATCCGTGGCACGGTTATCTAAATGGACACGCTGAGAATCTATATCAGCCTGAATCAAGACTTGTCTCTCCGAAGGTGAACCACCAGAAACCCAAATAGGTAAGTTAGGGTGTTTCTGTGCAAACTCCAAAGCAAAACGTTCTCTACCTGTACCACCACCTAATACTAATATAGCTTGGGGTTGGGGCGATCGCAACTTAGTCAAAAAAATCTGAGTTGGCACATTTGCAACTACCAATAAAAAGACAGTGGTTAGGGTAATGATACCAAATCCGTGAATCAAAATATACCTTAGTTCAATTCATTGAATGATAAACTGTTAGCCTTGTAATTTATTGCAAGGCGGGGATGGCATACTCTACCATTCGGATTTGGTATGAAACTTAAGCTGAATATTTTGGCAGTAAATTTTTTCATGGTTAACAAGATACCAAAGGTGGCTCTAATCTATCATAACAATGGGGGGCAAGGGGTTTGAACCCCTTGTTAAATGATGGGTTTTTTATTGAGTAATATGATCGGTTAAAAGGATGATTTCTCGATGGGCTTTAGTAATCGTTAATGCTTCTGAGCTAACCTGTTCTAACATATAACAAACATGATCAGGGGTTAATAAAGAGCCATCATTTTTGGCACTTCCTGTATATTTAATAGTAATAGTTTCTGACTCCTCAAAATTATCATCAGCCAAGCATAAACTTAATAAATTAGCCTTTAAATTGACCATTTTTTTCTTACGTTTTTTAGAGGTTTTTTCCATCAATATTTCCGAGGAATTGTTAACCTCATTAATCCAATGTTGCCACTGATGAAGACTAATATTGTTGTCAGCAGATAGGGTTACCAAATATTCCGCTATGTCTAATATTTGCGTTGCCTTAGCAGATTTTATGGGTAATTCTTCCACCTTAATTAAAGGTAATTCCATAGGAAGTTGAGCCTGTAATTTTTTTACAAACTCATCAATATCTATGCGGGTATGGTTTTCAAAATCAACAATTTCACTGTTACTTGTCATCCCCAAAGATAGGGCGAGGGCGATGGAAATTTTAGGGCCAGGGTGAAAACCTCCTGTGTAGGAAATGGGAAGACTTGCCCTTCTCACGGCGCGATCGAACAAGCGTACTAAATCCAGATGGCTTAATAATGCCATATCCCCCTGTTTACCAAACCATACTCGAATCCGTTGGGCTTTTTCTTGGTTAGGTTTAAAGTTGCCCACATAGTCAGGAATGGGGGGAGGGGTGACAACGATGTTATGACCAAAATCGGGGCTACAAACACCGCAACTACTGCAACCATCAAAGGCACAGTCTGGCACGGTGGCTTCGGCTAAGGCTTTTTCTAAGTCTTCTTTGAGCCATGTTTTATCGATACCCGTATCTAAATGATCCCATGGTAACGGGGCATAATAGTTGATGTTATCATGGTTTTCTTCTGGGCTTTGAGCATCAAAAATATTCCATTCACCACTTTCGACTTTACGATATTTCCAGATTAACCCGGCTTCTTCGATGGCGGTTTCCCATGCCTGATAAGCCTTGTCGATGCTTTCCCACCAAGAGTCCATCCCGGCACCCAATTCCCACGCCCGACGTACCACAGGGGCTAAAGTGCGATCGCCCCTACCCACAAAATCCTCAATGGCGGAGATACGCACATCGGTATAATTCACCTTCACACCCCGAAGATGATAAAAAGCATCCTTGAGTAAATCCCGTTTGCGCAAAAATTCCGAGGTAGAAACAGAGTGCCACTGGAAAGGGGTATGGGGTTTGGGGGTAAAGTTGGAGATGGTGATATTAAAATTGAGACGCTTACTACTGAGGTGATGGCATTCTTGACGTAACCATTTGACGGTTTCCACAATACCCAATACATCCTCATCGGTTTCCCCAGGTAAGCCAATCATGAAATAAAGTTTGACCTGATTCCATCCTTCCCTGACGGCGGTTTGAATACCCCGCAACAATTCCTCGTTGGTTAAACCCTTATTAATAATATCCCGCATTCGTTGGGTGCCTGCTTCAGGGGCAAAAGTTAAACCCGTTTTACGAGTACCGCCGATAATATTAGCAATGTTTTCATCAAAACGATCTACCCTTTGACTAGGTAAAGAAAGGGAGATATTTTCATCCTTGAGACGGTTTTTGATTTCGATACCCACGGAAGGCAAAGAGAGATAATCAGAACAGCTGAGGGATAATAGAGAAAACTCATTAAACCCCGTGGCTTTCATACCATCTACAATACTATCAACCACCGCTTCAGGTTCCACATCCCTAGCAGGGCGGGTTAACATTCCTGGTTGACAAAAGCGACATCCCCTCGTGCATCCCCTACGGATTTCCACCGTAAGGCGATCATGGACAGTTTCCACATAGGGTACTAAACCGATAGAATAGGCTGGGATTGGAGTGGCTACCCTGCGCAAAATTCTTTCTGGAACATCGTCACGGTTAGGTTTAACACTGCCATCGGGTTGCATATCATAAAATTGCGGTACATATACCCCCGGCACTTGGGCAAGATCAAGTAGTAATTCTGTTCTCGTTAAACCGTCTTTTTTGCCTTCTTCAATGACTAAACCAATTTCGGGTAATAATTCTTCTCCGTCACCGAGGGCTACAAAATCGAAGAAATCGGCATAGGGTTCGGGGTTTGAGGTGGCTGTTTGCCCCCCTGCAAAGATGAGGGGGTAATCAGTATCTTTTCTTTCTTCCCATGTAAGGGGAATATCAGCTAAACTGAGCATCTCTAGGATATTTGTGGCGCCTAGTTCATAGCTTAAACTAAAGCCTAGTATGTCGTATTCTTTTACGTCTTTTTTGGTTTCTAGCCCGAAAAGGGGAGTATGGGTATCCCTCATTTTTTGGGATAAGTCGGGGGCAGGAAGGTAAGCGCGATCGCACATTTGCCGTGGTTGAGCATTAATGATATTGTAGAGAATAATATGCCCAAGGTTTGACGCTCCAACTTCGTAAATTTCGGGATATGTCAACACCCAACGCACTGAGGCGCTTTCCCAATCTTTATGTTTTGACCCTAATTCATTACCTAAATAACGAGCTGGTTTAAAGATGTCTGGGGTGATTAAATTTTCTGGTTTAATACTGGTACTAGGTGCGATCGGCATTACTATATAATATTGTGATTAAAACTATTTCCTCATTCAATTATAAACGTTATGTTGGTGATGATGATTTGAATTGGGGTCATCACCATTAATCAAGTTTGTTAACTTTAAAAAGTAGTTATTTCCACATTTTTTGATAAAAAAAGTAGTTCTTAAATTATTGACATTTATAGCTATATAGAGTTAGTTAAATAAGCAAAAACTTTATAGGCTATTAACAATTAATTTGCTTCTACTCAGTAACTCAAAAATATTTATTAACAAGGATTGAAGCATAAACAATCAATAATTATTACCTCCTGCTTATCACTTAATCAATCGATTATGAGCTTTTTCCATTCCTTGATAACAGCAGAGGGAACAGATAAACTGATGGATTCTCCATTGGTAGTTGATAGAGTTAAATTAACGGGAATTTCTGCCTGTAGTTGTGATAAAACTGAATTAAAATCATATTCTCCAACACTTCCTAGGGGTGGTTTATCTTTAGAAATTGTGCTGGAAATGTCCTTGGCACTAAGAGTTTTTCCCAACGAAGTGGTCAAAATTAAAGGCTGATTATGGTCTAAATCTACTTCACTAAACAAGCTGATAAGTCGTAAAGAAACAGTGGCACTACGTTCAGGATAGGTGCGTTTAAATGCAATGGTTTGCCAAGAATTTCCCATGTCATCTAGTAAATTTTGCCTTGATTGATAAAGCATTTGACCGGGGGATTCTTCTATTTGTCTGATGGTAGCAAAAGCTGGTGAAGTGCTTCCCAAAATTAGTGAAACACACATAATACAAACCATTAATAGAGATTTTATCCACTTAATTTGAGATTTATTCAAGGAAATTGAGTTCATAAAAAAATCCTCATAAATTGATCAATTTTGTTTTTTTCTATTTTAAGGCGATCGCCTCTTGGGCATTTTTCCAAGCTCTGAAGCTAGGGGGAAAACCTTTCACATTTTCATAGTTGAGCAGATGCAAAGTCATCACTCCCATAGAAGAACGATAACCCGTTGAACAATATAATACTACGGGGCGATCGCAAGGAATTTTATCTAAATTTTGAGATAATCTACGCAAAGGAATATTGATGGCGTTAGGAATATGACCAGATTTATATTCAGATGGCTCTCTAACGTCAACTAATAATGCTTGACTATTTACCATCAAATCTTTTAATTCTTGGACACTGGAGACTTTATAGTAATCTGATGGTATGAATTTAAGATACTGTTCTACGGCTGTTTCTAATGTGGGATAATCTTCGACACTAGACACGACGGAAGATTCAATCATTGAATTTGATGGGATAAAATTTTCTGATGCCATTAAGTCTGATTCAATGGTGAAAAAAAGACAGAATGACAAAATTACCTCGAATAGCAAAATTTTGATTGATTGTTTTAATTTCATAACTGCAGTTTAGGTTAAATAAAAAAAATTGGCAAAAATTATTTAAATAACCGCAAATATATTCTTGGTTATATGAATGAATATAACAAACTTATTAAATTTTGTGGTGAGGCTTTCATTAATTTTTTTGTAAGTTACTTTTTTTATCATTAATAAAAAATATTATGATCTAATTATAATTAAATAGTTAATTTATACTCTTTCATACCATAAAAAATTAGATCAGAATCAAAGATAATTTTATCTGCTAAAGATGGATAAATTTTAGCAAAATATTGTTTTAATAAGATGGTATCTCCCCCCGTTAAAATGATGGAAGAGGAGGGATATTTCTCTAACCAGTCATCGATAAATCCTTTGATACCGCCGAGAATGCTGTAAATAACTCCGCTTTGGATGGCATTGGGGGTATTTTTTGCCCAGCGGGGAATAAACTCTTCTAATATTTCCACTTCTGGCAGGGCAGCGGTGTTGAAAAATAGGGTTTCTATTTGTAGTTTTACCCCTGGCAAGATTGCCCCCCCTACTAATTCCATATGCTCATTTGCCCCTGTAAAGGTAAGGGCTGTGCCGCTGTCGATAACAAGAGAAGGAAATCCATATTTGCAACCGCCCCCCCAAAGGGCTAAAGTGCGATCGCACCCCATGGTTTTATAGATACCTTCAATGGGAATCGATTGAACATCGATGATGATGGTTTGGGGCAATTGGAGATATAGACGGGTAGCAGAAGGCACCACAGAAGCCACATAAAGGGGAATTGCTCTTTTTAAATAATTATTAATTTCTGGAGGGAGTATATCTTCTAATTCTCGTAAAGAATCACCCTTGATGGTATTCCAAGTTTGTTGTAACTGATTATCGGCAAAATAAGCCCAGTGTAAGCGAGAATTGCCAATCATTAAACCTAACCAATTTTCCTGACTCAATGCCTTTTTTCCCTAACGAATGCCTACAATAATACCCAATAATAAAATAAAGCCGATGGTTACATTTTGACCAAAAATACCACCATAGTTAATGGTATCGGGGTTAGGTTTTCTTAACTCTATATACTGTCCAACCCAAAGAATAACGGCGATCGCCCATGACACCCCAAAAATAAAGGAAAAACCATTTATAGTACCAAGATAAGCAAATAAACCAGCAGTCAGAGCAAAAAATAAACCCACGGCATCCGCCACAAAATCCCCAAAAAAGATAGCACTAGAATTAATCCCCACCTGTAAATCATCCTTTTTATCAGACATGGCATAAACCGTATCGAAGCCCAAAGTCCATAACACCGTTGCCCCCCACAAAATCCAAGCATTATCGCTCAAATCCCCTGTTACCGCACTCCAACTAATCAACACCGCAAAACCCCAAGCAATGGATAGCACCAACTGAGGCACAGGAAAAACCCTTTTCGCCAAAGGATAACAAATAATCACAGGCACAGAAGCCACACACAACCAAAAACTGAGAGGATTAAGGAAAAAAGCTAATCCTGCCGCACAACCAAGGGAAATAATAAAAACAGCAATACCTATCTTTACAGATAACGCCCGAGAAGCGAGGGGACGTTTTTTGGTTCTTTCTACCTTATCATCAATATTACGATCCCATAAATCATTGACAACACACCCCGCAGCGCTGGTGGCAAGACTACCTAAAATAACGATAAATACTAAACTAACGGGCGGTTTTCCTTCCCCTGCCAAAAATATTGCCCAAAGGGCTGGAATCATTAAAATCAGTCGCCCCGCTGGTTTATCCCACCGTAATAATTTAATTATGCTTTGTAAGGTATTAGGGTTATTAACTTCTGCAGAAGTCATGATAGTTTATTTATATGGTTGCCTTTAGCTTATTTTATCCTAACTTTAATACTGCAATAAACACAAAAAATCCCTCTTTCCCTCCTTATAAAGGAGAGATGCCAAAGGCAGAGGGGTTTAGTGGCAAAATTTTATATTTCTTGCCTTGATTTTATTGGGATAGAAATGGTAAAGGAATGGAGTTACCAGAATCTGATTTATTGGCAAGATTGACAAAAATTACTAGGGGTAATATTCCTGTGAAAATTCCTAATAGTACGGGGATATAAAAGTTTGCCCCGATACTCATTACCATGGCAAAGGTAAAGTTACCAATATAAACTCCGATGGGAATGGTTAGGGGAATTTGGTTAAAGTCCATAGGTTTTAGGCGCCAAATTAGGGTAGATACACTCATAAAGACTACTCCTGTACCAAACCAACCAACAAAGTTTTGGTAAGGCATTCCGAAAAAGGCTCCCGGCTGATCCCATAGCCAGAATGGTACAGAGGTTTGACTCATGGCTGGATCTAGTACAAAATCCCATGAGGTAAGCAATAACGAGCCAAAAACGATCGCCCCTAAATCTTTTACAAACACGGGTAATGATAATTTTTCTAAACCTACCCTAGTGATGAGATAACCACAAAAACCAAGATAAAACCAAGAAAGGGGAATGGTAAAGGGTACTAACCCAGAAATTTTGTATCCCAACCCAGAAAGGTAATGATAATCACCGAAGGGAAAACCTGTGCTAGTTCCTAACAATTCGCTTGTCAATGAAATGCCTAAAGCGGGAATCATAAACCCTAACCAGTGCCATAACCCTAGTTTACGATAAGCAAAAATGGCGATCGTAGCCCATCCTAAAATCATATATACCACACCCCCTCCAATCATTGACCAACTAAAGGCTGATTGTCCGATAGGGGGTAAACTGGCAACAAATTCGGGATGGGGCAACACCAACAATAATCCCGCCAAACCAAAAAACATCGCTAATATATGCCCGATGAAAAAATAACCTTCTTTTTCTCTAATTATTTGTTTAATCAATTTTCTTTACCCTCTTTATTTTCTGTAATTTGATGACATTCTTACTTTCCCTTACAGGGCAAATTTATATCTATAGTCCCTATTTTATTAAATTTTTCCAAAAATATTAAGAAAAGTTAAGAATTGAAAATTGATAATGGAGAATAAAAGTTTAATTTACCTTATTTTTGGTTATTCCATACCCTCGAACGACTATCCCTGAAAGGGAGAAAAAGAACCCTCCAACCCTTCCACAACAGTCTGAGTATTGAGCATTAATTTTTGTTGATAAGTTTCTGCTCCCGAACCAGATTCCCCTAAACCATCAGCAAACAAGGGATTATCAGCCACCTGCACCCCTGCCTCGTTAGCCACCGTATTGATTAAAGTTGGATTAACAGAGCTTTCCACAAAAATCGTCGGCACGTTGGTGTTTTGAATTTTTCTCACCAATTCCCCCACCCTTCCCGCCGTAGGGGCTTCCTCAGTACTGACCCCCTGTAAAGCAGTATTCGACTGTAAACCATAGGCCTCAACGAAATAACCGAGGGCATCATGGTTACTAACCAAAATTCTTTGATCTGTGGGTATAGTTTCTATCTGGGCTTTAATCCATCCATCCATGGCTTCTAAGTCATTGTTGATCATACTGGCTTGATCTTGGTATAGTTGAGCCTGACCAGGTTGCAATAGGGCTAACTGTTCCGAAATTACGTTAACTATGGACATACCATTACTAGCATCATGCCACACATGGGGGTCTGGAAATTCATCACCATCACCATGGCTATGTCCGTGATCATGTCCATCGTCCTCCGTCATCATGAGAGGATTTGCCACTGCCTCTTCATATACGGCAATTTTAGGAGCAGTATTATCAGTGGCATCCACTAAATTAATTAAATTTGGCTCAAAACCATAACCCCCATACAAAATCACATCTGCTTGATCGATCGCCCTTCGATCATCAGGAGTCGCTTGATATACATGGGGATCAATTCCTGCACTTACTAAACAATTTAAGTCAATGGTTTCTTGGGCAATTTGGCGGGTTAAATCACAAATAACATCCGTAGTGGCCACCACGAGGGGCAAATCTACTACTTCTGTTTCCGTTTCCAAATCTTCCGTTACTTGATTATTGGTAGTGGTAGGAAAATCACATCCTAATAAACCGAATAAGACTAAAGAAGGCAAAACAAACTTACTGTAGCGGTGAAAATTTAACATTGTTACTTTAATCTTTTATTATGGTAGTAGTGCAAACTTTTATGAGAATGATAATCATTTATTTATAAAATCTATGTTAGAGGTTGATCAAGTTGCTGTCAACTATCGAGGTATTATCGCCGTAGAAAATATTAGTTTTTGTTTAACGTCAGGGCAGATAGTCGGGATTATTGGCCCTAACGGAGCAGGTAAAAGTTCTTTGATCAAGTCAATTTTGGGCTTAATCCCCTTGGCACAGGGAAAAATTACTTTTCGCTCCCAAGCCTTGTCCAAACAGTTGGATCAAGTAGCATACATCCCTCAGAGGGCGCAAATTGATTGGGATTATCCCATTACAGTGGAAAAAGTTGTAATGATGTCGAGGATTCGTCATCGTCCTTTATTTCGTCCTCCTTCTCGACAGTCCAAGGAAATAGTTAAAACAGCCCTAGAAAGGGTGGGAATGTGGGATTTACGGCAACGTCCCATCGGGCAGTTGTCTGGGGGGCAACAACAGAGGGTATTTTTAGCCCAAGCCTTGGCTCAGGAAGCGGAGTTATTTTTATTTGATGAGCCTTTTTCGGGGGTGGATAAAAAAACAGAGGGGATGATTTTTAATGTGTTGGATGAGTTGAAAAGTCAGGGCAAAATTTTGTTGGTGGTAGGGCATGAATTAAAAGAAACTTCAAGGGAATATGACCGTTTTTTATTAATTAATAAAAAGTTAATTGCCAATGGTTCTAGGGCTGAAGTTATTACCCCAGAAAATTTACAAAAAGCCTATGGAGATAATGTAATTTTATTGACTAATAATTAAAGTTAGGGAACGGGGAACAGGGAATGGGGAACTGAATTTTAAGTTTTTACCAATGATTTAGATCTGAATAAATAAGATTAGTTTAGTTGTTTTTTGAGGAGTATATGTTAGATTTTTTGCTTGAACCTTTATCATTTGGTTTTATTCGTAATTCTATGGTAATGATTATTTTGTTAGGAGTTTTATGTTCCGTTACAGGTAGTTTTTTGATTGTGCAAAGGATGGGCTTTTTAGGGGAAGTCATTGCCCATGCTGTGTTACCCGGATTGGCGATCGCCTTTTACATTGGCATAGACATCTTTTTAGGGGCATTCATATCAGGGATGTTGAGTAGTTTAATAATTGCGTGGATTCAATCCCAATCGAGGGTAAAAGTAGATGTAGCCATGTCCTTAGTTTTTTCTGGTTTTTTTGCTTTGGGAATCCTATTAATTACCCTTTTACAAAGTAGAATTGATTTACATAGTTTTCTTTTTGGAGACATTTTAGGAGTCAGAGGAAATGACTTATGGAGAACATTTTTTATAACCATTTCCGTGCTAATTTTTGTTAAATTATTTTATCCCCATTTACTTTTTTATACTTTCAATCCCCTTGGCGCTCAGGCGATCGGTTTACCAGTACAATTAATTAATATAGGCTTAGTTTCCGCCATTACCCTAACTATCATCGCCAGTATGCAAGCCGTAGGGGTAGTATTAGTCGTATCTTTGCTTGTTGGCCCTAGTATTACCGCCTATTTATTGGTAAAAGAATTGCATCACATGATGATGTTAGGGGGAATTTTGGGAGCCATTAGTGGTGTTGTTGGAATCTATATCAGTTATTATTTCAATGCCCCTTCTGGTGCTGCCATTGTATTAGTCGTAACAGTGATGTTTTTATTAGCCTTTTTATTTAGCCCCAAAGAAGGAATTTTAACCCGTCCTCCATTTTTTACCAAACAAAATAAGTTAATTAAGTAAGTGGACATAATCAAATCAATTTAGGCAAGGGGTTTAAACCCCTTGTTCATAAGAGTCTTAATAAAATAAGAGCTATAATTAATTTCGCCAACCTACTTAGCCATCTAGTAAAGATTAAAAAATGATTTATGCTTATTTACTGATGATAAAAACTATTTTTTATTAAGATAAATATTATTATGATAGTTTTTGACATTTCCTGATTAAAATAAAAGTACCAGCGCCCTTAACCCTAGTTTTTTATGCTTAGGAAAAAAAGAATTATCAGTTTTCTTTGTATTTCATCCCTCATAGGCCTTATCAGCTGTGAGTCTATGCCCGATGAAGTCAACAACAATCAGGGTATTCCCATCAGATTTTTAGCAGGAAGCGACTTAAAGCAATTTTGCGAAGCATCCGCCGAAAAACTTAACGCCACCAAACCCCAGTTGAGTAGCGGAGAAAGATATTATCTAGTGTGCGACATCAAAGGAAGCGGAGATGTATTTCAAGAAGTAGTATCACTTTCTCAACAACTAGCCAACGGCTCTATTTCCTCTGATGACGAGAGATTTCCTAGCCTTATCTCCTTCGACGGCCCCATTTATCAAAATCAACTAATTTACGAAATCGATAAAATATTTCCAGGACAAAACTACATTCCCCCCATTACCGATTCTCCCCTATTGGTGTATAGCCCTATGGTGTTTATGACCACCACCGAATTGGCACCAGCCTTGGCTAAAGCTCCAAACTTATATACCGTATTACAACAATATGACAACTATCAGCAACTAGACTCGAGCGCCCTTCCCCTACCCATACACTTTGTACAAACAGCACCCACCCGCTCTAATTCAGGACTACAAACCCTTGTGGCACAATTTGCTTCCGTTGCCAACAAACCTCCCGAAGATTTAACCATCGCCGACATAGAAGCCCATCAAGAGGAAGTGAGGGAGATTCAGCAAAAAGTTACCCGTTACGGAATTTCCACTGGTACTCTCGCCCAATCCATGGTAGAAAATGGGGTATTTTGGGCTTCTGTTGGTTCGGTGTACGAGTCTTTGGTTATTGCCGCCAACAGTCAAGGGGATAACAGCCAAAAATATCAAGCAGTATATCCTCAATCCACCTTCAGTTCCGATATTCGCTCCATTTTACCCGATGCTCCTTGGGTTACGCCCCAAGAAAAAGAAGCTAGTGAAGCCATCATCGAATTTATGCGTCAACCAGACATTCAGGCGATCGCCGTTAGCTTGGGATTACGCCCTGGGGTGCCTGGAGTACCATTGGGAAACAAATTTAGTGCCGAATTTGGGGTAAATCCAAACCCCACCTACGAATCCTATCGTCCCCCTCAGCCCGAAGTGGTAGAGGTGATGTTAGAAAGTTGGCAAAACTACGCCAAAAAACCCTCCCTAGTAGCGGTGGTGGTAGATATTTCTGGCTCCATGCAAGGAACTAAATTTAGTTCTGTTCAAAATACCTTACTTAGTTATATCAACAATCTGGGTAGCAAAGAAGAAATCGTGGTCATCCCCTTTAATAATGAAATAGGGCAACCCTTACGAGTTAGTAGCTCACCAGAAGATAAAGACAGAGCCATTCGTTATATTTCTTCCTTACAGGCAGGGGGAGGCACAAGGCTCTATGACAGCGCCCTTTTTGCCCGTAATTGGTTAAGGGAAAATCTCAAAGATGAAGCTATTAATGCAGTGTTAATTTTGACTGATGGGGAAGATTCAGGCTCACAGGTCAATTTATCACAATTAGAACAAGAATTACAACAAAGTGGCTTTAATAGTGATGAAAGGATTGCTTTTTTTACCATTGGTTATGGTAATGAAGGAGATTTTAACCCCGATATTTTACAAGAAATTGCTCAGATAAATGGGGGTTATTATCGCAAAGGAGATCCCGAAACCATTGCCCAAGTTATGGAAAATTTGCAAGTAGAATTTTAATACTTTTATCTATCTAAAAATCCATGAAAATAGTTAATCCTCTTAATTATCCTTTAGCGGTTTTATTTGCCTGTATTTGTTTGATTTTTGGGGCAAGGGTGATAAAACTTTCTCCTTGGTTAATGTTGCCCATAACAGGGGCTATTTCCTTTGTAGGGGCTGGTTATCTAGCAAAAAAAGAACCTCCCAAAGTTAACTTAAATAACCCTATTTTAGAACAAGAATTAAACAATGCCAAAATCCAAGCAAAACTATTAATTAGTAAAGCAGAACATTTAAGAATTGAAGCCCAAAAACTATTACAAAATGCTTCCCAAATGGAATTATTAACCGCCGTAGAATACACCTGCCAGCGCACCTTAGAACTACCAGAAAAAATAAATCATTTAACCCAAAAATTAGCGGGGGGAGATTCCTTGTTATCTAGGGAAGAATTAAACAAACAATTACAACAAGTAAAAAGCCAACAAAAAAATAGTAAAGGAAGGGCTTTAATACAATTACAACAATTAGAAAATACCCTAAAAAATAATTTACAGTTGGTAGAAGAAGGACAAGATGCAAGGGAAGCCCAAGTTTTTTCTATCGTTACTATTATTACTGAATTTGCAGGGGTTTTACAGCAATTACAAAATAAATTAAGGTCTGCTAATTTAGATAATTCGGAAGAAATACAAGAATTAAAAGATTTAAATAATGAATTAAATAATTTTCAAGAAAGTATGGATGTATTGGTATAAATTTTTTTGAATTAAATTTTTAGTTATGAAAATACGATCGCCCTTAGCTCCCTTTAATAAGGGAGAACTCAATTTAAAAATCTGACAAATAATTCAGGACTGCTATATATAATTAGGTAAAAAGTTATGAATAAAAAAATTATTTCCAGCGCCCTTATAACCATATCTACTATCATCGCCTATGTACCATTACCTAATCAAAATAAAACTTTAAATGTGGTCATTGGCTCAGAATTAGAAGAACCTTTAGCAGAAATAGAAAAAACTTTTGAACAAAATTATCCCGATATTCAAGTTAACTTAAAAATACAAGGATCTCAAGATATTGTTAATAACATTATCAATCAAAAAAATGATTTTCAACCAGCCATTGTAATCCCTGCTAGTGATGAATTAATTAGTCAATTAGAGACGAGATTAAGGGCGATCGGGCAAGAAAAACCATTTTATAATAATCCTCAACCCATCGCGAAAACCCTCTTAGTGGCGATCGCATGGCAAGAGAGAGGAAATATTTTATTTCCTAATAATCAATTTAATTGGCAACAATTAGAACAAGCATTAATAAGCAAAAATTGGCAAGATATAGGAGGTAATAGTAACTGGGGAAGTTTTGATCTTCTCATGACAGATCCTACCCGCTCCAATAGTGGGCAATTAACCCTTAATTTATGGGCAGAAAATAAACTAAATCAGAATACCTTAGCCATTAATAATCTTGCTAATAACGAAGTAGAACAACTTTTTTCTTTACTCAAAAACTCCGTCTATCAACCACCAAGATCCACTGATATTTTACTACAAGAATTTATTGTACGAGGAGAAAATGACGCTGATGTTGGTTTAGTTTACGAAAGCATTGCCCTATATCGCTGGTCACAAACAAATCAAAATAAAGTGTATCAAATTTATTATCCAAATCCAACCACCGAAACTTTTTCCACGGCCGTAATTCTAAATAATAATTTAAGCCAAGGTGAACAACAATCAGCAGAAAAATTTATCGATTATTTATTAGCAGACAATCAACAAATTACTTTAGCAAAATATGGCTTTAGACCCATAAATAATAACATTAATTTAACAACCATTAATGACACCCCTTGGAGTAACAATATTCTTGGGATGGAAATAAATCCCCCCGTAGAAATAAAATCTTCCCCTTCCCCTGAAATTATTAATGAAATTCAAAAAGTATGGCTTAGAAATTAAAACAAACTAATTATTAATATAGCTGTTTGAATTATCACAAAAATCTTTAAGTACGGTAGCGTACAGACAAGAAAATTATTTTATATAATAATTATTAAGACTCTGTTTGTGCAAAATACCTTGATTAACAAAAATTCCATTTCTCTCAATAAACTACTCCGTACATTAACAGAGTCTGAATTTGAGAAAATATCGCCTTACTTCCAAGAAGTAAATTTAACATCGGGAACAATTCTTCATGAAGCCTATGAGCCAATTAAAGTGGTCTATTTTCCTTTGACGGCAATGATTTCCCTTGTTTCCATCATGGAAGATGGCTCTACCACAGAAATCGGTTTGGTTGGTAATGAAGGAATGATAGGGCTACCCGTGTTTTTAGGGGGACAATATACCATTAGTCGTGCCATTGTTCAAATGAAAGGTAAAAGTCTTAAAATGCGATCGGATGTATTAGTTAGAGAGTTTAAAGAAGCTGGTGCGCTGCAAAAAATATTACTGCTTCATACTCAAGCCAGGCTCACTCAAATAGCCCAAAGTGCCGCCTGTAACCGACAACACAAAATAGAAGCCCGATTGGCACGGTGGTTATTATCAGTGTACGACTGCGTACTACAAGATGAGTTAGATCTCACTCAGGAATTTATATCTAATATGCTAGGGGTACGTAGGGCAGGAGTCACCATTGCAGCAAAAGCCCTTCAAGATAAAGGCATTATTCGCTATAACCGAGGAAAAATATTGATTGTTGATCATAAGAAATTAGAACAGACATCTTGTGAGTGCTATAGAATCGTACAAAATGAGTTTATCCGCCTACTAGGTTCTTGTCGAGGGTAAATATTCCGTACGTTATCGTACGGTGAAACAGTTGAATAAAGATTATGATTAAGTCATATGGTTAGTACGAATTACTTAAGTTATTTTACTTAAGTAACATTTAAAAAGACCCTCGGAAAAAGAAAAATTTACCCATGTAATTTGACTGCGGGTTCAAAAAAACAATTATGGTTTCGGTATAGGGATAAACATTAAATATAAAGTTTAATGCTGAAAACTTTTACATATTTTGACTGTCGTTAGTATTTGGACTCAGGATGACATTAATTAATTAAATTTTTCACTATTTTTTACTTAAAGAAGGAGAAAGATGATGTCTTATAGAGTATTTAATTCCACTTTGTCCATTGTCCAAACAGAAATTGATCATTTTTCGGAAAATTCTGCCCTAGAAGATTTTCATCAACAAGCATTATCTTTGCCTTATTTCCGTAATAAATTGGTCACAAAAATACTTAATAATATTCCTAATCATCATGTATTGATACATGATCAAACTAATTATATAGATGATAACACTTTCTGTATTGGCGTGACAGATGAAATATTATTAATCAGGAAAAAAATTAGTGAATATATCAGAGAAGTTGTGACAGAATACCAAGTTCTTAGTGTTGTAGATAAAAAAGTTATTCCTAAAAACAATTTAGTTCCATTTTCAGAAGTGTTTTGGTGGATTAGAATTGATACCATGAAACCTGCTATGACTTATTATTTTGGTCCTTTTGATAGTTTACGAGAAGCGGAGGAAAATTGTAATGGTTATATTGAAGATTTAATAGAAGAAAAAGCAGAAGAAATTACTTTCGATTATCAATATTTTGAGCCTGATTCCCTAACTATAAATAGGGATGTAAAAGATTTACAGGTAGAAAATGAGCAGTTATGGGATGACTTGGAGTATGCAAAGTTTGAAAAAAACTACTATGAAAGTTTATTTTTGTTTTCTCCTGATAGTTGTTTAATTATTGATAATAATGGAATCATTAGACTGGCTAATGGTAATGCTCAAGAAATGCTCAAAACTTCCAAAGAGAAGTTAATGAATAGTTCTGTAAATTTGTTTACGGAGAATGGTGATTTTCAACAATCATTACATTTAATGTGCGAGACAAATAATGGAAATGGAAAAAATTTAGATCAAAAAAATCATTTTTTTACTATTAAGTTATCCTTGCCCCATGGTGAAATGATTTGTGTTAGTGTCAAGGCAAATATTATCTGGGATTGTGAGCATAAAATGATTGGGTGGCATTTGTCCCTTCATGACATCACCAATCTACAAGAAACCCATGATGATCTTTTTCGTCAGTCTCGGTATGATTCCCTTACTAATTTACCCAACCGTCGCTCATTGTTAGAGTTTTTAGAGAAGGTTTTAGATCAAGAGCAAAAAGGAAAAAATAATCAATTTGCGGTTCTTTTTCTTGATATAAATAAATTTAAGAGTATTAATGATACTTTTGGTCATTCTACTGGGGATGAAGTTTTAGTTATTTTGGCAAAAAGGTTAATGACTTGTATAAGAAGTTTTGACCATGTTTCTCGATTGGGGGGAGATGAGTTTATGATAGTTTTAACTCATATTCGTTCTCCCCATGAAGCCAAAGAATGTGCTTATCGTATTCAAGAGTCTTTGTCTAGTTGTTTTCATGTTAGCCAAAAGGAAATTATGGTTACGGTTAGTATTGGTATTGTCATCGGTGATATGGACAGTTCCAATTTACCGAAAATTTTATCCCACGCAGACATGGCGATGTATAAGGCAAAAAAAGAAAAAGAATTATTTTATATACATGATGATTAGTTAATATCTAATGTTACGCAAAAATACAATTAATTAGTTTGAAGTGGTAAAAAAGTTCGATGTTCAGGCTATGTTTGTAGAGGCGCTGGGCAAGGGGCTAGGAGTTGGGCAAGGGGCCTCGCGCCCCTTGTTAAAATTTACAGATAAAACCTAACTTATAAATGGGTGCGTAACGTCAGTTAATATCTCATATTTTTTTCTATTTAAGGTAAAGTAATTTTATTTTATTTAGGGAAAAATTAGCTATAAAGATTAAGAGAATTAGTAAATATAGAAATATATAAATTTATTAAGCTATTATGATAGTATAACGGCATAAATTTATAGTGATAAATAATAAAACTTCAGATAATCAAATATTAGCTTCTATCTCTCAGGATGAATATAAAATACTTTTTTCCAATTTAGAGTATGTTTCTTTAATATCTGGACAGATTATTTATAAACAAGATCAAAAAATTGATTATGTATATTTTCCTCTTCATTCGATGATTTCTTTGGTATCAACTTTGTTGAATAAAGCAACAATTGAGGTTGGTTTAATTGGCAATGAAGGGTTAATTGGACTTCCTGTTTTTTTGGGTGGAAATTATGCCACTAATGATACTATTGTCCAGATTCCTGATAGTGCTATGAGATTAGGTGCTGATATTTTTTTGGCGGAGTCGAGACGACCAGGAGAACTTCAACGAATATTATTATTATATACTCAGGCTCGATTAACACAAATATCTCAAAATGCTGTGTGCAAGTGTCATCATTCTATTAATCAACAGTTGGCGACTTGGTTACTTTTTGTCCATACTTCGGTAGATCAAGATGAGTTACCATTAACTCAAAAGTTTATTTCTCAAATGTTGGGGGTAAGACGAGCTAGTGTAACAGAAGTGGCTCAAAAGTTTCAAAAGGCTGGTGTTATTCGTTACACGAGGGGAAGCATAACAATTTTAAGTAGGGACCTTCTTCGTTCTATGTCCTGCGAATGTTATGACGTTGTTAAGGGGGAGTTTAAAAGACTTCTTAATTTTACTTAGAAGGATGTGATCATGGAACGTTGTCCATATGGGTACTAGGATGCGATCGCCCTTATATCAATTTCTATATAATTATTACAAAATATAAATTTTTCTAAGACTTGTCAGCAAATAAAGACAATTAATGATCTTTTTTACCTAAATAGTATCGAAAAATACTAAAGTATCAACTTATCAATATACTTCTAACACTCCATATTGAAGGATTGTACGTTATATTAATAAATGTAAAGCAAAAATTAAGTTTTCCAAATCAATCAAACTTAATAAAAGCAATTATTGAGTAATAACAATGAAATTCTATTCAATTATTAGTAGGGCATTGCAACCCAACTGCGATATTCGCTGGGCAGAGCAAACTACTTGGACTGTATTACGAGCCGTCATTGGTATCATGATGATTCATAACGGCTTAGATAAGTTAGGTAATATCGAAAGTTTTGCCGAGGCTTATGTGTCTTATATCGGCTTACCTTTCCCTATCTTCTTTAGCTATGTAGCGGCTTACACCGAGTTAATTGGGGCGCCTTTGGTTGCCATTGGTTTATTTACTAGACCTGCTTCTTTGGGCTTGTTTGCTACTATGTGTGTGGCGATGTATCATCACATTTTAGTGGCGGGTTTAAGTCTTCCTTATCTGGAGTTATCTGCTATCTATGCGGGTTGTTTCCTCCTTTTCTTGGTTAATGGTGGAGGTTTATTCTCTGTGGATGCTTTATTGTTCAATATGATGGACAAAAGTCTTGTTAATCAAAAGGTTGAACAGGCGAAGTTACTAGAAAAAGTTTACCAAGATTCTAATTCTGAGCAACAAAAATCACTGTCTTAAGAATTAATACAATCTTTTAGTTTTATCCCCTCTTGGTAGGGGATTTTTTTTTGAGAATAGTAATAGTGAAGCAAAAAAACCCTCTCTACTATGAGAGGGTTAAAGATAAAAATTAGTTTGCACAGGCGGTGCATTCATCTTTGAAGTTATCTTTTTGGACTATACGGACGTAATAGACTGCTTTACAACCTTCCTCCCATGCCATGATGAGAGTATTAAATATATCTTTAGCTTTTAAGGCTCTTTCAGGCTCATGGGGGTGATATACTCCCTCATTGAGGTTAAATAACAACTCCATGGAAATACCTGTATCAATCCATTGTTGTATTACTCCTGTGGCTTTAACCACCATGGTTTGGTCTAGGTTTTTATTTTCTTGGTAAAACCAGATTTTATCGCTGATATAGGGGGGGGCAATGGGTACAGTACCTTTTGCCCATTTGTCATAAAAGAAACGGCTATAAACGGGTAAAATACTGGCAGTACAACCTTGTACCAAACTAGATGAGGTATTAGGGGCGATCGCTGTTACGTGGGAATTACGGATACCGTATTTTTGAATGTCGTCGGCTAAAATCTGCCAACGGTCAGGTTTATAGGCATTTTCCTTGAACCATGCCACAGGTTTTGAACCAATTAACAAACCCTTACTCCAATCGCTACCATCAAAAGCATCAAAAGCACCCCTTTCTTGGGCTAATTTCATAGATGCTTGGGTACAATAAAAACCCATATCCTCAAATAGGTTACTAATTTCTTGAAGGTTGTTGTAACGTAATTCTTTTTTGGCTAACCAATCCGCTAAACCCATGGCGCCTACCCCAATGGTACGATAACGATTATTGTGCTTTTTGGCATCAGCAAAGGGAGGGTTAGTAATATCAATGGTGTTGTCAAGAATTCTAACCGCAAGGGTGCAAACTTCGTCTAATTCTTCTTGCTCAAGGTTAGCAAGGTTCAGGGATACGAGGTTACAACAGTGGGCATATTCCCCAGATGTTACATTGCTAAAGCTCTCGGTGCATTGCCCTGTTAGGATACCGTTAAACATCCCTAGATGGCGTAAAGGCTCATTAAAACAATAAGTATCATCATAACGACAAGTTAACTCTATTTTTTCCACACGGATAAACTGAGTTGCTTCCCTTTGAGGTTCTCTTAATGTCCATTGTAAACGATTAGTTTTTAACCCCAATTGTCCCAACTGGAATAAGCCGTTAGAAGAAATCAATAAACGATATTTTGCTTGACAAAGATAGTCCCGATATTCTCCTTTTCCATCAGGAAGAGATTGAAAACCCATGTCCGCCATTTTAACTACTTTAGAATCAACTCCTAAAGTTTGTAGCATTAGGCGAATATCTAGGAGGAATTGTTTATGAGTAGAAGCAATCTGTAAGGATTCATTGTCACCATTTCTGGCCACTGTACCATCAGCATCTAATAACCCAGCTAACCATTCTAAACGGGATTTGATGGTATAACCATTGACAGGGACACTAAACTTCTGAGGAATATCTAAGGGAAGTTTACAGACGATTCTATCGTGATTAACGTCATCATAGATGGCTAATTGATCTCGTTCAACTCGCCAATTTCCATTTTTAGAACTACCTCCATAATATTTATTACGAACATTAATAAAAGGTAATAATTCTTTTTTGCTTCCGTATAAATCTATTTCTGGTTTGCCCATGCCATCGTGGCTACCATCACCACTAAAAAATCCAGAGGTGTAGGCATAGGGAAATTCTACATCGTATGCTGACTCTACCAAAGGAAGACGATATTTAATGAGTTTGTCTCCTTCTTGTAAGTCTTTTGCGTCAACAATTTTGACTTTTCCTTTGTAGTTTTCTTGAATGTGGAATTTATGATAATAAGTACATTCGAGGAATTCACCGTTAGAAAAATGAACTTTTAATAAAGGCTGATTTTCCCCTGTTTTCTTTATTAAAACGTTTGACCATTCCGAGCCATTCCAAATATTAACTTTTTCGCCCACTAAATCGGCGATCGCCATTTGCCCCATATCGGTTAATATCTTTGTTTCTCCTGCCACACATAAATTTACCCCTGGAATATAGCCATCATGTTTGTTAGGATTGGCTTTATTTATAGTATCTTTGAAGGCAAGATAGGGCATACCTGTTTCCACTTGCGATCGCATTATATGCTTAAATAATTCCCTAGCGTTTATCTGCTTATGCAGTTTAATAACAGTATCAAGATTGGCTTCAATGTCTTGATAGGCTTTCTCAAACTCATCTCCCCACATTAAAGGTAAATCATAACCTAGTTTTTCCTTAACCTCTAGGGGATCAACCAATGTCCATGACTGTTTGTTTTTTACCCGACGCATAAACTCATCGGTAATTACTAATTGAGGAAATACATCATAAGCTTTACGGCGTTGATCTCCATTTTCTGTCTGCATTTCAAGGAATTCGGGTACATCCAAATGCCAAATGTCCAAACCAACGGTGACAGCCCCTGCCCTTCTACCCCCTTGATTTACGGCGATGGCAGTATCATTCAAAAGTTTTACCCAAGGAATAACCCCCCCAGAGGCATTTTTTTTGCCCATGACGGCGCTACCTGTGGCCCTAATGCGTGATACATTAACCCCCACACCACCGCCATTTTTGGAAATACGGGCGGTATTGGTGATTTCTCGATAAATGCTTTCGAGGTTGTCTTCCATGCTGATAATAAAACAGCTGGTGAGGGAACCGTTAGGCACTCTCAAATTCGCTAAAATTGGTGTAGCAAGGGAAATACGGCGAGATGCGATCGCCTCATAAAACTTTTTGGCATAGGTTAAGCGATTCTCTGGTGCTTCTTGACTAGCCAGTAGTAATGAACAAGTTAAGAAGGCTTCTTGGGGTAATTCATCGGGCAACAAATAACGGGAAGTAAGTAACACTGTACCTGCATAGTCATAGTCCAAATCCCAATCGGGGTTAATCCAACCATTAGCGGTTTCTAATTCTTCTGCTGAATAGACTAAGATGCGATCGTCATATTTACCCGCATCTACAAAAGATTGGACAGTTTTGGCATAGTTTCCATAATTGTAGCCACGACTTACAAGAATCTCTTTCCATAGACTCCACATCGATAAACGCCCAGCAACGTAACGCCAATCAGGTTCATCAATATTACACATTTCTAGGGCGCAGTTGACTAAGTTGTCTTGGATTTCCCTAGTGCTGATGCCGTAACGGATACGGGTTTTCAATCCAGCCTCAAGGGCGATCGCATTTACATCTTTATCAGCACAAGCCCAGTTAACTACATTCCTGATTTTGCTTATATCTAAATCTGCTAAACGGCCACTTCTTTTTACCACCTTGATGGTACTAGATTGATTTTCTACATGATTACTTGATTTATTGCTGTCACTAATTGACGTTTCGATTGCCTGTTCTTGAGTATCGAATAACATTTGTGTCGTTTACCTAAAAGATTCCTTCTATAAGGATCTTATTATAGCATATACTGTGTACTACAAACATAAAACAATTCACAATTTAAGTTGCGATACTACCCTTTGAAATGGTTAGGGTGAGGAATAAAAAACAGGCAATGGGCATGGACAATTAACTAGTAAATTTTAATGGTCAATTGTCCTTGGATTATCTACACATAACGATTGAGTAAGGCTTGTAAACCACCCTGATAACCAGCCCCAACGGCATTCATACGCCACTCTCCATCTTTGCGATACAACTCCGCCATAATAAGTGCTGTTTCCACTGAAAAATCTTCTTCCAAGTCGTAACGTAAAACTTCTTCCTTGGTAGCCACATCCACCAGTCTTACAAAAGCATTACGCACCTGTCCAAAATTTTGTCCTCTTTTATCGGCTTCATGGATGGTAACAGTGACAACGATTCTTTGCACATCTTCAGGTACTTTCCTTAAATCAACGATGATTACCTCGTCATCTCCTTCTCCTTCTCCCGTGAGGTTATCTCCCATGTGTTTGACAGATTTAGCAGGATCTGGACTGGTCAAATTATTATAAAAGATAAAGTGATTATCGGATATTAATTTTTCTTGATCATTGAGTAAAAATACGGAAGCATCTAGGTCAAAATCTTTGCCCGTATCGGTTACATTGGTATCCCACCCCAAGCCAATAAATCCTGCTGTTAATCCTGGGGCTACTTTATCGAGGGAAACTCTTTGTCCTTTTTGTAGTGATATTGCCATAATTTTCTTTGTTCGGTTTTTTTCTACTACCCTATCAATCATAAATGCTAATTCTGCTTAATCAGCATCTTTTTTTGTGTTACAGACGTTATGGGCGTACTACAACGTCTGTTGAAATAGGTTAAGGGTTTCTTGCCATGCTTCTCGTGCTACAGTTTCATTGTAAGATGAACGGCGGTCACAATTAAATCCATGTTCTGCCCCTTGATAACGAAATACTTTATGGGTTATGTCGTACTTTTGTAATTCTTTTTCGATTTGATCTACCTGCTCAAGAGGGATGCTTTGATCATCCATGCCAAAATAGCAGTTTATGGCTCCTTTTATCTCCTTGGTGCGGGTAATAGTCGGATCACACTCCCCCGGACACCAATTCGCAATTCCAGCCCCATAATAAGATGCAGTGGCTTTTATATCCTCAAGGGTGGCGGTTAAATATGTGACATGACCGCCAAAACAAAAACCCATGGTGCCGACTCCTGTTTTTTTCACATTGGGCAGGGTATAAAGATAGTTAATGGCGGTTTGAATGTCTTTTAGTAATTCCGATGCTTTGGTTTGATTTTTGTACTCCCTACCAACCTTTACATCCTCGGCAGTGTAGCCCGTTTCAAAATGGGGGGCAATTCTTTGATAGATAGCAGGGGCAATCGCCACATAACCCTTGGCGGCTATCCTCGAAGTAACATCCCGAATATGCTCATTTACCCCAAAAATTTCCTGTACTACTATTACCCCAGGATAAATTCCCTCATCTTCGGGAGTAACCAAAAAAGCAGGAATATTAATATCTTCACCACCAAGAGTAACAGACTGAGTTGTAATATCCATAATCTATATTGTGTTGTTAATGGAACTTAAATGAAACTAGCTCAACAATCATAAAAAATCAAGGCTATTTATCAGTGGCTTAAGTTTCTTGCAATGTTTAGTTTACTATCGTTAGTAATCAGCACTACCCATTAAGCGCGATCGCAAATTATCAAAACCAATGCGTTCTTTTGCGGAGATAAAAACGGCGGTGGGATACTCTTGTTTAGCTAATTCTAAATGTTCAATATCCGCTTGATCAATTTTGTTAAAAGCAATTAATTCCTCCGCAGGGGCAAGGGGCATATCTCCCAAAATATTTTTTACCGATTCAATATGACTTTGCCAAGCAGGGTGAGATAAATCGACCACATGAAGGAGAGCATCCGCTTCGGTGACTTCTTCTAGGGTTGCCCGAAAGGAATCCACCAAGGAGGGGGGTAACTCATGGATGAAGCCCACGGTATCAGTTAATAAAATAATGTTGGATTCCCCTGTATTTTGCTTTGTGATGGTTAATCGGCGGGTGGTGGGGTCAAGGGTTGCAAAAAGTTGATCGGCGGTATATACTTCAGCGTTAGTAAGGGCATTGATGAGGGTTGATTTCCCTGCATTGGTATAACCCACGATGGCCACGGTAGGTATTTCTTCGTGTTGTCTTTGTTGACGCATACGGGCGCGATGGCTTTGGAGTTGATTAACTTCCTGTTGGAGGCGGGTAATACGTTTCTGGATTGCCCTTCTTTCCGTCTCTAGCTTGGTTTCCCCTGGCCCTCTGGTACCGATACCACCCCCTAACCTTGACATAGCCCTTCCTCTACCTTTAAGACGAGGTAGCATATATTCTAGTTGGGCTAATTCTACTTGTAATTTCCCTGCCCGTGATTGCGCCCTCTGGGCAAATATATCTAATATTACCTCAGTGCGATCGACTACTTTTACCCCAAATTGAGTTTCGAGGTTTCGGGCTTGGGAGGGGGATAAATCTCGATCAAAGGCGACTAAATTGGCTCCCATACTCTGCACTTGCAGGGCAATTTCTTCCACTTTACCCGCTCCCACCAAAGTTTGAGGGTGGGGTTGACTCCTTTTTTGTTCGAGGGTTGCCAATACTTTACCCCCTGCACTTTCCACGAGCCTTTGTAATTCTTGTAAACTATCGTCAAATTTTTGGGGTGTTATGCGATCTGTCATTAGCCCTACTAATAATACTCGCTCTTGGGAGTCATCTACTTCTTGGGCAACAAATTCCCTGCTAAATTCCTCCTCCAAACCGTCCACGAGAGTGAGAAAGTCTTGTTGGGCGATCGCCTCTATCTCTTGAGCAGGGGACACTTCCCAATAGGTTTGGGTATCTTGGGCTGGAATGAGGTGGGCTAAATAAACATCTTTGATAAATCCTGATGCACCGCCTCCTTTCCTTTGTATTCCTTGCCCTGTAAGGGTAAACACCAAAAGAGCATCTAACCTTTGTCTTGCCATGGCGGTTAAACTGGCTTCACTGGGGGGAATGGGCTTGATGGAGGTACTCAAACACCGAATGCCCGATAGTCTCTGCGCCCCGTAACGGGGTAATTCAAGGGGAGGAATTTGGGTTTGACGGGGGGTTCCTACACCTACTCTGATCACCTGTCCACGACGATTTAAATAGACACATACCGCCTGTTTGAGATCACTACTGATGGAGGCAATTCTTTCAGCAAATTCGGAGGTTGTCAGGCGATCGCTCCTTATTCTTTGTTGGTATAATCTTTGTAATTGTTTGAGTTGATTGGGCTTGATTCCTTGTAGATTTCCGTAAATAGGTGCGATCGACATTCAGCAAAGATTATTTAATAGTGATACCTCTTTTATCTTAACCAAAAACCACAGTTAAATAATTGATAGTCTTGCTTAATTTAAGGTGTTGCTGATTTTAGATATAATTTCTCATTTAGGCAGGGAACAGAGAGCGGTGATAATATTTTGGTGTCTTAATTTTTAGCGTCATTCAATTATGCTTCATACCATGATTAAGCAATGCCAATAATTCTATTAATAGTCTTTTTGCTTAATAGCTTTTACTGTCTAAGAACAGTAATTTGGGGTTTTATAACCTAATACTCTCGCCCCTCTCCCTAAGGGAGAGGGAAAAAACTATTTAATCGTTAAGGATAGTTTGAACTACATCCTCGATGGCAATGTCTTGGGCTTCTTTGGTGGCACGTTTCACAAATTCTACTTTACCGTCTTTGAGAGAGCGCCCTGTCACAACCCGATAGGGAATACCCACTAAATCAGCATCTTTGAATTTTACCCCCGCCCTTTCGTTACGGTCATCTAAAAGGGTATCAATTCCAGCTTGGTTAAGGTGGTTATATATTTGCTCTGCCGCTTTTACCTGTTGCTCGTCACTGACGTTGGGAATGATAACAATGGCTTGATAAGGTGCGATCGCCCTTGGCCAGATGATACCATCTTTATCATAGGATTGCTCTACCGCTGCCTGAGCAAGACGAGATACCCCAATACCATAACATCCCATCACAAAAGGTTCTTCTTTTCCTGCCTCACTGGTGTAGGTGGCGCCCATGGCTTCAGAATATTTTGTCCCCAGTTGGAAGATATGCCCTACCTCGATACCTCTGGCGGTTTGTAGCACTTGGGTAGGATCATGTAAGGTGCGATCGCCTACCATAGCCTTACGAACATCCACCACCAATTTAGGTAAAGTAAACTCCTTGCCCCAATTAACACCCACTACGTGATAACCCACTTCATTACTACCCGTGACGAAGTTTTCTAAATCCTTCACGGTTTCATCGGCTAAACGCAAGAAACTACCTTCCACCTGTGCCGATTTCGTAATATAATCATCACTTAAATCAGGGGCAATATAACCCAAGGGTAAAGGTTTACTAGCCCATTTTTGTTGGGCATTTTGATCAGGAACCGTTAAACTAATAATGGTTTTAGCATCATAATCAGGGGCTAGCTTTACCAATTCATTGTTTAACTTAACTTCATTAACATCTTGATCCCCTCTTATATTCACTAAAATTAAAACTGTTTTTCCTGAATCATAAACAGCTTGATAAAGAACATTTTTAACAATGTTAGTAGGAGAACATTTTAGAAACTCGCTTACCTTGGCAATGGTTTCCGTATGAGGAGTTTCCTTTTTTTCAAAACTACTAAAAGGAGAAGCTACCACATCCGCAGGTAAAGAAATCGCCTTTTCCACGTTAGCCGCATATGTACCATCTTCGGTGTATAAAATCTCATCTTCCCCTGCATCCGCCAAAACCATAAATTCTTGAGAGCCTGAACCTCCAATGGCACCAGAATCAGCCTCCACAGGTCTAAAACTGAGTCCGCAACGGGTTAAAATATTACGGTAAGCCTTATCCATGTCTGCGTAGGTTTTCTTCAAAGATTCAGGGCTAGTATGGAAAGAATAACCATCTTTCATGATAAACTCCCTACCACGCATTAACCCAAAACGGGGGCGGATTTCATCCCTAAACTTAGTTTGAATTTGGTATAGGTGTTGGGGTAACTGACGATAAGACTTGATCATATCACGGGCGATCGCTGTTATCACCTCTTCATGGGTAGGGCCCAAACCCAACTCCCTTTTTTGCCTATCTACCAAAGAAAACATAATACCTTCAGCCTTGGTGTAGGTATCCCAACGCCCCGACTCCTGCCACAACTCCGCAGGTTGAATTTGGGGCAATAAACACTCTAATGCCCCTGTTGCGTTCATTTCTTCTCGGACTATCTGGGAAACTTTTTGTAATACACGCCACATTAAAGGCATATAAGCATAAACACCGCTACCGACACGGCGGATAAAACCAGCCCTCAATAATAACTTATGACTAGGGATTTCAGCCTCTGCAGGGTCTTCTCGTAAAGTAACCCATAACATCTGAGATAAACGCATATTCTAAATTGATCATCCATTGACAATGTCTGATTATATCAGAATCAACTCAGTTCAGTATAAAATCTTCAGTGTCATCGATTTTTGTTCTTTTTTAACTATTTTGAGAATTAAATAGGAATTTTGAGGTTATTTTTTCAGGACTTACATAATTAATTTTCATTTATCCTCTTTTTTGTTAACTTTTGTTAATCTAAATTTTAATAATTCGCAACAATAATTGTCTGTTCGTCGTTCATTCTAGTATGCTAAAAAAGTGGGGATCAATGCTAAATTAGAGCCTTTAAGGTTTTCCAGTTACAAGCTATTCTGGAAACATTAGAACCATCAATAAAGATCATATTAGTTAACATAACTAAAAAAAATAACAATCAAAATTAAAACAGCATCGACCGAAGAAAATTATGTTAAAAGTCATAGTTTTTATCAATTTGTGGTGATTTTTCTGGTCAAATTCTTCTATAGAAATTAAAACTTGAGAAATGTAAAACAAATTAATAAGAATAATTGTTTTTAAACCTTTTTCAAAGGGATAGTTGTAGAATCAGCATATTTTTTAGTTAAAAATAACTGATATAAATAGTTAGTTTTTATTTTTCTATATCCAGTATTAGCTAATAAAAATAGTTACTTTATTTATTTTTAAAGTTAATAATTTAATTAGCCATTGATCTCTGTTTTGATAATTAATTAAAGTTGTTATGTAATCAGGAGAAAAGCAATGTCTCGGAGAAAGAAAAAATTTGCTTGTGGCCATGTAGGATACGGTAGTAAATGTCATAGATGCGCCCAGCAAGAGTCTATATGGGAAGAAAAAAGAAGGGCAAAAAATGCTTGGCGACAGAGCTTTCACCATGATCCCATTGACCTAACTTCTTTGCCGAAAAATGTTGTTTTAAAAGCTAGAGATATTATCAAAAAACTACAAAATAAAACCAGTTATACTCACTTTAGGGGAAAAAGATTAAGACATAATAGATTCATTATTAGTATTCCCGTAACTAGGCATTACCGTTTAATTTGTCGAGACTGTGGGAGTTTTGTAGCCCCCGAAGCAGTGGTATCCCATGAAGATTACAATGTTTGTAAACCTGGCATTTAGCTCTTTTTTATAAAAAATTACAATTGAGATAGTAAATCTTGATAATAGTCTTGTCGGTGGTTAATTTCTTGGGCGATTTGTAAAGCCCTCATAAAAGAGTTTCTCGCCTCGGCAATATTTTGTTTTTGTTGATGAATTATCCCTATTTGCTCATGGGTTCCCATTAATCCAAAATAATCATAAGCCTGTTGCTGCAATTTTATTAGTTCATTATAAACAACTAAGGCCGAATCTAATTGTTCATATTCTTGATATAGATTTCCTAATCTTCTGAGGGCCTCCGTGGCGATCGCAAATTGTCCTTGCGCCCATGCTGTATTAAAAGCCTCCTGATAAAAATTTGCCGCCTCCTCTGGATTATCCAACAACCGATAACTATCACCCGTGGAAATTTCAACCAACGCTACAGCCCTCAAATTATTATTGCGGACATGATTCGCAATCAACTGCTTATTATATTCCACAGTATTTTCAGGGAGTAACATCGCCCCATTAATTTGAGATAACCTTCTTAGGTAATTAGACTCCGCCAAAAAATTTCTATCTTCTTGAGCAAAAACCAACAACTCCTCATAAATAGGCTGTGCATTTAAATAGTCAAACTTGCTTAAATATAAACTACCCAAAGCCTCCAGATTACTTATTATTTCCTCCCGATTATTTTGCTCTCGAGCAACTTCCAATAACTGCTTTCTCAACAATGCCGACTTATCAACATCCTTCAAACCTTCATAGGCTTCCAAAAAATAAGGTAATAACTGAGGATTAACACGATTATTAGTAGTATTTTGAGACTGTAAAGCAGATAATCTCTCACTCAAAAAATTAACATCATCACCTCTACCCCTCTGCCAAGCTAACGCACCAACCTCAGTAATTATTTCAACTTCTTCCCTTACCCCCAAAAAACGAGTTAACCTAATTTGACGATACCAAATCTCAAACGCCTCATCATCATTACCCAACTCCCATTGACTTTGTGCCAACTGATTCAACTCCTCCAAGGCGATGGTGAGGGCTTCTCTCTCCTCCTGAGTTAAATTATTTCTTCTTGGCAACAATTCATCCCTGACATTGTTATTGATGGGATTAGCCCTCCTGCTTTGGGCAAAAACAGGGCTAGAAACGGAAGATATAGTTAACAATAACAGCAACCAAGAATAGATAATAAAACCTTTTTTAAGGAACATGGTATATGTAGGAAAATTTAAACCGTTACCTATTATAGTCTTTTGCAAAAATCTTCTAAGTTGAAAAACAAAAAACCCTATCTGGTGACATAGATAGGGTCATGGATTTTATAATAATTTTAAAGCACGGAAACCATAATATAAACCAACCGCAGCCACGGTGAAACCACCGATGATGCCGACATAAGCAATTACACCAGACATATATAAAACTCCTTTAGTAAAATGGATAACCCATATATTGTACAATGAACTGTTAAGTCAATCATAAGTTATGGTAGCTCAGTCTCTTTATTATTAACGATGCACTCAATCATCCCTGTAAAATTACCCCAAAATGCCTACGAAATCCACATCGCTACTGATGGATTAAGAGAAATTGGGCAGAAAGCAAAGTCTTTAAATATTGGTAAGAAAATTTTAGTCATTTCTAACCCTGAAATTTTTAACTATTATGGGCAAACCGTGATAGATGCTTTTACGAAACAAGGATATGAGGTTAATTATCATCTAATTCCTGCAGGAGAAAGTTATAAAACCCTTGATTCTATTGCTCAGGTTTATGATAAAGCCTTAAGTTTACGCTTAGAAAGAAATTCAACCATGGTAGCTTTGGGGGGCGGCGTCATTGGAGATATGACGGGGTTTGCGGCTTCTACTTGGTTGAGAGGTATTAATTTTATTCAAATTCCGACGTCCTTACTGGCTATGGTGGATGCTTCGGTGGGGGGCAAAACTGGGGTAAATCATCCCCAAGGCAAAAATTTAATAGGGGCTTTTTATCAACCTAAGTTGGTTTTAATTGATCCTACGGTTTTAAAAACATTACCAGAGCGAGAGTTTAGGGCTGGTATGGCGGAGGTGATTAAATATGGAGTGATTTGGGATAAAGAGCTTTTTGACTGCCTAGAATTGGCACAGAGTCTTGAATCTATGGATATTTTAAGCCCTGAGTTACTTAGTTATATCTTAGAACGTTCTTGTCTTGCTAAGGCGGAGGTGGTGCGACAGGATGAAAGGGAAGGGGGAGTAAGGGCTATTCTTAATTATGGGCATACGGTGGGCCATGGGGTAGAGAGTTTGACGAATTATAATACTTTTGTCCACGGGGAAGCGGTAGCTATTGGTATGGCAGTGGCTGGAAAAATTGCTTTTCGGGCGGGTTTATGGACGGAGAATGAATTAGTCAGACAAAATGATTTGATTAAAAAGGCTGGATTACCTTTGGATATTCCTGCAACGGTGGATAAGGAAGATTTATTGGATAGTTTGCAGTTGGATAAGAAGGTGAAGGCTGGAAAGGTACGTTTTATTTTACCCACTGAAGTTGGAAAAGTAGTGATTACGGACGAAATTAAGACCGATTTATTGAGGGATTGTTTTAGGTGATGTGTTACGTTGTGGAAATGTAATATTTACTATGGGGTGTTATTTTATAATGTTTAACTCCTCGCCCTACACTAATTTTTAGGAATAAAAAAAGATGGTTGCATCAACAAATAAGACGGAAAAGTTAGCATTTACTACTAAGTTAGCATTTGGGGCGGGGGATGTTGGCACTGCTTTATCGGCTAATTTATTAATTTTTTTCTTGTTACCTTTTTTTACTAATGTGGCTGGTTTAAGCCCTAGTGTGGCCGGTAGTATTTTGATGATTGGCAAGATTAGTGATGCTATTAATGATCCTATTATAGGTATGTCGAGCGATCGCACCTCAACCCCTTGGGGCCGTCGTATTCCTTGGATGATATTAGGGGCAGTGCCTTTTGTCGTCTTCTTTTTCTTGATGTGGGTAGTACCCAATTTTAGTGATAACCCTCGCACTAACAGCATTTACCTATTTATATATTATATGGTAGTGGCGATCGCCTTTCACATTTGCTACACTTCCGTTAATTTACCCTATCAAGCCCTCACCCCAGAATTAACAAAAGACTATAACGAGCGCACCAATTTAAATAGTTTTCGCTTCAGTTTTTCCATAGGTGCTAGTATTTTCTCTCTAATTTTAGCAGGAATAATTTTTGATATTTATGATGGACAAGACCAAGAAAAATATCTAATTTTAGGTTTTATATCGAGCCTTATTGCCCTAGTGGCTTTGTTATGGTGTCCCTTACAACTACAAGAAAGAGGGAAAAAACCATTATTAACTAGAGATAAACGCAAAAATCTAGGATTTTTATTAATTATAATCGCCACAGTTTTAGCTATCTTTGCGACTCTAAATATTGTCAATAATACTAGCCCTCAAGATATTTTTGAAGGAATAATATTTTTGTTTTTTACTATTATGTTAAGTGCCATGGCGTGGACATTTATCACAGGTAAAACCGAAGAACATTTACTCATTCCAGAAGAAATTAAAGATAATCAAAGTCAAGAGCAAATTCCCTTTTTTCGCCAACTGAAAATCGTATTTAGTAATAAACCATTTCTATTCGTTATCGGTATCTATCTTTGTTCATGGTTAGCCGTGCAACTCACCGCCTCCATATTGCTCTTTTTCGTGGTTAATTGGATGGGATTGCCCGAAAGTGCTTTTCCTCAAGTGGCGATCGCAGTTCAAGGTACAGCCTTAGTAATGTTATTTGGGTGGCAAATAGTCAGTAAAAAACTAGATAAAAAGATTGTGTATTTCCTTGGATCAGCCATTTGGATTATAGCTCAAATAGGGTTATTTCTCATTCAACCCGGGCAAACAGCCTTATTATATTTCCTCGCCATCCTAGCGGGTTTTGGAGTATCTGTGGCTTATCTTATCCCTTGGTCAATGATACCTGATGTTATTGACCTTGACGAACTAAACACAGGCAAAAGACGAGAAGGTATTTTTTATGGCTTCATGGTATTGTTACAAAAATTTGGATTAGCCTTGGGCTTATTCCTCGTGGGTATCGCCCTAGACGCATCAGGATTTGTGCGCACCATCCCGGGGGAAGCAATTCCCACCCAACCCTCTTCGGCTCTTCTTGCCATCCGTCTAGTGGTTTCCGTGTTACCCGCTATCGTATTAGTTATAGGGGTAATTCTTGCCTATTTTTATCCCATTACCAGAGAATATCACAGTCAAATAAGACTAAAGTTAGATCAAAGAAACTCATAATAATATATTTTCGTTGAAACTTTTTATTTCTATTCACCGTCTAAAAAGAATAGCTGATAATTTTTAGAATATTTTATTATTATGTTTAACTTTTCTTCCCCAAACTCAAGCAGAAAAAAAGTTTTTTCCTTGGGTAACTCTAAATCTATCATTGCCCTGATTCTGTGTGCTGGGATGATTTCTAGTACAGGAATTAGCTCAGTGGCTGCCCAAAGTCGAAACTCCAGACATTTTCGCAATGACTCTTTCCCTGGCAGAGGCATTACCCCTGTTCAAAACAATCGTAACAACAATATATCTCAGAATAGTAGATCAACCCTACCTACAGGAACTAATGTTCCTACTATCTACGCAGAAGATAGAAACGCTACTAGAATTTATGTCACCAAAGAGGAAACTTTACCCCTCACTTTAACGGTAGATAGAGATATTAGAAATAACAATAACAATATCGTTATTCCCGTCAACAGTCGCATTAGAGGTGAAATTCGCCCCGCAAGAAACCGTAGAGGTTCTTTATTTGTAGGTAGAACTATTATTTATCCTAATGGTACCGAAATGCCCATTGACATTGAGTCTAATGTGGTAACCCGTACCGAAGTCATCGAGAGAGGAGGTAATAGTGATTCTGTGTGGCAAGGGGCTTTAGCCGGTGCTGCTGCTGCCACCTTAATCTCTGGGGTGACTGGTAATAGAGTTATTTCCACCGAGAAAATCTTGGGTGGTGCTGGTTTAGGTGCTTTGGCCGGTTTATTCCTCCGTCAAGGGCCTTCTTCTGCTGAGGTAATTTCTTTTGATACCAGAAGAGATTTAGATTTAACTCTGCGCTCTAGTTTAAGTTATTAATTGAACAATAAAGAATCGGTAATGGCTTAATTATTTCCAATGACTAATTATCCATTATCAATTCTCAATTATCCATTGTTTTTTTGTATTTCATACCAGGCAATTGGGTAATTAGTCCATCTAATTCTAGTTGTAATAAAATCCCTGATACTTGGGCGGTGGGCATTTGAGTTTTTGTAACAATAATATCTAAGGATGTCGGTTCAGGGGCGATCGCCCCATACACTATACTCAAAGGAGGAGTTAAATTAGGTTGTATGGGTGGTAAAGGTGTAGGGCTAGAAACCAAAACATCCAAAGACTTCTCCAAACTTTGCTCAAATAACGATAACTGTTGCGGTTGGTCTAAACTAGGAATACTCCCCAAACTAGATAATAATTCCTCTGCCGTGACGATTATTTCTGCCCCCTTATGAATCAACCTTAAACAACCCCTCGCCTGAGAATTATCAGGGGTATTAGGCAAGGTATAAACATCCCGATTAAACTCCGTAGCATAACTAGCCGTAATCAAAGCCCCCGACTTTTCTGGGGCTTCCATCACCAACACCGCTCGACACAACCCCGCCACAATACGATTACGAGCAGGAAAATTTCCCTTTTCAGGGCGACTACCATAGGCATATTCCGTCATAATTAAACCCTTTTGGGCAATCTCCCTCATCAAGTCACGATTACTAGGGGGATAAACTCGATCTAATCCATTACCCAACACCGCAATAGTTCTTCCTCCTGCATCCAAACAAGCACGATGGGCCACCGCATCAATCCCCTCAGCTAACCCTGACACGATGATAAAACCCTTTTGAGCCAATGCCTTACTAATATTATAAGTCCAGCGACGACCGTGTTCGGTGGGTTTACGAGTGCCGACAATACCTATCATCGGTATAGTGCCATTATTTTCTTTTTCAATTACTTTCCCTTGGTAATAAAGAATAGTGGGAGGACTAGGAATTTCTAATAATAAATGGGGGTATAAATTGTCGCTAGGACTCCAAAAAAAAGGATTCTTTTCAATGTGTTGTTGAAAAAGGGTATCAGGGTCAATTTTTCTTCTTTGTTGATCGATAGTTTCACTAAGTTTTTTACCGATGCCATCCACCCTTAATAATTCTTGAGAAGAAACTTGCCAAGCTGTTTCTAAACTATCAAAAGTTTGATCTATTTTTCTAATAGATGTTGCTCCTAATCCTTTGATATTTGACCATGCCAACCAATACTTTTTTTCTCGGTTATTAATCATTTTTCGTCCTATACGATAAAATTATTTTCTTCTCCTTGAGAAGCTTGACGACTACGCGCATCATAATACAAATCTGCTAAAGTTATACTATAAATTGCCTGTTTTATTTTTTGGTTTAATTTACGCCATAAAGCCACGGTAACCCAGTCTGTAGAGGTGTTTTGGTTATTAATACCTAAAGGCATTGATTCTAAATTTTCCCCCACTGCTTCTAGTATTTGCCCGAGGGATATTTGGTCAGTTTCATAGGCTAATTGATAGCCTCCTTGGGATCCTCGTACCGAATTTATTAGTCCTGCGTGACGAATTTTTATTAATATCTTTTCTAAATAAGGTGCTGGTATATCTTGGCGAAGGGCGATCGCCCTTACAGAAGTAGGTTTAAAATTAGGTTGTAAACTAAGATCTAATAAAGCCTTAACCGCATAATGTCCCTTAGTAGTTAACTTCATATAAAGAAAAAATATCAAAAAAACAGAGATAACATATCAAACAACAATAAGTTTAGAAATAAAATTAAAAATTGCTATTTTAGTATATTATAGATCAGAAACAAAAAGAGTTATTAGTCTTTTGTAAATCAAAAAAAAATAGCTAGTCAAAAAATAGTAAAATCAAAGTAAATGTCAAAAAAACCAAAAGCATTAACCGGAAAAGAGCTACTAAAAAAAGTAAAAAAGATGGGTGACGCATCCCGGGAAGAAAAAGCCATTGAATGCGGTTATTACACTCTATCAGGGAAACAAAAAAGAGTAAGTATGGTGAAATTTCTTAATGCTCTCATCGAAGCAGAAGGCATTAGCCTCGATAACGATGTTACCGCCGAAGCAAAAAAAAGAGGCAGAAGTGCGAACTATCGCATTAATGTACAATCCAACGGTAACTTATCCATCGGTAAAGCCTACACCGAAAAAATGGGATTAAAGCCAGGAGATGAATTTGAAGTAGTATTGGGGCGTAAAAATATTCACCTCAAACAGGTAGAGGAAGAATAAACTCCCTCCACTCACCCTTTCTCATCACCTTCCTTAGCTTAATTGGTTTTGTGTTCTTCTTGTCCTGGTAAAAAACGACTAACCTTGGCTTTAATCAAAACCTTATCCTGTTGGGCATAGCCGACAAAACGTATATAAACCAAATCCCCCTCCCTAATATCATCAGCATCTGGTTGGTGTAAATTAGGGTCAAAATTTACCCGTCGCCATGGTTGCCCAACGGGAGTTATTTCCCATCCTGCCAACAACTCCTCTAGGGGTTTTAAGAGACAAACAACACTTTTTGCGGGTAAATCTGGCTTAAACTTAACCATAATTTTAGCGGTGGGATAATTGGTAAGTAAAGACTGCAATTGCTCAAAATATTGTGTCTGTAAGTTTTGTCTTACCTCCTCTGGTAAACTTTGGCACTGTTGCGATAACACTGAATTTTGTTGCTCTAATTCCAATATTTTATTCGTCACCTGCGCCACCTTCCGAGTAAACTCTTTCTGGAGTGCTTCATATTTATCTTGGGTAGATTCTAATTCCTCACAAGAGTCATTCAAATCTGACTGTAATTCAACAATATCCGTTTGGGCTTGTTTTAACTCCTCTACTTTGATAGCTAACTGCCCTTGTAAATTACTAATAATTAGCTTTTGTTGCTCAGAAATTTGTAATAACTTTTTGCGCCGAGGAGTAGAAATAGACTTATTTTCGGATGAGGTTTGACTACTCAAAAAAACCATCAAAAAAGTTGAACTTCCTAACCATAAAAATAAACCCAGAAAAAAATCCTTCACATCTAGCATCTCCTACTCCACTGACTGTTAAACATTAATTTAAACCATCTTTTAAAGTTTGTTTTTTTTCTCATCCTTTAAAATGATAATTAATGTAAATACTTTTAGGCAATAAATATTATGACCAGTGATCAATTTTTAATGTTAGTCGTACTATTAGTACCTGGTTTATCTTTATCTTTGATTGTTATGGCAGCCTTTGCAAAGGGAGGCTGACAAGTAATAGATAATTTATAATTAAACCTTGATTATATGTTATTTTCTTCGTCTAACAAGGGGTTTAAACCCCTTGCCACCAAATTAAATCAATGATAACATTGACTATTCTACAGAATCGGTATCAGAGAGATTTTCTTCTAAGGCTTTTCTTTTTTCCATCTGACAAAGGAAATAACCTGTCATCATGGCAGAAGCTAGTAAATTCGCCATATGTTGTTTATCTGTGACAATTTGCACGTTAAACCCCTCCGTGGGCAACATCCCCAATAACCCTTGTACATTGTGGGTAATAATTTCTTTTATTTCTGGGGTTGCTGATTGTGCAATTCTTTCAAGAGTTTCTGGTTTTTGTCTTTGTAAGTAATCGATTAAATTGTTGTCTAGGGTTGCATCTGATTCTCCGCCAAAGAAATTTGCGTTAAATGCCATGTACTTTTTTCCTCTATAGTAGTTCTTCTTTTGCTCAGTTCCTCTTTACCTGTTATTAATATAAACGTTTTTTAGGTTGGTAGTTGGTCAATTTCAAAATATTGATGAAATTTGTCAGTGATTTCTAACCAATATGAGCGTCCTTCTGCTTGAGGACGTTTACGAACAAAACCTAATTCTAGCAGTTCTTGGACGTGTTGATAAGCCCCGCTACCGCGTACAGTAATTAGGTCACTTTGTAGGATAGGATTGGTAAGGGCGATCGCAGCTAAAGTCCTCAGAGTGGCGGTATTGAGGTCAGCAGGGACCAGGTTTTCGAGCAAATTTTGGCAACAGTTACGCAGTTGTAAGGCATATCCTGCGGGGGTTTCTACCACTTCTAAGGCACTGTCAGGGCGGTGGGCATAGTCGGACATCAATTTGATGAGGGCGGATTCGATGGCTTCTTCCTCGGCTTGGGTTAATTCTCCTATTTCTTCACAGGTGGTTGGTTTCCCTTTAAGATAGAGTATCGCTTCTATTTGAGTTACTAAATTAGAATTGTTATATTCTGTTCCCATGCACAAAAGTATTTTTAGAGTTTAGCTTAATATCATACAAGCCTATGAGAGAAATTTTACAAATTGGTAGTCCTATTTTGCGAAAAGTGGCTTCCCCTGTCGAAAATATTCATGCTCCTGACATACAAGATTTAGTAGATTTGATGTTGGCAATGGTATTTGAGAGGAATGGGGTGGGGTTGGCAGCCCCTCAAATTGGCTATTCTTGTCGGCTGATAGTGGTGGCTTCCCATCCTAATGCCCGTTATCCCCATGCACCGTTGATGAAACCTATCGCCATGATTAACCCTGAAATTCTTTCCCACTCCGAGGATTTAATACAAGGGGAGGAGGGTTGTTTGAGTGTGCGGGGTAAAAGGGGAAATGTATTACGCTATGGGGCGATCGCCCTTAAATACTACAATAGAGATGGAGAAGAACAAAAAAAAGAATTTGATGGTTTTATTGCTAGAATCGTACAACATGAAATAGATCACCTCAACGGAATCCTGTTTGTAGATCACGTCCAAGAAGCCCTTAAAACCGTCACCGTTTAACCCAGATGTACCGAAAAATAGTTATTCTTCTTACCATTCTCCTCATCAGCGGCTGTCAAAATCAAAATCAATCCCTCGACAATAACGCCGAAAATAGTAATCAAGAAGTGCAATCAGGCATTATCCTAAGCGATGCCACCATAGAACAATCCAACAACGACGGGGAAAACTTTTGGCGATTAAAAGTAGGCAAGGTTACTTACTCCGAAGATAACAAAAATGCCATTATCGAAGACATTACCGCCAATCTGTTACAAAATGGAGAAATCGTCCTCAAAATTAGTGCCGAAAATGGAGAAGTGCTCAATGACGGCGAAGAAATAAACCTCATGGGGGAAATTATAGCCTTTGATACCCGTAATGACATGGAAGTCCGAGGAGAAAAATTGAATTGGAAACCAGAACAAAATTACTTTACCCTCCAAGAAAATATCGAAATAATCCACGAACAAATTAGACTAGTTACCCAAGAAGCAGAATATAACACCGCCACCCAAGTATTACAACTAAACCAAGAAATTACCGCCAATACCTCTGAACCCCAATTAAAAATCCTCGCCGATGCCCTTGTATGGCAAGTGGAACAGGGTATAATTAGTACAGAATTACCATTTACTATTACCCGTTATGAAGATGAGCAGGTGACGGACACCCTCAGCGCCAGTGTGGCAGAAATGGATCTCAATAACAGTATTTTGATAGTAGAAAATAACATCGAATATCAATCCCTAAACCCCCCCCTACAGGGTGCCACCAGTGCCATGCGTTGGGATTATGACCAAAGAATTATCGAAACCGATAAAATGATTCGCCTAGTGGAAGTGGATGAGGACATCACCATGACAGCAAATCAAGGCAGGATTGACTTAACGGAAAATAAGGTTTATCTGAGTCGGCAAATTTTTGGAGAATCCGTGAGTAATCAAGGGAAGTTATATGCTGATAGTGTGATATGGAATTTGGATGACCAAAATATTGATGCTCAAGGCAATGTAGTTTATCAACAGGTTAATCCCGTGGTCAATTTTCGGGGAGATAGGGCGCAGGGGAGACTACAAGATAATCAAGTGGTGGTTACTGGGCAGGGAGATAATAGGGTTGTTACAACTATTTATCCTTAAGACAATCCTTTTTTTTGATAACCGTGAAACTTTTTCCATCAAATTTCGTCTATGCAATTAATGTCATCAGTGAAATGTTGTTTAAAAGTGGCTGCGATGACAGTGTAGTAAAGTAAAAACTAAAAATGTCTCAATTCAACCTTAATAACCAAGGTAAAACAGCGATTATTATTGCCTCCATTACAGGATTAGCTGTTGTAGGAAACTATGGTTTGGTTAATCAGTTGGCAGGTTTTCTCGATAATGCCATGGTTTCATCGGCTCAAGCCCAGATGATGCCTTCTATTACCCCTGATATTCGCTCACGGGCTATGGCGGTGGATATGTTTTTAAAACAGTCTGGGGCAAACAGTATCGCCATTGAAGGACAAAAGGCGATCGCGCTTTTTGATGGTGGCAAACAAATGCCCCTCCCCGATGGAGCCTATCGCCATGATAGCCTAATATTCACCGTACAAAATGGCATTGTCAACAGTTGTGATGGTTGTGGCAACGGCGGAGATGATGAACCTATGTGGCTTCAATATTGCCCAGGGGGAAAATGTCCTGATGAGCCTGAAGGAGAAATAATACCCCAAAGAGGTATGGAAAGAGAAAGGGATGTGCGAGGTACTTTTGAACAAATTAGTCCTGGTAATTTAAATAACCGTACTCAACCCCGTATCACCCCCAATATGACTCCTAATCGTACCCAACCTAGAATCACCCCTAATAGGACTCCAAACCGCACTCAGCCTGACAGTCCTTCTAACCAATTCCCCGGAGATCATTTTTAATCCCTAAAACTTGTAGGGTGGGCATTGCCCACCATCAGCCCATAGATTTTAGTCCCATCATTAACCCGCATTTTCCCTACAGCACTTTTTCATTGAACCCTATTTATGTATTTTGTCATCAAGCTAAGTAAACTCTGCAATCTTCGCTGTCATTATTGTTATGAGTATGACGAATTGGGAAACAAAGAAAGAATGTCCATCGGTGAATTAGAATCTTTTTTTCGTCATGTAGCTGATTATTTTGAGCATCAATCTCCCTCCTTGGTACCAGAGTTTGTTTTTCATGGAGGTGAGCCATTATTGTTACCCCATGATTATTTTCGGACTTTTTGTGACCTACAAAAAAAATATTTAGACAGTAAAGGTATTAAGTATCGCAACAGCTTACAAACTAATTTATTTCAAGTGGGCGATCGCACCTTAGACTTATTACAAGAATTAGACATATCCCTAGGAGTATCCTTTGATGTATTTGGAGAGCAAAGGGTGGATATAAAAGGAAAAGACTCAAGGGATAACGTCATGGACAACCTGCAAAAATTAATTGACCGTAGAATGTCTTTCGGTGTTATCAATGTTTTACACGCCCAAAACATAGACTACGTTATCAATACTTTCCATTTCTTTAATAACCTTGCCATTGACTATCGTATTCTGCCCATATCTAGTATGGTTGAGCCACCCCCCAGAATGCAACCGCTGATGGTCAACCATAAGCAAATAGTTCAAGCTTATCAAATCATTGCCTTAGAACAATTTAGCACCCAAAGTAATATCAAAATATATCCTCTACGGGATTATTTCTTGGCTGCCATGCGTTACCTCACCGAGAAAAAAGTACGTCGATTTGAACCGGCAAAAAAAGAATGGGTAGCCATCGTCAATGTTAACGGAGATATTTATAACTATGGTGAGGCTTATTTACCCCAAGGATATATGGGTAATATTTTTAGGCAAAGTTTATCAGAAATTTTAACATCCTCCCACCATCAACAAACCGTAATCATGAGGGAAAAAAGGATGGAAACCTGTCGCCGTTGTCAATTTGATCAAAAGTGTCATCAAATTCCCATAGCTGAATCTCAAAAGAGCGATCGCACCTATAATCAAAAAGGAGAGCTAGAGTGTACCATCGCCAAACCCATGATTCAATTCATAATTCAACAAATTAAACAGTCACCCCAAGCCCAACTATTACTAAAATCCTACAGCATCTCCCCAGAGTTATCCACAGAATATCAATTGTAGGTTATGAATTATTAACTTATGGTGCCAAAAAAAGTAATAGATATTATGGTGAGATTAAGACTAAAATAACTTATTTTTTCGTAAGTAGATGGGCTAAATTAGTTATGACTTTTATTATACTAAAACGTTTATTAACCAAAGAGGGGGCTTAAGCCCCTTGTTATCCTTTGACTAAATCAATTTGGTCTTATCTACTCACTTAAATAACCTTTGATTATCCCCTAATCCCTAATCCATGTTAAACACCCTTGACTTGAGCTTATCCCTCGACAAAAAAAGCTACCATGACCAGATAGAAGCCTTAATGGTTGAATTGCGATCGCTTCAAAACACCTGCTGGCAAGAAAAAATACCCATCATAGTAGTGCTAGAAGGCTGGGCAGCGGCAGGAAAAGGGAAAATAGTTCAAAAAATAACTAACTATATGGATCCTCGAGGATTCGATGTATATCCCACCCTACCACCCACTCCCCAAGAAGAAAAATATCCTTTTTTGTGGCGTTTTTGGCAAAATCTTCCCCCCCAAGGCAGTGTTGCCATCTTTTACCATAGTTGGTACATCCATGTGTTAGAAGATCGACTATTTGACAGACTTTCAGAAAATCAAGTCCCTCTCGTCATGAGAGACATCAACGCCTTTGAACGTCAATTGATTGATGATGGCGCCATTATGGCTAAATTTTGGTTACATTTAAGCAAAAAAGAATTAAAAAGCCGACTCAAAGACTATCAAGAAGATGAACTAGATTCATGGAGAGTGCGCCCCGAAGACTGGCACCAACAGAAAAACTATAAGCAATACTCTGCCCTCGCTGAAGAAATGCTCATCTATACCAGCACAGGGTTTGCCCCATGGACATTAGTAGAAGCAGACTGCAAACGGTGGGCAAGGGTAAAGGTATTAACTCAATTAGTATCCACCATTAGAGGGGCGCTCGCCCAACGCAAAATATTATCTGAAACTCCTTCCCTTCCTCCCCAAGCCGAATTATTACCCACGGAGCCTGATTATTTAGATAGAGTAGATTTAACCGTACATTTACCCAAAGATGAATATAAAACTAGGCTCAAATCTGCCCAAGTAGAATTGAGAAAATTACAGCGCGAAATTTTTGAGAAAAAACTGGGAGTTATGCTGTTATTTGAAGGGTGGGATGCTGCTGGAAAAGGGGGAGCCATAAAAAGAGTTACCGACATTTTAGATCCTCGTAACTATAAAGTCCATGCCTTTGCTGCCCCCACAGAAGAGGAGAAAAACCATCATTATCTCTGGCGTTTTTGGCGTAAGTTGCCCCAGTTAGGTAATATTGGCATTTTCGATCGCACTTGGTACGGTAGAGTATTGGTAGAAAGAATTGAAAACTTTGCCACGGAAGTAGAATGGCGCAGGGCATTCCGAGAAATTAATGAATTTGAAGCCCAATTGGCAACGGATAATTATCTGATTATTAAATTTTGGATTCACATTAGCCAAGAAGAACAATTAAATCGTTTTGAAGCAAGAAAAAATGATCCTTTCAAAAGTTATAAATTAACCGAAGAAGATTGGCGTAACCGTGAGCAATGGGACTTGTATGATGTGGCAGTTAATCAGGCGATCGCCCGTACTAGCACTCCCCTCGCCCCATGGAAAATAGTTCCAGGAGACGACAAATATTACGCCAGAGTGTACGTCATAGAAACCATCGTTAATGCTATTAAGCAAAAACTACACCATGGGTAACTTTTATAAAAGTTATTCAAAAAGTAATAAAAAAGCAATAATAGTCACTGCCACAGAAACAATAAAGGCATTTTTTGTGGTGGATTGAATGGTAAAATTCTCTTTTTCTTCTGGTGATTCAACCTTAAGAGATTGATAAAAACGGATAATAAAAAAACTTATTTGGGAAAATATCAGTAAAAGTAATGGAAAAATAACCCATTTTTGAGCTAAAAATAAACCGATACCACTTACTAAGGTTTCAATACCACAAAGAAAAATAAAAATAGTATCGCTTTGATCTTCTTTTTTTAGGGTAATCTGGGCGATCGCACTGTTAAAGAACTTATTATTAAAAGACTCTTTGATCGTAACGATACCACCCAAAATCCAAATAATACCAAATAATCTTAGGCAATTAATAAGAAAAGAAATAACCATTTTATGTCATCATGAAAACTAAAAAAGTGATAGGAAATACTACCACTATAAATGATTAGAGAATAAAATGGACATGAAAAAATCCCTCAAAATTGAGGGATATAAGGAGGAAAACTTTTAATTATTTTAATTACCCCAAAGGTTCATAAAACTTTATATTCCTACCTAAACTTTTTATGTCTTCTACCAAAAAAAATCTTATCTTAATTGGATAGTTTGAGGCTTATCAAACATATGAACAGTATCCACAAAACGAGCGGTACTAGACTGACTAGAAATAACTAAACTTTGGGTTCTGGCACCACCATGGAAGAAACGAACACCATTCATTAAAGTACCAGGGGTAATACCACAGGCCGCAAATAAAACAGTTTCTCCAGAAGCTAATTCTTCAGCAGTATAAACCTTATCAGGATCAGTAATACCCATTTCGGTGAGACGAGCGAGGTTGCCTTCTCTGCTTTCACCGATTAAACCAGTTTTCACCACCGCAGGGTCATAAATTAACTGTCCTTGGAAGTGACCACCCAAACAACGCATGGCAGCAGCAGAAATAACCCCTTCAGGAGCCGCACCGATACCCATGAGGGCATGGATGTTAGTACCAGAGAAAGCACAGGATAAAGCGGCGCTTACATCACCATCACTGATAAGACGAACCCTTGCACCAGCCGCACGAATTTCTTTAATCAAATCTTCGTGGCGAGATCTGTCCATTACTACGACTACTAATTCTTCAGGAGCGCGTTTTAGACACTCAGAAAGGATTTTAATGTTTTCAGTAGCGGATTTGTTGATGTCCACAAGACCTTTGGCGGCTGGGGGCGCAGCTAATTTTTTCATGTAGAAGTCGGGGGCTGCAAATAGACCACCTTTTTCGGAGATGGCGAGTACAGCCATGGAGCCATTTTGACCATAGGCGACTAGGTTAGTACCTTCGCAGGGGTCAACGGCGATGTCAATTTCGATTAACTCATCAGGGTTACAGAAGTCTTTGGCGTTTTCTTGGGTACATACGCCCACTTCTTCGCCGATGTAAAGCATGGGAGCGTCATCTCTTTCTCCTTCACCGATTACGATTCGGCCGCGCATATTGATTTTATTCATTCTTTCGCGCATAGCTTCTACTGCTACTTCATCAGCAATATCTTTTTCGCCTTTACCCATCCATTTGGATGAGGCGATCGCCGCTTGTTCTACTACTTCAATAATCTCTAGTCCGATAGTAGTTTCTATCATCGTGTATCCTCCGAGGATTTTTAAATTTAATTTTCTATAATGATTTGAGTAAATCTCATCAAGATTAAAGTCTATCAGAGTGAGGGATTTCCCACAAAAAAAGTTTTTCTAGGGAACAGGGAATAGTTTTAAGATGGTAAACGGATTAAGATAACGGTGGTGTCAAGCTTTGAGGCGATCGCATCGGGGATGTTACCATGGATAGTCTGTTTTAATAAACTATCCCGAGAAGCGCCGATAATAACCAGTTCTGCCCTTTGGTTGTGGGCAATTAGGCGAATACCATCCACCACCGAATGGGAAGCGATAGAAAGGGGTTTGACCATGGTTTCAACGTGGGGTTGTAACTCCTCCACAGCAAAATATAAATCCGAGGAATCTACTTTTTTCTCGCTGGGGGGAGAAACTTTAGCTAACCATACAGGGGGTAAACTTCCTTTGTGATAAACATTAAGAAAAGCGGGTAAAAGTTTTAACCCCTCTCTAGCATTGGGGCCTCCCGCCATGGGAACTAAACAACTACCTCTGGCCATCAAATTGTGAGGATAACTATGGTTGTTGCCTAGTTTAATTAAAATTAATTCGCAGGGGGCTTGGGTGATTAAATTATCGACTAAATGGGAAAATATAAACTCTTGAGAACTGGAATTTTTACCCCATCCCATTACTAATAAATCAATATATTCTCGTTTAATAATTTCTAACAATAATCCTGTGCGGTGATGAGTTATGACGATTCTTGTGTGGATGGGGATGTTAGATTTTTTTCCTATTTCTTCCAAGGTTAACATTAATTCCCTAGCATTTTCTGTGTCCACATAGGTACTATGAGGATCTAAATGTTTAGCAATTTTTAATACCTTTATAAATTCAATTTCATAATCATTATAAAGGGCGATCGCCACGGCAATTTTTGCCAAACTTTCATAATCATCCTCAGAAGTTACAGGAACTAAAATAGAACCTCTACCCGTAGCAGGGGAACGACTTTGATACACCGTGTAAGCCACCTGAGTCTTAATGGCCACATCAGCTTTCAACTCATCCACCTCCACCCGAATAATATCCGTACGGGTAATAATGCCCACCAAACGCCCTTCTTGCACCACAGGTAAACGGGAGAGGGTATAACGGTTTAACAGGTACAAAACATCACTTAAATAAGCATCAGGAGGCACACTGATGGGGTTAGGAGTCATAATTTCTTTTGTCAGTAACAAAGAGGAAGGATTGCGCACCTTAACTAAATCCGACTGAGTTACGATACCCACCAACTTGCCATTATCCACCACAGGGAAGCCCCGATGGGATGATAAGGACATTAAATCTAACAAGTCAATCACCTTAAGACGGGGAGAAACCGTTTCTACATTGGTTTGCATTACTGTTCCTGCCTTCAATTCCCGCAAAAAATCTTTTTGACGACTACTATCATTATGATTTTCATCGTTTAAATCGTAGCCCATGTGATGTAATAATAATTGATCCATGGAGCCTTTTTGCAGCGCTTCCGCACTGATATAAGACACCGCACAGGTAATCATGAGGGGTAATACCAAGTTAAAATTGGCATTCAGTTCAAAAATCATCACGATGGCGGTGACAGGCACTCGCACAACCCCCGTAAAAAATGCCCCCATCCCAGCCAGTGCAAAGGTTGCCCTTGCATCTATATTTATCCAAATACTACCCATGTCTGCAACGAGATAGCCTAAAGAAGAACCCATAATCAGGGCTGGGGCAAATAATCCCCCCGGAGCGCCAGAACCTGCGGCGATGATAGTTAAGATAAAATGGGCACCCAATACCAGTGCTATTTGTTCCCACGGTAGTTCACCTTTGACCAAAAATTCCCTTAATCCTGCATTATCACGGAAATAGGGGGGTAAAAGTGCGATCGCACTGCCACACACCAACCCCGTTAAGCCAATTTTTTGCCATAGGGGCATTTTCAACTGCTGATTGAACTTGACACTTTTTAGAACTCCCTTATTAAACAAAGCCCCCAATAGTCCCCCCATAATACCTAATATCAAATAAAGGGGAATATCTTGAGGAGAAAAACTAATACTATCAGCGGGTAATAAACTAGAAGGAAGATTTAAGTCTGGACTTTGTAAAATAATCGATACTACCGCCCCTGTAAAAGATGCGACGATGGCGGTTTCTAGGGTGAGGTTAGATACATCCCTCATCAATTCTTCGATGACAAACATCACCCCTGCAATGGGGGTATTAAATCCTGCGGCAAGTCCTGCGGCGGCCCCGGCGGCGATAATCTGACGACGATGTTCGGGGGATGTAGGTACTAAACGGGTTAATTCCGCGGCCAAGGCTGCCCCTATATGCACCGTCGGGCTTCTTCTGCCAAGGGTTAACCCTCCCCCCAAAACTAAGATTGTACCGATAATTTTTACCAAGGCTATCTTGAGAGATAATGGCACCGCATAACGAGCAAGGGAGGCTTTTACTTGGGCTACCCCTCCCCCCCCTGCCGTAGGGGCCACATATTCTAGTAATAATCCTGCTAGGGCGCCGAAAAATAGTCCAGAAAGGGGTAAAACGGCGATCGCCCCCCATTGATTGACGAGATTAATCCTCATACCCCCTAACCACCCAATACCCTGTTTAAGTAACAAAGCGGCTAAAGCCCCAAAAACTCCAATTAAGGCGGCTTCAACGAGAGCATAACGGGGAGAAATGGAGTTTCTCGCCCAATGACGAGATTTTAGCCAAACTAAACCTTTTTGGAGCAATTTCTGGGGCAAAAAACTATCCACAGCAATAATATGTGAATTTTAGGGGTTAAATTTTACATGGGGGGAATGAGGAATATTTTATGGTAAAACGGGGATAACTAGATAGAAAGTCCTAGTTTTAATCCTAAAATTGCATGGATAACCATTACAGTTACGGCAATACTACCAAGGTAAGCATGGGCAGTGCGTAAACTATCTTTGTTACCTACAAAGCCAGTGGCAGAGATTAAACCATTTACACTTAATAAACCGATTACCAATGAACCAGTCCAAAAGTGAGGACTAGATAAAATAGGCTCTCCTTGCATTATCAAGGATAATAAACCACCACTGTAACCCATAATGATAAATAAGGTCATCAAAGGAGCAATTTTGCGATGATTCATTTTATTTTCTGCCACTTCTCCTTCCGTAGTTAAAAGACGACTACGCCAACCAGTAACAGCTACGGCACTACCCATAAAGAAAATTACAATGCCCATGAAAAAGGGATGTCCCCAATGTACCACGACTTCAGGGGTATTAAACCCAGAAAAAATGTCCGCCACTGGTTGCAATATCTCTCTAATTGTTTCCTTCATATTTTTTAGTAGTTCTTTATAGTTCTTAACTTACTATGAAGTATAGCGGTAAATAATTGAGAATTGATAATTCTAAATGGCTTTGTTGCATGAATAAACAAATAGATAGCTAACTTCCATGAAAAACAATGTAGCTTACAATTAATTAACTATAAGGAAGGTGGTGAACTACTACCCGACCGCTTTAGCTCTCGTCGGGAGCTTCATCATTCAACAGCTCATGACTCAAGACAGATTTACGTCTGCCTTTTGGTCTTACTGTGCCTCCTGATGCAGAAACGGCTATATTATGGATAATTGATTAATTAATCCTTGCAACCCAAACTGTCTCTGGTAGATATACCCGTTATAGGGTTAACTCCTTCGGCTCTTTCACACATCAAGGAAACTTGATAACGATCAATTACCGCATCGGTAAAATCTGCCCCTGTGATGTCGGTGTCATAAAATCTGGTTCTAGTGGCGATCGCACCTGTAAGAATAGCATCACTAAGATCAGAAAAATCAAAAGTAACTCGGTCAATTAACGCCCCAGAAAAATTAACCCCATGTAAATCAGCGTCTAATAATACGCTCTCTGTCATCATGGCATTAGTCAAATCAGAATTACGCATGGATACCCTTCTCATGCTAGAGGCAGCAAACACAGCCCCCACCAATTCCTGATTAGAAAAATCTTGATCATCTAAATCTGCATAGGTTAAATTAACCATTTCCTGAGCATAGGCAGGAGTAGCACTGCCAAGGATAAAGCCAACGGCAAGAAATAAAATTATAACTACTTTTAATAAACGATTCATAAAAATAAAAATTGCAAACTATCCTCTATATAATAAACGGCGTTGTTTAATGATGGAATGAAATATTATTAAATTACAACAAATATCTCATATTATCTACCGAATCATTACAGCTGATCTAACGAACGAACATCCCCTTGATAACCAAAGCGGTTGAGAGTAATAGCCGCCTCCTCTGTGGTGACGGTTTTTTGTGGTTGAAATAGGGTAGTAAATCCAAAAGTACGGCGTACATTGGCGTTATCACCGTTTTGCCAGTCGATATAAAGTTTTTGCCATAATTCAGGATTCATCTGGTTTGCATCTTGAAAACCCCAGGTTTCTCGAATATTATCAAGGGTGGTAGTAGGAAAACTTTGACGAAAATCAAAAGGCACTTTCCAAGCGATTAAATGTTCTCTGGTTAATAGTTCATCAGGGTTAAATGCGATCGCATCAGGATTATTAGTAAGACGAGAAGGAATCAACCCCGCATTGGCCAAACCCTGAATATAAGGAAAATCAGGATCATTATTCGGTACATCCCGAAAAACTGCCTCACTATTGGCACTAGCCAAACGAATCAACTTACCATTATCGCTACCAAATATAACATTATTCGTTTTCACTAACCAACGGGCATATTGACGACGAGTAATCATCTCCTCTTCATTGATAGACTCCTTACCCTCCTCGATAACTCCCACTTGTGCCAATTGTTGCAAAGGTTCAGACGTTGTCACCCGTGGGGGAGAATCCTCCTCCGAAACCGTAGGTTCCTCTTCCTGACTATTATCTTCTGATACCATACGGCTATCAGTCAAACTAAATTGCGTTTCATCTGCGTTGACTTCAAAATTCATCATCACAGTAGTATCCTCATCGGCTTTTGTTGCCACCAAAGAATCATCCTCCCCCCTTTCCACCTGCCACTCAAAACCCATTAAACCTTGCTCATAAGCATCTATAATCAAATTGATAGGATCTGAAGAAGTCCACACAAAGGTATTTCCCTCAACTCTAATCAACTCAGCCCCCTGATAAATAGGAATATCTTGGGGAAAATCCTCAGGTAACTCCAACTCCTCAGTAGTGACATTTCCTTCCCCTTGGGTATTTACTTCCTCCTCCGTTGTCAAACTCTCGTCAGGAGTAAGTCTTGATTCAAGAGTTTGATTACCACTACAACCATAAATAAATATAGCTAGAACTAAAAATGAAAAATAACGAAGTATAGCCATGTATATGTACAATAACGATTTGTTACATTATATTATTTATGAAATTGTATAAACCTATCTCACTAACAAGATTTTATTAATTCACATATGAATCATGGCAATCACAAAATCTTCAATTTTTTATTCTTCCATTCCCTTTTCAGAAATTTTGCCATAATTTCTCTGCTTATTAATTTTTTATGTCCGATAAGAATAGTCAACAAATAATTAAATACCACATCATAGGAAACAATCGAATTATCTTCATGGTCAATTTATCTATGTATTTCAAATTTATAAAACCTTTAGGAAAATAAAATCGTATCAAAAAATGAGATAAATAGCACTTAATATATAATAGAAATAAAGGGTAAATTAAATTAAAAAGATGATTAACCATAAACTACTACAAATATTAACCATCACTAGCCTTGCTACTATTACAGCCCAAGGGGTTTTTGCTATGCCAGAATGCTACTTTACCGACACCAGAGGAAAAGTAGTGAATCTAGGATTCCTTTGTAATATAGAAATAATCTCTACCGAATCTTCTCCTCCCCAAGAAACTCAAAATTCTCCCACTAATCAAACTACCACCCCTGAAGTAACAACACCAAATCAAACCAATCAACCAGTAAATACGAATATTCAAAATCTCCCTAATAATACCCCACCCCCATCCAATAGAAACACTTTACCAACCTTCTAAAATAACCTAAACATCTTTAATTCATCACAAAATAATCATCATCATGAGCAAAATTGAACTTTTTGTCTCCGTAATTATTCCGATATATAATGGCGAAAAAGATCTTCCAGAATTAATAGAATGTTTAAAGAATCAAACCTATAATCATGAAAAAACAGAATTTATTTTAGTTGATAATAATAGTTCTGACGATACATTTAAATTAATAGAAGAAAAGGCTAAAATTCTCAAAAACATCAATATTAAATGTGTTCAAGAAAATGAAATTCAAAGCTCCTACGCTGCTCGTAACAGAGGAATAAAAGAAGCTCAAGGAGAAATTATTGCTTTTACCGATGTAGATTGTCGTCCTCAAAAAGATTGGTTAGAAAAACTAATACAACCATTTAATGATACTAAAACTATGATTGTGGCAGGGGAAATAAAAGCAATTAAAGGAGATAATATATTGGAAAAATATGCCGACAAAAGAGATATATTATCCCAAAAATATACTCTAGCCAATGAGTTTTTTCCCTATGGACAAACCGCAAATCTGGCTGTACGAAGGGAAGCCCTTAAAGTAGTGGGATTATTTCGCCCCTATTTGACGACTGGCGGAGATGCGGATATTTGTTGGCGTATTCTTAAAGAAATTGAGTCAGAAATAAAATTTGTTCCTGATGCTTTAGTATTGCATCGTCATCGGGATAATATGAAAGATTTTAAAAGTCAATGGAAACGTTATGGTAAATCCTCCAAATACCTCCATCAACTCCATGGCTCAAAATTAATGCCAGACTATTCCACTTCAAAATATAGTTATCGTTTATTAGTTTGGTTGATTAAGGAGTTTCCTAAAAACATTTTAAAATTATTAATCGGAAAGGGAAATTTTGTTGATTTAATTCAAACTCCCTTAGATATGATGGTCGGTAAACTCAGAAGTAATGGTCAAAAAAATGCTGATTTACCTGATAAAGCAAAAGAAATTGATCATTTATAAAAGATTATCATTATTACAATTCATTAAGAAAAGCATAGAGTATTAATAGTATTTTGGTTAACATACAAATATAGACATTCACATATAGATATTTACAACAATTGTTTTCCTAAACTTATTAAAAATTTGATTGATACTTTATGAATATTTCCATATAGTTTTCCCTAACTTTATTGATAAAAAAATATTAAAAAAACACTACAGAAAAGAAAAAAGTAAGCAAAATTTAGGATTATAATTTTGTCAATATTATCAATAATTTTATTACCATGGCAGAAAAAATGATAAAAACAACATCCAGTGATTCTCAAAATCTCGTAAACGAAAACCCCTCCCTTAAGTCTGAAGGCTTTTTATTCCAATTATTAGGGGTTACTAATTTTTTAGAAAAAAATAGCAATGTTGAAACAGGTTTAAAAGACTTGGCGTATATGACGGCTCAAATTTTAGAGTCAAAAAAATGTTCTATTATGCTCTTACAAACCAGAGTAATAGATAGTCAAGGTAATAAAAAACAAGAGCCTTATTTAAGGGTGTTTACCCATTATGGGGATTTACCCAAGGAAGCCTATGAGGAAGTTACCCATCTAAATGATGGCATTGCGGGGTATGTGGCTTCTACGGGAGAGTGTTTGCTAGTGGAGGATATTAATAAATCTCCATTTGTGCAAGTGGCGAGACAAAAAGAGCATGATTATAAAAGTTTAATTTCTGCACCTATTTTTATTGGTAATCAGGTGATTGGGGTTATTAATGTGAGTGAACAAAATAATGATAAACCTTTTAATAATAAGGATTTAGAAATTTTAAAAATATTTGCTCTTTTTATTGGTAAATCTATTCAAATTATCGAATTACAAAATATGTTGCAATCAAGATTTCTTGAAATTGCGGTATCTAAGGAGGTAGAAGAAAAAGGAAATAAAATTTCAAATATTACTCCAGATCCTGCTAAGATTTCGGATATTGTAGCAAAGGCTATTTTTAAGGAACTTGATAAAGGGGGTTTTGGTCCTAATCAAATTATTAATATTACGGGAGAAATACTTGATTTATTAAGGGAAAAAATTCATAAAGACGAAAGTTAATTTTGAGATAAAAATTCGGCAATAACTTGATTAAATGGTTCTGGTTCCACTAAAAAAGCCCAGTGATTTCCTGGTACTGTTTTGATGGTTAAATTAGGGAGATATTTTTCAAAGGGTTTGATTTGCCATGGACTTTTGTTTAGTCCTTTTTCGGGTTTAATAAAAAGGGTAGGAATGGTTAATTTTTCGCTTAATCCTGCTTGTAGCATGACGTCAGTAAAAATTTCATCTTTGGCGTGGGATGCAAATTTACTAGACCATTGTTTATTTTCGTTTTGGGTAATGCTATATTCAAATACTTTTTGTTGTAATTCTGACCAACCTTGATATTGTTTGAGAGATTTGGCGGTATTTTCTGCGGATTGGTAGTCAGGAAAAGTGCCTGTCATTTTGAGAAAGGGCAAGACTTTGTACAAAAAAGGGAATGTGATTTTGCTCCAACGGGGAATTTTGTTGATATAAAAGGGATCAACTAGGGTCATGGTTTTGAAAAGTTGGGGGCTTTGGGTTGCCCAAATGGGAACTAATTTGGCACTCCAAGAATGGGCGATGACGTGAATTTTATCCCATTGTAGGTGATGGAGGAGAGCTTCTAGGTCATGGATAATATCATCGTTGAAATAACCTTTTTCTGGTTTACTACTGTTGCCGTGTCCTCTCAGGTCGGGGGCGATGATATGATATTTTTGTTGTAAATATTCTCCTAAATTCTCCCATACTAGGCTATGGTCTGCCATGCCGTGTAATAGTAGTAGGGGGGTTTTTCCTTGATGCCATTCTAGGTAAGATATTTCGATGTTATGGTTTGTTATAAATGTTTTTCTGGTGACCATTTTTAGTTGTTGACGGCTTGACGTAGGTTGCCTTGATATTTTTGTAGGAGGGTTTGGGCTTGGGTTTTACTAAGGTTTTTCCAGTGCATTAATAGGGCTAATTTTACTTTTGAGCCACTGGCGGTTAATAATTCTTGGGCTTTTTCTCGCTCTAAGTCGGTTAAGTCGGTAATAATTCTTAAGGCTCTGTCTAATAGTTTACTGTTGGTGACGGATACGTCGATCATTCTGTTGCCGTAAACTTTGCCTAGTTTTACCATTGCCCCTGTGGAAATGATGTTTAATGCCATTTTTGTTACTGTACCTGCTTTGAGACGGGTTGAACCTGCTAGAACTTCAGGGCCTGTGAGTAGTCTAATATCGACATCTACTTCTATTTTTAGTTGCTCTTGGGGGATACAACTAATAAAAACAGTTTTGGCTTTTCTTTTTCTGGCTTCTTCTAAGGCTCCATGGACGTAAGGGGTGGTACCTCCTGCGGTGATGCCTATTACTACATCAATTTCGGTAATGTCGTTAAGAGCGATCGCCTTTGCCCCATCTTCGGGTAAGTCTTCGAGGGCTTCGGAACTTTTGAACATAGCCCCTTCTCCCCCTGCTAGAATACCTTGTACGAGGGTGGGATCGGTGCAAAAGGTGGGGGGACATTCCGCCGCATCAAGCACCCCTAAGCGTCCGCTGGTACCTGCTCCGATATAAAATAATCGCCCCCCTTTACCAAGGGATTGAGCCGTAATGTCAATGGCTTGGGCTAAAGATTCACGGGCAAGGGCGATCGCATCTACGGTTTTTTGATCCTCTTGATTAAAAACATCAACAATTTCCAAACAAGAAAGCTGATCCAAATTAGTACTAAGAGGATTAATCTGTTCAGTTAAAAGATGTCCCCTAGTGATTTCATTATTCATGATTAAAAACCAAAATTATCAACGTTGTTTATTGACCATTAAAACTTTAATTAACAGTCAAACAACATTATCCATTATCCATTCTCAATTATCAATTAATTATAATAACCCCTCCAATTGGCGCCGAATGCGCTCTAATTCAAAAGCAGACATTTCCGCTTCCGAAGAATTTTCCGTAATGGGTGCTTGAGGAGTACCATCAATATCCCAGTCCATATGCTCAACATTATTCTCAGGGGGGACTTCTAACATCCCATCAGAGATAAATTTGTAGTCATACCCCGCACTGGCACAAAAATCCTCAATTTCCTCTATTTCGATACCCTCCGCCGAGGGCAACGGAAAATCCTGAGCCTCCAAAAGCAAACCATAGCGCACCGCATCATCCTCAGACTCAAACATTAACACACAATCGCGATCGCCTATTTGTAAGGTATGAATACCCTCGTTACTCGTTCCCGAATTGTATAATAAGACATAAACAATCATAGACCATACTCCCAAACTGTAAATATAGATTACCTCCCCCACCACCAAAAACCATCACGGATAGGGCTAATAAACTATATTTTCATGGTTAAATGCCTATGTCAATTTTGTTACAAATTCTTTAAGAATCACAAGGCCCAGCCATGTTAATACGAATTAACATTTGATCGATCGCCCCTACCAAATTAGTACCCACATTAGTAGGATGATTGGCCATAATACTAAATATTAAAGTACCATGCTCCCGATGATCTAAATAACCAGATAAAGCCCTTACACCCCTGAGAGTACCAGTTTTTGCTCTCACGATGCCCTGCACAGGGGTTTGTCTCATGCGATTAGTTAGAGTACCACTTACCCCTGCCGTGGGTAAAGATGCCAAAAATACATCCCGATGACGATCATTATACATTACTCTTAAAGTCTCAACGATCGCCCTTGGGGTAGCAACATTATTACGAGATAATCCAGAGCCATCAGCAAAATGAAAAGCACTAGGATTCACCCCCATCTGTGCCAAAATTTGTTTAGCAGTAGCCGAACCACCCACACGGCGCAATAATGTATCAGCATAATAATTATTACTTCTCAAATTAGTGACATTAATCCATTCCCTTAATGAAGTGCTACCGCTAAAGGTAGCATTAGGATCCATTCTTTGTAAAGCCGCCGCTGTGGTTAATATTTTTGTATTAGAAGCAGGAATAAAACCTCGATCTGCATTGTAATGATAAATAGTTTCCCCAGTCTCCAGACTTTGCACCAAAATTCCCCAACCTCCACCGTAGGCATCAATCACCTGTTGAATAGATGCGTTTAATTCAGGGGTACAGATATTAGGAGCTACACTTCTAGTTTCTGGAGGAATAATAGGGATGGGAATAGATTGCCCTTCAGAGGAGGGATTAAACTCAAGGATAGAAGCATTGGTTTGGGCTGATACAGCCCCAGCGGAGGCAAAAGAAAGAATTGATAGCCAAGTGATAAAATGTTGCTTTTTAATCATATGATAATGAACGGAGTTAAATGTATTGTTTTTATGGTGTGTTAGAAGTAATTAATTATTTTAAGTTTCAAAAATTGGTTATGGTTTTTTAAAAGTAAGCATTAAGGTTTATAAGTTATCCATACTACTTATGTATTTTGAATAATAATTAACTGTTGGTGGTTGACCATACACCTTGTGGGATAGGTATATTACCGCTATGGGAGTTCAATCGAAGGACCAATTATTCCCGCTCTATTTACTAAAGTAAAAAACTTTCATTCCTTTTAGGCAGTGTCTGCTTCCCTCAGGTTTATTGACTTAAAGTATCTTAACAGAAGAATTAGAAAATGACTAAGGATTCAAAATTATCCGTTAAAAAGACTAATCCAGCAATTTATTATTTAGCAAGGTTTCTGGTAGTATCTCCTTTTTTTCATCTCTATTTTCGGGGCAAAGTAGAAAATGTGGAAAATGTACCCCCTGAGGGAAAGTTGATGATTGTCAGTAATCACGCCAGTATTTTTGATCCGCCTATCCTTGCCTGTGCCATTCCTCGCAGAATTTCTTTTATGGCAAAACAAGAGTTATTTAATTCTCGTCTTTTTGGTCAATTAATTTCCTTTTTAGGGGCTTACCCTGTTAGTAGGGGTGAGGGCGATCGTAACGCCATCCGTCAAGCATTAGCTAGAATAGAGCAAGAATGGACTACCTGTGTCTTTATCGAAGGTACTCGCACCGCTGATGGTAGGGTTTACAACCCCAAATTAGGAGCCGCCCTAATTGCTGCCAAATCTCAGGCATCCATATTACCTGTTTGTCTTTGTGGTACCGAAAACATTTTAGTAGATGGCAAAAAGTTACCTCAACCTGCATCTGTGACTATCAGAATAGGGAATGTTATTACCCCTCCTGCTTCCACCAAGAAAAAAGATTTAGAGTTAGTTACGCAAAGTTGCGCCGATGAAATTAATAAACTTCATGATCGGGTTTAACTATAAAATGTTTTAGCAGAGGTAAGTGTTAGATAGTACTAGCATCTTATAAATATAAAGGTTTTCACGTTAAAAAAATGAGTTTTTTGGCTTTTGTTGTGGTTGTTTGTCCGAGTTTATGTTATTTTTTAAAAAATGAGAGGCTTGACAAAAATAAATACAAACAGTCAGATTTCTATTGTATTATAGACATTTTTATCATCCCGTGTAAAAGGATAAAAGTCAAGAAAAAAAAGCGATTCTTTAACATTTTGTAATATTCTATCGACCCTCGTTTATCATATCTCGCAAACACACGAAGGACACAAAGAGACATTTAAGGAATTTGTTTTGACTTGAGAGTACTTTAAAAGAAAAGTTCGTTTTTTGTAGCTCAAAATTGAGACATGAAAATATTATCACCATTCCCTATTCTCCACCTAAACGAGAAATCATATTTAAAATCAGCAACGCCCAAAATAGAATAAAAAGATTGACTTTCTAGGAAATGATTTAAAATTATGTCAATTAATAGATAGCATCTTGGCTTAAGATAATGCCTAATAGAGATAGTTATAAAATATATTTGCTCATCATATCCTATGTAATCGGCTTATTCTTGACAAGGTTAAGCATCTTTGAAAATAATGAGATATTACTGATATTAGGAGTTATTGTTGTCAGTGTAACTCTCGCTTTTGTTATTCCCTTAAAATGGCATTTCGCCCCAAAAAAGATATGGTGGTTAATAGCAGGTTTAACTATTGTCAGTGGTTACTATTACTATCAATGGCGCTTACCGACTCCCTCAAATATTGATGTAAGTCATCAACTCAACCAGATAGAAAACAACTTTGATAGTACTTTACAAGTCAAAGGAAAAATTATTACCCCCTTACAAGTAAATCGTAACCAAAGGGCAAGATTTACCCTTGAAGCCAAGGAATTTGAAGGAAAAAAGGTAAACGGTAAACTATATGTAACAGCGCCCTTATTGGAAACCATTGATTTATTTCCCTCCATGGAAGTAACTTTAACAGGGAGATTGTATCAACCACCCATGGCAAGTCAACCAGGGGGTTTTGATTTTGCTAGTTTTTTGTCAAGGCAAGGAATTTGGGCTGGTTTTACCGCAGAAAAAGTTGAGTTAAATCAATTTGGTAACGTTTATCAACAGTCAGTATATTGGTTGAGAAAAAGAGTCATTCAAACCCATGTACGTTATCTTAATATTCCCCATGGTACTCTGGTTAGTGCCATGGTAATTGGTAGTCGGGGGGTTGATTTATCTTTTGATATTCAAGATTCTTTTCGGGATGCTGGATTAGCCCATATTTTAGCGGCTTCTGGTTTCCATGTATCTCTTTTATTGGGCTTTGTTTTATGGCTAACAAAAAAACTTTCTTCTGGGTGGCGTTTAAGTCTTGGGATAATTAGTCTTTTGTTTTACCTGACTCTTACAGGTTTTTATCCTTCGGTATTGAGGGCTAGTTTTATGGGGTTGGGGGTATTGATTGCCCTTTTGGATGATAATCGTCGGGTGAATATTTTTGCTAGTTTATTTTTAACGGGATTTATTTTACTGTTAATCAATCCTCTGTGGATTTGGGATTTAGGTTTTCAGCTTAGTTTTTTGGCTACTTTTGGCTTAATTGTTACTCTTCCTGCTATTGTTTCCCGCTTAGATTTTTTACCGATTAATGTTGCGGGGTTAATTGCGGTGCCTTTGTCGGCTACTATTTGGATTTTACCTTTACAGGGTTATATTTTTAACCGTCTTCCTCCCTACAGTATTTTGACGAATATTATTGTTTCTCCGTTGGTGTTAATTGTCAGTTTGGGGGGCATCATAAGTGGTTTTATCGGTTTATTTTTTCCTATTATAGCAAGTGCGATCGCCCTTATTTTATATCCTTTCATTTGGTTGATGATTGAGATTGTAAAAATTAGTAATAATTTACCGTTTTCATCCCTAGCAATGGGTAACATATCTCTAATAACCATACTAATTGCCTATTCTATTTATATCGCCATTTATTTTAATAAAAGACTACAAAAAAGATGGAGAGAATTAAGCATCTTTATAGTTTGTTTAATGATTATTCCCATTGCTTACCAAAAAATAAACTTAACTCAAATTACAATCATGAGGAGTAATCAACAGGCAATTATAGTTATAGAGAATAACCTTCGTAATTATGTTATTAATTTGCCAGAAAAAAATAATATAAATTATACTGTCACGAACTTTCTTAATCATCAAGGAATAAATAACATTGACTTAATTTTAGTCAAAGCAAATAACGAAAACAACTTATCCCTCAACTACCTAAACCAAAAAACTAACATAAAAAACATTTACCAAAATCAAAATAACCCTATTAACTTACATCCTATTTCCAACGACTTAAATATTATCACATGGGAAATAGCAGAAAAAAAATGGATGCTAGTAAATGCAGACAAAACCATTAACTTAGATACATCTAGTATAGGTAAAATTGATAACTTAATATGGTCTGGAAATAACCTATCAATGTCAAAAATTGAACAACTAAACCCATCCATTGCCATTAACTATAACTATTTTAATCAACAAGAAGTATTAGAATCCAAAAATATCAAAACCTATTCCCTAAACGAAATAGGCACAATTCAATGGCAACCAGATAAAGGCTTTTTACCATACCAAGAAATTTTATACTAATCTTTCTTATCAAACTCCTCCAAGATGTCATCAATGTTTTCACCCTTATCAGCCGAAGAATTATCCTCTGGTTTTTTTTCCTCTTCATCATCCAAAAAATCCCAGTTATCAGACTCCACAAGATTCTCGGAGTTTAATTTATTCGTTACATCATCAAAAGAATTAATAGTATCTTCTGAAGGTATTTCCGCTGGATTCTCATCTATAAAATTACTATCTTCTTCCATCACTTCTGAAACTAGAGAATTTTCCTCACCAGTATCTTTAGAAACATCAGAAATATCCTCACTATCCATATCTTGATTAAAGGAGATATTCTCTTCCTCATTAAAGCTGTCATCCTCTAATAAAGTTTCATCATCCGCAGATGCTTCTAACAAATCGTTTTGTGCTTCATCCGTAGAGGTTTTTTCTAAAACAGTTTCATCATCAGAGGAAGTTTCTAAGTCATCTATATAATTATCATCTTCTAACACAGTCTCATCATCCGCCGAGGCTTCTAAATCTGTTATGTCATCATTATCAGAAACAGTTTGTTCATCAGGGGAAAATTCTGCTAAAGTTTCCTCATCAATGGGTAAATCAGAGGTGTTTTCTTCTGCGTCTTGAGAGGCTTGTTTATTTTCTTCTTCTTCCTCATCAAAAAATCCATCGTTATTATTCTCATCTTCGGGATTATCAATAAAATTATCTCCTATGTCATCTTCTTCTTTACTGATACTTTCTTCTTGTTTAATTGATTTCTTTTTCTTGCTAAAAATACTAAAGATTCCACCGAGAAAACTTTTTTTCTGGGGTAATTCTGTTGATTTTTCTTCCTCATCTACCATTGAAGAATTTTCTTGTTTATCCTCTTTTTGGTTTATCATCAAAGATTCATCTTCTTGTGGAGAAGGTTGAGCATTTTCTTCCAACTCTTGGGCTAAATCATTAGTTACTACCTCTTGTGGAGTCTCTAAATTGTTTTCCTCCGTTTCCTTGACAGTTTCAGGGGTGGTTATTTCTGAAAACTGAGTAATTTCTTCTTCCTCAACTTTTTCTAGGGCTTCTTTTATTTCTGGGGTAATTTCGGGGAAATTTTCTTCCTCAGATGGTGCAGTTTTTTCCTCTTTTACCTGTTGAGAAATAACTTCTTTTTTCTTTTTAGGTTTAGAAAATTTACCTAAAGTATTTAAAACAAAACTTAGTATCGAAAAACCTTCTAAAGTATTTTTTTCCTCAGCTATCCATGCCTTGCGTAAACTTATATTTTCCCACATAAAGGCGATCGCAACGGTTACAATAGCCAATTGAGAAAGTAAAATAGCCCCACTCACTCTCCCCGCACAAACCCATAGAGTCAAACCGTAAAATAATCCTAACCCACTCCAGAGAAAATCATCTCGACGGTGAATTTTGGGACGAATAAAAGCGCTTAAATATAAATTTAAACTGGCAATGACAATAATAATGGCGAGAAAGTAGCTTAACATCACGAGTTTCCCTTATGGCTATGCTGTGCTGTACCATTTTATTATAATGGAAGGAGTAACGCTAGTTTTCCTCTAAATATATATTAAGAGCTTCCTTCATTTCCTCAATAGAAGTAGTTGCCGTGCCAAATACTCTTACCACAATACTAGCAGCCAAATTGCCCAAAACCGCTGCCTCCCAAGGAGTCGCCCCACTACATAAAGCCAAAGAAAGTGCCGCCACCACTGTATCTCCTGCCCCCGTCACATCAAAAACATCCGTGCGATTAAAAGCAGGAATATGCTCTACCCGTAATTGATTATCTTGGTAAGAAAACAAACTCATTCCCTCCTCACCCCTAGTAATCAACATATATTTAGCCTGAGTCTTAGCTAATAAATCCTTTCCTGCCGACAACACACTAGCTTCATCATTGATAGCATAACCCACCGCCAATTCAGCCTCAGGTAAATTAGGAGTAAAAAGCGTTGCCCCCGAAAACCGTTGTAAATCCTTTTGAGTATCCACCACCACCAAATGATGATTTAAAGAAGACTTAATAATAGGTTGAGTAAATACCCCATCCCCATAATCCGAACAAACTACCCCATCCACATGGTACAATTGACCTTCGATATAATCTGATAATTCTAACTGTAACTCTTCAGAAGGTAAAGCATCAGATTTTCTATCAACCCTAACGATTTGTTGAGTAACAGACTGCCTCGCATGACCAGCAATACGAGTCTTGGTCACCGTAGGGCGACTATAATCTTTTATGATGCCCCTCGTGTCGATATGGGCAGACTCAAAAATTTTTAAAAGGGCATCCCCCTGAATGTCGTTTCCCACATATCCAGCCACTCGAATATTAGCCCCCAGTTTAGCCAAATTATAAACAGCATTGGCACCGCCCCCGGGAATTTGATTAGTGTCTTCATGACGTAATATTAAGACAGGGGCTTCCCTCGAAAGTCGCTCAACTTCTCCTGTCAAAAACTCATCAAGGGTTAAATCTCCTATCACCAGTAAATTAAGGTTTTTAAAACTATCTAAAACTTCATTTAATCGATGTTTTTCTTGTCTTAATTTAAGGATAAATTCCTGCTCATCAATCATGATAAATAAACGGGGTAAATTAAATTAATTCGAGAGAAAATTCATATTTTTCTTTCGCTCTTTTGTCACAAAAAGCCACTAACTGTGCCAGGGCTTCTGGTTGTTTTGTGTCAACAATTTTAGCACCAATTTGATCATATTCATCATTGGTAGATTTACGCCACATTTTCTCCACGGTAATGGGGACATTAGACAACTGAGTATCAGAATCAAAATGATAATTAAGCATTAAATCAAAGGTGGATGAAGGGTTAAACGATTTTTCCACAATCAAATGGATACCATCCTTGGTAATGTCGAGGGTAAAACCCACAAAATGCCCGTCATTATCTAATGCCTTACATACAGCCAAAACTCGACGGCTACTTCTTTTATTATTTATTTCCGCCATAAAAAAAATACCTTTTTTATTAGTTTTGTTATGATACTATTTTATCTTTTTTTACATTGTTATAACTTTCTTTTTTAATGAAAATTAATCTATAAATTCTAATTCTAAATCTTTGTTTTCTGGAGTAATAGGCTCACCTCCGAGGGAATTAGCACCATTTTCTATATCTAACTCCTCATCGTTAGAGTTTTGTGGAGACTGATTTTCCGAGCTATTATTACTATTCTGAGATTGAGTATTAGAAAGAATATCTCTCACCGATTCGGGAGTTTTAGGAGGATTAGCTGGAGGATTAATATTAAGTTGGGCTGGAGTTACCCCTGAAGAATTTATTTCTGGGGCATTGTTTCTCGCCCTTGGGGGGTTATTGTCCACCGGATTTTGACTGTTATTGGCAGGAGGATTAACGGTGGGAGTTTGATTGTTATTAGGCGAGTTATTAACTGGAGTTGGGGAATTATTATTAGTAGTGGAAGCACTAGATGCACATACCTCATTAGTGGGCTTAAATTCCACATAAACATGGAAAGGCTTGTTTGCCCCTGTGCCATTTTCAAAACTTCTTGCTTTAATTTGTTCAAGGGCTTGACTATTAAGTAAAGGATAACCCGAACTTTTAATAAGTTGAGTGTTAATTACACCTCCCTGACTATTAACACTTACTCCATAGGTTGCTATTCCTTCAATGTCGTTAGCACAAGCCTCTGAGGGATAAATACCTGTGATAGTAATTTCTTGAGGAGTAGGATTTTCTACATCTTGAAGCCAAGCGATGTAATTTTTTCTCGCTTCTTCATCACTAACATTTTCATCCCTTGGGGCTATTCTAGGGGTTAAATTTTCCGTTTGGGTATTATTATTGGGATTATTAGAGACAATATTAACTAAAGGCTCATCATTTTCATTAGTTTCATTTCTCGCGATAGAAGAGTTGCGATTATTAAAAACATCCCGAGGATTGGCAATATCTTGCTCATCTCTACCCTGAAAAATAGCACGGCGAATTTCCGCTTCTTCTTCAGGAGATTTTGGCACTATATCAATAACTCTTCCTTCTAAGTTGTCAAAATTATTATTGGTAATAGGGGTATCGTTGAAACTAGGGGGCGCTGGAATATTAGCGTTAAAACTGAGGGGAGGGGGCGCTGGTAAATTTATGGGCGCTGGAATGTCAATAATATTACCGCCATAGTTAGAGTTAAACCCCCCTGAAATAGGTGGTAAAGGTGGGGGGGCAGGTAAGGAAGAAAAGGAGTTGTCATAGGAGGAAAATGGTAAACCATCAAAATTGGGCATAGGAATGCTATCAATGCCATTTTCTGTGCCGTTGGGAAGGTTCAAATTATTGAAATTAGCAAACCTTTGGGGGCTAGAAACATTAGGTAGTCTTGTTTGTTCAAGGGCATTTAATTCAATTACGTTAGTTTCCCCCGATATATCAGCGTTTTCTGACTGAGAATTTAAGTTTAGTTCCGGTAAAATAAGACCAAAGAATGCTCCATGAAATGCAATGGATGCCAGTAATGACCAGTTAATTTTTTGTAATGGTTTCTTAAATTTACCGAGGGAGGATGCCTTACGATTTGCGGTGACTACCATATTATGTAAGCCTAAAAATTTAACTGTAATATTCCTTCAGTATTTTAACAAGTTTATTGGCAACTGGTGAATGGTTACTTTTCGGATAAATAAGATTAAGTTTAAAAGCATTGCTTCAGAATAGTTAAATGACTTTTCTGGAGTGATACGAGGCTAGTATATATTGTATTATCCTCGTAAAAAGTTTTATGAATGTAATTTTGTCGGCGGTTTTACCTGTCGGGTTAATAATTATTATCGGTTACATCGCAGGGCAAAAGCTAAATTTAGATCAATCTAGTCTTTGTCAGTTGAGTATTTATATTCTTGCCCCTGCTATTGTGGCAGATAGCCTCTATCGTAATACGGTTTCGGGAAGAAGTGTCGTACTCATTATCTTAACTTATGGGCTAATTTCTCTAGTTATTTATGGTGTAATTTGGTTATTTGCATTCATTCTCAAGGTTGATAAGGATAACCGACAAAGTATTTTTGCAGTGATTCTTTGCCCGAATAATGGCAATATGGGCTTACCGATAACTACTTTTGCATTAGGAGATGAGGGTTTAGATAGAGCTATTATTTATATGATTGGTTCTAGTATTTTTTTATTTGGAATGCTTCCTGCTATTTTGAGTAACAGAGGAATCAAAAAGGGAATTATTTTAACTTTAAGGCTTCCTTTGATTTGGGCGATGGTTTTTGGGGCTATGCTCAATATTAGTGGGGTTGAGTTGCCGTTTAATTTAGGCAGAAGTATGGAGTTATTGGGAATTTCGGCAATTCCTATTGCTTTGATCATTTTGGGAATGCAGTTGGCACAAAGCAAATTTATTTTGACGCTGGGGGAGTGTTTATTGGCTTTGGCTAAGTTAATTGTCGCCCCTTTGATAGCGGTGGGAGTAGGCAGAATAACGGGATTGGAGGGGATAGATTTACAGGTGTTGGTATTACAAACGGCTATGCCTACGGCGGTTAATACTCTTGTGATGGTGAAGGAGTTTGGGGGGAATGGGACTATTGTAGCTCAAACTATTATCATTTCTACGGTAATGAGTTTTATTACTTTACCTGTGGTGATTTGGTTAATATAATGGCTTTTGAATTTGTTAAGCTAAGACAGGAATATTAAATTAATTTTTAGATAAATAATTATGACTAATTCTCGTCCTGAGTCTGTGGATACGAAGCCTGAAAATAATGTAGAGGAAAAACCTAGTTATGTAAAATTAGCCATGCGTAATATGGTTAATAAGGGGGGGCTTTCGTTAAAGCATTTCTTTTTAACTACTGTTGGTTTATTGGCTTTTTTGGTAGGAGTTTCTTATTTAACTAGATAGTTAGTCGTCGAGATAATTTTGTGGTGACGGAGGATTGTAAATAGGTAAAGGATTGCGTCTAATCATCACCGCCAAACTCAGAAAACCCACAATAACCACCAGAAGGGCTGTCATAAACACCATAAAACGATTAGGTTGATACTCAGCCCTTTCAATTTGCCAAAAAGCTCGATTATAGTTATGAAGGGCAACTCCAATGACTAATATTCCTAAAACCACGAGGACAACACCTAAATTTTCCGAGTTGAGTAAGCCATTTTGACTAAGTCTTTCCCTTGTTAAAGATATTTCTAACTGTTTAAGGAAAATACCAAAACGGGTGAGGGCAAAACCAAAACCGATAAGGGCAATGGAAGTACGTAACCATGCCAAGAAGGTGCGTTCGTTGGCTTGATGCTCTCTTTGGCGGTCTATTTTTGGTAATTTAGACATGGGAAAAATTAACCATCCGAAAGTCTTTTTAGATAAGCAACATTATGACGGGCTAAGGCTTTTTTTGCTCGACGAATTAAATCTGTTTGATAGGGAAACTCATCCCTTGCATCCATGGGATAACAACGTAGTTTAAATTTTGTTCCCCATTCTTCCTCTTTCATCAACACAGCAATAGGTAATTTTAATTGAGTATATTTACTGCTATAGGCCGCCTGATAAAGAATATTAATAATCATTTCATCATCCGCATCATGCTCAAAGAAAAACTCTGTGGCAACTTGAGCTTCTAAATTACCACCATTGGAGTTTGAGATAGCTTCTGTCCATGCTTTATTATGGGGTATGGTGACAGTATTATCATCGGGGGTTTGAATTTGAATACCCCGTAAGCCATAGCTGACAACCTCTCCATAGTGATCGCCTATCTGAACGCGATCGCCCACACGATAAGGACTTTCAAATAAGGCAACCACCCCAGCAATAATAGAACTAATATAATCTTTAAAAGCAAAACCCACGGCTACGGCGATACTACCAGTCAACGCTAACAAATTAGATTCAGATAGATTAAAAAATAACCTTATCAAATAAGTAATAGTGCTAATTAAAATTAACCCCTTCCAAAAAGGTAAAGATTGCTTTGTTAATAAGCGATAACGGCGAGGTACTCTTTCTGCAATCCAATTAGTAATTTTTTGGATGAAAAAAACAGCCCCATAGGCAAGAAATAAGGCTAAAAGAGCATAAAGTACTTTCTCGAGAGTAAAATTTGTCGCCAACTTCTGCGAGACATCTTCTGCCATGTCTGCCGGAGCAAAAACCAAATTTTTTCCTATTTCCTTACCCATAAATTTATGTTTTTATATCTAAATTATCTAAACTTATTATTATTTCTAATAATTATAGCCCCTACTATTAAAATTAATTACGAAGAAAAAAAGAAACTACGGGAGCATCATCAGAATGTAACAAATAATTATAAATATATAACCAGAAAGTTGAATTTAAATATCATCGTAAAAGATTAAACTATTCATAAAATGGGAAAAATCTTGATGTTTTTATCATCGTTTACCAACCTTATCAATAATTCCGACTTCGTCAAAGCGATCGCACTTTCAGCCATGATGGTTAATTTGCTTCAACTCCCTGTCTTAGGCTGTACCAGAGCAGTATATCTTGGAAACGAAAATCTAGTCATCACTGGTCGTACCATGGATTGGCTAACCCAGATGGATAGCAACCTGTGGGCATTTCCAAGGGGCATAGAAAGAAGTGGACTAGCGGGAGCAAAATCCATGGCTTGGACATCAAAATATGGTAGCGTGGGGGTTAGTGTTTGGGATATTGGCATCGCCGATGGCATGAACGAAATGGGGTTAGTGGCTAATATGCTTTATCTCACTGAAACAGAATTTCCCACCCCCAGTGCGGATGATTCTCGTAAAGCAATATCATTATCCCTATGGGTACAGTATATGCTCGACAACTTCGCCACCGTAGAAGAAGCAGTGGCGGCCATGGAGAAAGACGAATTTTATGTTATCCCCATGAAATCCCCCGACGGAAAAGAAGGAACCGTTCACCTTTCTATCTCTGATGCCACAGGGGATTCGGCCATTTTTGAATATATTGATGGGAAGTTGCAAATTCACCATAGCCGAGACTATCAAGTTATGACCAACTCGCCCCCCTTTGAGCAACAAATGGCATTAAATGGTTATTGGCAAAATATTGGTGGTACAACCATGTTACCCGGTACTAATCGAGCGAGCGATCGCTTTGTGAGAGCTTCTTTTTATATCAATGCCGTCCCTAAAACCGCCGATGCGGTGCAAGGAATTGCCAATGTTTTTTCCGTAATGCGTAACACTTCCGTTCCCCTAGGTATTTCAACTCCCGAACGCCCCGAAATCTCCTCAACTATTTGGCGTACTGTGGCCGATCAAAAAAATCGACGCTATTTCTTTGAGTCAACTCGTCAGCCCAATGTTTTTTGGGTCGATATGGCTAACTTAGACTTATCAGCGGGGAGTCCAAGCCGAAAATTAACCCTCACTGACGGTACAATTTTTTCTGGGGATACTTCAGGACTATTTGAAACGACCGAAACAATGCAGTTTCTTCCAGCAGCGGATTAAATTTTAGACAGCCACTCTACATAAATGAAATATATTTTCTGCCACTCAAATCAGAGACTATTTTTTAGATATAAAGAATAAACTTAATTTGGGTGGTAGATAAGGGATTGAAACAGGAATATATACTAGAAAAAGATAATTAGACCTTGTGATAATATAAAAATCGGATCAAAAAGGAAACTTTTTTCAATCCAGTACATCAAAAGTATTAATATTGATCAGTAATTTTACCAACAATTTCCAGATGACCCAGTCTGTACCCTTAACTCCTAATCCGAATAATGATTCTAGTGGAGGTAATCCATTTCCCGTGATTCTCGACACATTACCAGATATTTCCTCTCCCCCCACCAGAGGAATGTTAAGAGTACAACAACAGTTAGATCTGTTACTATTGGCGATCGAAGCTCTGAGATTAGGAGCATCAGAAGAAATGTTGGCAACTTCTCACCATGTGGGACTTCAGGGCATTATCAATAACCGAGTTGATTTGTGGCGCTTACGTTGTACGAACCCTTGGCGTAAATGTTATAACCGAGAAATATTAAGCCCCGAACAATTAAAAACATTAATTCTTTTGACCCACACTTGTGCAAAACAATTGCTTGTGCCAATGACTCAGTTACTATTGGCAGTACAACAGATGAGGGATAAGGATATACCCTTGGAGAACAATTTTCGATTATCAGAATATTTCACCCGTTTTAAGTCTCACTTTATTTCTAGGATGAACCCCAAAAGAGCTAAAGTTTCTGTATATTTAGCATCTCCCCAAGAGTTGAATCAGTTGGCTCTTTCTTTGTTAGAGGAACTTTTGTTTTACAGCGGTACAAGGGGAATGGAAAGATTATGGGTTCGTTTATTTGATGGAGAGGTAGATTAAGTCATGAGTCATAAATCGTTAACTTCCTTGGTGTGCCATAATCTCTTGGCTAACCAGTGGTCTATTCTTTTTTCTTCTATGCTTCTTTTGGGGGTTAATATACCCTATTCTGCCGCCCAAGGGGTGGAGTTGAGGGTTGGTGTGGTACAACGATTTGGGGAAGAAGGAGATGATAAGTTAATTATCAGTAGTACGGAGGGGGATAGTCTTAACCTCAGATTTCGTGAGCGGGGAGAGGATGGTAATAACCCTGTGCGTAATCTTGCCACAAATCAAGTTACTTTGACCATTGCCCCAAAAGCCCTTGAAGAAAGAAAAATTCAGGAAATCGTTATTTTGGGAGATCATGCTACCTTTGAAACAGCGGAGGATGATGCTAACCGTTGGCGAAATTTGGGCATTGAGGTGGAAATTACTCAACCAGGACGCTGGCAGGTATGGGCAAAAAGGGATGTTTACAATACTCCTTTACTCAAAAGGTTGTTGTTAAATAGCATTAAAGCCTCGGATATGGAGGGGGTTTATATTGAAACGGAGGTTTTATTAGAAATTCCTGAAGTGGCTTTTTCTGTGGGCAACAGTAGTTATACGGTTGATTACCTTGATATTTTGACCAATAAAAATTTGGTGAGGGTAAGGGAAGGAAATGATGGTCCTGTGCGTTTGTATGGTGGTCGTTTAAACATCCAACCCAATGCCTACGGTAACTATACCCTTGTGAATCGGGTTGATATAGAAACTTATTTACGAGGGGTGGTACCCCATGAAATTGGGGCTAATGCACCCCGAGCGGCTGCGGAAGCACAAACCATTATTGCCCGTACTTATGCCCTGCGTAATACCCGTCGCTTTGAGGCTGATAATTATGAAATGTGTGCTACAACCCATTGTCAGGTATATTATGGATTGGCACAAACTTCTAATCTGTCGGATCGGGCGATCGCCTCTACCCGTGGTTTAGTATTAACCTATGATGATGAGTTGGTGGATGCTCTCTATTTTTCCACCTCTGGGGGCATCACATCAGCCTTTAGTGACACTTGGAATGGGGAAGATAGATCTTACCTTCAACCAGTGATCGATGCCCCTACCCCCATTTGGAATTTAGAACAAAATCCCCTTAGCGTTGAGGCAAACTTTAGACGTTTTATCTCCCTTGATAGGGGGTTTAACGAGGTGGGGCGCCGTCTATTTCGCTGGAATCGTCCCCGCGCCCTTGATGATCTTAACAACGATTTACGTAAGTATTTGGAGCGAATCCGTCATCCCTTGGCAGAATTTACAACCATCAAAAAAATGGAAGTTACTCAACGCTCCATATCAGGTAGAATCTTGGTCATGGAAGTGGAAACGGATTTAGGTATGGTAAAACTAGAAAAAAATGAGGTAAGAAGCGCTTTTGAGCCTCCTGTGAGTACCTTATTTTACCTTGAGCCAATATATACAAATGGTAATCAATTGGATGGCTATCGTTTTGTAGGAGGTGGTTTTGGTCATGGGGTAGGCTTAAGTCAATTTGGCAGTTATAATCTTGCTAGTCGGGGTTATTCTGCCCAACAAATTCTCGAATTTTATTATCCAGAAGCAACAATTCAGCCCCTTAATACTTCCATTGTTTGGTGGCAAGGGGCAAATAATTGATAATTGATAATAAATAACTCAAAATTGACAATTCTTTTAAATTACTGAGGTTCATTGACCAAAAAAGTTATAGAATTTTAAAATACAATCAACACTAACTCCCCAGTCGGATGCTGACACCCCTATTTTGTCATTGGCATAATGAATCTCCAGAGGAGAGAAAGAATCGTCACCAAGAGGCGATCGCACGGTTAGAGCTGAATAAAAATAAAGTCATTCCCATGTTTGACGAAGCCACCCAAATATCAGCCCGTGTGCTTAATGCCCCCATATGTATCTTAGGCATTCTCCATGGGGAAGAATACAACTTTAAATCAGGATTCGGGGTTGCCAACTTTGGCTTCAATAGTGAATTAATCCGCTCTCGTAAAATCCCCAAAGAAGATTCTTTCGCCACCTACGTAATTGATAGTAAAAAACCCCTCAAAATTGAGAATACCCTAAAAGATTCTTTTTTTTTCCAAAATGTCTTGGTGCAACATCATCAAATTAAAGCCTACTTAGGTGTACCTCTCATTACCGCCGAGGGAGAATGTATTGGTTGTTTAGAAATCTTTGACCTAGAATCTCGTCCATTTTCCGATGAACAAATCGAATATTTTTCCCTTACCGCCCGTTGGTGCATCGCAGAATATGAAAGAGACTTTTTAATCAATAACGCTCAAACACCCCAAAACATAAGCTATGAGAGCAACATAAATCAACTCTCCTCTTCTCTTCAAACACTATCTGACCATAACCTAGACTATCAAAGTACTTATTCAATTAATCTGAGGATAAAATTAGTTAATCAATTAATTCAAAAAATATCCCTCCCCCTAACCTCCGTTATAGGTATGTCTAGCGTCCTAAAACAAGGTATCTATGGCAAAATAAATGAAAAACAACTGGAATACCTAAACATTATCTATGATAGTGGTCAAGAAATCACCGCCTTATTAGATGAAATTACTAGCCTTGGAGTCATAGAAAATAACAACAATTTAGAACTAAGCCTAGTTGATATTGAAATAATAGCAGGACAAATTACTCAGTCCTTACAAATTTCTGCTCAAAATAAACAATGTTCCCTACGCATATCCCTCGAACCTGGGGAAAAACTTTGGTATTTGGATAGAGAAAAAATTAAACAGACCATTTATTATCTTGTCACAACTATTATAGAAACCGCTAGACCGGGAGGCAATATTCAAGTCCATTTTTCCCACCAGCAATCTGAGATTAAAATAACCACCATCATCAAACATCCATGGCTAGGAGATGGTATTCCCTACGAAAAAACAGAAAGCTATCTCAAAGCAATTCAACGGTATTATGACACAGATAAAAAAAATAAATCTGAAGAGCAAATAAAATCTTATTTGGATGAGATTAAAACCTGTAGCTACGATATGATAACCCTATTATTTAGTTGTCATCTAGCAAAATTGCAACAAGGCAATATCAAACTAAAAGGAACCCCAGAATTGGGCTATCGCTTTGAGGTGAATATTCCCACAACCCCTCATCACCTTGAATCCCACTAAATTGATATACTATCTCCGTAGCTTCATCATTATATTATTCTCTAATCTTTAGAAAAGATTACAGTTTTATCAAAATAGCTAAATAAGATTCATCATAGTAATATAAGCGAATTAATTTTAGCCAACTCATTTAAATAAAATATATCTAATGGCTAACTATAATCTCTCTCTCCATAACAAAATTATCTCTCAACAGATGTTAGATAAACTTTATCATCTCTGGGAAGAAACTGCTAAAAAACAGGAGGATGATTTCATTTTTCTCAGTCAGAGTGACTTTAGTAAAACGAAAAAAACAGCCATAAAAAATATTTATTATCATAATTTTAAGTTAATTATTAATCCTGAATTTCAAGCACTTCTTTTGATAGAAAAAGAAATTAACGATTTTTATTCTCAGGTAACTATTAGCTTTTGTCTTCAAGAAATTAAAAAGTTTTATGACAAAATTAAACCTTTTTTTAGTTTACAACATAATAAAAAAATAGAAAAAAATCTTGATCATATTTCTATAGGAAATAATAGTTATGGTCAACAATTTATTGTTGACGTTTTAGAAATTTTTAGTAATCCTCTTAATCTAAAAGAGAAAGCGGAGAATAACGCTCTTACAGAGACTTATTCCATTGAAACTATTTTAGAAAATAGAATTAAGCAAGAAGAAATCTTGCATACATTAACTCAAAAAATTCAAGATAATATAAATTTAGAATCTATTATTCAAACTACTTTGGATCAGGTTCAAAGTTTATTAAAAATAGATCGTCTGTTTATCTATCAAATCAACGTCCCTTTTGAAAAGGATGATGAAAAAAGGTGTATTGATATTGTCACCTATGAAACTAAGGCATCAAAAAACATCGACTCTTTACTAAGTTTGAGTAATGATGATTACTTTAAGGGCATTGATTGTGAAGGTAAGTATGCGGAAGATTTTATCCTCATTGTTGATGATGTTGGTAACAGTAGTTTAGATGATTATTTAGTTGAAGTAATGGGGAAATTAAAGGTAAAAGCCAAAATAATTATTCCTATTGTAGTTAAGCACCGAACATGGGCTTTACTCGTTGCTCATCAGTGCGAAAGTGTCAGGGTTTGGCATGATAATGAGATTAAGTTTCTAAAGCATATTAGCGAGTATTTAGCTGTGGCAGTGTATCAATATGATTATTATCAACAGTTGCAGGAACAAAAAAAAGCCCTAGAGAAGCAGGTAGAAAAGAAGGCAAAGCAACTACAGGATGCTTTAATTTTGGCGGAGGTAGCCCAACAGTCTAAGAGTGAGTTTTTGGGTAGTATTAGTCACGAATTAAGAACTCCTTTGACTTGTATTATTGGTTTATCGGGAACTTTGTTACATTGGTCGAAGGATGGTAGCGATCGCATTTTAACTCCAGAAAAGCAAACTAGATATTTAAAAATAATTCAAGATAATGGACGAAAGTTATTACAGTTAATTAATAATATTCTTGATTTTACAGAAATTGAGTCGGGTAAGTATTTATTAAATATAGAGGCGATCGCCCTTAAAAGTATCGCTCAGATGGTCTTGCTTTATGGTTTGGAAATTGCCCGTAATAAAGGGGTGATGGTACAAATGGATTATCGAGTGGAAGAGAATGAAGATTTATTTTATGCTGATGGAGAAAGACTTTATCAAATACTGCTTAATTTGATTGACAATGCCATCAAGTTTACAGGGGCAGGAGGAGAGGTAATTTTAAGGGTATGGAGAGAAGGTAATCAAGGGGTTTTTCAGGTGGAGGATACAGGTATTGGAATTTGTGAAGAGCAACTTCCTTTGTTGTTTACTAAATTTCAACAACTAGAAAATTATCGTACTCGTACGAATCCGGGAACAGGGCTGGGATTGGCTCTAACTAAGCATTTGGTGGAACTTCATGGGGGGATAATCGAGGTAGAGTCCTTGGTTGATAAGGGTTCTAGCTTTACGGTTTATTTACCCAATTCTGATTCTAGTCCTTTGATTCGACAGCCAGAAAAATCTACTTCTTTGCCTAATGGCGAGGTGAATAAGACTGTGGTGGTTATTTGTGAAGATGACGAAATTGGTACTTTTTTGTGTGAGTTGCTGACAGCGGCCGATTATCAGGTGATTTGGTTATTTGATGTTACAGATGCCGTTAGTAAGATTGATTTAATAAATCCTCGGGTGATTGTTTTAGAACAAAATCAATCGGTTTCTTTAACTTTAGCCATGGAAATTAAGGCTTTGAGTAATCCTGATGTTTATTTGATGATTATTCGGGATGAAATTAGTGGTCAAGATTGGGAGGAGTTATCTAATTTTGGGGTGGATGAATATTTATTGAAGCCTTTGCAACCTCGCATTTTGCTTAAAAAGATTAATAAAGTAATGGAAAGAGCTAGTTAGGGTTTAGAAATTTACTTGAAATTTTTATATTTCAGAGATTTAAAAAACCAATGGAAGACATTAATGGCAACAGCTACTGATACAGGAAAAATATGCACAGATTTTGGCGACAAATAACCATTATTTGTGCATTTTTTATTAGTTGTAGTTGAGGTGGGCATTACCCACCTTCGGAACGTAATACCAAATCCGATTTATCAGGTTTACTATTATCCACCGTATAACAATTGATAATAAACAATTATTATCTTTTGTCTGTTGCCTGTTCCTCATTACCCACCCTAATTAGTATATTATTGAAACAGGATTTAGTATAATTTTGAAGTTTGATGATAGAAAGAGTTGAAACTACTTTTTACTATAAACTTTAATTATTGAGGATTTCGACGGTTACTAGATCTTCTTTCGTTCATGATTTGGCTTAGTTGCTCCCTTTGTTGTGGGGTCAAAACTTCGCGCATTTCGAGCATGGTTTCAAAACCTAGTTCTCGCATTTGTTGAGTTAGGTTCGAGATGGTTTGATTTTTGGCACGGATAGCATCGGCGGATTGATTGTTATTCATCATGATTCGCAGGGCTTGGCGCTCGGTGCGAATTTCTTCTCGGAGGTTGGTCATTTGAGGTTCATATTTATTTTTTATTTCAACCATCTGTTGTTGTTGTTCTGAGGTAAGGTTTAATTCTTCAATTAAACGGCTTTGTCCTGGTTTATTTGCCCCCCATCTTTTGCCTCCTTCTCTGGCTTGGGCTAGTTCGATGGTTTCGTTTAGGCTGGTTTCAAGGTTGATGGTATCAACGTCAAGGGCGATCGCCCTTGTGCCACCAGTGAGGGTTAAAATGGTAGTTAAAGCTAATAATCGGCTAATATTGTTCTTCATAATCTTTTTTTTCCTAATGAATGGTGTAATGTTAAGTTGTGAGTTCTAAAAAACTCTTTAGTAGTCGTTAGTAAAAGTAACGTAGTCAGAGTCAGGGTTAAATTCTGCATTCTGACTGGTAGAGGAGTAAGACCAAACTTCAAACATAAAGGCTTCTAATTCTGTTGTTTCTTGGGCTACTTGAGGGCTAAATTGTTGAGTGGTGGATGCGCCCCACACAATTAATAAACCCGTCACCAAACTGGTGGGAATGGCCCAACGCCAACGGAACATTTTTTTATGACTAGATTTTCCCTCTTGTGCGATCGCCCTAAATAATAATTGTTCATGGTTAGAACGTTCTAAAGGATTATCAGGACAATAGTTTTTGAGGAAATCGACAAGTTCTTCATCCTCAGAAGAATGGTGATGGAAAAATTTGCTCATATTTTAACCCCCTGATGTTCTAAAAATTTACGCATGGCTTTACGAGCATTAAACAATCTTGATTTTACTGTACCCACGGGAATAGATAGTATTTCGGCAATCTCCTTTTGGGGTAAGTCTTCTAGGTCATGTAAAACTAAAACCACACGATGATCCATTTTGAGATTTTGTAACCCTTGTTGTACTATCTCCTGATAGTGCATTTGTAATAACTGTCCTTGGTCAAGGACTACTTCAGGAGCATATTGATAAAGAGTTTTTTTGTCTCTACGAATTTTGGCTAATTGTTTACGGCGATCGCACGCAACATTCCAACAAATGCGGTATAGCCAAGTTGAAAAATATCTCGATTCCCTAAGTTTTGGCAACGCCTTCCACGCTTTTAAGAAAACTTCTTGGGTTAAATCATCAAGTATTTCTTGACCGCATAGCTTGAACAAAGTTGCTCTTACCTTGTGTCGGTAACGTTGATATACTAAACGAAAGGAACTCTCGTCGCCAAGTTGACACCTCTGAATTAATTCAGAATCGGTCATTTTGGTGTGATCATCCGCTAACACTGTCATAAATCTTTGTTTTTTAATTGACTCACCATTTTAGACATGGAAGATTTTTAAAAGGTTCAATAAATAATTGATAATCGATAAGTCGTTATTGTGGTATTAGACTAATATAGAAAAGCCATTGCCTTGTCTTGTGTCTTCTGCTCATTCCATTATTTATAAAAACTAATTATTTATGATTTTTCGAGTAAATAAAATTAGCGCCATTGCCCTCAGTGCGATCGCAACGTTAACTACCATCGGGATTGCTGAAATTATTAACACACAAGAGGCGATCGCCCGTAACATATCATTCATCTATAACCCCCTTAGTTTAACCCTCAAAGTAGAATCTCTACAACTATTTGCCGAAACAGGTACCGTTAACCGAAACCTACAAACCTATCTAAACCTCGCAGGGGTAAACGAAGAACAAAAACAACAGTTTAGAGAAGCCCTCATAACCCCCGTAGCAGTAGATCCTATCTTAATTTCTCGTTCCCTCAACACAGAAGAAGCCGAAAGACTCCTCACCTACTTCGGTAGCGTAATCAACATCAAAGGAGGAAGTAACGGCAAATACTTAATTCGTGGAGCATTAATAACATCAGCCCTCCAACCCGAAGGACTAACCCTCATCAACATCCTCAAAAACCTTGCCGTAGATGTCGAAATAGACATTCAGCGCATCCTACGCTATACCCAACAAGTCGAAACAGTCCTCCAAGCCAGCGCCATCTACGAACAAGAAGTTATCAAACAAGCAGAAATACAAAGCCGTGAATCTAGGGGAATCAACTACGCCAACCTGCCTGATATTCGCCAACAAGGAAACATCCCCTTTCGCCAAGAAACCATTAACTTACTAGATGAATCCCGTAACAGAAGATACTACGCCGAAATATATTACCCCACCCAAACCGTAGAAAATACCCCCGTAGTTATCATTTCCCATGGACTTAGTTCCCGTCCCGAAGACTTTCACGCCAGGGCCGAACACCTAGCCTCCTATGGTTACTTCGTAATTATGCCCCAACATATTGGCAGTGACATCAAACAAACCGAAGACTTTATCAAAGGATTTACAGGAGAACTATTTGTCAGAGAAGAATTTATCAACCGTCCCCTCGATATTACTCACACCCTTGATGAATTAGAACTTTTGAATCAATCTCGATGGCAAGGCAGACTAGATACCCAAAACGTAGGTATTTTCGGACATTCCTTTGGAGGATATACCGCTCTGGCCGTGGGAGGCGCAACCTTTGACTGGGACAGACTCAATGAACGTTGCAACCTAGATATAGGCAACCTCAATACCGCCCTTATTTTGCAATGTAGAGCCTTACAACTGCCCCAAGAAGACTATCAATTTAGGGATGAGAGGATAAAAGCTATTTTTGCCATGAATCCCGTTAACGGTGGCATTTTTGGACCAGAGGGAGTTAACTCTTTAGAAGTTCCCCTTTTTATCGCAGCGGGTAGTTATGATCCTGCAACGCCTTTTGTGTTTGAGTTGGCTCAAACTCATCCTCTATTAGAAATTCCTGATGTATATTTGCAACTACAAGAAGGACAAGCTCATGTGGATTTTTCTCAGCTAGATGCAGGGATTAGTGATTTAATCAGCACGGTTACAAATTTAACTCTTCCTTCTCCCGTACTTTTGAATGAATACACCCATTCGATGATGTTGGCATTTTTTGAAGTGCATCAGAGGAATAATGAAAACTATAAACCCTACCTTCAAGCTGGATATGCTGAATATTTGAGCGAAGGTCAAGAGTTTAAAACCTATGTGGTAAATGAGCAATCTATCCCTCCTTTACGAGAGGTTTATCAACGATTTGTTGACCAAAATTTCAACATTATTTTTACTAATAATTAATTAGAATGTGATGAAAAAAGTGGGGTCATGATGTTAATTTATAATGGCGATTTTTGCGTATTTTTTTGACAGCTATGAGTATGCCCAAATTCTTTATATTTACAGCTTTTGATTTATTCAGCAATGGGAAATAAGTTTTATTGTCCATTATCTTCAAAGGCGGGGCAAAATCCATCTTCTGGTACTTCAAAACCATTGAGGGGGGATTTTTCGTTGTGACAGCAATCTTCGTCATAATAAGCACAGTTATGACATGATTCGGCATTTAGTTGACGACGAATAGAGCTATTTTGCTGTAATAATTCCCGTTGAGATAAACCCCTTAAAACTAATTCTTCCCCTTGCCAACGGGCTTCTATTAGCCCTGTATCCGCAAAATTTTGCCAACGAGAATCTTTGTTTAGTTGCTCTGGTAAGGTGATGGTAATATATGCTCCTGTTTCGTTTAATTCTCCTTCGTAGTTTTGTTGGGGGCTAATTTTTGGTTGAATAAATTGCTCTCCGATGGGTAAATCTACTTTGATGTTTACTTCGGGGCAGTGGAGTTGGTAACGATTTTGTAATTCTTCGAGGGCGGTTAAGTCGGCGAGGTAGTTGGGGGTGCCATGGACAAAAATGACGTGTTGAGGACGGAGGTTGTGGATTAGTTGGGTGGTATTTCGTCCGTCGCTATGTTCTGCTAATAGATAATTTTCTACGATTACTTTTTCGGTATTTAGTTTATTTATAATTTGGTTAAAGGTTTTACTTTTATTAATTTTTGAATGTTCTGGGGTCAATATTAACCATTTATAGTCATTATTTTGACAATATTCGTCTATTTTTGATAGGTCATCGGTCAAGATAATAGATGTTTCTTCCCCTATTTTTTTTCTATTAATGTTAGGGGTTAATCTTCTCATTCTTGGCTTAATTTTTTCATCCCAAAACAGGGGTTGATGTTTGGCAAAGTTTTGGACATTAGCGGGAAAATAATCTATTAATTCTAAGTATAGGTCACAGGCGATCGCCACGTTACCATCTACCCATATATCAATGTTTGCCCCTGTAAATTGATGGTGTGATCGCAACAATTTTAATAATTCTTGTCCTAAACCGAAGGTTGGTACTGGTAGAATAACATTGATGTTAGATGCGATCGCCTCTCGAATTTTAGTCATCAAATGTTTTTCCTGTTGACGACGATGGGGGTGACGGGCAGTGCCATAGGTACCCTCAATAATCAACACATCAGGGCTTAAACCACGCATATTATCGAGGGATAAACCCTCCACCAACTGAAGATTAGAAAGGCAAAAATCCCCCGTATAGAAGATTTTATAAACCCTATCCCCGTGATGATAACGGAATAAAACAGCGGCGGCCCCCGGTAGATGTCCAGCAGGGTATAATTCTACACTTAAATTCTTTTCTAATTGTAAAGGCGATCGCCACGGAATACTATCACAAAAAGGCTCCACCATGGAGCCATCAGCCCTCAACCAATTGAGAGGTAAAAGTTTTTTTGTAACCTCACTACAATAAATAGGAAGATGAGGATATACTTCATGTAAAGAAAGCAAACCCCTCCCATGATCATGGTGAGCATGGGTACAAAAAACCCAATGGGGCGGTAAAGATTGATCAACCAGAAGAGACTTTATATTCTCCAAACCACAATCAAGCAAAATGCGGTATTCTCCCACATTTAACATAATAGCCAATCCTTCAGTATCATGACCCACTGCCAAAGGAGAGCAAGACAAATGAAAAGATGGAGAAGAAGAACATTCCTGCTGTTGAATCATAACCGCCATAAATTAGTGAGCAGAGCCATTCCCGTCATAATTATCGGAATCATAAAAACCATTTCTAGTACCGAAAAACGGAGCCGCTACGATAAATAAACCAGTCAAAATCAATAATAATAGTTTAACATCCATAATTGCTTAAATCTCTAATAACTACTTAACTACTAATCTAATCCATTACCCAACCATAGGACAAAAACTTTTAATAAAATTAATAAACCAAAATCGAATCCCCAAGTCATATTTCTGATATAAATGTTATTAGAGAACAAAACATAGAGAGTTTTTATGCTTACTCTGGACTTACCACCCATTGCCTCCACTACCAAAAGACAACTTCCCAGCCGTATTCTCGTCATTGAAGACGAAGACTTAATCCGAAACATGATTAGTCTCAACCTTGAAGAAGAAGGATACCAAGTAACCAATACCCACAACGGCAGAGAAGCACTGAATTTACTAGAACGTCAAACCAGCCAAACCACCGAAAAACAAGGTTTTGACATGATAATCTTAGACCTAATGTTACCAGAAGTAAACGGCTTAGATATATGTCGCTTACTCAGACATCGAGGAAATAATATTCCCATCCTCATTCTAAGTGCCAAAACCGCCGAAACCGATAGAGTATTAGGACTAGAAGTAGGTGCCGACGACTACCTAACCAAACCTTTCAGCATGAAAGAATTAGTCGCCCGTTGTCGTGCCTTAATTCGTCGCAACAGCATCAACAACGCCCCTCCAGAAAACGTAAAACAATACAAAGAAATTACCCTTTTCCCCGATGAATGTAGAGTAACCGTCAGAAACCAAGCCGTAAGCCTATCTCCCAAAGAATTTAAACTCTTAGAGCTATTCATGACCTATCCTAAAAGAGTATGGGATAGAGATCAATTAATCAACAACATTTGGGGAGCAGACTTTCTCGGAGACACAAAAACCGTTGATGTTCATATCCGTTGGCTAAGAGAAAAATTAGAATTAGATCCTAGTCATCCAGAATATATCATTACCGTAAGAGGTTTTGGTTATCGTTTTGGCTAAATTGAGTTTATCTAACAAAAAGGTGAATTATGGATAAAGTATTAACAAAAAATAATTCACCCATAGCAACTTGAGTCAAATAAATCCATTTGTTGGTGATTGGCAAAAGCAGTCTCATTAAACTCCCTATCCTGTAACTCAACCTTATCCTCTATTTGATTCAACACAGCTATCAGACAATTACCCAAAGCCCAAGCCAAATTAACAGGCACAGCATTACCTATCTGCCTATACTGACTACTGATTGAACCCATAAAACTCCAATCATCAGGAAATGTTTGAATCCTAGCATACTCCCGAATATTTAGAGGTCTAGTTTCTTGGGGGTGACATCTTTCCGTTTGTTTTTGAGCAGGAGAACAAGTTAAAGTTAAGCTAGGAAGTTCAAAAGATAATCTTCTAGCTATACCCGTTTTTCCTCCCCCCAAAAAATAACTTTTGCCCATATACTCACGTTTAATATCTTCTGGCAAATCTGTCCAACAACCCCCTGGGGGTACTAAATCCATTACTTTTTGTTTTTTAACAGGATAATTTTGACCAGCAGAGGGAGGACAATCACTATTATATAATTCTCCTTTTTTTAAGGCATCTTTTAAAGTCATAATGCGTGAAAAAGGCTCAGGCCAAATGAAATTTGTATAGTTAAATAAATCCTGTCTAATACCTATTAAAAATAATCTTTCTCGCTTTTGAGGTACACGATAAAAAATAGCTTTTAAAACTCTCGGCTCAATTAAAACATACCCTAATTCAGAAATTACTGACTTAATTGCATTTAAAGTTTTACCCTGTTCATGATTTAGTAAACCTCGTACATTTTCCCCTACAAAAATTTTGGGTTGTAACTCCTTAATAGCCCTAGCAAATTCAAAAAATAAAGTGCCCCTAGTATCTTCAAATCCTAATTTATTTCCAGCATAGGAAAAAGCCTGACAAGGAAATCCTCCTGATAATAAATCAATATTATATTGACTATAGTTTAAAAAATTAACCTTACTAATATCTCCTTCAATTACATTCCAATGGGGGCGATTATGTCGTAAAGTATTGCAAGAATCTTTATAGATTTCATTTAAAGCAATGGTATCAAAACCTGCTTTTTCTAAGCCAATGCCTAAACCACCAGCCCCTGCAAAAAGTTCGATGGATTGATATTTTCTTTTAGGAATTATGTTTTGTTGTTTTTCCCACTGAGAATTTATCATTGATTTAATAGAAGGAAAATATTGTAAATCTTCTAAGCAATATTCACCATTTTTAGAGGGTGTAATTTTACCGCTGATTTTCCATTTTTCTATGGTGGATCGAGACACTGACAAAATATCAGCTAGTAGAGCTTCTGTGACAAATTCTTTAGACATTAAACTGATCAAATCCTTGATATTTACGGAAAGATAGTAAATAAATACTTTTTAATAAATTAGGTGATATTTCTAATAATTCTGAAATGACAGTATTTTGTTTTTCATCTAATTCTGTTCTACTTATAATATCATCAATTACCGATGGTAAAATTTCACATAGTTGTTTAAAAGCAGTTTTTTCTCCTGTTACCAATTCATAGAATTTATCTATTGATACTCTTCTGATTTGACCATTAGAAACAGTATTACCATCTAAATTAATATTCCACACTATATTCTGACTCTTTTTTGCCACTACTTCAACCAGCATACAGGTTGCTTCAGGATTATTTAATAATGTGTTTTGCATTCTCATATAAGTTTTTTGTGATGATGAAGAGTTCATCGTATTATGTTTATTTTTCATTTCAACATAGTAATTTAATTTTTTATTTATTACGTCATAACCCCGTTTTGGCACTTCCCATCCATTACCCATATATTGAAAAATATTTTGATGAAAATAACCAATGTGATTAGTATTTGACTTATCCATTTGTCTAATTATTTCGTTTTCAATAACATCAACAATATTTTTGTTATAAACTTTAGAATTGAATGTTAATTTAATAGGATCAATTAAATTCTTACTAAAGGTTTTTAAGTTTATTTTAAATGTATATTTTTCAACGGTTTCTTTCGTATGATTATATAAATCCGTGTCGGTTATAAACCTGAGATTATATTTTGACATATTTGAATTTTGTAAGTAAGTTTAAAAAATATTAGTGGTTGATTATTGATTAGTTTCCTCATCGTAGTTAATAATAGAATAGGAAAAGCCCAAAAATTGATAGGAAATAATGACGGAAATTGTTACCACCAAAGCCACCAGAAACGCTCCCCACGAAGATTATCGGTTAATCAACATCAAAGACTTAACCCCCATGTATCATCATTATGTGGAGGTAAAGGAACAATATCCTAACTGTCTTTTACTGTATAGGGTGGGAGATTTTTTTGAGTGCTTTTTTCAGGATGCGGTGACAATTGCCCAAGAATTGGAGTTAGTCATTACCAGTAAGGATGCGGGGCAAAATGTGGGTAGAATTGCCATGACTGGTGTACCCCATCACGCCCTTGATCGTTATGCGAGACAATTGGTAGAAAAGGGGTATGGGGTGGTAATCTGTGATCAGGTGGAGGATGCTTCTAAGGCAACGGCGGAGAAAAGGTTAGTTAAACGGGCGATTACTAAGTTATTAACCCCCGGCACGGTAACAGAAGATGAGATGTTACCCTCTCGGCAAAACAATTTTTTAGCGGCGGTGGTGGTAGCAAAAGAGCATTGGGGTTTGGCTTATGCAGATATTTCTACGGGGGAATTTTTTACTACCCAGAGCAAAGATTTAACCAGTTTGGCGACGGAATTGTTGAGGTTGCAACCTGCGGAAATTTTGTTTCCTATCAATGCTCCTGATATTAATAGTTTATTGCGTCCGGGGCAAAAGTCGGAACATCTCCCTGAGTTTCTTCCTGATTGTTTTTGTTATACGTTGCGATCGCAAAAAACCTTTGATATTAACGAAGCTAAACCCAAATTATTATTAGAATTTAAACTCAAATCCTTAGAGGGAGTCGGTTGTGAACATTTACCCCTCGCCATTCGGGCTGCAGGAGGTTTACTCGACTATGTGCAGGATACCCAAAAGGCGAATCAAGTACCATTGCAACTTATTAGCACTTACAGTGTTGCAGATTATTTGATGCTAGATGCCACCTCACGACGAAACCTCGAAATCACTACTACGGTGCGAGACAACACCTTTCATGGCTCTTTATTGTGGGCTTTGGATAAGACTTGTACCGCTATGGGGGCAAGGGCGCTCAGGCGTTGGTTATTGCAACCTCTACTCAGTAAGCGGGGAATTATAGCCCGTCAAGATACCATTGCTGAGTTAATTGATAATTTGCCCTTGCGGGAGGAAATGAGGAGTTTATTTAAGAGTATCTATGATTTAGAACGTATTACGGGCCGAGTTGGTGCAAGTACGGCAAATCCGAAGGAGTTGCTCAATTTGGGGGATTCTTTATTAAAATTGACCTATTTAGCAGAGTTGGCGAAAGAAGGTAAATCGCTCTATTTCCAAGCTTTGCAAAATGTACCGCCTGAGTTGGAGGAGTTGGGTAAAGAGGTGGTAGATTCTTTGGTGGAGTCTCCTCCGCAACACGTGAAGGAGGGGGGTATTATCCGAGATGGGGTAAATAAGCAGTTGGATGAGATGCGCCGTTTAATTGATGGGGATAAGGAATGGTTGGCTAATCTGGAGGTGACGGAAAGGGAGCGCACGGGAATTAATAATTTGAAGGTGGGTTATAACAAAACCTTTGGTTATTATATCAGTATGCCCCGTTCTAAGGCAGAATTTGCTCCCGAAAATTATCAGCGTAAACAAACTTTATTGAATGAAGAAAGATACATTACTGCTGAGTTAAAAGAAAAGGAAAATCGCATTTTAAATGCAAAAGATGACTTGGCAAAGTTTGAGTATCAAATTTTTGTGGATTTACGTTCTACGGTGGCACAAAAAACTGACGAAATAAGGAAAGTTGCAAGAGCGATCGCCGCTATGGATGTATTAAGCGGACTGGCGGAGTTAGCAGTATATCAAGATTATAACCGTCCTGAAATTACCGAAGATCGTACCATTAAAATTAAAAATGGTCGTCATCCTGTGGTGGAAAAAATATTAGGTTTTGGCATGTTTGTGCCTAATTCTACCTCTTTGGGGGCAGAAAAAACCCCTGATTTAATAGTATTAACTGGACCTAATGCTAGTGGAAAAAGTTGTTATCTTCGCCAAGTTGGTTTGATTCAATTAATGACTCAAATAGGTAGTTTTATTCCTGCAGAAAGTGCCAAAATAAGTATATGCGATCGCATTTTTACCCGTGTGGGTGCGGTGGATGACATCGCCACAGGGCAATCTACTTTTATGGTGGAAATGAACGAAACTGCCAACATTCTTAACCATGCCACCGATAAATCTTTGGTGTTATTAGATGAAATCGGTAGAGGTACAGCCACCTTTGACGGTTTATCCATTGCTTGGGCGGTTGCCGAATACCTTGCCATTGAAATCCAAAGTCGTACTATTTTTGCTACCCATTACCACGAGTTAAACGAATTGGCTTCTATTTTAGATAATGTGGCTAACTATCAGGTAACGGTGAAGGAGTTAGAAAACGAAATAATTTTTCTCCATGAAGTCAAACCTGGGGGTGCTGATAAATCCTATGGTATTGAAGCGGGAAGATTGGCAGGTTTACCAAAAGTTGTAATTAGCCGTGCGAAACAAGTTATGACTCAAATCGAAAAACACAGTAAAATCGCCATGGGTTTGAGGAAAAATATTAAAAAGTTAACCCCTTCTAATCAAGATAATACCGAGGAAATTATGAATCAGTTAGATATTTTTGAATAATTAGGCTTTGATGAAAAAGTTTTGTAGTGAAGACTGAAACAGTTTTCTAGTTTTGATTTATTCATGTACTATTTATCATGAGGTGTAAAAGCTAGTAATGTTCTTACTTTTTCTTTTGGAAAGTGGCAAAAGAGAAATAATCGATATTATTACTTTCTCCCCTAAGTATTAGTGTCTATTACTCTCAGCCAATCAAATAAAATTTGGTGAAATAAATCGGGTTTTTCGTCGTGGAGACAATGCCCCAAATCATCCAATAAATTTAAGGTAATTAAGGGGTTAACCGTAGCTAATTGGGGGGCTATGGTAGGGGGTATGAAGCGATCGCCCTTACCCCAAAGTAGTAACATAGGAATATTAACCTGCCCTAATAATTCCCTTGCAGATAAAGAAAAATCAGATTGATTAACGGACTTACTCAGGGCGATTAAAGTGCGCGCTGCCCCCTTATCTTGGGGAGGTGTGGCAATAATATCCACCAATTCATCATCCACGGAAGTTTTATCCACATAGGCAACCCCCAACCACTTACGAATTACCCCAGGGCGACGAGCAACCAAAAATATTATCCTGATAAGTAAAGGAGAAGCCACAATAGTTTCAAGGGTTTTAACTAAAGGTAAAACAAACTTGGGTAACATCTTCTGCCTTGCCGATAAATCAGGTAAACTCAACATTACCAATCTATGCACCATGGTAGGATGTTGGGCGGTGGCAAAAAGAGCAATTAATGAACCGATAGAATTACCTATGATAATTACGGGTACATTGATAAATTCTCGCCAAAAATCATACACTAATTCAGACCATAAAGTAACATCATAATTGGTGTAGGCTTTGCGGGATGCCCCAAAACCAAGTAAATCTAGGGCATAAACGGTGTGATTTTTTTTTAATACAGGAATATTGTGGCGCCAATGTCCGATAGAAGCCCCAAAACCGTGTAATAAAATTATGGGAATATCGTTGTTTTTATTTTCAGGGTTAACTCTGATGTAGCTATAGCGAATTTTCCACCCTCGCCAATGCCAATCCCTTTGATTTCCTGTTTTTTCTTTCCAAGTCATATTAAGTTCAAGTAATCAGTTGTGAAAAGCATTACCGTTTTGCCCCCTAAATCCCTACTCCTCTGTCTTCGACATCTCCCGTTAAAAGGGCAGGGGGGATTCATTCTAAAGATTTATCTACGTTAAGTATCAGATTTTTTATGTCAAAGAACAGTAGAGGCGTGAGAATTGGTAAAAATTAATTATCCATTAATCACTACTTATTCAAAGGAAAAACCGATCGCCTTTAACTCTTGTTCTAATTGTAGGGCAAAATTCGGATTTTGTTGACGATGAAGCATTACGGCTTGTTGTAAGGCTTGTTGACTTTCTTCGTATTGTGCTTGTCTGTATAACAATAGCCCTAGATTTTGATAGGAATAGGCATCGGTAGGATTAAGTTTAATGGCGGTTTGATAGGCACTGATGGCTTTGAAATTGCGTCCTAGGGCTTTGTAGCATAAACCAAGATTATAATAAACGAGGGGAAAATCGGGTTTTATTTTCAAACATTCTTGGTACAACTCGATCGCCTTTAGATATTCTTTCCGTTGATAAGCTAAACTAGCATAGTTATGATATGCCCCTAATTTTATGATAGGTAAAAGGGGAAGGGCGATCGCCTTTTCATAGTGTTTTATGGCCGAGTCAAACTGATTATCTTTCACTGAGGCATTAGCAAGATGATAGTGCAACTCAAACGTAACCGCAGGGCTACTACCATGTAACTTCAAACCCTTAGTTAATAACTTTAAACCCTTTTTTCTTTCCCCTAACTGAAGATATAAAGCCCCTAATTTACTACAGGCATAACTATCATTAGGATTGTCCTGTAAATAAGACTCCATGGCAACCCTTGCCCGTTTAGCCTTATCCTGTGCCTCAATGATAGCAGGTTGATAACCATAATGGGCGATCGCCACTTCAGGCAAATCCACCACCCGCCAATGACTCTCCTCCCTCAACAAATCCATCACTGCATCATCAATTAAAGCATGATAAGGACGAGAAAACTTAATTTTAGGATGACGACGAAATAAACGAGACAACAACGAATAAGGAGAAGAATTAGCCCCCACCTCATGGCGCACCAAATTGACTACCAAATTGTCATCCACCCTAGTCGCCTTCTCCACCGCCGAAATTAACTGACCATTAAAAACCTCATCCGCATCCAACACCAACACCCAATCCGACTCCACAAACCCCAAACCAAAATTTCTCGCCTCAGCAAAATTATCATTCCACCCATAATCCACCACCTTCGCCCCAAAACCCCGAGCAACTTCCCTAGTATCATCCGTTGAACCCGTATCCACAACTATCATCTCTGAAACCAAGTCCTTCACACTGCCAAGACACTTAGGCAAAGATTTCGCCTCATTTCGGACAATCATACATAGGGAAATATTACTCATCGTATTTTCAAATTTGTTAATTTTGTCTTAACTTATAACCGCTACACTCAGACTATAATTACTGTAAATTTGTTTTTTTATTACTCAACTTTCATCCGAGCCTTACAATAATTTAGTTTAACCTTATCCAGACAAAAAGGTTTAGCCCCATATTTTAAATTACTAAAAATAATCATGAGTCCAGAATCAGATAAAAATATAGCACAAGAACCCGTAGTCCAGATCGAAAACGTAGATGTTTATTATGGTACTCATAAAGCCGTAGCAGGGGTAAACATAGACATTCCCAAAAATAACGCCGTTGCTTTTATCGGGCCTTCTGGTTGTGGTAAAAGTACCATCCTTCGATGTATTAACCGCATGAATGACTTAGTCGCCAGTGCTAGAGTCCAGGGGAGAATCACCTTCAAAGGCAAAGATATCTACGCCAAAGGAGTAGATCCTGTGGGATTAAGATCTAGAATAGGTATGGTATTCCAAAAAGCTAACCCCTTTCCCAAATCTATCTACGAAAATATTGCTTGGGGGGCAAGGCTCAATGGTTATCAAGGAAATATGGATGACTTAGTAGAAGACTCCTTACGTAAAGCAGCCGTATGGGATGAAGTAAAAGACAAACTAAAGCAAAGTGGCCTAGCCCTTTCTGGGGGGCAACAACAGCGCCTATGTATCGCCTGTACCATTGCCATTAAACCTGATGTTATTTTAATGGATGAACCTTGTTCTGCGCTAGATCCCATTTCCACCCTAAAGGTAGAAGAATCCATCCATGAATTGAAACGAGACTATACCATTGTCATTGTTACTCACAATATGCAACAGGCTTCTAGGGTATCAGATTTAACCGCCTTTTTTAATGCCCGTAGCGTTGAAGGAGGAGGAGGAAAATTAGGTTATTTGGTGGAATATGATAAAACCGAAAATATTTTCCAAAATCCAGCCGAAGAAGCCACCCAACAATATGTAAGCGGACGTTTTGGTTAGAAAAGTAGGGCGACACATCGCCCACTATTAAATCAAAGATGAGAGCGTCAATATTCCACTTCTAACACTGCAAAATCCAATCTACCGCTTCACTCAAATCTGAGGCAATGTAATCAGGATGAGTTTTGTGCTGATACTGCCCCCCCATAACCTTAGTACCATAACCAGTAGTAACCAGAATACCTGTTAACCCTGCATTGTGGGCCAAATCTACATCTGTGGCTTTATCTCCCACCATAAAGCTACCTTTTAGGTCTAAATTATGCTCCCATGCGGCTGCCACCAGCATTCCCGTATTAGGTTTTCGCCATGTACCCCAGTAGGTAAATTCAGGGTTTACTCCCCCTGCCTGAGGACTGAGATAGGGGCAGTAATAAAGGGCATCTAGTTTGGCTTGGGCTTCTTGCCATAATAAGTGTTCTAATCTTTGGTGTAATGCTTTAACATGACTATCGGGATAATAACCCCTCGCAGGGCCTGATTGATTGGAAACTAGACAACAAAAAAAGCCACTATCGTTAATTTTTTTAACCGCTTTGGCAACATTGGGTATTAGTTGTAAATCTTCTACATTATGTATATATCCTGCCTCAACATTTAAAACACCATCACGATCTAAAAAAACTGCTTTTTTCGCCACGACCATAACCTTTATTTTTGCTGAAAAGTAATTTTAACTAATTTTATTTAACTTGATATTTTTTGATTTTTAACCTATCTTTTTACCTTTTATTAGCGTAATCTAATATTAATAATATTGGTGGGCAATGCCCACCTTACATAAAGGATAAGGTTTTAAACCTATAATATTAATTGACAATTATTTTTAACCTTGCCACATTTTTTCTAAAATTTTGTCTGTGGATATGTCGGCAATGTTTTTACTAAGGGATTGAAGACCAATAAATTTATCGCTGTGGGGCGGTAATAGTTTATCGGCTTGAGTAGGACCAAATAGGGCTATGGTATAAGTACCTACCGCTACGGATAAGTGCATGGGGGCGCTGTCTGTACATAACATTAGGTTAGCACCTGCGATAAAGGCGGATAGTTTGCCAATATCTGGGGGACTAATTACTTTAAGGTTGTTACATAACTGCAACATTTCTGCTATCCATTCTTGATCATCAGGACCATTTAGTAAAACGATGGGAAGATTGGGTTGTTTTCTCTGGACATCTTCGACAATTCTTTGCCATTTTGGCACAGGGTAAATTTTATCGATGCCTTTGGTTTTGGCGAGCTCACTGGATCCCCCATGAATGAGGATATAACCAGATTCTTTGATGTCGAGACGTTTTTGTTCTACCTCTGCCCATTCAATGTCTTCTTTGGGTACGTTAATAGACACAGGGGGGCAAGATTGAGTGATGTTTAATCCATGGACTAAGTCATGGTACATATAGGCGGCATATTGCTCGGTTTTTAGTTCGACAGGGTTATTGATAAACCAAGATTTAGAACTTTTGTAACCTACACGGGTAGGAATGCCATCAAGCCATAATAAGAAGCCGACAGCCCAATTTTGTCCGAGGGTTACGGCTACTTCATATTCCCTATCTCTAATGATACCAAGGAGGTTTAGGTAGTCGGCTAGTCCGTTTTTATCTTTATAATCAAATACTAGAACTTCTTTGACGTGAGGACAGACACGGTAGGCATTTTTTGACCTAGGTTCTACTAATACGTCAATAATTGCCTTGGGGTATTGATCTTTAATACTTTTTAGGGTGGGAAAAAATAAAATTTGATCTCCGATACCACCTGGAATAAGAGCTAAAATCCGCATTGTAATAAAATAAATTAACTATCTATATGAGCTTAATTTTAAGGTATCCGTTGACCATAGCTGTTATGTTTTGTAAAAAATCTTAGGTTACTTTTGTAATGCTTTGTAAATATCAGGGGCGATCGCCTCTGGTACCAGATGATCAATTTTACCGCCAAATCGAGCAATTTCTTTAACCACACTACTACTAACAAAACTATGCTCCGTATTGGTTGCCAAAAAAACCGTTTCCACATTATTCGCCAGAGTTTTATTAATATGAGCCATTTGTAACTCCTGCTCAAAGTCTGATAAAACCCTCAAACCCCTTAATAATACCCCTGCTTGTTTTAACTTGGCATATTCCACTGTCAACCCCGAAAAGGTATCTACTTCTACATTAGGAATATCTTGGGTACAAAGACGAATCTGTTTTACCCTAGTTTCTAAACTAAATAAAGGTTTTTTATTAGGATTTTTTAATACCGCCACTATTATCTGTTCAAATAAAACACTACCCCGTTGTATTAAGTCCAAATGTCCGAGGGTAATAGGATCAAAACTACCGGGGTATATTGCAATCATGAATTTAAAGAAAATGGAGAATAAATTAATTATATTTAAGCAGTGGTTTGGTGCAGTAGATGCAACATCACATCATTAACAGTTTTATATAAATGTTCTCTATTATGGAAACTTTCTAAACGCTCAATAATTTCCCCTCGATGCATCAAAATCAGGGTGGGCAGACTACTAAGACTATAGTTATTAGCTAAACGTAAATTTTGGTCAGCGTTAACACTAACTATTTTTAACTCCGTTTCCCACTCCGACTCAAGACGATTGAGGATAGGTTGCAGCATGGTACACAAACCACACCAAGGCGCCCAAAAATTGATTAAAACCATATGAGAAGATTGTAAAACTTCTCTATCAAAAGATTCTTGAGTGACAGAAATCATATTAATTTATTTCTAATAGTTTAAAAATTTATAAAATAGCGATGTCGAATCAGATAATAGCCTAAGAAGGTAACTTAAAATAAGTCTTTTAAATAATTTTTCTTAGTGCCATTATTGATCCCCTACCTATATTGTGCAAGATGGAAGGGAAAATCATCCAATCAAATTACCAATTGACACGACTTGTTACAGTCATTAACCAAGGGTGAATAAACCAAAATAAAAGAGTAAATGCAGTTACTCCCACATAGGCAGGTTTCAAAAATTCTTTACCTTGTAGGGTTTGTCTGCCATCAAAAATGGCCAACCCAGGTAAGATAGAGGTTCTTTCTTTGACTTTCAAAAATGCTTCTCCATAACGTTTAGTCAGTCTTTTATCTCCATGCCAAACGGCAAAAAGATGATGACCAATTAAACCCAAGGAGGTGACAATGGTAAAAGTAGTGCCTAGCCAGATGGTGTGAGCAATACACCAGATTACTTGTCCTACCATTTGAGGATGTCGGGTAATGCGGATAATGCCTGATTCGTATAAATGTACTTGGGGTTTTTGGATAGCGGCAATTTCCAATAGGTTAAAGGTAGCAGGATAAAGAAATATAAAGGAAATGGCGGATAATATCCAAACGGTGGTTTTTACCCCTGACACGTCTTGGATTTGCCATAATACGGCTCCATCATAACGATGGTTAAAAAAGTAAATAATTAATACGGTGGCAAAGGGGATGCTAACAAGGGCAAATAGTACCCGATATAGTCTTGCTCCTATTTTACTCTCTCCCCATGGTCTGAGGGCGGCTAAACCGCTATGGGCGATCGCAAAGCCCACCAATAAACCCACCATGATTAAATGACTAGGGGTTAACCATGGTGGAAGATTGACAACGGCCAATAGGGGGGGGAAATATTGAGGAAAAAAGTTAATTATTTCTACCGCAAAGGGGAACATAAAGTTTATACTTATGGGATAAATATATAATAAATACTTATTTTACTGATTACCTAGATCTTATCAATAAATAGGGTCAAAACTGATCCCAATCTATTTAATATCTAGTTTTGGTCATTATTTTCAGAAAATAAATTAAAATTCTAAATAACGAAATCTAATTTTACTATGGCTGAGATTCCTTTTTCCCTTGATCAATTACGGATTTTGAAGGCAATTGCCGATGAGGGTAGTTTTAAACGGGCGGCAGATAGTCTCTATGTCTCTCAACCCGCTATCAGTTTACAAATACAAAATTTGGAAAAACAATTAACAGTACCTTTATTCGACAGGGGAGGAAGAAAAGCGCAATTAACTGAAGCGGGAAATCTCTTACTTGCCTATGGTGAAAAAATTATTACCCTTTGTCAAGAAACCTGCCGTGCCATTGAAGATTTACAAAATTTGCAGGGGGGAACCCTGATTGTGGGAGCTTCCCAAACCACAGGAACATATTTACTACCCCGCATGATTGGTTTATTTCACCAAAAATATCCTTATGTTTCCGTACAGTTACAGGTACACTCCACCCGTCGTACCTCTTGGGCCGTGGCAAACGGACAAGTGGATTTAGCTATAATTGGCGGTGAAGTGCCTTCCGAATTACAAGATGTATTAGAGATTATCCCCTATGCTGAGGATGAATTGGCGTTGATAATCCCCTCGAATCATCCCTTTGCTGAACAAGAAACCATTGCCAAGGATGATTTATACCACCTCAATTACATTACCCTCGACTCCCAATCTACTATTCGTAAAGTCATTGATCAGGTTTTAACCCGTAGCGGTATTAATACTAATGATCTAAAAGTAGAAATGGAGTTAAACTCCATAGAGGCCATTAAAAATGCCGTTTTATCAGGATTAGGAGCTTCTTTTGTGTCCATAACGGCGATCGAAAAAGAACTAAAAATGGGAGTATTGCACCGCGCCCCCATCGAAGGAGTAGAAATTAGGCGCACTCTTTCGGTTATTGTCAACTCCAATCGCTATCGCTCCAAAGCCGCCGAAGCATTTATTAAAGAAATATTACCCCAGTTTTCCACCGAAAATTATAATCAATCCCTAGAAAAACTATCCCAAGAGAATCAAGTATTTTTGGAGAAAACAGAAGTAGAAATTGCAGAAGATGTTTAATTATTATCACCATACCTAATTTCCCCAAGGGTAATTGTTAATTGTGTTATCACTTATTCACCTTTTCAACAATTAAGATTAACAAACAAAACAATTAGATATAGAATAGTGTGCAATTGACTGATAAGATAACAATCAATAGCAAGATTACTTATATAAAGTATATTAGTTTCACATATAGAGGAAAAAATGACTCAAGATAAAGTAGTAATTATTGGAGTAGCCGGAGACTCTGGCTGCGGTAAATCAACCTTTTTACGTCGTTTAGAAGATTTATTCGGTAAAGAATTTATGACCGTTATCTGTCTTGATGACTATCATAGTTTAGACCGTAAAGGTAGAAAAGCAGCAGGTGTTACCGCTTTGAATCCTAAAGCCAACAACTTCGACTTAATGGCAGAACAAATTAAAGCCTTAAAAGATGGTCAAGCTATTGATAAACCTATTTATAACCACGAAACTGGAGAATTAGATCCTCCCGAAAAAATTGAACCCAATAAAGTAATTGTAATCGAGGGTTTACATCCTCTTTATGATGCTAGAGTAAGAGAATTAGTTGACTTCAGCGTTTACCTCGACATTAGCGAAGAAGTAAAAATTCAGTGGAAAATTCAGCGTGATATGGCCGAAAGAGGTCACAGTTATGATGATGTTGTAGCTTCTATCAATGCTAGAAAACCTGACTTCACCGCTTACATTGAGCCACAAAAACAACACGCAGATATTGTTATCCAAGTATTACCTACTCAATTAATAGAAGAAAAAGAAGGTAAAATCTTGAGAGTTCGTTTAATCGAAAAAGAAGGTATCGAACATTTCAATCCTACCTACTTATTTGATGAAGGTTCTACCATTGATTGGCGCCCCTGTGGACGTAAGTTAACCTGTTCTTATCCTGGTCTAAAAATGTATTATGGACCTGATAACTACATGGGTAATGAAGTTTCTATCCTTGAAATTGATGGTCAGTTCGACAATTTAGAAGAAATGATCTATGTTGAAAGTCACCTCAGCCGTACAGGTACTAAATACTATGGCGAAATGACCGAATTATTGTTAAAACATAAGGACTACCCTGGTTCTAATAATGGTACTGGTTTATTCCAAGTTTTAGTCGGTCTAAAAATGCGTGAAACCTACGAACAAATTACTGGTACCGTAGCCAATAGCGAAGCCCAAGAGGTTGCTAAGGTTTAATTTTTTTTTAGGTGGTGGGCTTTAAGTGTTAGGAAATTTTTAGGCTCGTATTATTAATGATTCCGCTCTTAACTTAGTGTTGTAGGTTACTGTTATGGGTTTTCAAGCTAATCCAATTAAGTTTGGTACTGATGGGTGGCGTGGAGTAATTGCCGCTGACTTTACCATGGAACGGGTGGCGAAGTTGGCTCCCCTGTGTGCGAAGGTGTTACAAGAAGACAACCCCCATGGTAAGTTGATGGTGGTGGGTTTTGATCGTCGTTTTTTGGCGGAAGATTTTGCGTTGGTAGCTTCTCAAGCGTTACAGGAGTATGGCTACGATGTATTGTTGGCGGATAGTTATGCCCCCACCCCTGCTTTTAGTTGGGCGGCTTATAGTCAAAATGCTTTGGGGGCTTTGGTGTTGACGGCTAGTCATAACCCTGCTCAGTATTTGGGCTTGAAGGTGAAGGGTGGTTTTGGGGGTTCTGTTTCTGGGGATGTGACAAGTAAGATTGAGGCTTTGCTGGATACGGATTTACCGAAACCGACTGAGGTGGGTACGATTACAAAGTTTGATCCTTGGGATAGTTATACTAAGCAGTTGGCTAGTTTGGTGGATGTGTCTGCCATTGTGGAAGGGATTTCGGCGGGTAAATTAGATGTAATTGTGGATGTGATGCACGGAGCGGCATCTACGGGGTTGGGTCGTATCCTTGGATGTAATATCAATGAAATAAATAGTCAAAGAGATCCTTTGTTTGGGGGGAATGCTCCTGAGCCTTTGGCTCGGTATATCCCTGAGTTGTTTCGTGAGGTTAAGGAAAGGGGTAAAAACGATTCTGATGCCCTTAGAGTCGGTTTAGTGTTTGATGGAGATTGCGATCGCATTGCGGCGGTGGATAGTGAGGGTAATTATTGTAGTACACAAATTTTAATTCCTATTTTTATCGAGCATTTATCCCAAAGAAGAGGGTTGAAGGGAGAAATTATTAAAACTGTCAGCGGTTCAGATTTAATCCCCAAAGTAGCAGATTTATTTGATATTCCTCTCTCAGAAACTCCTATCGGTTATAAATACATCGCTGAGAAGATGCTAACAACTCAGGTGTTGGTGGGGGGAGAAGAATCTGGGGGAGTGGGGTATAGTACCCATATTCCCGAACGAGATGCTCTTTTATCGGCTTTATATGTCCTTGAAGCCATGGTGAAGTCAGGGAAGGGCATTGGGGAATTGTACGGAGATTTACAGAAAAAAACTAATTTTGTATCTCAATATGATCGCATTGATTTAACCCTTGGGAGTATGGAGCAAAAAAATCAGTTACAAGCTACCCTCGCTAGTAAGCCTTTAGAAGAAATTGCAGGGAAAAAGGTGATTGATTGTCTTGCTATTGATGGTTATAAATATCGTCTTGAGGATGAGAGTTGGTTATTAATTCGTTTTAGTGGTACTGAACCTTTATTGCGGTTATATTCTGAGGGGAATTCCTTGAAAACTGTCCATGAAAATCTTAATTGGGCTAAGGTAGAGTTTGGTTAAAGTGCTATTTTTGCTACAACAAATTATGAGGCGATCGCATTTATTGAATCAATAATTTTTATACTGTTTAAATTATCTAGTCTCGAATAGAATGCTTACAGTCATTTTTCATAGGGTTGAACCATTTTAAAGGGTATAGTTTCTTTTATGGTGGTTTAGTTATTGGAAAACTACTGTAAATTTAAAATAACTAATTTTTTTATGTCAAAATCTCTTTTGTTACAACCAGATTTAGTTTTGGGCGATGTTGTTACAAAACTAAGCCCTTCTATCATTCAAGAATATGGTTTAAAGGGTTTAGTTTTGGATGTGGATGAAACCCTTGTACCTTTTAAACAAAGTATTATTTCCACTGAATTAATGGACTGGATTACAGAAGTTCGTCCTCTGGTAGATTTATGGTTAGTTAGTAATAATCTCAGTAAAAGTCGTATAAGTGCGATCGCATCTAGCCTTGATGTTCCTTTTATTTTTGGTGCTAGAAAGCCATCCCGTAAAAAACTCCGTCAGGCAGTTGATGCCATGAATCACCCCGTAGATAAGGTTGCCATGGTAGGAGATAGATTATTTACTGACGTATTAGCAGGAAATCGTTTGGGTATGTTTACAATTTTTGTTGAACCCATGGAAAGCACCGAAATATCAAAAAGTCCTCTATTTTCTATTCGTAATTTTGAAGTTTGGTTTTCCCAAAAAATAGGTGTTTCTGTTTATAAAAATTAACATTTGTAACATTTCTTATAATTTGTTTATCTTGTGCAAATAAATATTAAATAAATCTTAAGAAAATTAAGAAAACTTTAGATATATGTCATTATAGTTTTCGAAGATAAATTGAGGTCAGCTTATATAAAGACCTTAAGTATATATAACTCCATATAAAATGACGGGACATTCTGCTACGGCAGAATGTCCTTTATACTAGGTAGATATTTTGAATAATCATAATAATAAAAAAAGCAATTATTAATGGATAAAATTATCAATGCCTCCCACAGCAAAGATTTTATTACCTATGCAAATTCGGCTCTAGTGAACAATCGCTACATTGTTGATATTACTTATTATGCTGGTAGCTATGGTATGGGAGGTTATGGTTTTTTTGGCTTAAGGTTGAGTCAAATCAAAGAAAGAAAACAAGAGTGGTTGGTGTGTACCATTTTTAGTGCTAATGACTGGTTAACGGTTAACGGTAGATGGTTAAGCTGCCATCCTACCCAGTATTCTCAACAAAAACCCCTCACAGGTACAATGTATAGTCAGGATAAAGAGGGGAGATATTTGTCACCATTGGAAACATGGGATGATTTTCAACCGTTAATTTTAGATAAAAAAATCAATGATTTTGACTGTAAAAAAAATAGTTGTCAAATAATCATTGAAGAAAATATTATTATTGCCATAACTGCCGATAGTTCATCTCGCCCTTGGTTCTATGGCACAAAAAAACCCCGTGAATTAGGAAAAGATGATGATTTACGTAGAGGTTGGATTTTAGCGAGGGATATTAATTTGTTTTTGTAGGTTTCTAGTTTGTTTATATTTTTGGTTTATTTTTTAACCAATAGAGTGCGCTGAGTCACATTAAACTTTTGCCTATTTCCTGCCCTCACGAATCCATTTTTTGCGGCAACCCCCAATTAACAACAGAAAGATTACTTTAGGCTAATTCGAGGTTTTCTTCGGTGTCTCCTTCATGGACAGTTTTAACCCATTTGAGGCGTTTTTGGCGTACAGACATTCGGGCAGTAGTAACTGGCATGACGATAAACCAGTGAACCATATAAACCAAGCCAAGGAAACTTTGTCCTATCATGATGATATGTTGAGCTATGGTAAATGACTTTTTGTTCTGACTGCGTTTTAAACCTGTGTACATACCCCAAAAGGCGAGAAATAGAGTAATACTGCTGAGGGGTGCCACAAGGGGAAAGCGATGACGGGTTAACACCATTACTAAGTCGGGAATGGCGGCGGTAGGGAAAATATACTGAACCATAAAGAAGAAAATGAGGTCAAATTTTTTGTGCCACCCGAGGCGATTACTGAGGATAAAACGCCAATAGTCGAAGTAACGTTGATAACCACCTTCTGCCCAACGGCTTCTCTGATGCCAGAGTGCGATCGCACTTTTAACCCCTTCTTCACCCACCGCAGGATGTTCTAAAATATCGATGTCCCAGTGATCAAGATGTAAACGAATGGTAAGATCAAGGTCATCGGTGATAGTTTCCTCGTTCCAACCACCACAACTATTAAGGGCATCACGACGGACAAATTGCCCATTACCCCTCAACTCTCCGATGCCACCGCAGTTAATTCTCTGTCTTTGGAAATAACTATCGAGGGACATTTCTACCCATTGCCCCCTCGTCCAAAAATTTTCGGCAGGATTAGAAATCGCTTTTCTCACTTGCACTGCCCCAATGTTTTCCCTGACAAACAGAGGTACAACCTTTTGTAATAAATTCTCAGGAATTACCGCATCAGCATCAAACACTCCGATAACCTCTCCCTTGCACTTAGAAAAGGCAAAATTTAACGCCCCTGATTTACCACCCTTTGCCAAACCGTCTCGGTGGATGACATTTAATTGGGAATATTCTTGGGTTAATTCATCTAATATTTTACCAGTGCGATCGCCGCTATTATCATTCACAATCCATAACTCATATAAATGACTAGGATAATCGATATTTAGCAACATCTTTACCAATTTCTTGATCACAGCCTCCTCATTTTTTGCCGAAACCAACAAAGAAACAAAAGGTAAACTGTCCATCTGCTCAAACTCAGGTAGATTCGCATTTTTAGACGTGCTAAAAATTAATCTCACCATTTCAACAAAAATCAATAGCCCTAAAAATATGATGAGGGAAAAATTCCAAGGAAAAAGATGTAAACCAATAGTTACACCCCAAATAAGAGTTAAAGCAAAAGCGGCCTTTTTTCTTCTGCCCGACAACCCCTGAAAGAAATCATTTCTAAACTCTTCCTCCTCCATTTCAGGATCCGAAAATTCCGCTAATAACGAGGGAATAGGGTCAATTTCTGGGTTTTTTTTGTCTGGCATAGTTAAATATCAGCTCCTTTTCTTCCATTTACCTAAAATCTTCTTTATTCTAACGTGACTTATGCACAAAATTATTTTTAGCCACAAATAAGAATCTTTTTTTGAGCTAATTTATCCAGTTTTTTTAATTCTTTTTCGACTATCAAATTAAAACTAATTTTCCTAGTCAAGACTTTCCTCCAGTTCATCAAAAGTCAGATATGATTCAGCTTTATACGACTCTGTATGTTACAAGATATATCAACGCTCACCATAAGCGTCTCATATGTCTAATACTAAATCCGAATGGTAGAGTACATCACCCCCGCCTTGCAATGAATTACAAGGCTAACAGTTTATCGTTCAATGAATTGAACTAAGGTATATTTTTATTTACGGATTTGGTATAACTTCAATAATTCCACAAAAAATTGTTTCCTTTGAATACCGCAAACAAGGGGATCTAACCCCTTGTCTTAAAATATCCTTAAAAAGGACTTCCTGGAATATTTACCCCACGATTTCTGAGAATTTGTCCCGTTTCTGCACTAGGAGTATATTGGTATCCCATACCACTGTAACCTTCCGAGTCATTTAGAATTTGGGGTGTTAACATAACAATAACCTCAGATCTGGTTTTATCTGTAAAAGTAGAACGAAATAAACTACCAATGAGGGGTAAATCTCCGAGGATAGGAATTTTAGATACTTGTACCCGTTCAGCATCCTGAATAATACCTGAAAGAATCAAAGTTTGACCATCCCGAAGGCGAATTAAGCCAGAAGAGACACTTCTTTCCACCAAGGGAGTAATAACGTTACTAGCACCGCCACCACTATCGAATATTTGAGGGTTACCTGGAGCGCTGATACTGGGATTGACTAATAAACTGATAAATCCGTTATCATCAATACGATCAACTTGCACTGATAGATTAAGTCCTGCTGGTTCAATGACTGGGGTAACAGTTCTCACGCCACTTTCTACATCAACCTCCGTTAATACACTAGTCACAACATTTTCAACCAAAGAAACACTTCCTGTTTGGCTTTCCTGTACTACAAGAGTGGGATCTGTCAAGATTTTGGCGTTACCTGAGCTAATACTAGAGCGAATTTGAGCAAGGAAGGCTTGGGGAAGGTTAAAATTTCTTCCGGGGGTTGTAGCAGCACCTACCCCCGGCTGTGCGGGGTTGAAGTCACTGCCAAAAGGAGAAATACGACCAGAACGAGGACTTCCGATGGGTAAACCCTGTAGGGTTCTCACTACGTTACGACTAATGTTATCAGTTATGTTAGTCGTATCATTATTAACGTTAGATTCAGTAATGGTTCTGGCAAGGTTATTAACTAAAGCTCTTTGTAAATCTTCCGCTTGATCTCGGTTAAAAGCTGTATTATTACCAAATTGCCCAAGGGTTCTATCAATAGTGTCTTGGAAGGTGCGGTTTAAATCATCATTGTTCGTTGAAGTCAGATCATTAGCTAAAGATTCTGTTAAAGTTTGAGCTAAATCTCTGGTGAATCCTTCTGTAATGATAATCGACTCATCAAAGCCAGGAATTAAGTTACCATCAGGACCTATACGAAAATCCTCAGAACTCACATTCTGATCTCTAGTTCCAAAGTTGATTACTCCTGTTCCTCCATCTTGTACGATACCTGTGTTATCAACTCCAAAGGAAAAACTAGAGCCGAAGCTGGTGCCTTGGTCTAATTGGACATCTACAATACGGACGTTAACAGCAACTTGTCTTAATCTCACATCTGATTGAAGAATTAAGTTACTGGCAATTCTTACTTGATCTGGAGTTCCTGTGAGAGTAATCGCATTGGTTCTCTCATCCACGGTAGCACTTAGCCTTCTCAAAGGTAAAGGAGTTCCTTGATTAGCCTGATTATCAGCGGCACTTAACGGTCTAATTTCCCTGCCTGTAACAGTTCTACCAATCAAAACACCTTCAGCATTTCTTTCTTCTTGAAAAATTTCTGATACTTCTTGAACTGTAGCACCGGCAAGGGCTAGTTGAGCGGCAAGAGTACCAGCATTTGCTTGATTAACTCTAAGGGTGCGACTAATGGTGTCATTAACAGAATAAGGTAAACTTTCACCCACAAAAATTGTGTTACCTTGTCTATAGGCTTCGAGACGATTAAGTTTTAAAAGATTATTAAATATATCCTGTACTCTTTCCCCCTCCAAATCAATAGTAATAAGTTCTCTAAGTATTGATGCCCCTTCTCCTTGTTCTTGTGCTTTAGAATAATCAAACATAATACTCAGACCAGCGGCACGGGCAAGTATTTTTAAAACTTCATCAAGGGGAGCATCCCGAAGAACTAAGCGAGGAACGACAGCAGTGGTTCCAAGATTTACATTTTGAGTGCTAATATCGGTATTGGAAACGGATATATCACCAGTAGGCGGAGCTACTGCTCTTTGTTGGAAAGGGGGAGCCGCTTCAATGTTTGTGGGACGTACGGGTTGCCCGTCGATGCGTACGTCAGGGTTGGGAAATAATACTTCGTTATTTTGGGCTAGTAGTAGGGGTACGAGGTCATTAGGGGGGGCATTATGGCGGTTAGGGGAGGCGATCGCCCATGACTGATAACCAAGAAGAATTGCAACGGTGCTACTAACAAACCGAACTTGACGGGAAGACAATAAACTCATGAAATTAAACTCCTACACACAATGGGGTTAAAAAATAATTATAAAAAAATGCTCAGACAGTAAACCTAAAAAAAATTATTCAGTAGTTTCCTCCGTGGCTCCTTCTGTAGCTTCTCCTTCTTCTGCTGGGGGAGCAATATCTTGAACATCAGAAAATAAAGCACTAATAGTAATAGTGGTACTGAGTTCGGGAGAACCAAAAGGAAAAACCTGATTATTTTCCAACAAATACTGCTGGGGGGTAGAAACCGTGGCATTAAAATTTTGCACCACCAAAAAAGGTTGCAATCTTTCCAAATCTTGCACAAAAGATATTAAATTAGAAAAACTACCTTCTAGGTTGAGATTATAACTTTTAACTTGAATATTATTAATAGCAATCTGTCCAAAACTATCATCACTTACCGCAGCCCTATCCCCCGAAGGAGTATAACTGGTCATAGTGACATTAGAACTATTAACAAATTGATTCAAGTCCAATAAAACAGTCTCTAAGGTGCGCTCTTGGGCGAACAAACTTTCCACCTGAACTTTTAGATTTTCTGCCTGTTCTAATTCCCCTCGCTTCGTAGTGATTCTTTGTTCTAAATCACTCTCGCTCAATTGATTAAGCTGTCCTTCTTTCTCACTTTTTTCTGCTCGTAAGGTCGATAACTCCTCACTTACAGGGCGTAATTGCGTCCAGCCCAAAAAAGCGGCAATGATAAAGCCCACCACGCCTATAGTAATCCCCGTTGCCTTTGGGGTAAAAATTATACCAAATACTTCTGGATAGTTTGACTCCGGGCCAAAACCCTCTGCCTCATCGCCAAAATCTTCGGTAGTGGTGAAAGATGTAGTCATAATTCCTCCTTTGTTATTAGTTATTGAGTAGTTTCTTCTTCAGCGGGTTGTTCTTGTACAATGGGTTCAATATCTAAAGCCCCCAATTGTCTTAAAGCCTCAATACGGCTCACCAAACCGATCGCCCCTCGACTATCCAGTAAATTAACCAATTCCGTAGATGGAACATCATTAATTTCGGTAGTGATATTAAAAGATACAACCTGACCCAAGGAAATGATCAAACTATCATTAGCGGCTACAGGTTCATCACCATCGGCAGCCTCCAGTTGCGCTCGGCTAGTGGCTACAGTACTGGGGTTTTCGGTTAAACTGGTGCTAGTCAGGCGAGTTTCATTACCATTAAGAAAACTAGAAGCCTTGAGAGTTAACATAAAATCGTTTACATCATCATAGGAATCAGCAAAACCAGCAATGGTAAGTCCCCTACTTCCTGATTGAGTGATCGATTGAATTTGGACATTGGGGGGTGTTAAAAACGAAATCTCCCGCAACATAGCGGACCAAGGTTTAATCTCATCAAAAACACTCACCAAAATCCCCACCTGCCCATTAATATTATCAATCTCCTGTTGAATTTGATTAACTTCGGCGTTTTGTCCCTGTAGTCTTTGAATTTCTGACTCTAATTGACCAATACTAGCTTCAGTGGATGTTTTTTGATTATTGAGCAACAAAGAAGCTCCCCCCACCGCGGCGATGAGGAACACCGCAACCCCCGAACCAATAAAAATGGGGATTCTCTCCGCCATGGTGGTTTCTTTCTTAAAACCAGCGGTTTTACCTACCTGAGTGATGGCATCTTGTTTTCTTTCTTTAAGAAAGTTAATGTCAATATTGTGCATAATCTAATTCATCCTCATGGCTAAACCCAACACTGTTCCTAAACCGTATCTTTCCATACCTGATAATTCCTCTTTCATTGTAATTCCTAATGATGTTACGGGATCAAAGAGGGTGGCTGGAATATTAAGTTTTTTGGTGAAAAATTCGTCAATTTGAGCCAGTCCAGCTCCGGGGCCTGCGATCAAAATTTGCACAACTTCTACATCTCCGCTTTGGTTGATATAAAAGTTAACCGATCGCCTTAATTCGTCCACCAATTCCCCTAATACTCTCAACAATGAATCCATACCGGGGTTAATCCAAGTTTGGCTACTGGTGCTGCTAGTGGAGGTTTGGTCGGGATTGTTAGGAATGGTAATATCTTGGAGAATTTCGGTATTTTTAGAGGTGGGCAGATTCATGGCTTGAGCTAGGGCAATCTGCATTTGATAAGTGCCGATGGGTACGGTACGGGAAAATTGGGGTACTCCTTCGACAATGATGGCGATTTCGGTACTGTCAAATTCAATGTCAACTAATACAACTGCTTCACTGGCGCTAAACTGCTGTAGTTGTGGTTTGAGGGTTCTAATGAGGGAGAAACTATTTATTTCTAGGACTTTAATATCCATTCCCGCTTGTTGGAATGTTTCTAGGTAAAGATCGGTGTTTTCTTTACGGGTAGCCACCAGTAAAACTTGGACTTTTTCGATGCCGTCACTATCATCTACGAAGTAACCTAGTTTTTGATAGTCAAGATCTACTTCTTCTTTGGGATAGGGTAGATACAGACTAGCTTCATGATTTAAAACTGTGTCTTTGAGTTCTTGATCATTTAATTCTGCGGGAATGGGCAAAATTCTGATGATCGATTCTCTCATCGGCACTGATGTGGCCACTTGTTTGGGTTTGATTTTTGCTTCTTTGAGCAGTTGTTCGATCAATTCGGCAAGGGCTTCGGAGTCTTTTATTTGTCCTTCTTCAAATATTTCTTCGGGTACTTCCAGAGATTGATATTTGAGAAGTTTATATTGTTGCCCTTTTTTGCTTACTTGTGCCAAGGAAATGCGATCGGGATTAATTTCTATCCCTACTCCTTTTCCTTGTCCTCCCAGTAAATTGCTTAAAAAACCTACCATTTTATTTTGATTTTTACGTATTTTTACTTAATAAGGGATTTTTTTTAATAATTTATTTTATTTTAAGTTTTTTCTGCGATTCTTTCCAAGTTTTTTTATTTAGCTTATCCAAGATTATATAAACATTGAGAAAAAAGTCCTATTAATTTTTTTTACTGGAAAATGATTTGATACTAATATGTACATATAACTTGTTTGGTAAGCTATCTTCAACAATTTTTTATGGCTACTGTTTTACGTCCTTGGATTTGTGATGGTATGGCGAAAAATAATCAGGATTATCCCCTTTGTCTTGGAAATCATCAGGTGGTGGAAAATTTCACTGATATTTGTCCTATTTGTTTTTTGCCTAGGGAGGCGGGAAAATCTGTTTTTAGTGGGTCTGATGAGACGAGGGTAGGACAAGTTGAGTTGAATAAAAAAGAGATTGATGATTCTGAAAATATTTTTTCTTTGGTTGCTTTTTTGTTGAGAGATAAAAGTGTTGGTGTTGGTTGGAGATTTTTAATTTTAGGAACGATTTTGGGAATAATTTTAACTAATTTATCGATGGTTATTTTAAATCAAAGAATTTTGGGGGAATATAGCAATAATTTATCTGTGGGTTTGGTTTCTAAAGATGGAAATAATTTTATTAGTCAGGGGGAAAAAATTTTTTTTGAGGTTAATCCTCTCAAACGTTCGGGCGCTGATGCTTTTGGGCGGGGGCATTGGCAAAGGGCGATCGCCCTTTATGGGGAATATATAGAGGATAATGGGGATGATTATGAGGCTCAAATATACCAGCAAAATGCGATCGCCCATAGTCGTGGAAATCCCCTCACCTTCGCCATTACTATTACAGGCAACATGGAAAAAGATATAAATTTACTCTCTGGGGTCGCCCGTTATCAAAAAGAGTTTAACCAACAACCCAGTAATGATGACCAAAGATTATTAGAAGTGGTAATAGTTAATTATCAGGGTGCAGACATAGAAACCTTGAGCCAAAATATCCTCAATGCTAATAACATTCTAGGAATAATAGATTATCGTCTGGATGCGAATAGTTATTTAGCTTTATCGATCTATCAAGAGCAGGGTTTGGGAGTCATTTCTCCCATGAATATTCAATGGAAGCAACAAGAAGAAGAGTTACAAATCATTGAGCCAGAAAATCGGCAGGATATTTACTTAACCATGGCAACTCAGGCTTTATTGAATTATGGTAACAGTCTCAATTCTCCTCCTAACGGGATTATATTTTACGACTCTCAGGATGATGATAGTATCAAGTTTAAGTCAGCCATCATCGAAAACTTACCTCTGTGGCAGGGTAATGTAATAGTAGAAGTAGATGTGAGTCAAAATTCTACCCCCGAAGAAACATTAAAAACCGTTACGGGAGCGAATACGATAGTGATGGCATTGGGGCAAAATCGACTTTCTGAAGCCATCAACATTGCCAAGGAAAACAATTATTTTTTACCGATTTTAAGTAGCGAAAATTTATTTAATGATAACACCCTAACCGAAGGAGCCGAGGCGGTGGATCAAATGGTTATGGCTTTACCTTGGGGATTTTCTTCTGATGTTGTTGTCCATGGGCAGATGATGGAGGGATGGAATGAGGAGTTAGTTTATAATATTTTTCAAGAAGTTGTCAGTGCTATGACTCTTAATCCCCATCGAGGAAATTTAAATAAACTATTACAAGAGGGCATTAAACTATCGGACTATGGAAAAGAAAAAGATAGTTTGTTACAAATCCCCCTAGTGCAAATAGTTCCAGACTTTGAGGGGTTGAGTGAAAATGGTTATAAGTTTGAATTTAAAACCATCCATCGTAAATAATTAATTATTGACCACAACCCTCATCACTAACCTTAGTGTAAATGGGCTTCGATAAACCAAAGACGCATATCGATGGTACGAGAAATTTCGGTGTATAAGTCGGCAGTATCAGCATCCCCTAATCCATCGGTTATGTCAATGGCTTTTCTTAAGTGGGCGCCATAGGCGGCATATCTATCGGCTAAAGCCTTTAAATGTTCTTCTCCTGTCACTGCGGTTAGAGGATATTCTTCTAAGACAGAATTGGTGGCGGCTACTTTTGCAGTACCAAGAGCCACAGATGCTAAGGCTGTTACCCTTTCGGCTACCATGTCCACATACCCTTCTAATTCTCCTGCCATTTCATCGAAAAAGTTATGAAGTTGGTAAAAGTCTTTACCTTTTACGTTCCAATGGGCTTGTTTTGTGTGGGTTTTGAGATCTAGGGTGGTGGCTAAGGTTTGGTTTAATAAGGTTGCGACTTTGTCACGGACTTCTTCGTTTAAGTCTAAACGGGTACTATATAAATGGGTTCCCATATATGTATTATTCTCCTAGTAAATTATTGCTATTTCTTATGGTGTATAGCTTACAATTAGCTACTTACCTTTTTCACCTTAACAAATATTTACCCCAAACTGCAAACTCTACAGGTTTCTTTTAGTTTTGAACCATTGTTGTAATAATATTTTACAGTCTTTTTCTTTGATTCCTGCTATCACTTCTAAGGAATGGTTGGAGCAGTAACTATCGGGCAAATTCATGACGGTGCGCACGGTGCCTGTTTTGTAGTCATCGACTCCATATACGAGGGTAGATATGCGACTATGAATTATTGCTCCTGTACACATGGGGCATGGCTCAAGGGTGACGTATAGGGTACACCCATCCAATCGCCAATTTTTTTTGATGTGTGATGCTTGACGGATGGCAAGGATTTCGGCGTGGGCGGTGGCATCAAAATCTCTTTCTTTTCGGTTATGGGCGATCGCAATTAACTGCTCATTTTCATCGACAATGACAGCCCCCACGGGGATTTCTCCCTCTTTTCCTGCTTCTTGGGCTTGTTTGTAGGCCTCATTCATCCATTTTAAATGGGTTTGATAGGTGGAATTAATCATCCTTTGGGAGGGGCGTAAACGACCAACCACGGGAAGATATGGCACCGTTGGGAGTCATGGCACCATATTCTGCCCAGCGTCCATGTAAAATGGCCCCAGGATGTAATAAATTTTTTCCTTGGTTCACCTGTGACATGGGCACGTCACTATTACCAATGGCTCGAAGACAAGAGCGTCTATCCATTTCTATCGAGCCATCTCCTCCCCTAAAACGCTTTGGGCTAATGCGCACATGGGTGGCGGAAACTTGGTTAATTTTCACCTCAAAATTACATTCCAACCAGTGGGAGGCATGACTATGGGTACTCGTAAAAAATAACGGCGAGATAAAAGTACCCAGGGCGATGATCCATTTAAGTTTAATTTTTATCATGATGGCATTATTTTACAAAAATTTTGCTAGGAAAACATAACCTTAAAATATAATGTCATGAAAATTTAACAATAATGATCCCCAAACCCTTAATATTTCGTCATGAAAAGAAAACTAATCCCTAAAGCCCTTGACAAATAAAGGATTTATTGTGTTAGATAGGGCTAAATAAGTGATCCCCGATCTTGTTAAAAGAGAGAAAATCACTAAATATATCGCTTAAAAACAGGTTCTAATATGGCCAAAAACATATTAACTTACCAATCCCACGGAGATTTGATCTCATGTCAAAATCACGACCACCTATTGAGGAAATGACTTTAAGGCAACTGCGCAAGGTAGCGAGTGAGCTTAATATTCCTCGCTATAGTCGCATGAGGAAAGCACAATTACTAAATGCGATCCAAGTCAAGCAAAAAGAACTCACACCCACCAACGCAATAAATACTGTTAATACCAATAATTTATCAAAATCTAGTCCAGTTAATAATCAGAGAGAACCGAAAATGGAAGTGTCAAAATTTGATGTCGGACAAGGGCAAGAAGATCTTTCCATGGCAACCCTAGCCTCCGTTGATGATAGCATCGGAGAGCTTCCTGGAGGTTATGGAGAAAGTAGAATTGTATTATTACCCCGGGATCCTCAATGGGCTTATGCTTATTGGGATGTACCTCACGAACAAAAAGAAACTTTTAGAATGCAAGGGGGGCAACAGTTAGCCCTACGATTATATGATGTTACTGACATTAACATTGAATATCAAAGCCCCCACAATATCCAAGAGTATCTTTGTGATGAATTAGCCAGAGAGTGGTATTTACCTATTCCTGTGAGCGATCGCGATTATTTGATCGACATCGGTTATCGTTGTGTGGATGGACGTTGGTTAGTGTTGGCTCGTTCTGCCCCCGTACGTGTTCCCCCCGTTTATCCTAGCGATTGGGTAGAAGATGTATTTATTACTGTTAATTGGGAAGAAGACTTGAACGGTAAAACTGTTCATCAATTAACCCCTCCTGCCAAAAAAGCTGCGATCGCCGCTGCTCATGCTCAACAAGCCCAAGAAGCCACCAAACAAAACAGCGAAATCTACGACGAAATATTTGGCATGGCACAAGGTACCGAAGCCCAGAGGGTAGCAGGTTCACTGTATGGCAGTATGCAACAAGCCCCTAGCTCCATGATCCCCGAAAATGCCCTTAGTTCTTATGTATTTCCTTCAGGGATCGGTATGTGGGCTGTACCCACCGCCTCTGGTGCGGGAATGGGCATGGTGGGCTACGCAGGAGGCTCAGGGGTTGGCATGATGGCCAGTGGCTCTGGTGCCGGATTATTGGCTAGTGGCTCAGGGGCTGGATTAGGCATTACCGCCCAACCTCGCAAATTCTGGTTGGTAGCTGACGCTGAATTAATCGTTTATGGTGCTACCGAACCTGATGCCACCGTCACCATTGGTGGAAGACCTATCAAACTCAACCCTGATGGCACTTTCCGCTTCCAGATGTCCTTCCAAGACGGTCTAATTGACTATCCCATCATTGCCGTAGCTGCCGATGGTGAGCAAACCCGCTCCATTCACATGGAATTTACCCGTGAAACCCCTTCCCGTAATACCAACACCAAAGAAGAAGCCACCCTTGAATGGTTTCCCCCCGTCAAAAAGCAGGGGTAATTCATTCTAAAATCTTTTCATCGGGGCAGGGAATAGGCAATGGGCAATAGGCAATAGTTTTCAATGGTTTATGGTTATAAATTAATAATCAAAACATTTTTAACTACTTCTTAATTTTGAATTTTCCCAAACGCCGTATTCTAGTATTGATAAGAGTTTAAGGGTTTTTTATTCCTACTTTGAATGACCCCTGCCCGTCAAAAAGCAATAAATAATAATCTAGTTTTTGTCCCCTTTCCCATGGAGAGGGGCTTTTTTTATAGATAGATTGTATCTTCTTACGTTAAAAATACGAAAAGTTTTTATTAGGTTATTGAGAAAGTGAAAATCAGACCATTAATTAACATAGAATTTTTCTAAATTTTTGAACCTGATACCCGATACCTGACACCTCAAACCAAGAACTAATTATCTTTTTTGCGTAACATCAGTTATTTAACCCCAATAAACAAGCCATCAAAGCCTTTTGGGCGTGCATCCTATTCTCCGCTTGATCCCAAATACGAGATTGAGAGCCTTCCATCACTTCATTAGTAATTTCTTTTTCTCGATAAGCAGGAAGACAATGTAATACAATGGCATCTTTATCAGCGATATTAAGTAATTCTTTGTTAATTTGATAGGGCATAAAAATGGGAATTCGTTGCTCAGTTTCCTCCTCCTGCCCCATACTTGCCCATACATCCGTATATAAAACATGGGCATTTTCTACCGCCCCCTGAATATCTTGGGTAATAACTACTTGCTCTGGTTTAGTGGCGAAGGCTTGGGCTTGTGCCACAATGTTAGGGGAAGGAAGATAACCTTCTGGACAAGCCAAACGGACATTCATCCCCATCAGCACACCACCTAAAAGCAAAGAATTGGCCACATTGTTACCATCTCCGAGGTAAGTCATGGTTAAACCATTTAATGTTCCAAATTTTTCTTGGATAGTTTGTAAATCCGCCAGAATTTGACAGGGATGTTCTAAATCAGTAAGAGCATTAATAATAGGAATATCACAGTAATCCGCAAAAGTTTTTATGTCTTCTTGGGCAAAAGTACGAATGGCAAGTATGTCTAAATAACGATTTAATACCCTTGCTGTGTCTTGGATTGGCTCTCCTCTACCCACTTGGGTACGACTGGGGTTTAAATCAATAACATTGCCCCCCAATTGATACATGGCAACGCTGAAAGATACACGGGTACGGGTGGAAGCCTTGTAAAACAATAGCCCAAGAGTTTTATTACAGTTAAACTCTTTTTTGCCATTTTTTAAGTCAATGGCTAAGTCAAGAATGGTTTTTATTTCTGTTGCGTTTAAGTCTGTGATATTTAATAAGTCTCTTCCTGTCAAATTGCTCATAAATTAAGTTGTTTTAGACTAATTTTAATAATCCCTTATTTTAACGAACAATTCCCATGGTGTTGATTTTTTTTATGAAAATATTATTAAGGGTTTCATGAAAAAGTGGAGTTAGGAAAACAATGAAAAACAAAAAATCAATTTTTTATTATTAACTCTTCATTAATTTACTTACTTTGTTTCCATCCAGTTTTTTCCTGTGCGAATATCCACAATTAAAGGGATAGATAAACTAACCACATTTTCCATAATATCTTTAATTTTAATAGTTAATTCTTCTACTTCATAGGGGGGTATTTCAAAAACTAATTCGTCATGAACTTGTAATAATAACTTACTTTCATAGGATGATAATAATTGATTAATTTTTACCATAGCCATCTTTATAATATCGGCACTAGAACCCTGAATGGGTGCATTAGCCGCCGCCCTCAAGGCTTGGGCATCATAATTATTTAGTTTTAATTTATCTAAATCAATAGACTTTGGTGCTTTTCCTCGTAATGAAGCTAAGGCACTATTTCCAAAATTAAAGTATCTTCTACGTCCTAAAATGGTGGTGACAAAACCATTGCCAAGAGCCTCTCTTTTCATTCTTTCTAGGTAATTAAAAATACCTGCATATTTTTCTTGATAAATCTGGATAAATTGTTGAGCTTCTTTTACACTTACCCCTGTTTTACGGGCAAATTTCTGCGCTCCCATGCCATAAATTACGCCAAAATTAATAGTTTTTCCGAGGTTTCTTTCATAGGAATCTATCTCTGTTTTATCTAACAATAATTGAGCGGTGACGGTATGAATATCTTGATTATTTTGGTAGGCTTCAATTAAAATAGGTTCTTGGCTAAGATGAGCTAAAATTCTCAGTTCAATTTGTGAATAGTCTGCCCCTAAAAATAACCAATGTTCTTGGGGAATAAATGCTCTTCTAATTTGCTTAGAAAATTCGGAGCGAATGGGGATATTTTGTAAGTTAGGATTGGATGATGAGAGTCTGCCTGTGGCGGTGACGGTTTGATTGTAGTGGGTGTGGATTCTTTGGGTATGGGAATTAATTAAGGTTGGTAAACTATCTACATAGGTGGATTTTAGTTTAGAAAGGGTGCGATGTTGTAGGATTTCGGGAATGATGGGATGGTCTTTTTCTAGTTTTTCTAATATTACTTGATTGGTGGAATATCCTGTTTTAGTTTTCTTGGTTTTGCGGGTATCAAGTCCTAGTTTTTCAAACAGTAATTCGCTTAATTGTTTGGGAGAAGCTAGGTTAAGTTTTTCCCCTGCTAATTCATAGGCTTTTTGTTCAATTTGTTCTAAATCTTGACCGATTTGTTGGGATAATGGCTCTAAATATTCTTTATCCACGGCGATGCCATCCTTTTCCATTTGTGCCAAAATTGGCTCTAGTTTTACTTCAAGGTTAAATACTTTTTGTAATTCGGGAATTTTATTTAATTCTTTTTCTAAGATTATCGTTAATTTATAAGTAGCGATCGCATCTAAGGCACAGTAAGAAGCAGCGGTTTCAATGGATAAATTAGCAATGGTTTCTCCTTTTTTTAACCCCAAATCATCATAATCTTGGGATACAGTATCGGTTAAGTATTGCAAACAAAGACTACTTAACTTATGACTTTGTTCGGGTTGCAACACATAACTAGATAACATGGTATCAAAGACAACCCCTTTTAATTCCATACCTTGATGGGCAAAAACTAAACGATCAAATTTAGCATTTTGCAAGGTTTTAGGATATTCTTCACTTTCAAGAATAGGTTTTAATTTTTCTAACACCATATCTGAGGCCAACTGTTGCCCTTGGGTATGTTTGAGGGGAATATAAGCACTTTCTTTTTCTGTGTCACCCCAACAACAACCTATCCCTAGCAAATCGGCTTCTTGGGTATCTAGGGAGTTGGTTTCGGTATCCCATGCGGTTGGTTTTTTACTATCAGTTTGTTGTTTTAACTTAGTAATTAAATCGGCTAATTTTTCCTCAGTATCAACAATAATAGGATTGATAGTTGCCTGTTTACTAGGAGTATTAAATAAAGATAATTGTTCACTTTCTTGGGCTTCATTGGGAGATGTGAGTTTAAATTCTTCTCCTCCTAACTTCCCTTGAATTTTGTTGATCTGAGTTATAAAACTTTTTAATTCTAATTGTTCTAATAAAGTTATTACTTGTTCTTGATTTATCCCTGTTAATTGATAATCATTTAAATCATTTTCTAATGCTATATCAGTAATTATTTGAGCTAAATATTGAGAATGAAGGGCATCTTTTTCCCCATTTATTAGTTTCTTTTGAGTTGCCCCTTTTATCTGGTTAATATTAGTGTAAACATTAGCTAAATTATCGTATTCTTCTAATAATTTAACGGCGGTTTTTTCTCCGATACCTAACACCCCTGGTATGCTATCTGATTTGTCTCCGCAGAGGGCTTTAAAATCGACTATTTGCTTGGTTTTTACCTGCATTTTGTCAAAAACTTCCTTTTCGGTAAATTCGTTGTATTTACCAAAGTTTTTGTCGGGATAAAGAACGCTAATTTTTCCCTCATCATCTACCAATTGAAATAAATCCCGATCGCCACTTACTATTTTTACGGCGTAATTTTCTTGGGATGCTTGAAGAGCAAGAGTACCTAAAACGTCATCGGCTTCGTAACCAGAGGCGGTGACAATGCTGATATTAAGGGCTTGTAATAGTTGCTGAAGGTTATATAAATCTTCTATAAAATCATCGGGGGTTTCCTTGCGATCTGCCTTATAATTAGCGTCAGCAGTATGGCGGAAAGTTGCTTCTCTGAGGTCAAATGCGATCGCCATTAGCTGTGGTTGATAACTGTCAATCAACTGAAACAAGGAATTTAGGAAGCCATAACAAACGCTGGTAGGAATACCCGTAGAGGTGCGCAACGGTCCTTTTTTTGCCTTAGCAAAGGCATAGTAAGCACGGTAAGCGAGGGAATGTCCATCAATGAGGAGAAATAATGAATCCATGAAGAATGATGTTTGTATGGTATGAATCAGAAGATTTTAGCTTACCGTAATTGTCCATTGTCCATCGTCCATTGTCAATTGTTTTACGGTCGATGTTTACTAATCATATTTAAAACCTCATCGGGCTGTATGGGTTTCGAGAGAAAATCAGTGGCACCGACTATTTTTGTGCGTACCCTTTCCACCATGCCATCATTAGAAGTGAGGATAACAATGGGAGTATTGCGGAAAAAAGAAAGTTTACGAATACTGGCACAGATTTCATAACCATTGGCATTGGGCATTACCAAATCAAGGAATATTATGTCTGGTTTTGATGCTAGAATAGTGGCGATCGCCTTTATGGGGTCAGTAATAGCTAGAAAACGATAACCCGCAGGTTTAACAATACTTTGGAGAGTTTGACAGATAGCTGGACTATCATCAATACAAGCCACCAAAATATTTCTCTCCTCTTGAACAATGGTAGTAGCAGAAACTGGGGGAGGCAAATCAGCAATGGAATTAAGACTAATATAACCCTCCTCAATGTAAGGCAAAAGTAACTTGCCCACTTGGTACAACTCCCTTTTTAGTTGCCATGCCAAATCCCGAATGGTATTGCGCCCGTTGATTAATTTAGTAAAAACTTGATATACCTTGGGAGGACATTTTAACTTTAATTCCTCGGAATATTTAATGCCCAAAGCCTTATTGGGAGAACGATCTGCCATTTTTGCCCCCAACCACTGTTGCCAAGCCTTCCAAGCGGGGGTAATAATCTTATTACTATCAATCAAAAAGATTTGTTCAGATAAAGGAATTTCAAAATCAGAATCAAGACGAAAAATAATTTCAGGGACTTGATTAAGGTCAAAAAATATCTCCATCAACATCGCATTAATCATCTCTAATACTTGATTACGAGAAATTTTTCCCAAAGATAACCAGCGCTTTAATAAATCATAATCCCAACAAATTTTTATTTCCTTTTGCTCCGCAATCCACTGTAACTCCTTTTCCAAAAAACTTTGGTCAGTGGCGATTTCTGGTAAATAAGCGGTCAAATTACGGCGCCATCGCCTTACGGAATGCTCTCCCCCAGTGCCGTACACGATTCTGCCCAAATTTAAATAAAACTTCCATTCAGTATTACCCGGATAACTCAGGGTTAACTCTCCTGTGAATTGATGTTTTTTCAGGGTATTGAATAAATAAGTTTGCTTTGAAGCTACAAACTCCTTGATGGGGACACTGTAGTTTTCAGTTGGGGGCGTATCCATTAGTGATAAATTATATGTATGCTTGAGCAAAATTTAACTGATTTCTAAGTATAGTCTCATACTTGTTGATTCAGTTTAGTAAATTAAGAAATTTTTATTTTAATAATTATTATTGTAATTCATGACTATTAACTTTCAAAATATTATCGCTAGTTTAAATGATTTTTGGAGTGTAAGGGGCTGTATGATAGCTCAATCCTACGATACAGAAAAAGGTGCTGGTACCATGAATCATCATACCTTTCTAAGGGCGATCGGCCCTGAACCTTGGTCGGTGGCTTATGTAGAGCCTTGTCGGCGCCCCACCGATGGTCGTTATGGGGAAAATCCTAACCGAGTACAACACTATTATCAATACCAAGTAATTATCAAACCCTCCCCCGACAATATCCAAGAAATTTACCTTGAATCCCTCAAAGCCCTTGGTATTCATCCAGAAGATCATGATATTCGTTTTGTAGAAGATAACTGGGAATCTCCCACCCTCGGTGCTTGGGGTGTGGGTTGGGAAGTATGGTTAGATGGTATGGAAATTACTCAGTTTACTTATTTTCAACAGTGTGGCGGTATTGATTGTAAGCCCGTGGCGATCGAAATTACCTACGGTTTAGAGCGTTTGGCTATGTATCTCCAAGACGTTGACAGCATTTACGACATCCAATGGAATGACAAACTTAAATACGGAGATATATTTTTGCAAGGGGAAATTGAACAATGTACCTACAACTTTGAAGCATCTAACCCCGACTTACTCTTCAAACTTTTTAATTTGTACGAAGAAGAGGCAAAACAACTCATTGACAAGAATCTAGTCTTACCCTCCCTTGATTATGTCCTCAAATGCTCCCACTGTTTCAATCTCCTCGATGCTAGAGGGGTAATTGCTGTGGCAGAAAGAACCCGTTATATAGGTAGAATCAGGAATTTAGCCCGTGAAGTCGCCCATCAATACCTAGCCCAAAGGGAAAGTCTGGGATTCCCTCTCATAGCAAAGTAGAATCATCAAAATTCCCCCTTATTCTTTGTTGCATACTAACTATCCATCAAAACTGTTTTGAAAGGAATCTGCTTATGATACACTGCATTATTTAACATTTTCGATGTTAATGGTTTCTTATTGTGATATGATTTTCCTCTTTGAGAATCACGGGGAAGTTGTTATATGGATGTTAATGGGAAGCCTTTTCGTACTATTTGGTTAAAGGCTGATGAGCCTACGGTAATACAGATAATTGATCAACGGCATTTGCCCCATCGGTTTGTGATTGAGGATTTAAGGACGGTGCAAGACGTGGCGATCGCCCTTAAGGAAATGCACGTGAGGGGTGCAGGGGTAATCGGTGCTTCTGCGGGGTATGGAATGTACCTAGCTTCCCTTGAAGCTAAGGCTCAAGAAAAATTTGAGGTGCAAGGGTTTTTGATGGCAATGGGGGCGAAACTGTGTGCTACTAGACCAACCGCAGTTAATTTAGAGTGGGCGGTAAATCGTCAATTGGAAGCCGTTGCACCCTTGGGGAATGACATCGAGGCAATCATTAAAAAAACTTTGGAAGTGGCAGGGGCGATCGCCCTTGAGGATATACAATTATGTAAGAGTATCGGGGAACACGGCTTCGAGTTGATACAAGCCCTTAGCAACAAAAAACAGGGTGACACCGTAAACATTCTTACCCACTGTAATGCAGGATGGCTTGGTTGTGTGGATAATGGCACCGCAACCTCCCCCATTTATGAAGCCCATCGCAAAGGATTAAAAGTCCATGTGTGGGTGGATGAAACTCGCCCCCGTAACCAAGGGGCAAGGTTGACAGCTTGGGAGTTAGGGCAACAGGGCGTACCCCATACCGTCATCCCTGATAATGTGGGTGGTCATCTCATGCAACATGGTATGGTGGATATAGTTATAGTAGGGAGCGATCGCACCAGCTATACTGGAGATGTAGCTAATAAAATCGGCACCTATCTTAAGGCATTGGCAGCCAAGGATAACAACATCCCCTTTTACGTTGCCCTCACCTATTCAGCCTTTGATTGGACAATTAGCGACGGTGTGAAACAAATTCCCATTGAGCAACGAGACGCTACGGAAGTAAAATATATTAAAGGATTAAAAGATGGGGAAATTACCGAAGTATTATTAACTCCCGAAAATAGCCCTGCGGTTAACTATGGTTTTGATGTAACCCCCGCCCGTCTAATTACTGGTTTAATTACCGATAGGGGTGTATGCCCTGCTAGTGCTGAGGGTATAGCTAATCTTTATCCAGATTTAAGTCCAGTTGTCTTGTAATATGAGGTTTTGATAAAGTTAGTTAAGTGTCTGTGAACCAAGAATCACCCCCATCACAATCTTTGATTTGATATGGTGTAAGTCTCAATTGTCAATAGAAATAGGACTGTAGGCAACACCACCATAATAAAAACATTTCGCTTCTGTATTAGAGATAATAATTATTTCTTGGGGAGTAATTATTATATCCTCTTCTTCTGTGATAGGTGCTATGTGTGTCTCGGCACTATGAAAATCATCCCCATTAGTATCCTTCATTATTCTTGTCACCTTAATATTTTTACCATTGGTAATATCTTTTTCTTCAGTTCGTAAAATAGTATCATCGCAATCTATATCATCATCATCATTATTATGATAATCTTGTCCATCTTTGGAGAGAAAATCGAGAAAAAATTCCGCAGTTTGCTGTTTTAAGTAGCCTTTGAGTATCGCTGTCTCACAAAATTTTATGCCTAGTTTTTTTTGCTCCACAAGAATATTATCAATTTGTTCATGGGATAGTAAACCAGCTTTTTTAAAATAGTATCCGATAGGATATTCTTTTTTATAAACTTTTGCCGATTTCTTATTTTCTATTTCCACTAAAAAATCAGCGGTTTGCGATTTTAACCAGCCTCTAAGGGCTAAAATTTCCCCTATTTTTAATTTAAAAAACTGACTTTGATCTGCCAATGCTACTTCTAATTGAGATGGAGTTATTAATCCAGCCTCTAACAGTATTTCTCCTATTAGTTTTTTTTCAGAAGTATTAATATTTTCTTTCATCGCTATATCACCTTTCATTATTTGCCCCATTTTAATAATGAATTTTTTATCGAAGAAATTTTCTAAAATAGTTTATTTCCATAAAAAACATCTTTTAAAATTAAGTTTGCTAAATTTGCTCTGCTCACTAACTTTTTTGTATTTTGTGATACCGTTTTTTAGGAAATATAACGCTGTCATGCAATTTGTAATTTTTTTTAAAATAGTAAAAAATCTTGATCCTATTCGTAAACAAAGGTTTTCACCCATTTACTTTACTTTTTTAAGGTTACTTTTTTACTAAATTACTCAAAAGTGCTACTACAATTTTACTTTATTCTTGTTAGTTATGATTATAACTTATAACGATTAAATATAAAGAAAATCTAAAATTAATTTTGATAGAATTCAATATGTTGAAAATTAATCAGTGGTACTTAATCCTAATCAACTTTTTCTCATCTTGAGAAACTTTGATAGTCTTAGGAATATATATTATTGATGGTTTTATAAAGGCGATCGCCCTTATGCTTTTTTAGCATATTAATAAACAAAAAAAAGGGGCTAATGCCCCTTAAAAGTAAATCAGAGAAAAATGATATTTTGATTAGAAATACATCCCTGCTTCTTGTACTTTTTCGATTTGTTTCTTCTTCAATACAAGAAGAATTTGAGCTAACATAATACCGCCAATAAACAAGAGTAACCAAGCAATACGAGCGGGGCTTTGTAATACTACTTCCGTATCTTTTTGTCCAAAACCACCCACATTAGGATCATTGGTTAACAACTCTCCAGTGGCAACCTCTTGACCATTACTAACGATTAATTCAGGGCCTACAGGAATATTAACGGTATTGGTATCACCTTCAGCGGTGGTGATAGTTACCAAATATCCACCCGCTTCTTCTTCGGTAATGTCGCTAACTACCCCAGCAACGGGAGCTTTGAAAGCGTTGTTATTACTTAATTGACCAGTAGGATATAATTGTCCTCTACCTCTGTTGGCGCCCAAGTGAACGGAATATTTACCAAAATGAATGTTAGGATTGGTGGCAGGGTCAGGAGATAGTACAGGGAAGACGATTTCTTCATATTCATCTCCAGGCATGGGTCCGACTAATACCCAGTTTTCTTGACCTTCACGGTAAGATTGGTAATAAACTCCACCGATTTTTTCCTTCATTTCTTCGGGAATGCGGTCATCAGGAGCGATTTGGAAGCCATCGGGTAGCATTAATACGGCACCGACATTTAATCCACCTTTAGAGCCATCTCCTAATACCTGTTGTTGGGAATGATCATAGGGAATTTTGACCACTGCTTCAAATACGGTATCGGGTAGTACTGCTTGGGGAATTTCCACTTCGGCAGGTTTGGCAGCGAGATGACAGTTGGCACATACAATGCGACCAGTGGCTTCTCTGGGGGTCATAGGAGCGGTTTCTTGAGCCCAGAAGGGGTAAGCATTGGCTGCTTGGGGTAGGAAGATGTCGTTGACGAGGAAGAAGCAAGTAGAGGCGATCGCCACTAACAACAACCTACTAATATTTTTGACTATACTGTCTAAAGGAAAATGATTTCTCATCGATATTTTACAATTACTTAATTTTTGTTAAATTGTTTACCGTTAAAGGTTTATAAGGAAAATTGACTAAGCCCACCAAGGTTTGGAGCCATCACGGAAATCAGTTTCTTCCCAATCGGTTAAGATAACTTTGTCATCGTTAACGTCGGCATGGACAAGGGCAAGGGAAAGGGGAGCAGGTCCACGAACCATTTTTCCTTCGTTGTTATACTGGGAGCCGTGACAAGGACAGATAAATTTATTTTCTGAGGCATTCCAAGGTACTACACAACCAAGGTGAGTACATACGGCGTTTAATCCATAGGATGCAATTTGTTGATCTTCACTCACAATAAGATATGTGGGATCTCCTTTCAATCCTTGGGCTAAACTGCGATCGCCTGGTTGACGGTTAGCAGTGAACTTACTAGCAGAAAGATCATTCCCTAGTTTATCCTTTGCCGTGATACCACCACCAGCACCCCCAGCAGATTTAGGGATAAAATAACTAACTACGGGGTATAAAGCACCCGCAGCAATACCAGTAATTGTTCCAAAGGTCAGTAAATTCATGAACTGACGGCGCCCCATATCAGGTACATCAGAGTTAGCAGGAATCTGTGTCATATTTAAATTTATCTAATTTATTATGTTTAACTTTGGTTTGACCAATAATAATGCAAATAGGCTTTTTTTGGGAGGTAAATCCAAGTTATTATTTAATTATTACAAAAAATGAACCTTTTTGAGTATTGTTATTCCCTGTTTTCTGGGGAAAAACCTTAATTTACGGTGTTAAGGATCAAACCCTTCTATGAATTATTATAAACTACATATCATTTTTTCTGATTTTTGCTATAAGCAAATTCAATAAATGAGCATGATTTACCTTAAAATGTCCAGGATAAAACAGTGTAACTATGACAGGAAAAGAATTACAAGCATTAATTTTCAATAAATGGGGTTGTTCCTATGATGTACAAATTTTACGGATCAAGGATCGTATATATTTTCAGGTAATGTGGAAATATTTAGAACAAAGCTCTTTCCCCCTGTCCATAGAAGAATATGATGCCCATTTAGAACAAATTGCCACCTATCTTAGTGGTTGGGGAGTGGTAAATCAAGTACAAGTGGGCATTCTGGAAGCTAAAAACCGTCCTCGTTTGGGTAAAGCGGTTAGTATTTTCTTGGATTTGGGCGATCGCGCCTCGGAATGGATTGTTTAAAAAATTTAAGCCAAAAAATATTGAACAATTGATAACGTTAACAATAATATAAACATCCCTGCCACACTGCCCAAAGGTCTTTCCTTACATCCCCATAGCCAAGGATTAGCATCGGTATTATATTCGTACAAATCAAGGGTATCGAGGGTAGCAAGGGTTACTACCCATCCCCCATGGATGCCTATGGCCATAGATAAATTACCGTTGAGAAGATATACACAATAAAACAAGACCATTCCCATTAAAAATAATCCGGGTAACTGAGGAATAGTGTTTTTTCTCTCCCAAATAAGATGAAGCACCGCAAATATAGCACTAGAAATGATTGCTGTTAGCCAAATATTATAGTCTTGGCTCAAAAAATCCTTGAATACCCCCCGAAAAATCAATTCTTCCACCGAAGCGATGAGGAGACTAACCAATAATAATAGGGGTAAAGTTTTAACCACAGACATTAAAAACTGGGAAGGTTTTTTCCATACCGCCCACCCGAACGCAAATGTCATCAGATTTGTAAATATGATAGTAACAATTCCTATTACATAACCCCATAAGATACAATTGAAGTTGCTAAGACTGAAAGTCAAACTTATTTTATGCAAATCTATGCTCATTACTCCCCATGCCAATAAGGGAGCAATGAGATAAAGAGATACGATTAGTGTTAGCTTTTGAGAGTTTGAAATTGGGGTGGCGGGGTGCCAGTTAATTAACCTTGTAAGGGGAAATGCAATTGGCAACCAAACAACCCCCCATATTATCAAGAACAAAATAACTTTGATAATGCCATTGCCATTGATTAGGGTTGAGGTTATGAAATTGCTTTCCCAGTCAATCATTATTTATTTACAAGGTTCAATAAAAGGAAATTATTAGATTTTTTTTTAAACGATAAAATCTCGGTAGATTTAAGGATAATTTATTCATCATCATCCATATCAAAATCGTCTCCTTCTCCCACTTGTTTAAGGTGAATATGTTTGTAACCTAGCTTAATTTCAAATTCATCACCTGATTGTAAACCCATTTTTTTAGTGTAGCTAGAACCAATAACGATTTGACCGTTTTTGTGAACACTGACACGGAAAGTTGCTTCTCTTCCTCTTCCATCTTTAGTTCTTTCTGGATCTAAAGGAACGCCTTTTGCAGATAAAACAGCATCATAAAAATCAGTTAAATTTACCCTAACTTTACCGTTTTTTGATTCGGTATAGTAGCCACAACGTCTTGCCCTTTCACGGCGGGGAACATCAGATAATTCTTTTACTTTTTGTAACAGCTCTTTCCCTGACAAAGGTGTAGTTGCTACTTCTGTCATATATTTTTTCCTCATTTGTTATTTGTTCTTTACACTATTTATCATAACAAAAATATGTCATTAAATCACTATTATTTACTCTTTTTTTATGGACTTATTAATATTTTCTCTGCCTAAGTTCCGTTTTTCTTGAGGTAAGCTAAGGCTAAAATACTTATTAATTCTTCTTTGTGGCTTTTAGATTATCTAAAGAAGTAAAATAAAAAAATATGGATAATTATTGAACTTTTAACAAAAATTAAGATCATTTCCCTTGTAGGTTATAAAATAAGATCGGAGAATATAAATAGTGATACTAATAATTATAGGCAAAAATGAAAGTTACTTTTAAAATTCTCCGTCAAAACAATAATTTATCTCCCCATTTTCAAGACTATACCCTAGAGGTAAATCCCAAGAATACTATTCTTGAATGTTTAAATCGAATTAAGTGGGAAATCGATGGTAGCCTTGCCTTTCGGAAAAATTGTCGCAACACAATTTGCGGTAGTTGCGGCATGAAAATTAATGGTCGTTCGGCGTTAGCTTGTAAAGAAAATGTGGGAGAAGAATTAAGTAAAATTTCTTTTGGGGAAAAAGAAAAAAATCCTGAAATAATTATTTCTCCTTTAGGAAATATGCCCGTATTGAAGGACTTAGTGGTTGATATGGGGAACTTTTGGAATGATTTAGAAAAAGTTGAACCCTACGTAAGTAGCAACGCCCGAAATATTCCAGAAAAAGAGTTTTTACAAAGTCCAGAAGAAAGAAAATTATTAGAACAAACGGGAAATTGTATTCTTTGTGGTGCTTGTTACTCTGAGTGTAATGCAAAGGAGGTTAATGATAGTTTTGTCGGCCCCCATGCTTTGGCAAAAGCCTATCGAATGGTGGATGATTCGAGGGATGATTTTGGGGATGATAGGTTGACTAAATATAATAATATTGAGTCGGGGGCTTGGGGTTGTACTCGTTGCTATATGTGTAATGAGGTATGCCCCATGGATGTGGCACCTTTAGACCAAATTACGAAGATAAAGGGTAAAATTTTGGATCGTGAGTCTCGCAAAAGTAGTACTCCTGTTCGTCATCGTAAGGTATTAGTAGATTTGGTGAAGGATGGGGGTTGGGTGGATGAGCGTAAGTTTGCGGTGATGGTGGTGGGAAATTATTTTCGAGATTTACGAGGATTGTTGAGTCTTGCCCCTGTAGGTTTGAAGGTGTTGGCGGCTGGAAAGTTACCTTTTTCTTTTGAGGCTTCTGAGGGAGTTTTGGAAGTGCGATCGCTCATAAATGCTGTTCAATCTGCTACAAAAGATAATGTTCCCTTACAAACAGATATTAACAAATAATATAAATAAATGGATCCAAATTTAAAGTTATCTAGTTACGATTATTTTTTACCCCAAGAATTAATTGCCCAGAATCCTGTTATCCCTCGGGATTCATCTCGGCTGTTGGTGGTAAAACCAGAGGAAGGAATTGACCACAAAATTTTTTCTAGCCTTCCCGATTTACTCTTACCAGGGGATTTGTTGGTATTGAATAATACCCGTGTAATTCCTGCTCGTTTATATGGCAAAAAGTCCACGGGTGCCATGGTGGAGGTGTTGCTGGTGGAGGAAAAGTCTCCCCTTTGTTGGTTGGCTTTGGTGAAACCGGGAAAACGATTTAGTATGGGGGCGGAAATTGTTTTTGAGGATGAAGCTACGGGGGCTTATTTGAAGGCAACGGTGGTTGATAAGGATGAGGCTACCGGGGGACGGATTTTAGAGTTTACGGTGGGTAATGGAGCTTCTTTTTGGGATGTTTTGGATAAGTTGGGTAATATTCCATTTCCTCCCTATGTGACGGATTCCGAGGCACTACCATCCCAGTATCAAACTATTTACGCCCAAAAGCAAGGGGCGATCGCAGCGCCAACAGCAGGACTACATTTTACGGAGGATGTATTTAATAATTTAGCCCAGAAACAAGTAGCGATCGCCCATATCACCCTCCATGTGGGTATCGGCACATTTCGCCCTGTGGAAACTGAGGATATTCTTAACCATGACATGCACCAAGAATGGATTGAAGTAAATGAGGAAACCATCCATAAAATTAAGGAAACCAAAAGCCGTGGGGGGAGAGTAATAAGTGTCGGTACGACGGTAGTTAGGGCTTTGGAGGGGACTTTTGCCCATCATAATGCCCTGATGCCTTACCGTGGCAAAACCAATCTTTTTATCTACCCTGGTTATGAATTTAAGGTTATTGATGGATTAATTACTAATTTTCATTTACCAAAGTCTAGTCTGTTGATGCTTGTGGGAGCGCTCATTGGTAGGGAAAGATTACTTAGTATATATCAAAGGGCGATCGAGGAAAAATATCGTTTTTATTCCTTTGGCGATGCCATGTTTATTGCACCAAAACGATAAAGCCTAATTATTAACTATTATTATCAATTATATCTGTACAGATATTTGAGGTTTATTCTCAATTAGAGCCAAGTAGTTGCAAATAGCCATCAAAGAGAAGTATTATTAATAAAGAAAGAATTGTCAGGAATCTTTATGGCTTTAGACACCACCGCATCAATCAAAAAAAAGCTCAACTCTAGGGGATGGCGTATGACTCCCCAAAGGGAGAAAATCTTGGATGTTTTTTATAACCTTCCCCAAGGAAATCATTTGAGTGCTGAGGAGTTACACAATCTCTTGGATGAGCAAGGGGAAAACATTAGTTTATCGACTATTTATCGTAGTGTTAAATTGATGACTAAAATGAGGGTGTTACGGGAGCTAGAATTGGCAGAGGGTCATAAACATTATGAGTTAAACCATCCCTATCCCCATCACCATCATCATATTGTCTGCATTCAGTGTAATAAAACCATTGAATTTCAAGACGATTCTATTCTCAAGCACAGTTTAAAACAGTGTCAGAAGGAAGATTTTCAGCTAATTGACTGTCAATTGACTGTGATGACTATTTGTCAGGAAGCCTTGGAAATGGGTTGGCCTTCTACTTTACCTAGTGAGTGGTGTTGCAGTCGTGCGATCGCTGAGGGGCACCATAAGTAATGGATAATTGAGAATGGATAATGAAGGTTTTTTGAATAAAAATATTGCCTATTCCCCATTCCCCTAATCGAACAATTTCACACCCAACTCTTTTATACAAAAAGGGGAGCCAGAGCAAAGGGGTTTCGCTCTGGCTATTAGGTGTGGTTTAAGTGTTAGGTAGTTACATTATAACTGAAGGGTTTTAATTTTGGCAAGAAAATCCGAAAATTTTTGCGTAAAAGTTGAACTCTCCATCGAGGGCTTTTTTGATATTTTCTGCTTTCCGAAAACCGTGTCCTTCATCGGCAAAGGTAACGTAGGTGGTGGTAATTCCTTTTTCTGTGAGGGCGTTAACCATCATCTCTGCTTGGTTGGGAGGTACTACTTTATCTTCTAATCCTTGGAAGAAGGCAACGGGGCAGGATAGCTTTTCTATATGATATAAAGGCGATCGCACTTTATAAACTTCTTTTTCTTCGGGATATTTACCGATGAGGTTATCAAGATAACGGGATTCAAACTTATGGGTGTCGGTGGCTAATACTTCTAAATCTCCGATGCCATAATAACTCGCCCCTGCCTTAAATACATCATGGAAAGTAAGAGCGGCTAAGGTAGTATAACCCCCTGCACTCCCCCCCGAAATTGCTAATTTTTCTTGATTAACTTTTTTGGCTTCTACCAGGTATTTAGCAACATTAATACAATCCTCCACATCAACGATGCCCCAGTTTTTAGTTAACCTTTGGCGATATTCTCGACCATATCCCGTACTACCACCATAATTCACATCCACAAAGGCAAAACCTCGACTTGTCCAGTATTGAATACGCAGATTATAACCAGCGGTAGTCATGGCAGTGGGGCCACCGTGGCTTTTTACCAACAAAGGAGGTAATTCCCCTTCTGGGGCTTGATAGTCTTTGTTTTGGGGGGGATAATACCAAGCATAGGCGGTATTACCGTTACTGGTAGGAAATTCGATTTGTTCGGGTTGAGTAAGATAACCTACGTCTAAGTCAAGGTTACTAGCCTGTTGTAATATGTCAGTTTCTTGGCTGATGGTATCTCCCAAAACCACGGCGGTGGGCTGACTAGGAGAACCAGCGGTGAATAAAATTTGGCTGCCGTTTACCTGTAAATAGGCAATATTGGTATAGGCAATATTGAGATTAGTAAGGTTTTTTCTCTCGGTGTCTAAACTAGCTAAATGCCAAATTCCGTTTTGGGTATAGGTACAAACGATGGTGTTTTCATTGGCAAAACCGTAAACAGATTCCCCAAATACCCAATGGGGATAACCAAATTCTGCGTTAAGGGGATATACCGATTCGATTTTGCCATCTTGGTTACGACGATATAAGTTCCACCAATCGGTGCGATCGCTACTAAAATATAAAAGACCGTTAGGACTAAATTCAGGTTGACAGATAGATTCGGTGTCGCTTCCTGCTACGGTTTCATCATTCCTGATTTTCCCTTCCTCATCAAAGGTGCCTAGATGTAAAAAGGTACTTTCCCAAGGCATATAGGGATGATGCCAACAAAGCCAAGCCAACTGCGATTTATCGGGGCTTAGGCGGGGGGAGGTGTAAAAGTCTGCCCCTTGCACCAAATTCTCTACTTTCCCTGTGTTTAAATCGATGGTGACAAGTTTATTTTCTGGTTCTTTTTCTGGGTTACTATGATCTTCGGCAACACAAATTAAACGATGACGGTTTTTATCAAGACAAAAATCGGTATATCGTACTTTTGATTCGGCGGTGAGAGGGTGGGGTTGTTGTCCAATTTTCTGCACATATACCCTTTGATCTGTATAGTTACTAAAATAAATGGTACCGTTATCAATCAAAAAAGCTCCCCCTCCATACTCATGGACTCGGCTACGGACGTTAAAAGGAGCAGGGGTGACATCTTCTTTTTTTCCGTTGGTATAGCGAACTATAACGGCTCTACCCCCTTCTGAGGGGCGATTTTCGAGCCAATAAACGTCTTTTTGGTCAAATTTGACGGAACTTAAACCAATGCTCCCTGAGACGATTAAATCGGAGGTTACGGGCGATCGCCATTCACCGTAACTAGCTATTTTCGATGGTGTCATAGGATTAATTTTATAATTTCTTTATAATCATCTTGACATACAAATTGATTGTGATACACAAGAATCCTCTCCAGAAAAATAGAAGAAAAAGAAGTTAAAGACAAGAAGTAATAACCGATAAATTATAAGTTAAGGAATAAATGATTATGATGGGAATTGGATTAACATAATAATTAATATCAAAATACAAAAATATTTCCTGTTTCTTTTATGTTTAAATCTCTTGGATTCATCGAAAATATTGTCAATACTAGCCTAGGAGATATGGTTTATTACTCCTCCGACAGTTTTTTTTGGCAATCGGTACAAAATTTAGGTCAATCTTCCTCATCAGAAGAAAAAAAACCTAATTTAGTGTTTTTACATGGTTTTGGCGGAGGTTCATCCGCTTACGAGTGGTCACAGGTTTATCCTGCTTTTGCGGGGGAATATCGCATCATTGCCCCTGATTTAATTGGTTGGGGAAAATCGGCTCACCCCGAAAAAGAATACACCATAGAAGATTACCTCACTACCATTACAGAATTTTTAGAGCAGGTATGTCAAGAGCCTACCACCGTTGTCGCCTCCTCCCTTACCGCCGCCTTTTTAGTGCAAGTGGCGATCGCACAGCCTTACCTTTTCAAACAACTAATTCTCTTCACCCCCGCAGGATTATCAGACTTTGAAGAAAACTACACCAAAAGCCTATTTGCTCAAATAATCAGTACCCCCATAGTAGATAAATTCTTTTATAATGTCGGCGTTGCCAGTGAATCAGGCATTAAAAGTTTTTTAGAAAAAAGACAATTTGCCAATCCTCAACGAATTTTCCCCGAATTAGTCGCCTCCTACCTCAAAAGTGCCTCCCAACCCAATGGCGAATATGCGGCCCTATCCTTTGTCAGAGGAGACTTATGTTTTGACTTATCCAAACATATCGAGCAACTAACCATCCCCACTGCCATAGTCTGGGGTAGAGAATCTCAATTTACTAGCCCCGAAATAGGCAAACGCCTTGCCGAGATGAACCCCAATGCGATTAAATATTTCCAAGTCATCGAAGAAGTAGGATTAACTCCCCATCTCGAACTTCCCGCCGTTACCATTAGTCTTATTCGTAAATATATTGAGCTACTTTAAACTTTATTTAAACATATCTCACTATCGTAATAAAATCCACTTAGTCTCTCAAGAAGTAACTAATCTTTTCAATATCAATAAGGTAAAAAATAAATCTACCTTTTGTGTAGAATTAAATCTTTTGTTTGAACATTTGTAACTTAATTCTTATTTTTTTAATTCATATATTTGACCATTGATTTTTGTTGTTATATCTTAAATTTTATGGAAAATTATTAAGATTATTATTTCTAAATAAATTTGTCGATTGAGTGAAATAAAAAAATAGTTGTCTTACCACGATTTCTCATAAAATATTTCCCATTGATAATATGGGTTGTAAAATTATAAGCAAATATCTCCAAAATTATATAGCCATAGGGAGATGAGAGTTTTTTTGCTCTATTTATAATCGACTAACAACTTACACAACTTTATTGACGAGGAGGAATAATGGCAATACAGCCAATGATAATAGCGCATCGAGGTTTACCAAAAGAAAGCCCTGAAAACACCCTTGCAGCTTTTCGATTGGCTATAGCCCAAGGGGCTGATGGCATAGAAGGAGATTTTCACTTAACCAAAGATAAACGGATTGTTTGTATTCACGACTCACACACGGCTAGAGTTGCTAATAAAAAGTTAATTGTTAAGGATTCGACCTTGGCAGAATTACAAAAATTAGATGTCGGATATTGGTTTAATTCTGCTTTTAAAAATGAAAAAATTCCTACCCTAGAGGAAGTTTTAGCAATATTACCTTCAGAGACAAAGCTGTTTTTAGAAATAAAATCAGATCCTGAGATTGTCCCCTACTTATTGCGTATCCTAAAAAATAATAGAATCAATTTAAATCAGTTGGTAATTATCTCTTTTAATAGTAAAACTTTGAAAAATGTAAAACAGCAAATGCCAGAGTTAAAAACATTATTATTATTAAGTCTAAAAACTTTTAATAGCATTAAACTCTCAAGTTTATCAGCTCATAAATTATTAAAAAAACTAGATGATATTGATGCAGATGGTATCAGTACATCTGTATCTCAATTTCTTAATAAAAATTATATTTATCAGTTTATTGCCAGAGGATATGAATATCATTTATGGACTGTTGATAATAAAAAAATAGCTGAAAAATTTATAAAAATAGGGATAAACTCGATTACAACAAATAACCTTAACACTATCAGACAAATACAATATTCTTCTAGCAGAAATTAGCAATTATTTTTTATCTATTAACAATTTTGAGGGTAAAGGGATGTTGACTACCCCTTGTTTCTCCTACATAAATAGAGTACTGCCCTGGGGCCCAAACTCCACCCATTTGCGGTAATTTTCCAGCCCCCGTATCTCCTAAGATACAGGTGCGATCGCCCTTATTTGGTCCTATAATTAATAAAGTAGGTTGCCCTTGACTAGCTTCTACCCGAAGATGAAGGGAAAAATTTTGCTCACTGAGGTTGATAACATGATGGGGATTAGCACCAATATAACCACAATCGCCACTATTTACACTTCCCCCCATATTGCCATTAATTTCCCTACTCAAACCCTGTGCCATAGCAAGAGGAGCGAGAAAAGAACCTAAAAAGAGTAAAATTGAAACAGCCTGTAAAGTAACAAAATTACCTTTCTTACACCTAGAGATAAATAGAAAAATTGTGTGATTCATTTTAAGTTCGCCTTTTTTTTCCCGTTTTCTATCCTAGACTAGAAAGTACAGTTAAATGTTCTCCATATTTACAATTCGATAAAATGACTTCTAATTCCACCACAAGACCTGAAAAATTAGATAAGATTGTTCAGAAATTTAAACGTAGGGAAAATCCTAAGCAAAAATATGAGCAGTTGCTATGGTATGCCAAAAAGTTAGAAACATTACCCGAAACTGCTAAAACTTCAGAAAATAAGGTTTCTGGTTGTGTATCCCAGGTTTATATTATTTCAAATATAGAAGATGGTCAAATTTTTTATCAGGGAGATTCTGATGCTCAATTGGTAAAAGGATTAGTGGCTTTTTTAATTGATTCTCTGAATGGTTTAACCCCCCAAGAAATTGTTACCATTGAACCTGATTTTATCGAGGAAACTGGTTTACAAGCTAGTTTGACTCCTTCCCGTGCCAATGGTTTTCTCAATATTTTTAAAAAGATGCAACAGTTAGCCCTTGTGTCTATGGCTTAACGATAGGGCAATGGAGGTTTAAACTATTAATTATCATAGAATTGCTGAGCGTGAAAACGGGCATAACGTCCATTTTGTTCTAATAATTGCTCATGATTACCTGACTCTATAATTTTACCTTTATCCAATACCAAGATGCGGTCAGCCCTTCTGACGGTGGCTAGACGGTGGGCAATGACGAATACGGTACGCTCTTGCATAATCCTTTCGAGAGCCTCTTGTACCAGGGCTTCGGACTCTGAGTCGAGGGCCGAGGTGGCTTCGTCAAGGATGAGAATGGGGGGATCTAAAAACATCGCCCGTGCGATCGCAATGCGCTGTCTTTGTCCACCAGAAAGACTAACACCCCTTTCCCCTACATAACTATAGTAACCTTGGGTTAAATCCTTCACAAAATGATCTGCATTGGCAATTATAGCCGCTCTTTCTACTAATTGAATATCAAAATCTGTTTGACCAAAAGCAATATTATCCGCAATAGTTCCTGAAAATAAATTAGTTTCTTGGGGTACAATTCCGATCTGTTTTCTCAGGCTTTTAATGGTTAAATCTTTGATATTAATACCATCAATTAAAATCTCTCCTGCGGTTACATCATAGAAACGAGGTAACAGGTTCACCATGGTACTTTTTCCCGCTCCAGAAGTACCCACAAGGGCGATCGTTTCTCCTTTTTTTACTGATAAATCAATATTATTTAAAACATATTTCTCTTCATTATAAGCAAAACTAACATTACGATATTCTACCAAACCACTAGCTTTTTCAAGAATAATAGGTTCTGTTTTTTCTACTACCAAAGGTTGTAAACTTAACAACTCAAAAACACGCTCTACCGAAGCCTCCCCCTGCTTAAACTCATTATAATTATTCGTAGTAATAGAAATAGGATCAATTAACAAAGCCACCGCTGCAATGTAGCTCACAAAATCAGTACCCGTCATATTACCCTGAGAAATTTGCCAACCTCCAAGGAAAAATAGCAAAATTACACTCATGGCCTCAAGAAAGCCCACTACCACAAATTGCAGAGCCTTAATTCTTTCCGCGGCAAACTTGCTTCTTCTATTACTTTCTGCCTCAATACCAAAGCGATTTATTTCATATTCTTCCGCCGCAAAAGCCTGTACTAATCTAATACCACCAAAAACCTCCGTAATCAATGCTGATAAATTAGAGATACGATTTTGGCTTTTTCTAGTCAAATCCAACAACCTTGAACCAAAAGCTCCAATTAATACAGCCATCAAAGGAGCAATAATTAAAGTAGAAATAGTTAGCTGCCAATTGACATAAATCATGTACCCTAAAACCGCAATTAATTGCAAAATACTAGGTAGAAATTGCTGAAATATTTTATTAATTACCTCTCCTATTTTGTCCACATCTTCCGTTAAACGATAGGATAAATCCCCAGTTTTTGCAGACTCAAAATAACTAAGACTTAATTTTTGTAAATGTCCATAAACCAATTTGCGTACATCGAGGGCAATGTATAACGCAGCCTTTGCCATAAGGGTATCTTGCCCGTATTGTACGATGCCCCGAATGAAAAATATTATGGCCGCGAACCCTGCCAAGGAAACAATAGAAGCTAAATCACCCTGCCCAACATATTCTGCCATTTCTCCTGCTAACCAAGCCAATATAGGCCAGAAAATAGTAAATCCAATGGTGCAGAGGAATGCTCCCACAATAGTTTTTAGCTGAGGGCGAACATAGGGGGTTAGTTGCCAATAAATCGATTTTGCTTTTTTTTCCAAGATTGGTAGATTGAAATAGACTTTATGAAGTTTACCTGAAAATGAACCTTTTTGATGGCTTACAAAATGAGAAAAAGTATTTTAAATCTATTGGTGTGTTGTTTTTTTTCCTGATTCTGTGTTTCCATTCCAAAGGTAAGTTAGAATAAAGGTTAATATTTGTAACAAACCTTAAAAACCCTTATCAAAAAGTAATCTTTCGTTAGAAACTATGCACAGTCGTCTTCTTACTAAAATCTTTTTATCCTTAACCGTTTGTCTCTTAACATTAACAACATGGTTATTTACTCCTCAACCGGCCCAAGCGGTAAACAATCCACAATTGTTACCCAGTGAAGTTACCCCCGTACTAGATTTGGCGAATTATTTGCCAGATTTGCAGGAACAAAATTTGATTGAAGAGTTTGACAAATTTGAACAGGAGACGGGATGGAAGTTAAGAATATTGACTCAGTATGATCAATCTCCTGGAAGAGCGGTAATTAAGTTTTGGAATTTGGATGAGCAGAGTATTTTATTGGTAGCTGACGGCAGGGGTGGAAATTTACTTGCTTTTAGTGTAGGAGATGATGTTTACCCTTTATTGCCCCGTACTTTTTGGATTGAGTTACAAACTCGCTTCGGTAATATGTATTATGTCCGTGAAAACGGGGAGAATAATTCTATTGTTACAGCCATGGACACTGTGGAAACTTGTTTAAAGGATGGGGGTTGTTTGGTGGTGCCTGGTTTACCTCAAGAGCAATGGATTTTAACTTTGATTACTTCTGTGGTGGGGGGAGTTATTTTTGGTTTGGCTGCTTTACCTCGTAAGGAGGGGCAAGTTTTTGCTTGGCAGTGGGTATTAATTATTTCTCCTTTGTGGGGAATTCTATTCTTTGCTTTTGGGATGGGCCCTGTGGTAACTCGGACGAGTGAATGGTTACCTTTATTCCGTAATGTAATTGGTTTTATTTTAGGGGCTTTGGTGGCATATTTTTCTCCTTTACTCAATCAGCAGTCCGCGTCGGAAACTTAATTTTTTGTAAATTTATTAAAAAATGATACTCAGTCTTTCTTCTTTCTCCTCTGTGGAGAGGGAAGATTTTTTCTTAAATCTACGAGGTATCATGGTACATTGTGGGCAGTTGTGAGGAGTTAATTGATAATGAAGGCTTGGTTAGTTTTATTTGTTTTGTTGTTTGTTTTGGCTCAGTTTGGGTTGTGGGTAAAAAATTTTATTGCTCCTTTGCCGTGGTATATTTTTGGGGGGATTTTATTGGCGATCGCCTCTAATTATGAAAAAGCAATCACGGATTTTATTAATAGTCAGATGAATAGAATATTTAAAGGGAATAGCCATGAGTAAACAGGAATTACAACAGGTAGAAATTTATACTGATGGCTCTTGTCTGCACAACCCGGGGGCGGGGGGTTACGGGGTAGTATTGTTGTATGGCGACCATCGCAAGGAGTTGTCAGGGGGATTTAGTTTAACCACTAATAACCGTATGGAAATGTTTGCAGCGATCGCAGGTTTGCGCACATTAAAAAAAAGGTGTCAGGTAAAACTATATACAGACTCCCAATATGTGGTAAATGCCATCACAAAAGGATGGGCGCAAAAGTGGGAGAAAAATGGCTGGAAACGTAATGCCAAAGAAAAGGCGAAAAACCCTGATTTGTGGGCAGATTTGTTGGCTCTGTGTCGGCAGCATGACATAGAATTTATTTGGGTGAAAGGTCATGCAGGAAATAGAGAAAATGAAAGGTGCGATCGCCTTGCCTTCGAGGCCGCCCATGGGGATGATTTGCCCCCCGATGAAAATTATAATTAACAAAGAAAAATTGGGCGTTGCTCAATTATTGTACGAAATAGAATTAAATGATATTAGAAATTTAAATCTCAAAATATTATCACCATTGCCCATTGCCTGTTGCCTGTTCCCTAATCAACTAGAAATCATATCTAATATCACCAACTCCCAAAATTATAGTAAGATATTAGTACAGTATCGGAGCATAGGCAAAAACATGAGTCTAAACATGGTTAATTTAGTAGGTCGTACCGGCGCAGATCCAGAAATTCGTTACTTTGATTCTGGGAGTGTCAAATGTCGTCTTACCCTAGCGGTAAATCGTCGTGGTAAAAGAGATGAAGGGCCTGATTGGTTTGAGTTGGAAATTTGGGGAAAAACCGCTGAAATCGCCGCTAATTATACGAAAAAAGGTAGTTTGATAGGTATTCAAGGATCCCTCAAAATTGATACCTGGAGCGATCGCAACACAGGAGTAAATCGTTCAAAACCTGTGGTAAGAGTAGATCGCCTTGATTTATTAGGCTCAAAACGGGATAATGAAAGCTACAATTCCGATAATGATGAATTTTAAGTTTTCATGAAAACAGCGTTAGTCCATGAATGGTTAACCCCCAAGGCAACGGGAGGCTCTGAGCTAGTGGTCAAAGAGATTTTAGAGCTAATAGACGCTCAACTATACGCTTTGATCGATTTCGAGTCTTCCAACCCCCAAAGTTACCTTTATGGACGAAAAATAGGTACTTCTTTTCTCCAACATTTTCCCCTCAGCAAAAATGGAGTACAAAAGTATTTACCCTTATTACCCATCGCCATCGAGCAACTTAATCTGACGGAATATGACTTGGTGTTGTCCTCTTCCCATGCCGTGGCAAAAGGCATTATCACCAGACCAGATCAACTACATATATGTTACTGCCATACTCCCATGCGTTATGCGTGGGATTTAACTTTTGATTATCTCGATCGCACTTCAGCCCTAAAAGGATTTTTTGCCCGTTATATCTTGCACCAACTCAGGCAATGGGATGTAATTTCTGCTAACCGAGTCGATTATTTTATCGCCAACTCTCACCACACAGCCCGAAGGATATGGCGTTGTTATCGTCGGGAAGCCAAAGTGATTTATCCCCCCGTCCAAGTAGATGAATTTCCCTTTGAAGCTCAAAAATCCGATTTTTATGTAATAGTATCTCGTTTAGTCAATTATAAAAAAGTCTCTCTCATTGTGGAAGCCTTTAACAAATTGGGAAAACCCCTCGTAGTTATTGGGGATGGACCAGAATTTAAGTCCATAGAAGCCATTGCCAAGCCCAATATTACCCTTTTAGGGTCGGTGGATGATATAACTCTCAAAAAATATTTATCATCCGCTAAAGCTTTTATATACGGTGCTTGTGAAGATTTTGGCATTGCGATCGTCGAAGCTCAGGCCTGTGGCACTCCCGTAATAGCCTATAAAGGAGGAGGTGCATTAGAAACCGTCATCGACATGGAAACGAACCCCGACACAGGTACAGGGGTATTTTTTCCGTCTCAAACCATAGATTCATTAATAAAAGCCGTCAACACCTTTGAAAATTTAGCCCCTCACTTCAGGGCGGAAAATTGTCTTATCAATGCTCAAAAATTTAGTCTCAAAATATTCCAAGACTCTTACCAAGGATTTGTGGATCAATGTTTAAATCGATTTAGTTCAAAATAAACCATTCATTGATAACAATTTTGAGTAATAATAAAATCAACTTAATAAATTAACTATTTTCCCTCAATTATCGGGATATAAAGCATTTTATTCTCGATGATAACTAATCAGGTGTGACTAGAGGAGTAACAATGACCATCAATACCCAATTTGTGTCTCGCAAACGTTCGTCTCGCGTAGCAAATCCCAGTGCGATCGCAAGACAAAACATTTCGGACAGCTATCGTTATAAAAGAACATTTGATATTATTTTTTCCGCTACGGTGTTAATCGTTTGTTTTCCCTTGTACTTTACCATCGCCTTACTGATTTTAATTAGCTCTCCTGGACCTATTTTTTATTATCAAGAAAGGGTAGGAAAAAACTTTAAAACTTTTAAATGTATAAAATTTAGAACAATGGTCAAAAATGCTGACCGAATTTTAGATCAGATTTTAGCAGAATGTCCCGAAAAAAGAGCAGAATTTGAACATAACTTTAAACTAAAAAAAGATCCTCGTATTACTTGGATTGGTAAATTTTTAAGGGCTAGTAGCTTAGATGAGTTTCCCCAATTTTGGAATGTTTTAAAGGGTGACATGAGTATCGTAGGGCCTCGCCCCCTTGTTCCTGATGAGCTTTATATGTATGGCAACAAAATTGATAAGGTGTTGACCATCAAACCAGGTATCACTGGATTATGGCAGGTATCAGGCAGAAATGATATTCCCTACCACCGTAGAGTATTAATGGATGTTTATTATGTCATTAATAATAGTTTTTTCTTTGATGTTTGGATTATTCTTAAAACTATTGTCGTCATGTTTTTTACTAAAAGTAATGGTGCGTATTAGATGAATAATAAAAGTAAACGCAAACAATATATATAATAAGCAACTCTGTTACTTTTAATTTTGAGGTATCAGAATTGGATTAAAACCAACATTAATCAAAGTTTGTTCTGCTTGTATTGCATTCTGACGAATACGAAATACTCCTAGTTAACCCTAGGGCATACAAATCACTACTAAATAGGCTTCTTCCTGCACTTTGTTCGGGTGCCATAAAGCCTCTCGTACCAATAACCATAGAGCTTACCGTTGAGCCATTACTTCTTGTCATGGCACCCATGGTTTCTTTTACTGCACCAAAGTCGATTAATACTGGTAAACCGTCGCTTTTACGGATGATGATATTTTCGGGTTTAATGTCACGGTGGATAATATTTTGACTATGGATATATTTGAGGGTATTGAGCAGGGATGAGAGAATGGCTTCACACCGAGCAAAATTAATGATGCCTATATCTGCAAGGCTTTCTCCTTCGATATGTTCTTGAATTAGGTAAAACTGACCATCTTCTGTAAAAGAGGCGTAGAGGGTGGGGATTTGGGTGCAATTTTGCCCTAACTGTTCTAATACTTGGGCTTCTTTTTGAAATAATTTTTGTAAAAAATCGAGGTTATCAGTTTGATCATGTAGCGGTTTCAATTTTTTGATAACAACAAATTTCTTCGAGGGCATCTGGGTATCTTTGGCGAGAAATGTTTCTCCAAATCCTCCTTTGCCGAGGGTGTCAATTACTTCATAACGGTTAATTAAAAGACTATTCATTATGCCTTTATTTAGTTGATTCAATCATTTTACGGTAGCCTACTCATTAATCCATATTTCCATTTGATTCGTAGGAGTTTGAAAACCTCTTGCTGATAAATCAATCATTTCGAGATTTTTATTAATACCTCTACTTCTATAAAATGATTCTATTTCATTTTTTACTGCCCTTGCTAAAGGTAGAGCTGAAGAATTTGAATAACGTATGTCATTTTTTCTTATACCATTTATTTGATCTATCTCATCCGCAATGTTTACTCCCCTCGAAAACAAATGATCTTGTAAAGAACGAGCGCCTGATTCGTTTGACTGATAATGAATATAAACAGTAGCGTCGGAAATATCTACAGTGTTGACATCAGGATTATTTATTGAGGTAGGTTGATTATTTACTGGGATAACTCTGTTTCTGGCTTCTTGTTCAGCCCTTCTCTTATCCTCTTCTGCCCTCAGCCTAGCGTCGTTAGCTTCTGAGGCCAATCTTTCCGAATCCAATCGTTTTGCCTCCTCTTCTTCTCTTCTTTTTTGTTCCTCAATTAGTTTTTGTTCTGCTTCCGCCTTTTCTTGCTCAATACGCTCTAACTCGGCTTGATTGGCTCTCATTTGTTCCATGGCAAAAAAGCCCCCAGAAACACCAATTGCGACAAGAATAGCGGTTAACAAAATTACGATAATATTGTTATTGTTTCCTTGATTGGGGGGTTGATAATAACCTTGACTATAATTGGCACCACTGACGGGATGGGGCGCACTGCCTTGACTAAAATTTTGTCCTGAAGGAGATGCCACCACGGTGGGATTATAACTAGAAGAATTCATTCCCCCTGTATTATTGGCAGGGGCAACTAAAACAGTATCTTGGGTTGTACTTTGGGTTTGGCTTTGATGGAGGGCTAAATACATATCTTGGGCGGTGCTGTATCTTTGCCCTACTTCCATTTTGATGGCTTTTTGTAAGGTGGTTTTAAGGGGTGCTGGAATATTGGGTAATGAGCTATCCCAATCTAGTTCTCCTGTGAGGGGGTTATTAGCAAATTCGATGGGATATTTGCCTGTGAGTCCATAAATCATAGTTAACCCTAGGGCATACAAATCACTACTAAATAGGGTTCTTCCTGCACTTTGTTCGGGTGCCATAAAGCCCCTTGTACCCACCACTACAGAGCTTACCGTTGAGCTATTACTCCTTGTCATGGCGCCCATGGTTTCTTTTACTGCACCAAAGTCTATTAATACTGGTAAACCGTCGCTTTTGCGGATGATGATATTTTCGGGTTTAATGTCACGGTGGATAATATTCTGACTATGGATATATTTGAGGGTATTGAGCAGGGATGAGAGAATGGCTTCACACCGAGCAAAGTTAATGATACCTATATCTGCAAGGCTTTCTCCTTCGATATGTTCTTGGATGAGGTAAAATTCCCCATCTTCGATGAGGTAGGCGTAAAGGGTGGGGATTTGGGTACAATTTTGCCCTAGTTGTTCTAATACTTGGGCCTCTTTGGCGAATAGGTTTTGAACCAATTCGAGGTTGGTATTTTGACTATCGAGGGGTTTTAGTTTTTTGATAACTACTAATTTGGCTGAGGGCATCTGGGTATCTTTGGCGATGAATGTTTCTCCAAAGCCTCCTTTGCCAAGGGTGTCTATTATCTCGTAGCGACCGTTAATTATTTCTGCCATGACATTTGCTCGATTGAGGGTATATTTTAAATTTTGGGGTATAAAGGCGATCGCACAGTGCCATTTCATGATCAGCCGTAGGCTGCCACTTCGTGAGCGCCCTTAACTTTTTTTATGTTTAAATTAGGGTAAAAAAAATATTTTCACACTACTATAAGGATACCCTTTTTTTGCTTTTAAAATAACACTATTAAAAGATTATTAGTATTAATAAAAAAACTAATTTTGGGCAAATTGACGAGCCACATTAAAAATTTCATTAGCACGGGGTGAACCCACAAAACGCCAGTGCCATGGCTCATAAGTAACCCCCTGACGATTATTACGAGGAAAGGACAACTCAAAACCATAGCGAGAAGCATTCATCAAAAGCCACCTTCCAGCGTTGCTAGATTCAAACCCTGGTTTAAAATCAAAATTTGGTTATTTACCATCCCCAATGTCCACCGCATATCCTGTGTTATGTTCACTATAACCAGGGGGCGCGCTCAGTCTTGCCGCTGCTTCCGCTGAACCTCTTTTACTCACCTGATTATTAAAAAGAGTCGTTTGAGAAGGCACTGAGCGAAAGCCTGAAATCAATACTAAATCTACCCCCTCAACCTTAGCCCCCTCCTTCATAGCATTAAATGCGATCGCCTCTTCTTGGTCCAAATATTCTGTACGGTGATAGTATTTACCCATATTTACCAATCGCTCTGGGGGAGTTTCTGCATAGGGAAAATGCCCAAAACTTGCCACCGATAACAAAGAATTAGTCATATTTTCAGAGGGTAGTTGAGAAGTTGAGGATGGTAGAGGGGGCGGTAAATCAGGAGTAATACTAAACTCCTGCGACTCAGACTCGGGCGAATTATCCCCATCATCAGAAGAAGGGGGAGAAATGATATTTTCCATAGGTTGAGTTTCATCCGTGGGTATTTCTTCCATAACAATCTCCGAATTATTTCTCACCACTCCATCATCTACCGAATCACTAGATAAATGAATCCAGCCAAAAAGTAACACTACTACCAAAGAAGCGATGAAAAAATTAATAAATTGAACATTAGAAAATAAAGAGCGAAAAAATTTCATCATAAAATCAACCCCAAATTAATTAACCAACTGTGCCGCCATCCATCCCGTCACCCCCGAAGCAGGATGATATACCCGATACCACAAATAACCTCCCGAATCATAACCACTATCTAAAATATCGATGCCCTCTCCTGTCACTCCACTACCCACCACTCCATAAGCCGTACCCGGTCCCGAACGAATATTTTTAACTCCCATAGAGCCTCCAATACGGGCATTTGTAGGAACATTTACGGAAGGGGGAGGGGAGTTGTTTACAGGAGGATTTGGTGCAGGAGTTTGCACCTCGTTAACCTCCACTGGGGTTTCCGTTTCTTCTATGAATTCCTGCAAAATTTCTTCTTCCCTTTCTCCTTGGGTAGCGGTAAATTCACCTTGAGAATTTCTCATGGTTTGGGCAATAAAAAAGCCCCCATAAACCCCTATGGCGACAAGGATAGCCGTTAACAAAATTATGATAATGTTATTATTGTTATTACCTTGATTGGACGGTTGATAATAACCTTAGCTATAATTGACACCAGTGACAGGATGGGGATAATTTCCTTGGGTAAATTTTTGTCCTGAAGGGGATACTACCACGGTGGGATTATAACTAGAAGTATTCATTTCCCTTGGATTATTGGGGGCGACTAACACGGTATCTTGGGTGATGGTTTGGGGTTGACTTTGATGGAGGGCTAAATACATCTCTTGGGCTGTATGGTATCTTTGCCCCGCTTCTATTTTGATGGCTTTTTGTAAGGTGGTTTTAAGGGGCGCTGGAATATTGGGCAATGAGTTATCCCAATCTAATTCTCCCGTGAGGGGATTATTGGCAAATTCGAGGGGATATTTCCCTGTGAGGGCATAAATCATGGTTAACCCAAGGGCATATAAATCACTACTAAATATAATTCTTCCTGCGCTTTGCCCTGGAGCGATAAAACCTGTGGTAGCATTTATTTTAGGGCTTTCTGCGGAAAGATTATCAACCGCCCCCATGGTTTCTTTGATTGCCCCAAAGTCGGTTAATACGGGTAAACCATCCTTTTGACGAATAATTATATTTTCTGGCTTAATGTCACGGTGAATAATATTTTGACTATGGATATATTTGAGGGTATTGAGGAGGGATGAGAGGATGACTTCACACCGTGCAAAATTGATAATACCTATGTCTGCAAGGGTTTTTCCTTCGATATATTCTTGAATGAGATAAAACTGCTCATCTTCTGTAAAATAGTCGTAAAGGGTAGGGATTTGAGTAGAGTTTTGCCCTATTTGTTCTAATATTTGAGCTTGTTTAGCAAATAAATTTTGGACTAATTCGAGGTTATTGTTTTGACTATCAAGGGGTTTTAGTGTTTTGATAACCACCAATTTTTCGGAGGGCATTTGAGTATCTTTGGCGAGAAATGTTTCCCTTATGTCTCCTTTGGCAAGGTTATCTACTATTTCATATCTACCATTAATTATTTTGCCCATCAGGATTTTCCCCACGGATTTGACGTGATAAACCTTGTTTTATGATAGCTATTTTTGGGATCATAAAAACATCTTGATAGGAAATAAATTAGGGTGGGCAATGCCCACCATCGACAAAAAACTATAGCTTAACAGGCATGATTAAATATTTCATTTGTAAACCACTAAGGGGAGTAACAATTACTGGTTGAATTGCCCCGTTAAAATGGAAGGTAATCTCGTTAGAAGATAATGCTTTTAAACCATCCATTAAATAACGAATATTAAAACCAATCTCGAAATCATCCCCTGTAATTTCGGCGACAATACTTTCTTTTGCATTGCCTAATTCGTTGGCTTCTACGGATAAAAATAGTTGGTCATTTTTGCCATCAAGGGTGAATTTAACCATGTTATTTTTTTGGTCTAATAATACTGATACCCTCTCTAAACTCTCAATAATTCTTTTTCTTTCTACTACCATGGTGCGATCAAAAGAAGTGGGAATTAACTGGTTATAATTAGGATAAGCGCCATCTAGTTTGCGACTGGTTAAATTTTGCGCCCCCAACTCAAAAACCACCTGTCCATCATCCACATAGAGGGCAACGTTATCTTCTTCTTTTGCCATGGTTAAAATTCTCTCTAATTCCCGTAAAGCCCGGGCTGGAATTGTCATGGTGAAATTTTGCTCTTCGCTGATGGAAATATCCTCATCGGTGGTTTCTTCTCCATCCTCCGATACTTCTTTATCATCGGTAGTTTTTACCACTGCCAAACGGTGTCCATCGGTGGCGGCAAATTCGAGGGTGTCGAGGTTACGGGTAAGGTGTATTCCTGTTAAAATTTGTTTGGCTTCGTCACCACTAGCGGCAAATAAAGAGCCTTTTAAACCTTCACTCAATGCTGTTACGGGCAACATTAAGGCTTCTTCCTTTTCTACGGCTGGTAATTCTGGAAATTCGTCCGCTGATACTCCCCTAAGTTGAAATTTACCATACATAGATGCGATCGCAACTAATGGATTATCATCAACATCATCAGAATCAAAACTAACGGTAATTTCCCCTTCAGGTAAACGACTGACTATATCATTAAATAATTTAGCAGGGATGGTAATACTACCTTCTTCCTCAACTTCCGCCGCAAAACTGGTACGCATTCCCAAACTTAAATCAAACCCAGTGAGGGTAACAGTATTTTTTTCACTATCCGCCACCAATAACACATTAGCTAAGATAGGATGGGTAGGACGCCCTGGTACGGCACGACTTACTAAGGATAAGTTATTTTTTAGCTCACTTTGAGAACAGATAATCTTCACGGTTTTTTATGTTGAATATAAATAAATATACTGAATTAGTAACTAACGCTGGAGATGGTTAGTTTTGCACAGACTCAATATTTTAACTCAGAATCTGATTTTAATTTTTAATGATTTTTTTGAGTAATAAGGTTATCAAAGAATCTTCGTCCAAGATTTCAGGTAATAAAGAAAAAGATTTTGCTAAATCTAATTCTAAATCTTTCTCTTGAATCTGAATAATTAATTGATAAACCAACTCGAAGTTAATACGGCTAGTTTCATCGAGAATAATAAATTGACCGTTTTTTGTATTATTTAATTTTTCTATTTCTAACTTGCCAACTTTACCTTTTATCTGAGGCTCTCTTTCATCCCTACATAACAAAAATTTACTTTTAGAATTAGCACTTACTAACTCGTTAATATTACGTAATCTGCTACTAAAACTAGAACTACTTATATTAAGAAATCCTATAATAAATTCTTCTTTTTGAGTATTAATGACAATATGTTCAGGTAATCTTTTATTGCCTAATCTTAACTGATTTATTTCTACATTCTGATAATAAATAGCTATGGTTTCCGTAATAGTAATCAGTTTTCCAATATCATCAGAATCGGTGATGATTTGTGGGAGATGGTATTCTTGAATAATATTATTTTTTAACTGTCTTAATGATTCTATTAATTTATCTTTAAAAAGCTCATCCTGTTTACTGTTAGTATCTTCTTTTTTGAGTGATGGTACATCAAGAAAAAGGGTAGATAAAGAAATACCATCCTCATCATTATCTTTTTCTATAAGAAAATTATTAGTTAATTTTGCTATCTGTTGCAGAATATTTTCTAACTCTTGAACTCTTTTTTCTAAGTTACTGGAATTATAATTAACGCTAGTTTTTGTTTCGGGAAGAGGAACATTTTCAGCCTTATAACGGTAATAGTCTGATGCTCGATTAATAATACTTCTGACAGATGATTGAGATAAAATATCTGTTAATTCTGCTTCCGTGCAAAAGTCCGTAATTGACAAACCAACGGCTTGGGTTTTTAGATTTAAAATTTCTCGAATTTGTTGAGGTTTTGGAGGAGATAAAGTGATACAATTTTGAGATAGTCTATCAACTACCGAACTATCAAAATAGTCTTTAAACTGTTGCCAACGGTCAGGAAAAAGATTTAAAATAACGAGACTATTATGTACATGGGTTAATATCTCTTTAATAGCTAAACCAAAGTTTTCCAATATATGTTGATTTTGTTTTAATCCTAGTCCTTCTAGTTGATCAAATACCATAATTAATGGTTCATCTAGCATTGATAATTTACCGAAAACGGCGATCGCATCCAGGGCAAATTCTTCTCTACTTAGGTCATCATTCCAGTTTTTTAAACCTATTTTATTCGCTTCCTCATCACTTAATTCTTTCCCAGATAACCAACGTCTAATTATATCTTTAAAGTCAGAGCGACTATAACGACAAAATTTGATCATCCCTTTTAAAATTTCTAACCCATAACCGCCAATAGAAAAATTTTCTGACCACCAATTAATAATATTACGTTCAATAAAATTCCAATTATCTTGATATTTTTTACTGTCTTCCTTACCTAGCACTTCATATATATTTAAACTATCATCACGAAAATTATCAATAACTTTTTTTCCTTGAGGACTATTATAAACTTTATCAATTTTCGATAAAATACTTACAAAACTATGGGCAATCAAAAGCTCTAATTGAGTTCTATTTGTTCCCTCTACAGACTCATTAAAAGACTCTAAAATACGACTATAAATATGATAAAAAATATAGTCTGGATTATTAGGTTGTCTGATAAATAAAACACGATTTCTTACTAATAATTCCTTAGCAATTCTCATAATTAAATGAGTTTTACCTGTTCCTGCCTCTCCAATAACTACAGCACCCTTACTCTGATTATTATCATCTACTTTAACAGCCTTTAAAATCGACTTTAAACTTTCATATTCTATCTGATAAACTTGCTGAAAATCTAGGTGTGTTTGAAAAGGATTATCTACTCTGCTGCTAGTAAAAGGGTTAGGATACTGACTTAATTCTGACTTAGAAATAATTGTTTTATTCATAGTTTTTATACTAAGTAAATGTAAATACAATTGATGGGTAAATTTTGCATCATATACCGCACTATGGGCTAAATTATCATTAAAAAAGCGATTTTTAACCTTAAGTCTCAGTTGTTTACTAAGATACCCAAGAGAATAGTTAGGATAGTGAGGATAATACCTTTTTGCAAGTTGAAAAGTACAAACAAATTTACAAACAGGAAACTTTTTTGTAGTAGCTTGAAAACTATTTTTTAATATCTTTTTATCATGGGTTGCGGAATGACATATAATATTTTTTCCCTGTAATAAATTATCTAAATCATCAATAATTTGTATTAAAGATTTACATTTAATTTTTTGTGAACCATTATTATAATGCCCTTCTACAAAGGCTTCATAGACTAATTTTCCCTGATTATCGATAATAGCAATTTCCCTAAGAATATCTTGCCCTTCAGTATCAACAACTATATAATCATGGTCATTTTTAAGCGGGTTAAAATACAATGAAGACTGAATTTTATCAGAATTATTAGTAGAGTTCAAAGGACAAATAAAAACAATTAGATTTATTACTTATGATAATATTTTACTATACTATATAAATATTTTTAAAACTTTTATGTTAAGTATTCGTATGAGTAACTATCATCTTAAATGTTTGTTTTAATTAAACCTATTTAAAAAATAAAATATTTTAAAAAGAAATTAATGATCAAAATAGAGGATTAATTGTTTATTCTGAAGGTAGATGCTCAGGTAACGTACAACAATTAACTTCATCAAGACAAATTTTGCCCCACTGCAAAGCCCAACGAACTAACTCGACTCTATTATCAGTCTTCGTTTTAGTTAAGATATTACTAATATGGTTATCTACTGTTCTTTTGCTGATTTCCAATTTTTCCGCAATATCATTATTGGTTAAGCCAGTAGCTACCAGCTCCAAAATTTCTAATTCTCTCTGGGATAAACTATTATTGTCGGGGTTTTTACCACTCGCCATGTTCTTTTGCTTTACCTAATTGATACATAAATATTTACCTATGGTTATTGTAACGAAAACTTATACATATAAAAATTTGACACTCCCACCGACAAATCAAAGATTATGTCGGGGGATTCTAGCTTCACAGATTCGTGGCTAGACGAGTAAACTCGCCCCCGCTGCGACCATCTCCACTCGCTTTTTCTTGGACGGGCTGCCCGACCGCCACTAAATCTAAACCACGATTCCTGATTACTAAAGCAGAAGCATGATCTCGCCCAGTGGTGTAAGCACACTCTGGACATTCGTGTACTCGTTCCTTTAAGTCCTTCTTCCCTGTTCTAGCCCCACATTCAGGACACTCCTGACTTGTGTAACGGTGATCTACTTTGGAGAAGTAAGTATCTGTTCGGAAAGACACCCATTCCAAAATATCAATGAACTGTCCAAAACCAAAATCGGCACTAGATTTTGACAAGAATGACCGTTGCCACATTCGGAAATTTATATCCTCGACAAATATCATCCCTGCATCCTTCACTAAATGATGGGAAAGTTTGAAATGGTAATCTTTACGATGGGAGAGTAGTCTTAAAATGTAAACGAGCGATACGCTTTTGTAACTTTTTCCATCCACAAGACCCTTTCTGTTTCTTTTTCAGCATTCGTTGTAGTCTTTTCAACTCCCGTGAATACTTATTTAAGAACCTAGGTCTAGGGATGGGTTCATTATCGGATGTTACCACAGCTGAGATAAAGCCGATGTCCAAACCTTTAGGATGACCATGAGGGATTGGTTGGGGAATATCCACATCTGAGTGCAAGGACAATATGACAAAATATCCTGTAGCTTTTCTCACTATCCGAGCTTGTTTTACCAAGAAACCATCGGGAAGTGGACGAGATTGTCTAAATTTAACCCAACCTAATTGCGGTAATTTGATTCGATTACCTTTAATGCAATTTTTAAGCATTTGAGGAAAAACGAATGACCGCATCCGACTATGTTTTTTGAAACGAGGATACCCTAATCCTTTACGTTCACGGTCTAAAAAAGCTCTCTCCAGAGTCCTTAAGACTTGTTGCTGTACTTGTGCATTTACAGAAGCTAGTCTGGGGTTTTCCTTTCTAGCTTTAGTTAGTGCCTTCGCTTGAACATGGTAATTGGGGTAGGGAGCATCCGCAGATATAATATACTCCTGTTGAATTGAACAGGCGTTTATCCTTGATTTTCTGGAATTTGACCAATCCATCCTCTCCCTCAGTGCAAAATTCCAGACCGAACGACATTTTAAGATAGATAATTAAGCCAACCTTCCGCACTTAATATTGTGACCAATTATATTTTTTCTTGAAGTGACAATAAGGAAAGTATTTTTAACGAACAAAAACTCAAAACTTTAATCTTAGTCAAGTAAGTTAATACTTAACATAAAATTCAATAAAAGCACACAAAAATTCGTAGAAATATCCGAACATTAAGTACGGTAACTACTACAGACAACAAGGATAGTTTATTAACTAGGATTAAGAGACAAATACTTACGTATGAATGATCACTTTACTTAAGTATATTTAATCAATTCATAATTACAATATTTTTAATATTTTAATCTCAAAATAATAAAGGAGGTTACATATGCGTATCGCTCAAGTTGCGCCATTGTGGGAAACAGTTCCTCCCACAGGCTACGGCGGAATTGAATTAGTGGTAGCTTTGTTGACTGATGAACTGGTAAAACGAGGTCATGAAGTTACCTTGTTCGCTTCGGGAGATTCTGGCACCTTAGCCAAACTAAACTCTGTTTATCCCCGTGCTATCCGTACTGATAGTACAGTGAAAGATTACAATGTTTATCTCAATTTGGAATTACAAGAAGTATATAAACGTGCTGATGAGTTTGACATAATTCATTCCCATGTGGATTATGCAGCACTACCCTATGCTAATTTTACGAAAACACCTACTGTTCACACTTTACATGGCCCTTTATCCGCAGAAAATAGATTTTTGTTTGGTCAATGTAAACGTCAAAATTATGTGAGTATTTCCTATTCTCAACGGGAACCTTTACCCGACTTAAACTATGTAGGGAATGTCTATAATGGCATCAATATCGATGCTTATCAGTTTCATAGTCACCCAGATAAAGAACCATATTTAGCTTTTTTAGGGCGGGTATCTCCTGAAAAAGGTGCGCACCGTGCCATAGAAATAGCTAAGCGTACGGGTTATAAATTAAAAATGGCCTGTAAGGTGGATGAAGTTGATCGAGAATTTTTTGAAAGGGAAATTCTAGTTCATGTGGATGGTAAACAAATCCAGTTGATGGGAGAAATTAGTTCTAAAGAAAAAAGTGAATTGATAGGAGGTGCGATCGCCACTTTATTCCCCATTAATTGGCGCGAACCTTTTGGGTTAGTGATGACAGAGTCCATGGCAACAGGTACTCCCGTAATTGCGATCGCCATGGGGGCCGCCCCTGAAGTTATCGCCCATGGAAAAACAGGTTTTCTATGCCAAAACCTAGATGAGATGATTAGTGCCATAGATAAAATAGGTAATATAAATCGCCTTGCCTGTCGAGATCATGTGGTGCAAAAATTTAGTGCAAGACACATGACCGAAGGTTACGAGGAAGTTTACACGAAACTAATAGAACAACGCTTTGCTTCTATCAATGGTCGTCCCAAAGGAGTTATTTTACCCAAAGTTAGTTAACCTGAGAATGGTGGGCAATGCCCACCCTATTTCCCGTTGGTATTATAAAAAACAAAATTGAATCAAGTTTAATTCTCAATTCTCAACTATTAATTGTCTATTAAATAACTATGGCTCAAAAAACATATCAGTTATATGGTAAAAACTTTTTACCCGCTTTAGATAATGAATTATCAGAGCTACCCTATGCCGTAGATTTTCAAAGTCAACCCACTCTCGTTATTAAAGACAATGACTTATTTCTGATTACAGATACATTGGGAAACACAGTTGCCTATGCTGATACTCAAAAGTACACCGTGACAGGGTTATTTTGTCAGGATACCCGTTTTTTGAGTCGTTCAGAGTTACAGATAGAAGGGGTTTCCCCTGTGTTGTTGGGTAGTTGTGCCGAAACAGGTTACTCTATCATTGTTGATAGTACGAATCCTACCATTAAGGGAGTTTTAAAACCGGGAGCAGTGGGTATCAAAAGGAAAATTGCCTTACGCGGTGCTTTGTGGGAAGAAATCGAGCTGCGCAACTATAGTACGTCACCTTTGGAGTTTGAGGTAAGTTTAAGTTTTCAGGCTGATTTTAAAGATTTATTTAAAATTAGAAATTATGATCGCCGCAATCACAGAGGACAACATTTAAAACAGTTATCGATAGAAGATAATTATTTGAGTTTTGCTTATCAAGGTTTAGATAATTCTTTGGCAGAGTCTTTAATTAATTTTTGTCATCATCCGCCCGATTATATTAAGGGTAATACAGTCGTCTGGCACGTAAAGATTGACAGTCAAGAGGTTTTTCAGTTCGGTTACTATTTACAGACGAAAATGAATGATCAACCTAGCTCCTATGTTGCATTACCTGAAAGTTATCAAGGGGCAATCAAGGAGGCAAAAAGGGAGGAGGAGGAATGGTATCAGGGAATTACTAAAATTCGTACTGATTCCACGGTGATAAATAATATTATTGAACAAGCTCAGGAGGATATTTATTTATTACTACAATCTTTTGGATTTGGTAAGGTTTTAGTGGCGGGGATTCCTTGGTTTTCGACTTTGTTTGGACGGGATTCTTTGATTGCGGCAAGACAAACTTTAACGTTTGATTCTCGCATTGCTAGGGATACTCTTCTGACGTTGGCACATTTTCAAGGTTCGGAGAATAACGATTGGCGAGATGAATCCCCTGGGAAAATTCTCCATGAGTTAAGGTTAGGAGAGTTGGCAAGGTGTGATGAGATTCCCCATACCCCCTACTATGGTTCGGTGGATGCTACTCCCCTATGGTTGATTTTGTTGGCGGATTATTTTCATCGCACTGGAGATCGAGATATTCTTGATAAGTTATGGTCAAATGCGATCGCCGCTATGAACTGGATTGATGACCAATCAAAAAAAACAGGCTATCTAACCTATTTATGTCGCTCCTCCAGGGGTATTCAGAATCAGGGTTGGAAGGATTCGGGTGATTGTATTGTTAACAGTCGGGGAGAATTGGTAGAAGGTGCGATCGCCCTTTGCGAGGTACAGGGTTATGTATATGGGGCAAAAATCAGGATGAGCGAAATTGCATCAATCATAGGAGATTTATCTCTTGCTCAAAAATGGAAAATTGAAGCGGAGGAACTAAAAGAAAGGTTCAACCGTGATTTTTGGCTAGAGTCGGAAAATTATTGTGCTTTGGGCTTAGATGAAACGGGCAATCCCATCGATAGTATTACTTCTAATCCTGGTCACTGTTTACTATGGGATATTTTTACCCATGAAAAAGCTAGGGCTGTGGGCGATCGTCTCTGTAAGCCCGATTTGTTTAGTGGTTGGGGCATTCGTACCCTTAGCAGTCTATCCCCTGCCTATAACCCCATGGGCTATCATCTAGGCTCTGTGTGGCCCCATGACAGTGCCATCATTGCCCAAGGATTACATCACATCGGTATGGTAGATCAAGCCCTAATAGTGACAGAAGGATTAATTGCCATGATTAGCCTACAACCGAATAATCGCCCCTCAGAGCTATTCTGTGGCTTTTCCCGCCAAGAAAATCATACCCCCGTAAAATACCCAGTGGCTTGTTTACCCCAAGCATGGGCAACGGGAGTAATTTTTCAATTACTAGAAATAATAGATAATGGACAATTAAATATTTCTGTCCCTTACTGAGCCTAAATTCAAGAGAGTCAATCAACTAACTCAGGTTACTTAACCCTCTTTTTTCACTTTCCATTTTTACTTACTATTAATTGATTACATAACTCTTGAGAATTCAAAACTTACATATACTACAATTTATTTTTCTCAATTTTTAGTTAAGTAAGTAGGCATAATTAAATGGATTTAGGCAAGGGGTTTAAACCCCTTGTTTATAAGAGTCTTAATAAAATAACAGCTATAATTAATTTCGCCAACCTACTTATACCAAATCCGATTAGTAGAGTTTACTATTATTCACCGTGTAACAATTGACAATAAACAATTACTATCCGTTCCCTGTTCCCCGCCCTAATTAGTATATTATTGAAACGGGATTTAGTATTATCTTTTATTTTATATAAATAAATAATCAGGCGATCGCATAAAGAATAAGGAATTAAAATGTTTTTATTTGCTGATTAAAATTGTGGAGTAAACCTCCGCAGAGAACAGGCAATGCTGATAATATTTTGATGTCTCAATTTCTAGCGTCATTCAATCATATTTCATAACATGACTAAGCAATGCTGGAAATTTTTGTCTTATATGAGAATTCTATTGTGTAAACTAAGATAGAGTTTTTCTAATTTGGTGACGTTATCGTGAAGGGTGTATTTTTCTAAAATTCTTGCTCTGGCTTTTTTCCCTAACAAGGAGGATAATTCTGGATGGTGAGAAAACATGGGTAGTACGGTTTTTAGTTGGGTGGTGACTCCTTGGGTACTAAGAATAATACCTGCATTGGCTAATACTTCTCCGTCGGCACCTGCATCGGTGGCGACACAGGCTAAACCACAGGCCATGGCCTCTAGGAGTGAAAGGGATAATCCTTCTACTAAGGATGGTAAGATAAATACGTCTGCTCCCCTTAGTATATCGATACGTTTAGTTTCATCGGCGATCGCTCCTAACCATATAATGCCATCATCTTGGTTATAATTACCTTTAAGATTGGGGGTAAGGTGTCCATCACCAACGATTAATAAACGACTATCATTTTTGAGAGAAGATAATTTCCAAGCCTTCAAAAGAGATTCTACATTTTTTTCTACGGCTACCCTACCTTGATACACATAAAGATGATGGTCTGGAAATTGTTGTTTAAAATAAGACTGTCCTGGTTTATATTTGTCCGTATCGACTCCATTGGGAATAATAGCCAGTTTTTGTGGAGCAACTCCTAACTTAATTAATAAATCCCGTTGTAATTGAGAAAAGACAATGGTCTTATCATAACGAGCTAAAGTGGGGGCGTATAGTTGATAGGTTAGATATTGGGTACTAGATTTGATGTTGCGCCAATGGCTATCGAAGGGGGGATGAAAGGTAGCAACGAGGGGAATATTGAGTTGTTGACAAATTTCGGGTAGCTTAAAATCTAGGGGAGAAAGGGTTAGGGCGTGTCATCAAATAGAAGAGAATAACAGATAAAATAAGGATGATAGTAATTGTGACAAAAGTGAGGATATGGTAGAGATGCGCAGGTATGGTTTGAGAGACGATCAATGGGAAAAAATTAAAGATTTATTACCGGGTCGATTTGGTACAGTGGGAGTCACCGCCAAAGATAATCGACTTTTTGTCGAAGCGGTATTGTACAGGTATCGAGCTGGTATTCCTTGGCGAGATTTACCTAGTCGATTTGGTGATTTTCGAGTGGTTCATACTCGTTTTAGTCGTTGGAATAAAAAAGGTGTCTGGGAAAAGGTTTTTCAAATTTTGGCAGGAGATAGTGACGATGAATATGCCATGATTGATTCAACCATAGTAAGAGCACACCAGCATAGTGCTGGTGCAAAAGGGGGGATAAAAACGAGGAAGCAATAGGTCGAAGTAAAGGAGGTTTAAGTACAAAAATTCATACTACGGTTGACGCATTAGGTAATCCTACAGGTTTTTTCCTCACCGGAGGACAAAAATGTGATTTGGACGGTGCAGATGTTTTACTAAAAGAAATAAAGGCAGATATTTTGTTAGGGGACAAAGGTTATGATGCGGATGAAAGAGTTCTGGAAAAGCTAAAGAAGCAGGATAAAATAGCGGTTATTCCACCAAAAAGAAATAGAAAAGAACAACGAGAATATGATAAGTATTTATATCAAGCAAGACATTTGATTGAGAACTTTTTTGCCCGATTAAAACAATATAGAGCCATAGCCACTAGGTATGATAAACGAAAAATAAATTTTCTTGGTGCTATTTATCTAGCCGCAGTCGTTATATGGCTTAATTGATGACACGCCCTAGGGAGGCATGGACTAAATCGGGTTGCAATTCCTGAAGCGATCGTAATAAAATTTGACTAGATTTAGGAGTGGGAATGGTATATATTTGAGATTTATAAATAAAAGGTAAATTAACCTCTGCATTGTAAGGGTCATCTATAGAATCATCATTTTCTTGACCAAAATGGAGAAAACTAACCTTGTAGCCCCTAGACATCAAAGCATTAGTAATTTCTCTGCTGTATGTCACGTTTCCACAGAAAGGTGTTTTTTTCCCTAGCCAAGCAATGTGCATTCAATTAAATGTTAACTTTTACTATACTTTATAAACGTTAACTAACAATTATCCCCCTTATTGGTCAAATTAAGACAGCCATTCTTGATTATCAGAGAAAATGGGTAAATGAGTTGTGACCATAAAATTAATGGATAATTCCCTAGGAGTTACTTGGCTATTTTAGGGCAAGGGGAGATATTTTTACTGAAGGAGGAAGTTACGGCAGTATCACATACCTCTTTGAGACAGGGTTGACGAGACGCATCTTCTTCATGGAAAGGAGGGGGATTTTGTCCAAATACCATTTCACAACTAAAGTCTTCAAAATTGGGAGTTAGGGTGACAGGAATGCCGAAAGACTCGGTAAAAAACTTTTGAGTGGGTAACTTGCACATATTAATACACATGGCTGCACAGCCACTTTGTTCGAGATAGCGACATTTTTTGATATGTACTCCACTATTTTGTACTATTTTTTGGTTATTTTGGTCTTCAATTTCTACTTCTCGTAACTCACAAACCCCTACTAACCATGGAAATAAAATTTTGGCAAACTTGGCATTGGCTTCACATACCCATTTATTGGCAGGAACAAAAGTACGGGTAAGGTATAGTATGGGAGATGGTATCAAGGATTTTAGAACTATTTCGACTAAGTCTTGTTGCTCTTGAGGATTTCGCCCTTGAACCATTTTTTGAGATAAATCCACAAAGGCATCATAGCCTTTTAGGGTTGTTGTTGTCCCCAGTGCGATCGCCATTTTACGGCAAAAGAAGGCGATAAATAAACGATCAATAAAATTATCATGGTAAACGGTTTTAGCAGTAGTGCTTTTTTCCCCTAGGTTCATAAATGCTTTTTACTCACTAAATGTTGTGAAAACTTTTAAGGTTTCTTCTTTGAATCTAACATATATGTCAATTTCAAATTATTGACAGCAAAATAACCCTCAACAATAAAAAATTTTTGAACGGGTTTTGGATTACTGTTGTTTGTTTTTGCCTAAATGAGATACTCCCTCCCTGTGTTTGTCTTCCTGGTAAATTAAACAGTTTTTCATTTTATATATAACTAACCTTTTTTCTTACTCATTCATGCAACAAAGCCATAGATAAAACCCCTTTTTTCATGGGGATTAAGATGAGGGTGAACCAAGACAAGAATGAAACAATGTACAATAGACGATTAGGAGTTAATTAAGTTTCCCTCGGTTTTTTACTGATAAATCTTCCATTATTAACTATCAATTACCCATTATCAATTAATATGAAACCTGCCCGTATTAGTAAGATACTTGCCCAATCCATTGCCGAAGAAATAGGCTTTGAAATAGGAGACTCCATCGTTAGCATCAACGGAATGCAACCAAGAGACTTAATCGATTATCAATTTCTCTGTAGCGATGAATATCTCGAACTAGAAGTTATCGATAAATACGGCAAAAATCACCTACTAGAAATCGAAAAAGACTACGACGAAAACTTAGGTTTAGAATTTGAAGATGCCCTCTTTGATGGGCTAATCCAGTGTAACAATAAATGCCCCTTTTGCTTCATCGATCAACAACCTGACGGGAAAAGAGAAAGTCTCTACCTCAAAGACGATGATTATCGCCTCAGTTTTCTTTATGGTAGTTATCTCACCCTAACAAACTTAACCACCAGAGAATGGAATCGCATCGAACAAATGCGCCTCTCTCCCCTTTATGTTTCCGTCCATGCCACCGAGCCAGATATTAGAATTAGACTACTAAAAAATCAACGGGCAGGGGAAATCAAGCAAAATTTAGCATGGTTTCAAGAAAAACGTTTACAAGTCCATGCCCAAGTGGTCGTATGCCCCAATATTAATGACGGTAAGCACCTAGAAACCACCCTCAACGATTTATTTTCCTTCCATCAAGGGGAAATTCCTGCGGTAATTAGTGCCGCTGTTGTGCCAGTGGGTTTAACCAAATTTCGCCCCCAAGAAGATGAATTGATTCCCGTTAGCCGAGAAAAAGCCAAAGAAGTTATTAAACAAGTCCAAGCCTTACAGGATAAATTTAGGGAAAAATGTGGCTCTACTTTTGCTTGGTTGGCCGATGAATGGTTTTTAATTGCCCAAGAAGATTTACCCCCAGAATCCCACTACGAAGACTATCCTCAAATTGGAAATGGTGTAGGCTCAATTAGACAATTTTTAAAGGAGTTTGAAACCATCGCTAACGAAAATTTACCTGCCAAAATTGCCCAGCCACAGGAATATACTTGGATTGTGGGTAATGCAGTGGAAACGGCTTTTCAACCCCTCGTGGCGAAGTTAAACCAAGTAGAGAATTTGAATGTTAATTTAGTGGCTTTAAATAGTGACTATTGGGGGCAAGAAATTACAGTAACAGGTTTAATTACAGGGCAAGATTTATTGGCTAAATTACCAGAAAAAAAACTAACGAAAAAGATTCTTTTGCCTTCGGTAATGTTAAAACATGATGAGGCGAAATTTTTAGATGACGTCACCATCGCAGAGTTGGAAGAAAAACTTCATGTTAAAGTAATTCCTGTCAATGGTATTAAGGAATTAATGGAAGTAGTTTCAGAACCTGTTTGAAAAGTTACTTATAAAGAGATTTAAATATTTTAAGGTTGAGGTTCTAATCGTCTGACCATAAAATGAATCATACAAGCAAAAATCATCATTTCACTAGTAATGGGCAAAAATTCATAGTCTTTACTCAATCTTCGGTAGTGACTAAGCCAAGAATAAGTTCTCTTTACGATCCATTTTTGGGAACTACACTAAAACAGGGGTCTGAATCTGTACGTTTGATATGTTCTAAACACTCTGCCACTTCAGAAAATCATGAGGCATCGCTCTCCATTTTATTCCGTTAGTAACAAGATAAAAGATCCCATTTAGAACTTCTCTGATGTCCAAACTACGATTTCTCCCACCAATTTTAGCCAGAAGAATTAAAGGTTCTAAAATTTTCCACTGGTCATCAGTGAGGTCAGTATCGTATGATAATCTTGTCATGTTTTTCATTCAGTTATTAACCAAAATATTCTACACCAAGACTTTTCAAACAGCTTCTAAATACCAAATTACTTTGCTCCTGAAAAAAATAACTAAAAAGTGATCAACAACTGTAAGATATTTTATTATTAGAAATTAAAGGCGCAAGTGGCGGAATTGGTAGACGCGCTAGATTCAGATTCTAGTGTTCTTAAGGACTTCCGGGTTCAAGTCCCGGTTTGCGCATCTTTTTTACACCATAAACTAGATTAAAGTAACATAATGTTAAGGCAATCTAGTAGAATGTTAAACAATAGTGTAAAAAAAGCAGACCAATCACGAAAATAGAACCAAGCAATATGTCAGGCGATTATTACCAAATCCTCGGAGTCTCCCGTGATGCAACCAAACAAGAAATAAAAAGAGCTTATCGACAACAAGCGCGGAAATATCATCCCGACGTAAACAAAGAGCCGGGGGCAGAAGATAAATTTAAAGAGATAAATAAGGCCTATGAAGTGCTTTCAGAGCCAGAAACTAAAGCCCGTTATGATCGTTTCGGAGAAGCTGGAGTAAGTGGGGCTGGTGCCGGGGCATCAGGCTTTGATCCTAATGATATGGGTGGTTTTGCCGATATATTTGAAACCTTCTTTGGCGGTGGTTTTGGTGGCGGTGGTGGTGCGACTACGGGCGCTCGTCGTCGTGGTCCTGCCAGAGGAGATGATCTCAGGTTAGATTTAAGATTAAAATTCCGTGAAGCGGTTTTTGGTGGTGAAAAAGAAATCAAAATCCCTCACCTAGAAACCTGTGAGGTGTGTGACGGCACGGGGGCGAAAAAAGGTAGTGGAGTAAAAACCTGTCCTACTTGTAATGGGGCGGGGCAGGTGCGCCGTGCTACTCGTACTCCTTTTGGTAGTTTTGCTCAGGTAACGGTATGTCCTACTTGTAACGGAGAGGGGCAAATTATTGAGGAAAAATGTGAGTCTTGCGGTGGGCAAGGTAGAAAACAACAAAACAAAAAGTTAAAAATTACTATCCCTGCAGGGGTAGATAATGGCACTCGTCTTAGGGTGACAGGGGAAGGGGATGCCGGTACCCGTGGAGGTCCTGCTGGAGACTTGTATGTTTATCTCTCGGTGGAAACTGATAGTCAATTTAAACGCGATGGTAATAATATTTACTCAGAGATTACTATTAGTTATTTACAAGCGATTTTAGGTTGCCGTCTCAAGGTTGCTACCATCGATGGGCATGAGGAAATTACCATTCCCGCTGGTTTACAGCCTGATACTGTGACCACTCTCCGTGATAAGGGGGTACCAAAGTTAGGAAATGCTGTGAGTAGAGGGGATCATTTAATAACTGTTCATGTGGAAATTCCGACAAAAATTAGTTCTGAGGAAAGAGATCTACTAGAAAAACTAGCTCAAATCAAAGGAGATCATACTTCTAAGGGAGGTTTTGAGGGTTTCTTGGAAAGTATTTTCCATAAGAAATAATTCGGTTAATCTACTCTTTT